>NZ_CP137555.1:0-740000 GCF_033723955.1 Microbulbifer pacificus | reverse complement strand
TGTTTGAGGTTCTAACTCTGGTCCATTATCTGGATCGAGGACAGTGTATGGTGGGTAGTTTGACTGGGGCGGTCTCCTCCCAAAGAGTAACGGAGGAGTACGAAGGTGCACTCAGCATGGTCGGAAATCATGCAATGAGCATAATGGTATAAGTGCGCTTGACTGCGAGTCAGACATGACGAGCAGGTACGAAAGTAGGTCATAGTGATCCGGTGGTTCTGTATGGAAGGGCCATCGCTCAACGGATAAAAGGTACTCCGGGGATAACAGGCTGATACCGCCCAAGAGTTCACATCGACGGCGGTGTTTGGCACCTCGATGTCGGCTCATCACATCCTGGGGCTGAAGCCGGTCCCAAGGGTATGGCTGTTCGCCATTTAAAGTGGTACGCGAGCTGGGTTTAGAACGTCGTGAGACAGTTCGGTCCCTATCTGCCGTGGGCGTTGGAGATTTGAGAAGAGTTGCTCCTAGTACGAGAGGACCGGAGTGAACGAACCTCTGGTGTTCCGGTTGTCACGCCAGTGGCATTGCCGGGTAGCTATGTTCGGACGGGATAACCGCTGAAAGCATCTAAGCGGGAAGCCTCCTTCAAGATGAGATCTCCCTGAGACTTCGAGTCTCCTAAAGGGCCGTGGAAGACTACCACGTTGATAGGCTGGGTGTGGAAGCGTTGTGAGGCGTTGAGCTAACCAGTACTAATTGCCCGTGCGGCTTGACCATACAACAGAGATGGTTACTAACGATTGATTGGGTTGTGGCCCAAGAGACACACAGAGCAAGATCGACTTGCGGTGTATTACTACAGAATGTTTCACCGATTAATTTGGGGTTATCGCCGGTCCAAAGAGACCAGGCAAACAGCGATAACAGGTAGCGCAGGGCAACAATCGCCCATAAGACCAACACCAACCCAAGCCAGTTTGCCTGACGACAATAGAGTTGTGGAACCACCTGATCCCTTGCCGAACTCAGAAGTGAAACGCAACATCGCCGATGGTAGTGTGGGGCTTCCCCATGTGAGAGTAGGTCATCGTCAGGTTTTAATTCAAAGGCCCAGTCGCTTACGCGGCTGGGCCTTTTTTCTTTTTGCGCTAAAATGCGTTTCCGGTGGGTGGCACTGCATCGACGCCGCTGCTAGCTATCTCTCAGCTTGCTTATCAGTCGCTGCATACGCTCGAAGTGACTGCCTTTCCAGTACACGCGGCCGCAAACATTGCAGTAGGCAAAGTCATTAAAACAACGTCGGCTGTTTTCGGGAATTTTTGACCACACGGCCTGCTTATCTACTTTTACCAAGGGAGCGTTGCAGAACGTGCAGCGTGAAAAAGGTCGGAAGCTGTTCTGAAGCTGCAATCGAGCAACGATTTCTTCGATCTGGTTTTGAGGCCGTGTAGCGCGCACATAATAAGCGTGCGTCAGCGCTTTTCGTTTCAGCAGCCCCAGATCGCGAGTAAGCAGAATCCGCTGCTGATCCAGGGAAATCGCTACCAGGCGTTCATCGCTGCAATGTCCATAATACAGGCAGTCAAAACCGAGCATCCGCAGGTAACGTGCCAGGCGCCCGAGATGGCAATCGAGGATGAAGCGCGATTCGCGCAGGGGTTTGGGGCGCAGCCGTGTGATGCCGGAGATATCCAGTGATTCAAACATTGGATATACACTGACACGGTCGCCGTCCTGTGGTCGCCAGCTAAAATCTACTGACTGGCCATTCACCAGAATCAAATCCACTTCCGTATGTGGTATGCCGAGATTTTCGATCGCATCCTTTATGGTGCTGAGAGTGACAAATTTCCGGGTAAAGCTTCGTTGTCTGAACGGCTTCGGTAGAAAGTCATTTAGTTCGCGATAAATGCGGAATGTCAGTGTTGGCATCTCAGTTCTGCCTCGGAAGTATTGGCCACCAGGTCAATGTTTCCGGCCCGGATAGAACATCGGTATAGTAGTTAAACTACACATAACAAAACGCAGAATAATGATAAAAAAACTGTTTGTTACTTTGGTTTTATGCATCGCAGTGCTGGTCGCGTTGCTCTATGTCCCGCCCTCAAGCCGCGTCCGTGAGGAACCGCCCGTTGTACTCGAGCCGCTCAATACCCCCCGTCCGGATGCTGAGAACCTGGTATCAATCCAGCCCTATTTAACACCGGATGACTACGCCAGTGCCGAACGGCTGCAGCGCAAGTTACACGAATATCTGCAGAGGGCGCGGGATGCGGGATTGCTGAGTGCGAAAAGCCTGGTGGTGTTTCCCGAGCATATTGGAACCTGGCTGGTTGCTGAAGGTGAAAGCTTTATGGTTTTCTCCAGTCGGCGCACAGATACCGCCCTGTTCTGGTCGGCACTGGGAAACCTGCCGCAATTTGCCCGGCTGCTGATGGAGGAAACTGCCACCGACCCGTTTGCTGCAGCGCTGTTCAAATCCAAATCTGCGGAGATGGCAGGGCAGTACCAGCAGATTTTTTCCGGGCTAGCGCGGGAATTCGGTGTGACATTGGTGGCCGGATCCATTGTGCTTCCAGATCCGAAAATCGAAGACAACCGAATTTCCCTGAGGCCGGGACCACTGTACAACAATAGCTTTGTTTTCTATGCCGACGGTGGTGTCGCGGGGCCGGTACGTAAAAATTATCCGATCGATAGTGAACAGCCTTTTATCCAGCCGGGCGACAGGGATTTACCCATTTTCCAAACGCCGCTTGGTCGTCTTGCCGTACTGATCTGTGCTGATAGCTGGTATCCATATAGCTGGCAGCAGATTGCATCGGCAGACATTGTGGCGGTACCGTCTTTTTCTTCGCCCAGTGGCATCTGGCAAAAACCCTGGGCAGGTTATAACGGCGCGGCAACACCGATAGACGTAGATCGTCAGGACATCGGGCGGTTAAGTGAGGGTGAAGCCTGGCTCAAGTACGCGCTGGCAGGGCGTGGCGGCCATATACGCGCGGGTATAAATACTTTTCTACGCGGTGATCTCTGGGACCTGGGAGATGATGGCCGTACCACGGCCATCATCAATGGTGAGGTCATGCAGGGGGAGCGTCGGAATGGTGCGATCATTTCCAGTGTCTGGTTACCGTGATTTTTGATACGGGCGACAGCAAGACAGACGGTAGGCAAGGACAATAACAATGCAAAACGAAATAGAGCCGGAACGTGTCGAGGTCGTGGTGGTGGGGGCCGGAATCTCAGGCCTTCAGGCAGCGCGTCTGCTGCGGGGTAAATACTCGGTAAAGGTGCTCGAGGCCAGGGAACGGGTGGGCGGGCGGTTACAGAATCATTTTTTTGCCAATGGCGATAGCGTGGATGTTGGTGGGCAATGGGTAGGACCGGGTCAGGATCGCATGTACCGGTTGATTGGAGAGCTGGGCGCAGCTATCTGGCCGCTGTACGACCGCGGCGACAACCTGCTTTATCTTGCGGGGAAATCCCGCCGTTACCGCGGCACTATCCCTAAAATCAATCCCATTGCACTTGCGGACCTGGGGCTCGCGATGGCTCGATTCGAGTCTATGGCCCGCAGTCTCGACCCGGCGGCACCCTGGCTACATAAGAAGGCGTTGCATTGGGATTCCATGACGCTGGATAGCTGGTTGCAGAAAAATTGCCGCACAAAGCTCGCCCGGCAGCTATTTGCCGTGGGAATCGGAGCGGTTTTTGCGGCAGAGCCCGCCGAGCTTTCCCTGCTGCACGCACTTTTCTACGCTCGTTCCGGTAACTCTCTGGAAACTCTGCTTGCCGTTACCGGTGGTGCTCAACAGGACCGGGTACATGGTGGTACCGCGGGCCTGTGCGAGGCCATGGCACGGGATCTGGGGGAAAGAGTGCGGTGCAACGCGCCCGTTGAATCGGTTACGGAATTGCCCGGCGGCAGCTTGCAAGTACGCTACAGGCAAGGCGTCATTATTTGTAATCGGGTTATTGTTGCGGTACCGCCGAATCAGGCGCTGCGCATTCGCTTTGAACCCGAACTGCCAGCGTGGCGGGACAAGCTATTGCAGCGGATGCCTGCCGGTTCCTGTATCAAGTGCGTCGCCCGTTATGAAAAGCCATTCTGGCGAGACAGTAACCTGTCCGGGCAGGTGGCGAGCCCGCAGGGGCCGGTGCGGGTGACATTTGATAACTCCGAGCAGGGCAAGGCTTCCGGTTTGCTGATGGGGTTTCTGGAAGGAGATGTGGCGCGCTACTACAGCAATGTAAGTCCCTCTGAAAGGCGTGAGGCGGTACTCGACTGTTTCGCACGTTACTTTGGTGAGACTGCGCGCAACCCGCTGGAATATGTGGACAAGGACTGGAGTAGCGAAGGCTGGACGCGAGGCTGTTACGCGGCGCTATTCGCTCCGGGTACCTGGACCGGTGGAGGTGCGCGGCTGCGGGAGGCCAATGGCCGGATTCACTGGGCGGGAACGGAATTTGCTGTGGAATGGTTCGGCTATATGGAGGGGGCACTGGAGGCCGCCGAACGTGTGGCCGCCGAAGTAGACGCAGTCCTCAATGGGACGACTGGCCACCACGATTTTAATAAACCTGAGGCCCACCATGTGTGACACCCTGACATTGCGCGGGCCTGAATTCACCTGGTTGGCCAAGAACAGCGACAGGGACCCGCTGGAGGCGCAGCGAGTGGAAGTGATTACCGCGGTGCATGGTGACAACGCCAAACGCGTTCGCTGTACCTGGATCGACGTCGCGCAGGTGCCCGATCGCTACAGATGTATCATCGGTCGTCCGGCGTGGATGTGGGGTGCCGAAATGGGGGTCAATGAATGTGGCCTGGCGATCGGCAACGAGGCGATTTTTTCCCGCAAGGTGCGCCGCAGCGGCGTGGCCTTGCTGGGGATGGACTTGTTGCGTCTGGCGCTGGAGCGGGCGGACACCGCAGACAATGCTCTGCAGGTAATGGTCGATCTGCTTGAACAATACGGGCAGGGCGGTCCGGCAGGTTATACCCAAAGCGATTTTCGCTACGACAACAGTTTTCTTATTGCCGACAAAGCATCCGTTTGGAAGCTCGAAACGGCCGGGCGCCACTGGGCAGCGGAGAGAGTGGGAACCGCGGACAGTATTTCCAACGCGCTGACCATCGGTAGCGACTTTCAACACAGCGATGCGCAGCTGGCCGCAAATCCGCTGAATTTTCGCCGTCACTTTGATACCTGGCTGGTGCCGTTTGTCGGTGCCAGCCATCGACGGCGCAACACCAGCCTCAACGCGCTGCGAAAACTCGATGTAAACAGCGTTAGCTTTGCGGACTTTGCTCGGCTATTGAGATCCCATCGACGTAACAGACCGAGTGGCAATGGCGATCTGTGTATGCATGCCGGCTCCGCGCACTCACCGTTTAAATTCCTGCGCCCATCACATACCGTCAACAGCATGATCGTACGCTTGGGAGGCGATGGTCCCAAAGTTGTATTTACCGGGACTTCCTCTACCTGCGCCAGTCTGTTTAAACCGGTGGGGTTTTCTGCAAGCTGGAGTGTTTGCCAGCGGGATCTGTGGGAAAGACACAAGGTGTGGCTGGATCATCACAATTTCACAAATGAAGACCGCGAACGGCTCGCGATAAAAATCGAAGAGGCCGAACGAGAAATATTCGCGAAGCTGGAGAGCGGCCAGCTCGAAGCGTCGGAAAAAGTTGCCCGGCACGGGATGGCGACCATATTCAACAATACGATCGCGGACGGTATGGAACCAGAAGCGTGTTTTTAGTGGGATTTATCCCGTTGTAGGGTGAGTATGCCGACCGTTCCCTCCGCGCCGGCGCCCAGTAGCAGATTACCGCCGGCGGCAAGTGTGTAGAAACCGGGACCGGCCAACGGCTGCCAGGTTTTCCCGTCATCAAACGAAATATCACTGCTGGTTTTTCCGCTAGCCACGCAGGTGCTTTTAATGCAGCTCATGGCGGTGCGCAAACCGCGCTGCCCGTTGTCGGCCAAATTCCACTGCCCCTGGTCGTAACTTGCCAGGTTGGGGTAAGTGCCCGGGCGATTGGTGTAGTCGCCGCCCATGACAAATACTTCTCCGAGACTGTTCAATGACAGTGCGTAGCCGCCGGACGTCTGGCTTTCCCGGTGGAGGGGGACTTCGGCTTGCTGCCAGGTGCGTCCGTAATCATTACTGCTGTACACCCGGGCGGCAAAACCGCCTGTAGTGAACCAGGCTTTGCCGTTGGGGCCGGTGATGAGGGTATTGCCACTTGCGGCGAACGCCGCTTCCCTCTCGCTGAGTGCCGGCAGCGCAGCTTTTGGAATGCGCTGCCAGTGTTGTCCGCCATCTTCGGTGACCATGACCACGTAATAGCCGTCGACCGGGTCGCCGAGCAGAAGGCCGTGTTTCCGGTTCCAGAAGCCGATGGAATCAAAGAACCCCAGTTCGTCCGGGTTTTCAAACAATAACTGCCAAGTTTGGCCGCCATCCTCGGTGAGATACAGGCGGGACTGCGCGCCTTCCCCCACTCCCATAACGATCGCGCTCTGGTCGTCGAATACGGCAATATCGCGGAAGTCCATTTTCGGCTCGGCGGGGACTGAGACGTCCTGCCACGTGTTACCTCCATCGACGCTGCGCATTACGGTATTCCCCGTGCCGGTAATCCAAAGAGTTGCCGGACCCACCGCGCTGCCGCGCAGCGAGGCCTTGTTTTCCAGGTTGAGTAACTTCCACTGTGGCATCTTTTCACTGGCCAATGTGTATAGCGGATTGAGCAAGGCCAGGGTAATGATTGTGGTCAACATGGGGCGAATCGGCATCTTGTGTTCTCGGCAATGGCTGGGCGGTTGTGTTTATTGTATTGCTCGCGGGGGAGCGCCGGAGATCACTATAAAGCGCGGGTATTACCGGGCACAAGGTAGGGATGATGGCGATACGGAAAGGTGGGCGGACAAGTTATTGTGCTAGGGGCTGGCATTCCCCCCGCAACATTTATCGACCGTTGCTATCCTTCAAAGTGGGAGCGCCTTTGCACGTGAGAATTCGGCACGACCGGCACAGGTACCGGTTCGTTGCTGACGAATTGATATGGCCGCCAAAATCCTGCGGGCGGTTGGTTGCGATGGTTAAGCACTCCCCCGAGTTTTCTGGAGGAAGCATGAAGTTTGAGTGCAAATTTTTTCTGCTGTCGATTGGCCTTGTATTATCGGTGGGGGCCTTCGGGCAGAACGTGGTCAAGAAAGTAGAGTTGGTCGCAGCCCACGAAACAGTGTTGCTTCCACTGATGGCCCAATCTCAGGAGTTGCAAGATCAGGCGGCGAAGCCGGCTGAGCCGAGTCCCTTAATCTGGGTCTTTCGGCATCGACGGGTTAAGCAGTGCCAGGGTGAGGATATGTCACTGGATGAGAGCCGTGCCAAGCTGAAAGAGAGTGGTGTGGCTGCCCATGAATCCCACTGCGGATTTCGCACAGATCAGGTTTTTCTGGCAGGTTGCGGCGAGCCCACAGGACGCATATTGCTGCACTTGATCAGAGCGAATGCGCTCGACGCGGCAATTGACGCAGGATATGGCCCGGCCGAGCAAATTACCTATCAAAAAGTGGAGTGCACTGACGAGGCGACCCCCTGACCAGGTTCGCAGCGTGATTTGCCTCCAGTAACAAAAAAGGCCTGCAAATGCAGGCCTTTTTATTTGGTACCAGAGGCCGGACTCGAACCGGCACGCTTTTAAGGGCGGGGGATTTTGAATCCCCTGTGTCTACCAATTTCACCACTCTGGCAGTGGCTCGAGGCGAATGTGCTTTCAGGTGCCTCGGCGAGGGTGTTGATTATAGCGATGGCCGGTTGCCGGTCAACCAGATTTGGCGAAGCCATCGGATTCCGTTACTCTTCGCGCCCGTTAATTGTCCACCTAAACTGATTGCATGCGCCGCCAGGATTTCCATTTCGAGCTTCCCGATGAGTTGATCGCCCGCACGCCGACCAAAGAGCGCCGCGGCAGCCGCCTGCTGTGCCTCCATGGCCCGAGCGGCGAGCTTACCCACCGCCATTTCGCCGACCTGCCGAGCCTGCTGGAGCCCGGCGATCTGCTGGTATTCAACGACACCCGGGTGATCCCCGCCCGGCTGTTTGGCCGCAAGGCCAGTGGCGGCAAGCTGGAAGTACTGGTGGAGCGGGTGCTGGATGACCGACGGGTGCTGGCACATGTGCGCTCCAGTAAATCGCCCAAGCCCGGCAGTGAAATCCTGCTGGAAGACGATACCCCGCTGCAGATGGTGGCGCGTCACGATGCGCTGTTTGAGCTCGAATTCCCCGAAGAGGGCGTACTGCCCGTCCTCGAGCGCCTTGGGCACATGCCGCTGCCGCCCTATATTGACCGGCCAGACGACGACGCGGATCGCGAACGCTACCAGACCGTGTATAGCCGCAACGCCGGGGCCGTGGCGGCGCCGACCGCCGGGCTGCATTTCGACGAAGACATGCTGGAGACGTTGCGCGCGCAAGGTGTCGAAACCGCATTCGTGACCCTGCACGTGGGTGCAGGCACGTTTCAGCCGGTGCGGGTGGACGACATCTATACCCACCAGATGCACAGCGAAGTACTGGATGTGTCGGAAGCCGTATGCCGGGCGGTGGCAGATTGTCGCGCTCGTGGTGGCAAGGTGGTGGCCGTGGGCACTACCAGTGTGCGGGCGCTGGAGAGCGCGGCGGCCTCCGGCTCGCTGCAGCCGACAGTGGGGGAAACTGAGATTTTCATCTATCCCGGCTATGAGTTCCGGGTGGTTGATCGCCTGATCACGAATTTTCACCTGCCGGAATCCACTCTGTTAATGCTGGTCAGTGCCTTCGCCGGCTACCGCCACGCAATGCATGCCTATCGCGAGGCGGTGGATCAAAAATACCGATTCTTTAGTTATGGCGACGCCATGCTGATCGACCGCAATTCCGCTGTGGATCCTGCGGAAGTCGGATGCGCTGATTAAGGCCGAAGTCCCTTTTATCTATAGCGCCCGGAATTCATTTGAGGAGAACCCTGTGAGTCGCCAGTGTTTTATGCAGTTTGAGCTGGACAGCACCGAAGGAAAGGCCCGACGCGGTCGGCTGAAGTTTCCCCGTGGTGTGGTAGAGACCCCGGCATTCATGCCGGTGGGTACCTACGGCACGGTCAAGGGCATGTTGCCGCGGGATGTGGAGGCCATCGGCGCCCACATCATTCTGGGGAATACCTTTCACCTGATGCTGCGCCCTGGCACCGAGGTCATCAAGGCCCATGGGGACCTGCACGATTTCATGCAGTGGCACGGACCGATCCTGACCGACTCCGGTGGCTTTCAGGTGTTCAGCCTGGGGCAGATGCGCAAGATCACCGAGGAGGGCGTGTCCTTCAAGTCCCCGGTAGATGGCAGCCCGGTATTCATGGGGCCGGAAGAGTCCATGGCGGTGCAGCGGGACCTGGGCTCGGATATCGTGATGATCTTCGACGAATGCACCCCGTATCCGGCCACGACTGACGAGGCGCGCAAGTCCATGGAATTGTCGCTGCGTTGGGCCAAGCGCTCCAAGGATGCGCACGGCGACAACCCTTCGGCACTGTTTGGTATCGTGCAGGGCGGGATGTACCCGGAGTTGCGCGATGTCTCCCTCGCCGGGCTCACCGAGCTGGGATTTGACGGCTATGCGATCGGCGGGCTCTCGGTGGGTGAGCCCAAGGAAGACATGATCAAGGTACTCGACCACCTCGCCTACAAGATGCCGCAAGACAAGCCGCGCTACCTGATGGGCGTTGGCAAGCCGGAGGACATTGTCGAGGCGGTGCGCCGTGGTGTCGACATGTTCGATTGTGTTATGCCCACCCGCAACGCCCGCAATGGCCATCTGTTTACCTTTGCCGGCGTGGTCAAGATCCGCAATGCCGTGCATCGCCACGATACGCGCCCTCTGGAAGAGGAGTGCGACTGTTATACCTGCCAGAACTTTTCCCGCAGTTACCTGCATCATCTCGACAAATGTGGCGAAATTCTAGGCTCCCAGCTCAATACGATTCACAATCTGCGGCACTATCAGCGCCTGATGCAGAAGATCCGCGATGCGCTGGATGCCGGTGAGCTGGATGCTTTCGTGGCCGATTTCTACCGCGGTCTGGGACGAGAAGTGCCGCCGCTGGGGTGAGCCGCGGGTTGGCGCATTTGTACCGACTTTTTATCCCCGTATAATCAGCCACCGCCTTTTATCACCGGTGCGAAGCCGGGAAGGGCCCATCCGGTCGGTGCGACCGAGAACTGGCCTTGTAAATATAAGAGTTAGCCCGCATATCCACGGATATTGCTAAAAACGAGTCCGCCCTGCGGGCCATTCCAACAATGAGAAAAGCATGAATCGCTACCCCCTCTGGAAATATTTCCTGATCCTGATCATTACCGGGTTGGGGCTGCTGTACGCGGCGCCGAACCTGTACCGCCCCGATCCCGCAGTACAGGTTTCCGGGCAGTCGAGCGCGCTCAAGGTTGATCAAAATGTGCTCGGTCGCGCCGAGAAAGCACTGGATGACGCTGGCATTGCCTACTTTGGCGGAGAAGTGCAGGAAAAATCGGTCCTGTTGCGCTTGAAGTCCATTGAGGAACAGCTGCCAGCGAAGCGCGCCATTCAGGAAGCGCTGGGGTACAGCGACTATGTAGTGGCGCTCAACCTGGCGCCGACGACCCCGGATTGGCTCAATAAAATGGGCGCGAGCCCGATGAAGCTCGGCCTGGATCTGGCCGGTGGGGTGCACTTCCTGATGGAAGTGGATACCAACTCCATCGTCAAAACCAATATGGAAGGCTATGTCGCGGATGTAAAAACCAAGCTGCGCGCCGCCAAAGCGCGTTATCGCGGTGTGGAACTGGAAGGTGACCGCGAGATCGTCGCCAGCTTTCGCGACGAGGAGCTGAGGGCTCTGGGTATGCGTACCCTGCGCAAGGAATTCCCGACACTCCAGCTCACCGAGTCTGGCAGCGGCGATAACCTCGAGGTGCGGGCGACGCTTTCCGAACAGGAAATCAAGCAGCTGGAAGATTATGCGGTAACCCAGAACCTGACCACCCTGCGCAACCGGGTCAATGAGCTGGGTGTTGCCGAGCCCATCGTTCAGCGCCAGGGTCGCAACCGGATCGTAGTAGAGCTGCCGGGGGTGCAGGATACCGCCGAGGCCAAGCGCATCATCGGCAAGACCGCGAACCTGGAATACCGTATGGAGGCCAAGCCCGACGCGCTGGTCACCAACAAGGAATACTTCGAGTACCGCAATGAACAGGAGCGCGCGGCCTACGGCGGCGCCTGGCTGGAACGCAAGATCATCATTTCCGGTGAGCGCGTAACCGATGCGCGGGTAGGGTATGACGAGAGCGGTTTTCCGCAGGTGAATATCACCCTGGACTCCCGCGGCGGCGAGATGATGCATCGGGCTACCTGGAAAAATGTCGGTCGTCGCATGGGAACCCTGTTTGTGGAGAGCCGGTTCACCCCGGAGAAGCAGGTGGATGCGCAAGGCAATGAAGTCATTGTCCAGAAGCGCACCGACGACAAGAAAATTATCAGCCTGGCCACGGTGCAGAGCCCCCTCGGGCGTCAGTTCCGTACCACCGGGCTCGGTAGCCCCGCGGAAGCCCAGGAACTGGCTCTGCTGTTGCGCTCCGGCGCGTTGGCGGCACCGATGTACTTTGTGGAAGAGCGGGTCATCGGACCGTCCCTGGGTGCAGACAACATTGAGGTGGGGGTGACCTCCGTGAAGATCGGTATGCTGGCGGTAGTGCTGTGCATGCTGATTTTCTACCGGGTGTTCGGTCTCGCCGCCAATATTGCCCTGGCGGTGAACATGGTGCTGCTGGTGGCGGTGATGTCGATTCTCGGCGCAACACTGACCCTGCCTGGCATTGCCGGTATGGTGCTGACGATCGGTATGGCGGTGGACGCCAACGTGCTGATTTTCTCCCGGATCAGGGAGGAGTTGCGCAACGGGCTATCACCGCAATCGGCGATCAGTGCCGGTTTCGATAACGCATACAGCGCAATCGTGGATGCGAACATCACCACCCTGATCGTTGCGGTGATTCTGTATGCGATCGGCTCCGGTCCTGTTCAGGGCTTTGCGGTGACCCTGTCCATCGGCATCCTGACCTCCATGTTCAGTGCGATTATGGGTACACGGGCATTGATCAACTTGTTCTACGGCGGTCGCCGTGTTCAGAAACTCTGGATTTGAGGGCGCGGCGATGAGTACAACCAAAGAAGAAAACGGCCGAATCACCGAATATATGGGCAAGCGCGTGTTCGATTTCATGCGCTGGCGCAAGCTTGCGGCGGCCATCTCCCTGGGGATGGTGATTGTTTCGATTATTGCGCTGGCAATGAATGGCCTGAAGCTGGGGCTCGACTTTACCGGCGGTACCCAGATCGAAGTGGGGTATGAAAATGCCCCGAAAATTGAAGATGTACGCGCGCAGCTGGAAAGCGCCGGCTTCAAGGGCGCGGCCGTGGTTCGCTTCGGTTCCGACAGAGAGCTGTTGATCAAGCTGCCACCGGAAGTCGCCAAAGCCCAGGCGCAGCAGAACGCCCGCGACGCCGAGGCCAACAATTCCATTGGCGATAAGGTCGTGGGTGCCCTGCGCCAGCACAGCGACGGTCGAATTGACCTGCGCCGGGTGGAAATGGTCGGTCCGCAGATCGGTGAAGAGCTGCGTGACGACGGCGGCCTGGGAATGTTGTTTGCCCTTGCGGTGGTGATGGCATACGTAGCGCTTCGCTTCCAGTACAAATTCGCGGTAGGCGCAGTTGTGGCGCTGATTCACGACGTCATCATCGTGCTCGGGTTCTTTGCGATCTTGCGACTGGACTTTGACCTGACGGTACTGGCCGCCGTACTGGCGGTGATCGGTTATTCGATCAACGACACCATTGTGGTGTACGACCGGGTGCGGGAAAACTTCCGCAAGGTGCGTCAGGCGAGTCCGGAGGAGATTATCAACATCTCCATGAGTCAGACCCTGAGCCGTACCTTCATGACCTCGTTCACCACCCTGTTGGTGCTCTGGGCGCTGCAGTTCTTCGGTGGAGAGCTGATTCACAACTTCTCCCTGGCCCTGATTGTCGGTGTCGTTATCGGTACTTTCTCGTCGGTATACGTGGCCGCCAACATTCTGATGGCGATGAATACCACCAAGGAAGACCTGATGCCTCCGGTCAAGGAAGGCGCAGAACTGGATGAGATGCCCTGATTGGGATTGTTCTCGGTATGCGGAAAAAGGCGGGTGATACCCGCCTTTTTCTTATCTGTACGCAGCCTCTGCGCTGCGTTTTTTCAATGAGACCCCAGGTGGGGGTCAGGCGCGGGGCTTTTTACCGAGGGTAATGTGCTTGGGGCCTGAGGTGTTGGTCTGCCCGCTGACCCCTTTGGGGATCTGTTCAATTTTTCCGCCGTTGGCGAGGAATGCCTGAACTTGCGCTTCAATTGCTTCGCGTGATTCGGTCGACACGGTTTCCTTGCCCCGTTTGCTCACGCTGGATGCTTTCTTAGCCACTTTTTTGTCCACTATTCATGTATGAGCGCAAGATAATACCGCAATCTGTGCAAAAAATCACCCGCAACTATTGACGCCCCGGGAAGGGTCTGATTTGGGGGTTACGGATTGCGATTAACACGCTTGTTGTTGTCGACAAAAAACTGGCCGAGATAGCTCGCATAATTGACGCCTGCAGCACTGACATAGCTGCCACTTGCACCCTGTCCGCCGGACCAGGAGTGGTCCACACCGTTCAGCCACAGCATCGAAACCCTTCCGTCTTGCCACAGGGTTTCGGTGGCGGTGTGGTCGCCTTCACTAATGGTATTGCTTCCCGGCTGCTGCTCAACACCGTACAACTCCGCCATGCCTTCCGCATTCTGGGTGTTGTAGCAGTTGTCGACCACCGCATCGCTGGTGCCGTGGGTAATTGAGGATATCTGGGTGCTGAAATGGCTGGAATAGCTGCCGGCATAGCTGCCACAGCGGCTGGCAACATCCGCCTTTTCACAGTTGCGAATAGCACCGCTGGGGCTGGTGCCAACACTCGGTCCCGCGCTGATGCCCATGCCGGCAAAGACATCCGGGGCAATGCAGGCGGCGGTATTGGCGAATACGGCACCAGAAGAAAGACCGGCAATATAGACCTGATCGGGATCGATATTGCGGCTGGCATCGCCACTCATGGTATTGGCCAGATCGATCAGGTTCTTGTAATCGCCGGAAGTTCGGGAGCGATTGTCCTCCCAGTAGGACCAGCAACCGTAGCCGGCCTTGTTCATCGCGTCGGGAACGGCGATAACCATACCGTATTCGTCGGCAGCGTCCTGCAGGTTTGCCGTCAGGTAGGCATCGATGGATTGTGTGCATCCGTGCAGGACCACCAGCAGGGAGTGGCCCTTGCCGATGGGGGAGGTGGAATCCGGGGTGTAGATGTGGACCTTGTCGAAACCGCCGAGCGAGACGTTCTGCTGCCAGCTACCGGCGTTTGTACTGCCGGCAGCCAGTGCCGCGGATATCCCCAGGCCTAACGTCAGGAGCTTGGGCTGTTTGGTCCAGTTCATCACATACACCGCTATTGTTATTTAAGGCCGCCTCAGCCTAGCGGGGCGCGGTAGCAGTGAACATGCGACCAAGGTATTAACCCGGGCCGCAGCTCGGATTATTCGTCCGCGGGGATGTCGTCTTCCGGTTGCGCCAACAGCGGCCAGCCACCCAGGTCGCGCCAGCGATTGACGATACCGCAGAACAGTTCAGCGGTTTTTTCCGCATCGTATTCGGCGGAGTGTGCGGCACTGTTGTCGAAGGCGATCCCGGCAGTCTGGCAGGCCTTCGCCAACACCGTCTGCCCGTAGGCGAGACCGGAAAGCGTGGCGGTATCCATACAGGAGAAGGGGTGGAACGGGTTGCGCTTCAGTCCGCAGCGGTTGACGGCGGCGTTGATGAAGCCGAGATCGAAATGCGCGTTGTGCGCCACCATGATGGCGCGGGTGCAGCTGTGACTCTTGATCGCGCGACGAATCTGGCGGAACAGCTCCGGCAGTGCAATCTCCTCTGGCCAGGCATCGCGCTCTGGTGACTCGAGGTCAACACCGATGAAGTCGAGCGCCGACTGCTCGATGTTCGCACCCTCGAAAGGTTCGATATGGAAGCTGTGGGTCTCCTCCGGGTAGAGGGTGCCGTCCTCATCCATATTCAGGATGACCGCGGAAACCTCCAGCAGGGCATCCGTGCGGGCATTGAATCCCGCGGTCTCGAGATCCAGCACGACCGGCAGGAAACCGCGGAATCGCTGAGCCAAGAGGGATTTGGGGCCGGTGGGAGCTTCTGCTGGGGTCACGGGGTTTCCTGGTACTTCATCTTTCGTGGGTTGGCGCGGCTGCTGTCAGAGCAGTCGCCAGTTAAGCGTTTCACCCGCGGCCAGCGGAATTAGCGCGTCCGCACCCATCGGCAGCCCGCTGGGCAGAGTCCACGGCTCGCGCACCAGGGTAATGGTGTCACTGTTGCGCGGCAATTCGTAAAAATCGGGACCGAATTCGCTGGCGAAACCTTCCAGTTTGTCCAGTTTGCCCGCGCGCTCGAAGGCCTCCGCATACAGTTCAATGGCACTGAACGCGGTGTAGCAACCGGCGCAGCCACAGGCGGCTTCCTTTTTGCCCTGGGCGTGCGGGGCGGAATCGGTACCGAGGAAGAACTTCGGGCTGCCGCTGGTCGCCGCTTCAATCAGCGCGTCCTGATGGATGCTGCGCTTCAGGATTGGCAGGCAGTAATAGTGGGGGCGAATTCCGCCCACCAGCATGTGATTGCGATTGTACAGCAAGTGGTGTGCGGTAATGGTTGCGGCAACCCCTGTGCGGGCATTTGCCACAAATTCCGCCGCATGGGCGGTGGTAATGTGCTCGAGCACGATTTTGAGGCTCGGGAAGTCCTCTACCACGCGGCCGAGAATATTCTCAATAAACACACGCTCGCGATCGAAGATATCGATATCGCTGGTGGTGACCTCTCCGTGCAGCAGCAGCTTCATGCCGCAGGACTGCATGGCTTCCAGCGCAGGATAGATGTTGGTGATATCGGTAACGCCAGAATCGGAGTTGGTGGTGGCGCCGGCCGGGTACAGTTTGGCGGCGACGACACCGGCGGCGTGGGCCTGCTGTACGATTTTGGGCGTGGTCTTGTCCGTCAGGTAGATAACCATCAGCGGGGTAAATACATTTCCCGCGGGCACTGCGTCTTCGATGCGGGCCTTGTAGGCCAGCGCGTCTTCGGCATTGACCACCGGTGGAACCAGATTCGGCATGATGATGGCGCGGCGGAATTGCCGGGCGGCATCGCCAACCGTGCGCGCGAGGGCGGCGCCATCCCGCAGGTGAATGTGCCAGTCATCAGGCGCGCGCAGGGTAATTTGTTGTCTGGAGTCCACCGAATAATTCCTCCCGGATTGATCGCGGCGCCGATGCTACCTGAAGCGCCAATAAATTGCGAAAACTGCGGTAATTGCCTCATCGCTCGACAGATTGAATATAAAGTAAACAGGAGCTGCTGTTTGCTTCCTGTGTAATCTGCCGACTCTCTGTCGGGTGCTAGTCGTGGGCCAATCTAGGCGCTACAATCCCGCCCCGAAAAAAGGGCGGCCAATCCGCACTTCCTGGGCACATATCCAAAAAGAATCTCCCCAGATCGAGACATTTCACAGGTGGCTGGCGCCCGTTCAGGATGTGCTGCGCCTGTTGGTGACGGCTTTGCCCGAGTGTACGGGCCCACTATACAGAGGATAGTAATGAGCAAGATCGACAAGGTGGTACTGGCGTATTCTGGCGGGCTCGACACTTCGGTGATCGTACGCTGGCTTCAGGATACCTATGGTTGTGAGGTTGTTACCTTTACCGCCGACATCGGTCAGGGTGAAGAGGTCGAGCCAGCGCGTGCCAAGGCTCAGGCCCTGGGCGTGAAAGAGATCTACATCGACGATCTGCGCGAAGAGTTCGTGCGCGATTTCGTGTTCCCGATGTTTCGCGCCAATACCATCTATGAAGGGGAGTACCTGCTGGGTACCTCCATTGCCCGTCCGCTGATTGCCAAGCGACTCATCGAGATCGCCAACGAAACCGGTGCCGATACCATCTCCCACGGCGCGACCGGTAAGGGTAACGACCAGGTGCGCTTCGAGCTCGGCGCCTACGCGCTGAAACCTGGCATCAAGGTGATCGCTCCCTGGCGCGAGTGGGATCTGACCTCGCGCGAGAAGCTCATGCAGTACTGTGAGCAACACAAGATTCCGGTGGACTTTTCCAACAAGAAGAAAAAGTCCCCTTACTCCATGGACGCCAACCTGCTGCACATCTCCTATGAAGGTGGCGTGCTCGAAGAACCGTGGGCTGAGGCCGAAGAAGACATGTGGCGCTGGAGTGTCAGCCCGGAAGCTGCGCCAGACCAGCCCACCTATATCACCCTGGCATTTGAAAAGGGCGATCCCGTTGCCATCGACGGCGAGCGCATGAGCCCGGCGACCCTGCTGGAGAAATTGAACAAGCTGGGCGGAGCCAACGGCATCGGCCGTCTGGATATCGTGGAAAACCGCTACGTGGGCATGAAGTCCCGCGGCTGCTACGAAACCCCCGGCGGCACCATCCTGATGAAGGCGCATCGCGCCATCGAATCCATCACCCTGGATCGTGAAGTGGCACACCTGAAAGATGAGCTGATGCCGCGTTACGCGAAGCTGATTTACAACGGCTACTGGTGGTCCCCCGAGCGCCGCATGCTGCAGGCGGCGATCGACGAGTCCCAGGCGGTGGTCAACGGCGAAGTGCGCCTGAAACTCTACAAGGGCAGCGTGAGTGCCGTAGGGCGCCGCTCCGCCGACAGTCTATTTGATGAGCGCATCGCCACCTTCGAGGACGATGCTGGCGCCTACAACCAGAAAGACGCCGAAGGATTTATCAAGTTGAACGCCCTGCGCCTGCGAATTGCGGCAGGTAAAGGCAGAGACTTGATCTAAATCAGTCAGAAACGACGATTGAAGCGTTTAAATCGTCGTTTCTGCGCCCCCCCGGTCTACCGTGAAGGGAACAGCCGCTACTTTAATGGCGGATATCACTCGCGCTTGACGGAAACGAATCTCTAAAAGCAACGGAAGTTACACAATGACGACAACAGTGGCAGAGGCCGGCAAGTTGCCGGACTATGACTACAACATTGTGCGCCAGTTCACCATCATGTCGGTGGTCTGGGGTATTGTTGGAATGGGTGTCGGCGTACTCATCGCCGCACAGCTGGCATGGCCTGCGCTGAATGATATCTGGCAGCCCTTTACGCACTTCGGGCGCCTGCGTCCGCTGCATACCAACGCGGTAATTTTCGCGTTTGGCGGTAGCGTACTGTTCGCCACTTCCTACTACGTTGTTCAGCGTACCTGCCAGACCCGTCTCTGGGGCGGCTGGCTGATTCCATTCACGTTCTGGGGCTGGCAGGTGGTTATCGTCGCCGCCGCGATCACGCTGCCACTGGGTTACACCTCCAGTAAAGAATACGCGGAGCTGGAGTGGCCGATTGATATCCTGATCGCGCTGGTGTGGGTCGCCTACGCCATCGTGTTCTTCGGCACCATCATGAAGCGCCGCACCTCCCACATCTATGTGGCCAACTGGTTCTTCGGTGCGTTCATCATCACCGTGGCCGCCCTGCATATCGTCAATAGCATCGCGATTCCGGTGAGTGCGCTGAAATCCTATTCCGCCTACGCGGGCACCACCGATGCGATGATCCAGTGGTGGTACGGCCACAATGCGGTGGGCTTCTTCCTGACCGCAGCCTTCCTCGGCATCATGTACTACTTCGTGCCGAAGCAGGCGGGTCGCCCGGTTTACTCCTACCAGCTGTCCATCGTGCACTTCTGGGCGCTGATCTCCATTTACGTATGGGCTGGTGGTCACCACCTGCATTACTCCGCACTGCCGGACTGGACCCAGAGCCTGGCGATGATCATGTCCGTGATCCTGCTGGCGCCGTCCTGGGGTGGCATGATCAACGGCATCATGACCCTGTCCGGTGCCTGGCACAAACTGCGCACCGACCCGACCCTGCGCTTCCTGGTGGTTTCCCTGTCCTTCTACGGTATGTCTACCTTCGAAGGCCCGATGATGTCCATCAAGACCGTGAACGCGCTGTCCCACAACACCGACTGGACCGTGGGCCACGTGCACTCCGGCGCACTCGGCTGGGTCGCGATGATCTCCATCGGCGCCCTGTATCACCTGGTTCCGGTGCTGTGGAACCGTCGCCAGATGTACAGCGTGAGCCTGATCAATGCGCACTTCTGGCTGGCTACCGTGGGCACCGTGCTGTACATCGCCGCGATGTGGGTGAACGGTATTACCCAGGGCCTGATGTGGCGTGCATTCAACGCCGACGGCACCCTGACCTACAGCTTCGTGGAAAGTGTGATCGCAAGTCATCCGGGCTATATCGTCCGCTGGCTGGGCGGTACTTTCTTTGTGACCGGCATGCTTCTGATGGCTTACAACGTCTTCCGCACCATCACCGATGAGCCGAAAGAAGGCGAAGTGCGTGACGACGAAAACCTGCCGGTTGCGAAGAGTGTTTAAGGGGAATCGATCGTGAAGAATCATGACATCGTAGAAAAGAATATCGGCCTGATGATCATCCTCACCGTCATTGCGATCAGCTTTGGCGCGCTGGTGGAGATCGTTCCCCAGTTCTTCGTCGAGAACAACCGTGAACCCATCGCCGGCCTGAAGCCGCTGGGTCCGGTGGCGCTGGAAGGTCGCGATATCTATATCCGCGAAGGCTGCCATGTGTGCCACACCCAGATGGTGCGCCCGCTGCGTGCGGAAGTGGAGCGCTATGGTCACTATTCCATGGCGCAGGAACACGTATACGAGCACCCCTTCCTTTGGGGCTCCAAGCGTACCGGTCCGGATCTGGCGCGTGTGGGTGGTCGCTACTCTGACGAGTGGCACCGTGCACACCTCTACAATCCGCGCAACGTAGTGCCGGAATCCATCATGCCGTCTTACCCGTGGTTGTTTGACAATGTGGTAACCGGGGATCACACCGCGGCCAAGATGCGCGCGCTGCGCACCGTGGGTGTTCCCTATACCGACGAAGACATTGCCAGTGCCGCCAAGCCGTTTGTCGGCGGTCGTGTGACCGAGATTGACGCGCTGGTGGTCTACCTGCAGCAGCTGGGTACGCTGGTGCAGCAGAAGCGCTAAGCGAGGGCGAGCAGTGGATATCAATATTCTGCGGCAGATATCAGTGGTGCTAGGGGCGGTAGCGTTCCTGGCCGTCTGCTGGTGGGCCTTTTCCCCGAAGCGCAGAAAGCGCTTTGAGGAGGATGCCAAGCTGCCATTCGCAGACGAAGAACAAACTTCTGACAAGGCCGCGCAAACGCGCGAAACCAGCACCGGCGACGAGGTCGGTAAGAAACAGGAACAGGGGCAGGACAAATGAGTACATTTTGGAGTGTTTGGGTAATTGTGCTCACCCTCGCCAATCTCGGATTGGTAACTTGGGTTCTTTTCGCAAACCGCAAGGTGGCGGTAAATGACCAGGACGACCCGGAAAACCGCACAACCGGCCACGTTTACGATGGCATCGAGGAGTACGATAACCCGCTGCCCAAGTGGTGGTTCCTGTTGTTCGTACTGACGCTGGTGTTTTCCGCCATTTATCTGGTGATCTACCCGGGCATGGGTAACTTCAAGGGTGTCGGCGGCTGGAGTTCCGTAGGCGCGCTGAAGGCGGACCAGGCCAAGGCACAGGCACAGTTCAAGGAAACGTTCGGTCAATATGTGGACATGCCGATCGAGAAAATTGCCGAAAGTCCGGAAGCCCTCAAAATGGGTGCGCGGATTTTTGCCAACAACTGCGCGGTGTGTCACGGCGCCGATGGTGGCGGCAACTACGGTTTCCCGAACCTGACCGACAGCGACTGGCTGTACGGCGGTACACCGGAAAAAATCCTGGAGACCCTGCATAACGGCCGTCAGGGCATGATGCCGCCGCAAGGTCCTGTGATCGGTGAGGCCGGTGTCAGGGATGCAGCAGAGTATGTATTGGCGATGAATGGTCTCGAGCATGACGCCGCCATGGCAGAGAAGGGCAAGAAGATCTTCGGCACTGTGTGTATGGCGTGTCACGGTATGGACGGCAAGGGCAACCAGGCATTGGGTGCGCCAAACCTGACCGACAATATCTGGCTTTACGGCAGCACTCGCGAAGAGATCCAGCACACCATTCGCGGCGGTCGCAGCAACGTTATGCCGGCCCAGAAAGAAAAACTGCGCGAGGACAAAATCCGTCTGGTGGCGGCCTATGTCTACAGTCTGTCTCGCCAGGATGAGGTTCAGCAGTAAGCTCGGATTGAGCGAGCTGATTGATTGGACGCGTGGCGGTTCAGCCGCCACTCGTCTCACAGGGAAGGGCACCGCAGGGAAGAATAACAAGCCTCATTGCATCTAACTGCAGCGATGTCCCGATCCGGAAAATTCGGGGAGTGAGGTTTTGTGAGCGACAGAATACCTACACGGGAAGAGCAGGACGGCGACGGCGAAGTCCGCTATCGCATGCTCTATGAGTCTGAAGACAAGGTGTATATTCGCCATATCCGTGGCGTCTACACCCGCATTCGCAAGTACACGGGTCTTCCGTTGTTACTGGCATTTTTCTTTATCCCCTGGATCAACATCGATGGGCACCAGGCGGTTCACTTTGATCTCCCGGCGCGCCAGTTCCACATCTTGTGGACCACCTTCGGCCCCCAGGATGGATTCCTTCTCGCCTGGCTGCTGATCATTTCCGCGTTTGCGCTGTTTGCAGTGACCACCTGGCTCGGTCGTGTCTGGTGCGGGTTCACCTGTCCGCAAACGGTGTGGACGCTGATGTTTATCTGGGCAGAGCGGGTGTGCGAAGGGGATCGCAGCAAGCGCATGAAGCTGGATGCTTCCCCATGGAATGCGGAGAAGGTTCTGCGCAAGAGCGGCACCCATCTCATCTGGCTACTTATCTCCCTCGCCACCGCACTGGCATTCGTCGGGTACTTTTACGGCATCCGCGACCTGGTGGTGGATCTCGCCACCTTCAGCGCCCATCCGCAGGGTGTGTTCTGGGTTGCGTTCTTTACTTTCGCCACTTATATGAACGCGGGCTTTATGCGCGAGCAGGTGTGCAAGTACATGTGCCCCTATGCCCGCTTCCAGTCGGTGATGTACGACAAGGACACCCTGGCGGTCTATTACGATGCCCGTCGTGGGGAAGCCCGCGGTCCGCGCAAGAAAAACATCGACTACAAGGCCCAGGGCATGGGCGACTGTATCGACTGTTTCTGGTGTGTACAGGTGTGCCCGGTGGATATCGATATCCGCGACGGCATGCAGTACGAGTGCATCAACTGCGGTCTGTGTGTGGACGCCTGCAACAGCGTCATGGACAAGATGGAATATCCCCGCGGTCTGATCCGTTTTACCTCGGAAGACGAGCTGGAAACAGGCAAGACAAATTTCGCGCGCCCGCGCCTGTTTGGGTACGGCCTGGTTTTGCTGCTGATGATCGGCGCGTTTGCCTACGCGGTGTCAACGAGAAGTCCTGTGCAGGCGGAGGTATTGCGGGATCGCGGTGCGCGTATGTACCGGGTTTCCCAGGGACTGGTGCAGAATGTCTACACGGTCAAAATCAACAATATGGACCAGAAGCCCCATGAATTCAGCATTCATATCGAGGGCAGAGAGGGTTACGACTATTCACTAAGGATGCAGCAGGGGATTGTGGTAAACCCCGGTGAGGTATACTCCGTGCCCATCCGCGTCAGTGTGCCGCAACAGCAGCTGAAGAAAACCAAGCACGATATCGAGATCGTGATCCAGGCCAAGGATGCTCCCGAGCTTGAAGACCGCCACCAGACGGTGTTTATCGGGCCCAAATGACCCCGGGGCAGCTGCCGAGCGCAGTTGCCATCCTACAGAAACAAATTTTGATGGTTAAACGAAAAGTGCAGCAGACCGCCAACAACAATACCGACGCGCCGGCTCCCTGGTATCGCGAGCCATGGTTCTGGATGGTGATGGCACCGCTGATATTGGTAGTGATAACTTCCTTCGTCATGGTCTCGATCGCCGTGCGCCACAGCGACGATGTGGTGAGCGACACCTATTACAAGGAGAGCCGTCTGTATCACTACAGTGCGGAGCAGGATCAGCATGCCCGGGAGTTGAATCTGGCCGGTGTGCTGCTGTTTTCACCGGAAGACAAGGTGGTCACCCTGGACCTGCGCGGCGATATCGATTACCCGGAAAAATTGCTGCTGTCCCTGAGCCACCCGGTAGAGGCGGATCTGGACGATCACGTCGTGCTGGAGCAGGTGTCGATTGGCCGCTATCGCGGGCAGGTGCATGCGCCACTACAGCATCGCTGGTATGTGCAGGTGAGTCCGGAAATGAATCCGGAAGAGTTCCGCAATGCCCAGTGGCGGCTCAAAGGGGAAATCAATTTTGACCTCGGCAACGGAGTGCCCCTGAAACCCGCCGTGCAGTAAGCCCATGACAGGATCTTCTGCCACGGCTTCTACCGCCACACCCTCCCGTCCAGAGACATTGGCAACCTCTGCTGACTGCTATCACTGCGGTCTGCCGGTGGCCGAGGGCAGCAATTACTTCGTCCAGATTGACGGGGCACGCAGACCCATGTGCTGCCCCGGATGCGAAGCGGTCGCTGGCGCGATCGTCGCCGGTGGCCTAGACAACTTCTACCGTTTCCGCGAACAGAGCAGCCAGCGCCCGGAATCGGCCGCACAAAGTGACCGCTGGAGTGCTTACGATCTGCCGGAAGTACAGGGCGAATTCGTACGCGATTTTGAACCGCCTGGCCGGACAGGGCAGGTGGGGGCACTGAAGGTTTCCAGCCTGCTGGTCAGTGGCATCACCTGCGCCGCCTGTGTGTGGCTGATCGAAAAGCACCTGCTGGGCATTCCCGGCGTGGAGCGGGTTTCGGTCAACGCCAGCACCCACCGCGCCCAGGTCGTGTTTGATCCGGCGCAGATCCCGGTCAGCCGGTTGTTTGCCGCCCTCGCCACCATCGGTTACCGCCCCGCGCCCGCCACCGCCGCCAACAGCGAGCGGCTGATCCTGCAGGAGCGGCGCGCGGCCATGCGCCGCCTGGGGGTGGCGGGACTCGGTACCATGCAGGTGATGATGTTTGCCATTGCCCTGTACTTTGGTGCCAGCAAGGGCATCGAGCGCGAGTTCGAGCAGTTCTTCCGCTGGGTGTCGCTGATCGTGGCGACGCCGGTGGTGTGCTATGCCGCACAACCCTTCTTTGCCGCCGCCTGGCGGGCGCTGCGCAGCGGCCAGCTGGTGATGGATGTGCCGGTATCCCTGGCCATCGGTCTCGCGTACGGCGCCAGTGTATATGCCACGGTGTTTGCAACCGGTGAGGTGTATTTCGAATCGATTTCCATGTTCACCTTCTTCCTGCTGCTGGGGCGCGCGGTGGAAATGCGCGCGCGACACCGCGCGGGACTGGCCAGCGGCGGCCTGGCCCAGTTGCTGCCGCTGGCGGCACAGCGGCTGTGTGTTGAGGGCGATGGCGCGGTGATCAAATCTGTGCCGGTAACGGCGCTGAAGGTTGGTGAACGCATACTGCTGCGGGCGGGGGATACGATTCCGGTCGACGGCGTGGTGACTGACGGGGCCAGCGGGGTTGATGAGTCCATACTCACCGGCGAGTCCGCACTGCAGCAGAAGGTGGTTGGCAGCTCGGTCTATGCCGGCAGTGTAAACAGTGACTCTTCACTGACTGTGGAGGTGACGGCCGCGGGCAAGAGTACGAGGCTCTCGGCAATCGAAAAGCTGGTGGAGCGGGCGCAGCTGGACAAGCCTGCGCAGGTGGCACTGGCGGATCGCCTCGCCGGGCGCTTTATCGCGGCGGTGCTGTTAATTGCTGTCGCGGCTTTCGTGTTCTGGTGGCAGCAGGCACCGGAGCGGGCCTTCTGGATTGCGCTGTCGGTGCTGGTGGTGACCTGCCCCTGTGCGCTGTCCCTGGCGACGCCGGCGGCGCTGGCCGCGGCAACCCTGCGCTTGCAGCAGCTGGGGCTCCTGGTCGCACGGGGGCATGTGCTGGAAACGCTGCCAACCCTCACCCGGGTGATTTTTGACAAGACCGGAACCCTCACCGAGGGGCAGCCGCGGTTGCGGGCGATTGTGCCGCTGCGCACCGGTGTGAGCGACACCGACGTGCGCGAAATTGCTGCCGCGCTGGAGGCCCACAGCAGCCACCCGTTGGCGCGCGCTTTCCAACCGTGGATCGGAAAGCGCAGTGCGCGGGAGCTGCGCTCGGTCACCGGTCGCGGGGTGTCCGGTATCTGCAGTGGCTTGAACTACCGTCTCGGGCGTGCCGACTTTGTGCAGGAAGGCTTTGCCGGTGCCACATCGCCGCTGCAGGTGCCATCGCAGCCAGGGCAGTGGCTGCTGTTGGGAGATACTGTTGGGCCCTTGGCCTGGCTGGGGCTCGGCGATGAAGTGCGCGAGAGCGCGGCGACATCGGTCGCGCAGCTGCAGGATGAGGGGCTCTCGGCGGAACTGCTGAGCGGCGACCAGTCTGCGGAGGTTCCGCGCCTGGCGGAGCTTACCGGCATCGAAACTTTTCGCGCAGGTGCCTCGCCGGAGCAGAAACTGGCCCGTCTGCAATCGTTGCAGGCGGGCGGTGAGCGGTTGCTGATGGTGGGTGACGGCATCAATGATGTGCCGGTGCTGTCCGGTGCGGATGTGTCGGTGGCGATGATGTCGGCAGCGGATCTGGCGCAATCGCGAGCCGACGCCATCCTGCTGCAGGGGGACCTGCGCGCACTGCCCCGGGCCTTTGCTTTGGCGCGCAAGTGCCGCACAATTATTCGCCAGAATCTGGCCTGGGCCATTCTCTACAACCTGGTGGCGCTGCCACTGGCGTTCCTCGGCCTGGTACCGCCGTGGGCGGCGGCGATCGGTATGTCGCTGAGTTCCCTGATCGTGGTGGTCAACGCCCTGCGCCTGTCCCGTTGGCAGCCGGCGCTTTGATGGCCCGGGGCCTCGGGTAATTGCCGAGGCCGCTACTGAAATCGTTTGAGGTATATCGTGGACAGTATTTTTCTGCTGGTCCCCATTGTCATTATCTTTATCGCCGTTGCGGTAAAGCTGTTCTTCTGGGCGGTCAACAGCGGTCAGTATGACGACCTGGAGACCGAGGGCCGGCGCATCCTGTTTGACGATGACGCGCCGCGGACATCCGGCAAGGATATCCCCGCACAGGAAGATGACACCGAGTCTGCGCCCTCCCCACAAGGCCCGTCGCGGGAGCAAAATTGATGCCTGAATGGAGCAGCCTCGGCGCGGCCCTGGCCATCGGCTTTCTGGGTAGCAGTCACTGTATCGGTATGTGCGGCGGTATCTCCGGTGCCCTCGGGCTCGCGGTGCCGGGGCAGAAGGCCGCCTGGCCGCGCCTGCTCGGCTATTCCACCGGCCGCGTGGCCAGTTATACCCTGATGGGGTTACTTGTCGGCCTGTTGGGGGCCTATGTGGCGACGGACATCGCCAGTAGCCTGGCACCGCTGCGCTTGCTGGCGGGATTGATGTTGATTGCCATGGCCCTGTATCTGGCGGACTGGTGGCGGGGCCTGACCTGGCTCGAGCGCGGCGGTGCCGTGCTGTGGCGGGGCGTACAACCGCTGTCGCGCAAATTGTTGCCGGTCAAATCCACATCCCAAGCGCTGGCACTCGGGGCCCTGTGGGGGTGGTTGCCCTGCGGGCTTGTATACAGCGCGCTCACGTTTGCACTGGCCCAGGGCAGTGGTGGGCAGGCGGCGCTTGCCATGCTCGCCTTCGGGATCGGTACCTTGCCGGCGGTACTCGCCACTGGTTTTGCGGCCACGCGCCTGCGGGAGATTGTGCGCCGGCCAGGTGTGCGCCTGTTTATGGCGGCGCTGGTACTGCTGTTCGGTATCTGGACCATCTGGGGCGCGCTGGGCCACGGCGCCCACAGCGGGCAGGGTGCCCACAGCGGACAAGGTGCCCATGGGGATCACAGCGCTCACCAGACTCATGCGCCTGCCCATGATGGGGTGCACGATCACGCTTCCGCTCCGCAAGCCACGATCGAACATTCTTCAACGCATCAGGATCCGGCGGTCAATCCCACT
The DNA here is from genome assembly GCF_033723955.1 of Microbulbifer pacificus. Lineage (NCBI taxonomy): Bacteria > Pseudomonadati > Pseudomonadota > Gammaproteobacteria > Cellvibrionales > Microbulbiferaceae > Microbulbifer > Microbulbifer pacificus. Next base: position 712,844 of record NZ_CP137555.1, on the reverse strand, counting down.
CCAGAACAGGGACGGACGGAGGATGCCCACCCCGGCGCGCACCACCACCATCACCATCACCATGACGACCAGACCGCGGGCGAGGACTTCGGCGACGATTCTGGGGACTGATTCTCGCCATCGCTGCATGAGCCCCATCGCCGCTTTGGCGGCGTGGCAGATTTCGGGGGTTGCGGGTACACTGGCGCCACGGCAATTTCTGGCCTGACCACTTTTGCTGGCCATCACTGAGGTCGCGCTTGCCGTCGCCAGAGTTCGCGAAGTGACAGTTGGATTGGCTATGAAAAAAATAAAAAACAAAGCAGGCGGCGCAAACAGCGTCGCGCACAGGAAATCGGCATCGGAAGCTGCGGTGGCGCCAGACTGCCCCGATTCGCCCACCCGTATATGGATCAATTTGCTCGCGCTGGCGGTCTCGCTGGGGGCGGTGTTATGGCTGCGGGCCTACGGTCAGGATCTGAACGTGAAAACCCACGCCCTGGTGATCGTGGCACTGGCGCTGGCCCTGCCCATCATTGTACTCGAGTGGTTTTTCCTCAAACCCTATCGCAACCCCTCGGCGGGACTGGATTTCGGGCGCAGGAATTACAGCCTGCGTCGCACGGCGGTGAAACTGCTGGGCTTCTATCTCGCGGTGGGCTCGGTGGCCTTTGTGTACTGGCTGCTGCCCGAATATCACGGTTCGTTTTACCACAACTATTTCTCGGTGGTGCGCGCTGTGCTGCCCTGGTGGCTGCTGCTCGCGGTGCCGTATTTCTACCTGCTCGACGGCGCCATGGCCGAGCCCAAAGACAGCTACTGGCAGCTGGGCAGCTGGCTGCTGGGTACGCGCACGGGAATCTCCGGCAAGGCGGTGGGCCAGCTGTATCTGGGCTGGCTGGTGAAGCTGTTCTTCCTGCCGCTGATGTTCGTGTATATGGGCAACAACCTGGGTACGCTGCTGGCATTCGATTTCTCCCGTCTGCTGGACAGTTTCAAGGCGGTGTTTGATTTCACCTTCAACTTCCTGTTCTACATCGACCTGCTGTTTGTCACCGCGGGGTATGTGTGCACCCTGCGCCTGTTCGATTCGCATATCCGCACCGCAGAGCCCAGTTTTCTCGGCTGGGGTGTGGCGCTGATCGGCTATCAGCCGTTCTGGAGCCTGTTCTCAGGAACTTATCTCAAATACGACGAAGCGCCGGCCTGGGGCTACTGGTTGTGGAATACCCCGCTGGCGTATGGCATCTGGGGCTCGACGATCCTGCTGCTGATTGCCATTTACGTGTGGGCGAGCATCCCCTTCGGGATCCGCTTTTCCAACCTGACCCACCGCGGCATTCTCACCAACGGACCCTATCGCTACACCAAGCACCCGGCATACATCAGCAAGAACCTCTCTTGGTGGATGATCTCCATGCCGTTCATGGTGAGTTCCAGTGTGCCGGAGGCCCTGCGGCATTCACTGCTGTTGCTGGTGGTGAACTTCATTTACTTCATGCGTGCACGTACCGAAGAACGCCACCTCTCCTGGGACCCCACCTATGTGGCTTACGCCAACTACATCGGCGAGCGGGGGCTGTTTGCCTTCCTCGGCCGCTGGTTCCCGGCGCTGCGCTTCGGTAACGGTCGCCTGTTTTACCGGGGGGCGGATGTGCCGCCACCGGCACCACTGGTAACCGGCAATGCCACCGCGGGCGCAGGTGGTTATTGAGTATGTGGGAAATGGTACCGCCGGGTATGCGCCGGATCGATCGCCGCTGGTGGGCCTATGCCGCGCTCTACCTGCTGATCGCGTTGGGGATCTGGCTGCGGGTGGACCAGGTTTTCACCTACAACCCGATGGACCACATCTGGAGTGACCCCCAGCGGCACTGGGAGCAGGGCACCGAGACCTTGCGGCGGGACCCGATGACCCTCACAGACCCGGTGATGTACCAGGTGTATGTGGGGATACTGGCAAAACTTACCCTGGGTGAGCCGCTGCTGGTTGCTTTCTTCACCGCGCTGCTCGCGTGCCTGACGCCGTGGATCTGGTATCGCTTTGCCCGCGAGCTGCTGCCGGGGCGCCTGCAGGCGACTGCGGTGTGGGCTGCGCTGTCGCTGTTGCCGTCGTGGATCGCGATCTACAGCTATTTCATGCAGGAGACATTGCTGCTGCCGCTGTTGGGGGCGGCGCTCTACGCCAGCTGGCGCTGCCGGCGCAAGCAGACCCTGGCGAGCTTCCTGTTGATGGTGGTGTTGTGGACATTGGCTGGGTTGACCCGCGGCATCGCCATCCCGCTGGCGGCGGTCGTTACTACCTGGCTGTGGCTGTGGCAGCCGCAGAAGCTGGCCAAGGCCGGGTACAGCCTAGTGCTGCTCGGTTTGCTGATGGGGCCGCTCGCCTACCGCAGCTATGCGGCTATGCATATGGTTTCGCCCCATGGCATCGGCCAGCTGGTGGCGCTGTACCTGCGCTCCGGCAAGCGCGAAATCCATGTGCACTACAGCCGCCAGGGCGCGCACTGGAACTACTGGTTCGGCTCCCCCTCTACCGGCGAAAAGCCGCTGGCGCCACTCAGTGACTGGACCACCTCCCGCGAAGGCCAGGTGCATGCGCGTATCCGTATCGAAAATGGCAGCGAAGACTGGACCCGTGCGCTGGCCAGATATCCGTGGACACTGGAGCGTTACCTGACGCTGACCGGGGAAAACCTGATCTACCTGTTTTTCGGTTCCTCCTGGCCGGACAACAACCGCGCGCGCTGGCTGGAAAGTGTGAATCACCAGAGTCGCTGGCTGTGGGCGCCGTTGACCCTGTTACTGATGCTGGGCACCGCGCTTTACTGGCGCCGTTTGCGGAGCGCGCGCCTGTTTGCGGCGCTCATTGCGACCTGGATTCTGGTCCAGGGGCTGTTGCCCATCGCGGTCAACGAAGGGCGCTACCGCAAACCTGCGGAGGGGCTGTTGCTCACCCAGGCCGTGCTGCTGGCCGGTGTCCTTCGCCGTCGCGCGCGGCGCGACAGTGAAGGCGAAGACGAGGTGTCGTTGGCGAATGCCGGCGTGTTGACGGCGACAGCAGGGCCGGAGCCTGTGGCGGTCACTGTGCCCGAGCCTGAAACGCGGCGGGAAAAAGACAATGCCGCGGTCTGATCACTGCACCACTTCGCCTCGCCGCTGTGAACAGTTGCTCGGCAGGGCCGTGCGTTTTGCCGCGGTGGGCGGCGTGGCGACCGCTGTCCAGTATCTGCTGCTGGTGGCACTGGTTGAGCTGGCGGCGGTGGGGGAGGTGGTTTCCTCAGCGCTGGCTTTTGGCCTTGCCGCTGTCTTCAACTATCTGTTGAACTTCCATCTCACGTTTGGAGGCGGTTCACGCCACTGGCAGGCCCTGCCGAAGTTTGTTGTGGTGGCCGCGCTCGGGCTTGCTACCAATACCCTGTGTTTTTCCCTGGCGCTGCCGCTGTTGCCCTACCTGCTGGCGCAGCTGATTGCCACACTGGTCACGTTGGTTGGCAACTTTATCCTGCATCAATACTGGATCTACCGGGAGCCTCAATGGAATCCGTAACTGAACCTGCGGCACACTTGCTGGCGCCATCCCTGGCCATTGTCGTCCCCTGTTACAACGAGGAGGCGGTGATTGCGGATACCGCCGCGGAATTACTGGCGGCACTGTCGGAACTGGAGGCCAGCGGGCGTATCGCGGCGGCCTCCAAAATCTATTTCGTGGACGACGGCAGTCGCGATGCCACCTGGCCGCTGCTGGAAAAGCTCGCCAGAGAAAACAATGGCATTGTGGCCGTGGCGCTGTCTCGCAACCGCGGTCACCAGAACGCGCTGTACGCCGGTCTCTCGCAGACCCGGGAAGATATGGTGGTGAGTATCGATGCGGACCTGCAGGACGGGCCGGAAAATATCGCTGCGATGGTGGATGCCTGTTGCGCCGGGTTTGAGGTGGTGTTCGGGGTGCGTGAGGAGCGGGATTCGGACACCTGGTTCAAGCGTATGACCGCCGAGGGCTATTACCGGGTGATGCGGAGCCTCGGTGTGGATCTGGTATTCAACCACGCGGATTTCCGCCTGATGTCGCGGCGCGCGGTGGACACCCTGCTCGAGTATCCGGAAACCAACCTGTTTCTGCGCGGCATGGTGCGCGAGCTCGGTTTCCGCTCCACCAGCGTGTTTTATTCCCGCAGGCCGCGTCTGGCAGGGGAGAGCAAATATCCGCTGCGGCGGATGTTGTCGCTGGCGTGGAAGGGGGTAACGGCATTTTCCATTGCACCGCTCAGGGCCATAACCCTGCTCGGGTTGGTCTCCGGTGGCCTGGCGCTGGGGCTGATTGTCTGGGTGTTGTTCGTGAAGCTCTTTTCCAATTCTGTGGTGCCAGGCTGGGCGTCGATTATGGTGCCGGTGCTGTTTATCGGCAGTGTACAGCTGCTCTGCCTGGGAGTGATCGGCGAGTACCTGGGGAAGATCTACGAAGAAGTGAAGCGCCGACCTCGGTTCCATTTGCGTGAGGTGGTCGGCGCCGAGCCGGTGGTAGGTCCGGAGGCGGGCAGTTTAATGCCGGGGTATCCGCAGGCGCGCTACCCGGGCGGGTTGGCCCGCGACGAAGCGCTGGCCAACCCGCCTGGCCGTTGATAGGCGGGTTCCACTTTCCCGGTTATTCAGACAGCAATCGCAGCGACAGGTCGATGGCACGCAGGTGCTTGGTCAGGCTGCCGGAGGAAATGTAATCCACGGCCAGCCCGGACAGCTGCTTCAGGCGCGCCTCGTTTACGCTGCCGGAAATTTCGATTTTTGCGCGGCCGCGGGCGAGTTTCAGCGCTTCCGCAGTCATCTCATCGGTGAACTCGTCGAGCATGATCACATCGGCGCCGGCGTCGAGCGCCTGCTGCAGCTCCTGCAGACTTTCCACTTCCACTTCTACCAGTGCCCCGGGTTTGATCTGGTGCGCCTGACTGACCGCCTTGTCGATGCCACCCGCAGCGGCGATGTGGTTTTCCTTGATCAGGAAGGCGTCGTAAAGGCCGATGCGATGGTTGTGGCAGCCGCCGCAGAGCACCGCGTATTTCTGCGCGGTGCGCAGGCCCGGGATGGTTTTGCGGGTATCGAGAATACGAATTTCAGAGCCCTCTGCGAGGGCCGCATACTCCGATGCCGTCGTGGCGGTGCCAGAGAGCGTCTGTACAAAGTTGAGCGCGCAGCGCTCGCCGGTGAGTATCGAGCGCGCGTTGCCGCGCAGTTCAAACAGGGTGCTGTCCGCCGTGACCCTGTCTCCGTCTGCCACTTGCCAGAGCACTTGCAGCTCCGGGTCCAGCTGGCGAAACACTTCATCAACCCAGGCTTTGCCGCAGAAGACGCAGTCCTCACGGGTAATCACCCGCGCGCGCGCCTGGCGGTCCGCCGGAATCAGTTGTGCGGTGATGTCACCATCGCCTATGTCCTCCGCCAGTGCATTTTTTACGGCGCGCTGGATATCCTGCTGCAGGTTGGGGATGGCGGCGTCGGCAGGTGTCATGGGGAACCTCGGTAAATTGGGCCCGGCGTGAAACGTGGCCGGATATTGTGGCTGGCAATACTAGCAAATTCACAGTGTGGGTCTGAAGGTAAATGGTCGCTTCCATGGCCATCCTGTCTGCGGCCTTGTGCCTATGGCGCTGTGACCACTGTCGCAAAAACATCCGTGTCAATTATGAGGCTGTTGTGCTATTGGCGCGTAACTCCGTAGAATCGACCGTCGACCATTTTTGGTCATACCACGCTGTTGTTCCGCTCTCCTGTAACCTTACCAGCCGCAGTTTTCTGGCGGTTGCAAGAGCGGCAACACCGGCGACACAACATAACAACAGGTTCGCGGAGGGTTTCCCAGGCCCGCTGCGGTTGCACTACCCGGCTGCCCGACGGGGCCGCTGGCCGAGGCTGATTGGCAATGAAAGACTCCGATAACGTAGTATCCATCCAGGGTTTACAACGGGAGCAGCGCGAGAGCAAAAGAGGCGCCAGCCTTCCGGTGCCGGTAGCCGCCGTGCGTGACAAGGCCAGAGAACTGTTTGCCGAGCAGGCCAAACTGGTTTTTGCCAAGGTGGACGACTCGCTCTTCGCTATGGCGGAGAAGGCCCACGGCCAGGAGGAGCAGGACGGCCTGTTTCAGGCTCTGCGACTGTTGCGCGTAGAGCGGCGCAAGGTGGTGGAGCGGTTTGCGGACAATGTGGCGCGCGCCTTTCTGGTGCGCGAATCCTCCGATGAAGCCAATGATCTCTACTCCGCCGATAGCCTGTCATTGGTTCATAACGACGACCTCGAGCAGCTGGTGGCAGTCGATACCATGGTTGCCAACGCCAAGCGGGATTTTGCCGAGCCGCTCGCGGAAATTTCTCTGCGCCTCAACACCCTGTTGTCCGTCAAAATTTACGACAAGAACAATCCTATTGGCCCCGACGCCATCTGCGATGCGTTTGTCGAGGCGTCGCGCCCGCTGAACCTGCATATCCGTGCCCGCCTGACCCTGCTGAAGAAGTTCGAGCAGATTGTTATGGCCAATCTGGGAACTGTTTACGAACAGTGCAATGACCTGTTTGTGGAGCACGGGGTATTGCCTTCGCTCAAACAGCAGCGTCGCGTCGCGCGCCAGCAACAGCGTTCTTCTGCGCGCGGCCCAGCGCCGCAGGCGGGGCAGGAGCCGGGTCAACAGCCTGTGGGCTCAGCGGGCATGGGAGCCACGGTAACGGCCGCCGGGTACGGCCTGCTGCCGATGAATTCGGGCATTGCACCGATGGCGGCTCAGGACCTGCTGTCTCACCTCGGTGCGCTGCAGAGCCACCTGCCGGGCAGTTACAGCGACGGCGGAATCCAGCTGCTGAATATCAACAGCCTGCTGCAGGAGCGCCTGGTGGATGTGCGCCAGGCGGCGGCGCTGACCAAGGTCGACAGCGACATCATCAAACTGGTGGAGATGCTGTTTTCGTTCATTCTTGAAGACCGCAACCTCGCCGAACCGATCAAAACCCAGTTGGGGCGCCTGCAATTGCCACTGCTCAAGGTGGCGATTGCCGACAAGTCCTTTTTCAGCAAGGGCGGGCATCCGGCGCGCAAGCTGCTGAACGAGCTGGCGGATGCCAGCACCGGCTGGCAGGCAAAAGACAAGTACGAATCGGATCCACTGTTCAAAAAAGTCAGCGAAGTGGTCGCGCAGGTACTGGCGGAGTTCGATCAGGACATCAATATCTTTTCCGTGCTTGTGGAGTCCTTCCGGGAGTTCATCGAGCGCGAGCGCAAGCGTGCGCAGAAGCTGGAGCAGCGCATCGTCGACGAGGCCGATGGTCGCGCCAAGACCCAGGCTGCCCGTGCGCGGGTTGCGGCGGTCATGGATGCGCTGGTGGCGGAGCGGGAACTGCCGCCCGTGGTTAGCGAGTGGCTGGAAAAAGTCTGGGCCAACATGCTGTTCCTCAGTTGTATCAAGGAGGGCACCGACAGCGAGAGCTGGACTCGCGACGTGCGTACCGCCAGGGATCTTGTGTGGAGTGTGCACGCACCGATGCCAGACGGTCGCAAGCAGTTGCTGGGTTTGCTGCCAGCGCTACAGGAGCGGCTGAAGGCGGGGGTGGAAGCGGTGTCGCTCAATTCCTTTGATGCGCGGCGCATGTTTGCGGGCCTCAAAGAGGTTTACCGCGAGCGCTTCGCGCTGGCACAGCGTATCGTCGAAGAGCGCAGCCGCAAGGCCCAGGAAGAGCGTGATGAAGTGCGTGAACAGGTGCGCGATGAGGTGCGTGAGGAAGTTCGCGTGGCTTCGCACAGCGCGGTGGTCGTGGACGTGGAAAAGGTCGTCGAGCTTCCGCAGATGGAAGAGCTCGAGCAGGTGGTTGCCGAAGTCGAACGTAAGGGACAAAAGGCGGAAGCCGAGGAGTTGTCAGAGAGTGATCCTCACTGGCAGCAGACATTCCGCCTGGCCCAGGGCAGCTGGTTCGAGTTGAAGCGCGGTGACGAGGAGCAGTTTCGCTGTCGCTTGGCGGCTGTGATCAAAGATATCGACCAGTTCATCTTCGTCAATCGCAACGGCGCCAAGGTGGCGGAATTCACCCGCATGGAGCTGGCGCAGGCACTGCGGGCTGCGCAGTTGATGCCGCTGGATGACGGCATGCTGTTTGAGCGGGCACTGCAGTCCGTGATCGGTACCGTGCGCAAATCCCGTGGAGAAATGCACTGATCTGAAGCGCGTAGTGCCCAGGCTCGGTGCGGGTCGTAAACCATTCCGGCGGCGCTGTCATAAAGCCGTCGTTTTAAGTCAGGCGAAGTGTTTGGATGGCGGCGAATATCGAATATTCGTCGCCTTTTAATACATCTTTCGCTTGACTTTCCTGTCTAGTGTTCAAAATCCAACTTTATACAAGCCAATTGTCTAATAATGGTCCTCTTTGGGACTTGCGTGTCGTTTATGTTTGCAGGATATTGAGCGAAAGTTCCATTTTTATTGGTAACTAGTGCCAACTAGTAAGGTGATCGGTTGCGTTGATTGTTGCGCCGTCTCGCCGGCACTGGGCCATTGATGTGGTTTTTAAACCTGATTTATTTGCCCGATATGTTGTAAAACATTCGCCCTTCGCAGGGTTTGGGGATGCCGTAAAGGCCCCTGCGGTCGGTACACTCAAAACCATTGCCAGGAGGGCAACTGGGGTGAGCATGGACGATATGGAAAGAAACAATAAAGAACTGTTTGTCATCACTGGCGGTGCTCCGAATGGAGACAAGAGAGATTTCGGCGGCTACGGTAAAACCCGTGGTGGCTCCCGTCATTCCGCACCGCGACAATTGTCGAAGAATGTGAACCTAGTCAATCAGAAAGCCATACAGTGGTTGCAGGCCCGGGCGGAAGAGGTTCTCGCCCAGGTGGATGATTCACTGTTTACCATGGCGGAAAAAGCCCACCAACAGGATGAGCAGGATCGCCTGTTCGGGGCAATTCGTGCCATTCGCGTGGAGCACAGCAACCTGCTGGATGGTTTCTGCGATGGTATAGAGGAGCGATTCCATTCCCCGCGCAACGACAACCCCGGCGAAGACGCTGAGCTCAACTCCTCCGGCACCCTGAAATCCCTGTCACTGCTCAACAATGACGACTTGGAACAGCAGGTTGCCATTCGCACCATGGTGGCGAACGTAAGGCGGGATCACGCGGAATCCATTGCGGCGCTGTCACTGCGTCTGGACACGCTGCTGCCAAGCAAAATCTACGACGAGAATATGCCCCTCGGCCCGGCTGCCATCTGCGCCGCCTTTGCCGATGCACTGGAAGACGTGGAAATTTCGCTGCGTGCGCGCATGACCGTATTCAAGAAGTTTGAGTTGCAGCTGGTCAATCGCCTGGGCGAATTGTATGAGGCGTGCAACCGCCTGTTGATTGAGCAGGGCGTGCTCCCCACGATCGATGACCCGCTGCGCCGCCAGTCTCGCCAGCAGGCCCGTCCCCAGCGCCGCCCGCCAATGCCTCCTGGCGCAGTGGCGGATGCCGGCATGCAAGCCCTCGGTCAATTGCCAGCAGGGCCGCAGGGCACGGAAGGCATGGCGCCCACCGGTCTCTCTGCTGCCGGGATGGCGCCGGGTGCTTCCGGATACGCCGCGCCAGGTTACCCCGAAATGGGTTATGGCGGCGCAGTCGATGGGGGTGCAGGTACCGGCAATGGTAGTTATGCCCCGGGGCTGATGCCGTTCGGCTCCGGCGCTGCGCCGATGGCGACGCCGACGCTGCTACAGCATCTCGGGCAATTCCAGATGGCTCTGCCGGTGCAATCCGGTGCCACCGGTCACCTGGTCAATGTCACTGAGTTGTTGCAGCAACATCTGATTGCCAGCAAGCAGAGTGCGTCGCTGCAGGAGCTGGATAGCGAAGTTATCCGCCTGGTGGACATGCTGTTCTCGTTCATGCTCGAGGACCGCAATCTGGCGGAACCCATCAAGGTCCAGTTGATTCGCCTGCAGCTGCCCATGCTTAAACTGGCGGTGGCGGACAAGGCCTTTTTCAGCAAGGGCGGGCACCCGGCGCGGCGTCTGCTGAACGAACTGGCGGATGCCGCGATCGGTTGGCAGCCGGGAGAAGACTACCGCAACGACCCGCTGTATCGTGAAATATCCGCGATTGTCGACGGCGTGCTGGCAGAGTACGACCAGGATGAGCAGATCTTCCTGCGCCTGCTGGAATCCTTCCGCGAATTTTCACAGCGTGAGCGCAAGCGCGCCGCGGTCATGGAGCGGCGCACCATCGATGAAGCCCAGGGTACGGCCCGGGTAGAGGCGGCCAAGGCGCGGGTGGCGGCGGTCTTCGAAGCACTTACCGCAGAGCGCAAACTGCCAAAAATTGTGCACGAGTGGCTGAACCGGGTGTGGAGCAGTGTGCTGTTCCGCACCTGCCTGAAAGAGGGAACCGACAGCGGTTCCTGGCGCCAGCATGTGTTGACCGCCCGCGACCTCATCTGGAGCGTGGTGGCACCGATGCCGGAGAGCAGTGCCAAGATGCGCCAGTTGCTGCCGGATCTGAAAAAGCGGCTGCAAGACGGCGCGCAATCGCTGTCACTGAGTGGTGCTGATTGCCAGCGGCTGCTCGGCGGCCTTGAGGCGCTGTACCGGGAGCGGCAGAAACTCGGAGAGCGTGTGGAATCGGAGCGCGAGCGCCGTATTCGCGAGCGGCTGGTGCAGGAATTGCGGCGGGAGGCGGACAGCGTGCTGTCGATTCCGGTGGCCGACGAGGTGATGTCCGCACCACCGCTGCAGGAAGTCGTGGGCGCCGCGGATGTGGTACTCGACGAAGCGCGTGAACTGCCGCCGACGCAGAAGGCGCTGCCGGAAGTAGAGGAAATCCAGCAGGTGGTCACTCAGGCCAGTGCCGTCAAACCCGTCGACCTGAAGGCGCTGCCGCAGAGCGACGACCACTGGCAGCAGACCTACCACCTCAAGGACAGCTGGTTCCTGCTGCGGCAGCCGGAAAAACTGCCGATGCGCTGCCGTCTCGCGGCCATCATCAGCGATCTGGATCAGTTTATGTTCGTCAATCGCCAGGGCGCCAAGGTGGGCGTTTACTCCCGTCTGGAGCTCGCCCACGCGTTGCGCGACGAGGAGTTACTGCCGCTGGAGCAGGGGCCGCTGTTTGAGCGCGCACTGCAGCATGTGGTAGGCAGTTGCGGTGAAAGCAAGCTGGCGATCAGCGTCTGATGCCAGACCGCGGCGCTTTGCCGCGGTGCCAGGCGCCGAGAGTGAGCGACGAAAAGGCCGGAGTTACTCCGGCCTTTTCATTTTCGGGTGGCTGCCGACGGATGCGCCCTGTTTGGCATCGCGGAATCGGGCACGGCTATTGGCAGTTGGTTAGTTGCTTCCATAAAATGTCCTCTGCCCATTTCCAGCGGAGTCGTGTTTGTGAAATACCAGGTCCAGTCAGGCTGGTTGTCCGGTGTACGCCGGGTGCCGAGTCCGCATTGCAATTGCCGCCCGGACAGTGCAGAAGTGGATTTGCTGGTCATCCACAGTATCAGCCTGCCGCCCGGCCAGTACGGCGGCTCCTATATCGACGAATTCTTCCTCGGGCATCTGGATATTGATGCGCATCCCTACTTTTCCGAAATCGCCAGCCTGCAGGTGTCCGCGCACCTGCTGATCGACCGCAATGGCCGCGTTACCCAGTATGTGCCGCTCTCCGGGCGCGCCTGGCATGCGGGACAGTCGGCATTCTGCGGGCGGGAAAATTGCAATGATTTCTCGATCGGTATCGAGCTCGAGGGGTTGGATACCGACATTTTTACGCCGGCACAGTACGAGTCACTCGCGGAGGTGACACTGGCGATCATGGATGCCTATCCGATGATCGACAAATCGCGCATTACCGGCCACTCGGATATCGCGCCGGGGCGGAAGCTGGACCCCGGCCCGGGATTCGACTGGCCACTGTATTTCAAGACGCTGGATCAATTGAGCGGGGACCGAATCCCGCCAGCGGATAACGGCGGACGTTAGAGACACGGTCGATTGATCGGCCAAACGATAATCAGAAACTGACGTGGGGGTGCTATGGCGCTTTTAATCGTGCTGTTGGCATTGGGACTGGTACAGATCTGGGGTTCCGGCGGACCCGTCCAGCGCGATGGCTGGTTCGTACACTGGCAGCAATTCATTTACCGGCGCACGCTGATGCGCGACAGGCAGGGGGTCGGCTTCGGCCTGCTGGTGCTCGGCCCGGCGCTGCTGGTGGCACTATTACTGGCACTGGCGGAATCGGCGCTCGGGGGCCTCGGTGTATTGCTGGTGAGTGTGCCGGCACTGCTGTATAGCTTCGGTCGCGGCAACTTCAACGAGGCTATGTCCGGATACCTGCGGGGTTGGTACCAGGGCGATATGGTGGCTGCCAGAGCCGCGGCTAAACCTTTATTGAAGCCGGAGGATGCCATCGAGGCTTCGTTAGCCGACCCCCAGGCGTTGCATTTGCTGGTTGTCCGCGCTGCCGCCTATCGTGCGTTTGAACGTATTTTCGCTGTGTTGTTCTGGTTCCTGCTGCTGGGAATTCCCGGGGCGGTGCTGTATCGCCTGAGCCAGCTTGCCGCCGAGACACTCGCGCACTGCGAACGGGAGGGGCCGTCGACGCCCGCTATCGCAGCGAACCGGGACCTGGCAGTGCGCTGGCTGTGGCTGATCGAGTGGCTGCCGGTACGGGTGGTGGGATTCACCCTGGCGATCGTCGGTAATTTCGCCGGTTGCTATCGCGTCTGGCGGGAACACCTGACCTGTCGCGAGAGTCGTACCGAAGAGATTATGGAGCGCTACCTCGAGGGCGCCCTGGGCGGCATCGACAGCAGTGAATGCAGCGCAGGTGCGATGGTCAGCGAGGGGCAGCGTCTGTGCGGTGCGGAACTCGAAGCCATGCAGGGGGTGTTGTCCCGCGCACTACTCATGTGGCTGACGATCATGGCGCTGTATGTGCTATTTGGCAGCTAAGCTCACAATACTGCGGATGTTTTTTGTTTTATCTGACACCTGCACACTGGGGAATATGTGACCGAAACGAATATTCAGGCGCCTGACCTGCCAACGGCGGCGGATGTATTTGCTGCCGCCGAACGCCTGCACGGGCAGATCCATCGCACACCGCTGGTGACCTCTTCGAGCCTCAACCAGCTGTTGGGGGCGGAGATCCATTTCAAGTGCGAGCACCTGCAGAAAGTGGGTGCCTTCAAGGCGCGCGGCGCGGCCAATGCGGTGCTGCAGCTGCCACCGGGCACGGAGATGGTCGCAACCCACTCCTCCGGAAATCACGGCGCGGCACTGGCCTGGGCCGCTGCGCAACAGGGCATCCGCTGCACCGTGGTCATGCCGGAAAATGCCCCGGCCGCGAAGAAAACCGCGGTGGCCGCTTACGGCGCGGAAATTCTGTATTGCGCGCCCACGCTGGCGGCGCGGGAGTCCACCCTGGCGGAGCTGGTGGCAAAAACCGGCGCCCACGTGGTACCGCCATTTGACGATGCCCGCATCATAGCCGGGCAGGGTACGGTGGCGCAGGAAATTGTCGGCCAGTGCCGCGAGCTGGGGTTCAGCCCGGATCTGGTGGTGGCCCCGGTGGGCGGCGGCGGATTGCTCGCGGGCGTGGCGCTGGCGATGTCCGCGCTGGCGCCGGATGTCAGGGTGCTTGGAGCCGAGCCCGCGGGAGCGGATGATGCGCAGCGCTCGTTCCGCAGCGGCACGCGGGTAACCGAGCAGGTGCCGGAGACCATTGCCGACGGCTTGCGTACCACACTGGGCGTGCGCAATTTTGCGGTGATCCGCGAGCGTGTCAGCGACATCGTGACGGTATCCGAGACGGGGATCCTGACCGCGCTGGAACTGTTGTGGCGCCGCACCAAGCAGCTGGTGGAGCCCTCGGCCGCAGTGGGGTTGGCCGCGGTGATGGAGCACAGCGCGCGCTTTCGCAACAAGCGCGTGGTGGTGGTGCTGAGTGGCGGCAATATGGATTTTGCGGCAGTGGCGGGCTTACTGGCCGACCGGTAATGGCGACGGCCTGTGAAAAATTGCTCGGAGTGTTGTATGCAATACCCTAGACGGTTGTCAGCGGGCGCGCAGGTTATGCGAGTAAGCGCAGCACAATGGTTGAATACGTCTGCTGCTACACTGTTGGCAGTTTTGCGCCGTCGCACAGTGGCGGTTTGGCTTTCGTCTCTGGGGTTGCTGTCGCTGTTCGTGTTGCCCACTGCGCAGGCTGGTGCGGAAGTGTTTACCCTGGCGTCCAATGCCGTCAGCGGTGGGGATCGGATAGCGTCTGCAAGGTTGTATATGGGGTCCAGCTGCAGTGGTGAGAATATTTCGCCGGAGTTGCACTGGCGGGATGCCCCGCTGGGTACCCGCAGCTTTGCACTGACCATGTACGACCCGGATGCGGACTCCGGCAGTGGCCGTTGGCACTGGGTGGTATTCAATATTCCGGCGGAGTCGATGTCCCTGCCGGAAGGTGCGGGTGAGCCCAAGTCCGGGCTGATTCCCGAAGCGATCCAGGGGCGCACAGATTTCCGCGGTCACGGCTACAGCGGTGCCTGCCCGCCGGAGGGCAGCAATGGTCACCGCTACCAGTTTCGGATTTACGCACTCAAGGTAGACCTGTTACCGCTGGATGAAAGCAGTCCCGCGGCGATGGTGGCAGATCACATCCATGCCAATAAACTGGCGGAAGCACAAATGGATGTCATATACGGCCGCTGATCTGCGGCTCGATTACCATCAGAATTCTGCCGGAACGGTGCGCCGTTGGCTGTAAGCCACAAACAATAAGGATACAGAGCTCGCCCATGCAGCAAAATAAAATGACCTGGGGAGAGGCGCTCAAGGTTTATTCGCGACCGAAAGTGCTGGCCATGTTTTTCCTGGGGATATCCGCTGGGCTTCCATACCTGCTGGTATTCTCCACCCTCACGGCCTGGCTGCGGGATTACGGTGTCAGTCGCACCACCATCGGTTTTGCGGCCTGGATTGGCATCACCTTTTCCATCAAGTTTGCCTGGGCGCCGATTATTGATTCCCTGCGTATTCCCTTCCTCACCAGCCTCGTGGGCAAACGGCGCAGCTGGATGCTGGTGTCACAGATCGGCATTGCCGCAGGGCTGTTCGCCATGAGCCAGATCAACCCGCAGCTGGGTCTCCCATCGATTTTCGGTTTTGGTGTATTGGTGGCGTTCTGTTCGGCATCGCAGGATGTGGTGATCGACGCGTACCGTATCGAAGCGGTGGACAAGCAATACCAGGGCGCGATGGCGGCCATGTACGTGTTTGGTTACCGGGTGGCACTGCTGATCGCCGGCGCCGGAGCCCTGTTCATTGCCGAATATACCAACTGGAGCATCGCCTATATGTCCATGGCGGCGCTGATGGTGGTCGGTATTATCACCACACTGCTGGTATCAGAACCTGACCACCAGAAAGTCCGTGCTCAGGGTGAGGAGTTCCAGCACGAGTGGGTGGACCGCGTGCTCGGCAGTGGTAAGCACAGCCGGTTCAGCGAGTGGTTCGTGCGCGCGGTTGCCTGCCCGTTTATTGATTTCTTCGAGCGCAATGGCCGGTTTGCGATTGTGCTGCTGTTGTTTATCGGTATTTACCGGTTGAGCGATATCGCCATGGGGGTTATGGCCAACCCCTTCTATCTGGACCTCGGTTTCAGCAAAGACGATATTGCCCAGATCGGCAAATTGTTCGGTTTTTTCTGCGCCATGATTGGCGCCTTTTTGGGCGGGGCTATGGTTGTGCGCTTCGGTATCCTGCGCCCGCTGATACTCGGCGCGGTGATGGTGGCCTCTACCAATCTGTTGTTTGCGCACCTAGCCACATTGGGCGCGGATAAGACGTGGTTGGCGATCGCGATCAGCGCAGACAATATCAGCGGGGGTATTTCCAACTCGGTATTTATTGCCTTCCTTTCAAGCCTGGTCAACCAATCCTATACGGCGACGCAATACGCGTTGTTCAGCTCCCTGATGACACTGCCTGGCAAGTTTATCAGCGGCTTTTCCGGCATTGTTGTGGATGCAGAGGGATACCCGTATTTCTTTATCCTGGTGGCGATTCTCGGTATTCCTGCGGTCCTGCTCGCGATTTATATCTGGTATCGCAACAAGGATGAGGAGGCCGCAAGCTTTGCAGAAAAAGCGGAGAGAGTGCAAAGCTAGGTTTGTTGGCGGTATTTGTGCAGACTAGCGTTCAACAAACTAGAGTTCCCCCGGTTTGGGCCAGAGATAAATGCCCAAATCCACCTTGCCGTTAAGCAAGGTCACGCCCTCATTCTCAAGCCGCTTCTTCTGCCGCTCGGCGCCGGGTTCCGGCAGTGAAATTTTTCCCTGCGCGTTCAGCACCCGGTGCCATGGCAGACGAGTGTCTTTTGGCAGCTTGCGCAGGGTCTGCCCCACAAGGCGCGCTGCCCTCGGCAACCCGGCCAGTTCCGCCAGACTTCCATAAGTTACCACCCGCCCCATTGGGACCAACGCAAGTGCAAGGCAGATGCGACTTGTGGCATCATTGGGCTCATCTTTGATTTTCCGCGTTCCACTGGTTCCTGAAGTTTTAATATTTTCATTTCCAGATTTATTGCGCACTTTCACCTAATAACTCCAGGCTATCTAAAGGTTGTTTCGTGCATTCTGCTGTTTCCAGAACTTTACGCTTCTTTTCCGCTGCTTCAGGCCCCCTTTCCGCAGTACTGACGATGACTCTGCTGACCGCCGTTGCCCCGAATACCCGCGCAGGTGTACTGAGCCTGGCCAACGGGGACCGGATTCAAGGCGAACTGGTGGTGGTCGAGCGCGATCACGTGGTGTGGCGCTCGGAAACCTTCGGCGATATTACCGTAGAGAAAGGCAAAATCCTGTCGCTGGAAACCGATAAGGACCTGAAAATTGCCGGTCGGGATGAACCCTGTGCGCTGGCAGGTCACCGTCGTGAACAGTGGGAGCTTTACTGCGATGAGGGCGACGGCTGGGTGATGGACTTCCCCGCGATCGACCACGCCGAGCCCTATATCAATTTTGTGGGTGACCCGATTATTTTCCGCGGTAACGTGGCCGCGTCCGGTGTATTCGAGGATGGCAACCGCGAGCGTGAGGACTGGGATATCAATGCCAACTTCGATGTGCGCAATGGCGACTTCCACCATCTGGTCGCCACCCAGTACCAGAATCAGAACAGCACCGAAGTCGAAAACCTGGAGAAATATCGCCTCAACTACGACCTGCGCTGGATCTTCTCCGAGAAGTGGTTTGCCGCGGGCAACAGCGCCTTCCTGCACGAAGAGGCGCGCAACCTGGATCTCAGCACCACCGTGGGTCTCGGTCTCGGTTACCTGTTTTTCGATACAGACAAGTCCGCATTTTCCATTCAGGGTGGTATGAGTAGCGTAAAAGACGACTTCATCGATCCCACCTTGAGTGAAACTTCCGACAAGCGATACGCAGCGGGCCGTACCGCATGGGATTTCCGCTATAAGTTCGAGCTGGGCCCCGAGGTGTATTACAACCAGGAGCTGCTGCAGTCGCTGGATCGCAGCGCGGACTACCAGAGCAATGCGGAAATCGGTGTGCGCACTCCGCTGGTGAAAGGCATTCTGATGGAATTGAAATACGCCTGGCAGTACGACAATACGCCGTCACTGGAAAGTGAAAAAGAAGATACAAAAATGACCGTCGGCGTGGGCTATTCCTGGTAACCCGTCCAGGGAACATGCGAAAGCCCCGCGACATCTTAATTCAGAGGTTGCTATGCAGGTTGCAAACAGTGTTATTGCCATTACCGGAGCCGGTCAGGGCCTCGGTCGTTCCATGGCCGTTTATCTCGCCGAGCGCGGCGCGCGGCTCGCGCTGCTGGATGTGAATCAGGCCGGTCTCGACGAGAGTGTTGCCGCCTGTGCCGCGCTGGGTGCGGAAGCGCGCAGCTATGTGGTGGATGTGGCGAATGAGGAGGCGGTCGATGGCACCTTCGCGGCCATTGCCGGAGATTTTGGTGGGCTGAATGTGCTGGTGAACAACGCCGGCATCATGCGCGACGGTATGCTGCTCAAGGTGAAGGACGGCAAGGTCACCGAGCGGATGTCGCTGGCGCAGTGGCAGTCGGTGATCGATGTGAACCTGACCGGAGTATTTCTCTGCACGCGCGCGGCCGCTGGCATTATGGCGGAGCGAGGCGAGGGTGGCGTGATCGTCAATATTTCCAGCGTGTCCCGCGCCGGCAATATGGGGCAGACCAATTACTCTGCGTCCAAGGCCGGTGTCGCCACCATGACCGTGACCTGGGCGCGGGAACTGGCCCGTTACGGTGTGCGGGTTGCGGCCATCGCCCCCGGGTTTATCGGTACCGATATGGTGGCGCAGATGCGCCCGGAAATTCTGGACAGCCTGGTGAAGCAGGTTCCGTTGCGCCGTATTGGCGAGCCGGCAGAAATCGCCAGCACCGTGGCGTTTATCATCGACAATGATTACATCAGCGGTCGAGTTATCGAGGTTGACGGCGGCGCGAGAATGTAATCCGTCCGCACATATTTTTCCTTCTGCTGGATCTCGCGTAGTTGCGAGATTCAGCTCACCCTGGCGACGCCACCGTCGCGATTGTCGGATAGCAGCCACTGCCACAACTGGATATGGCGGGCGCGGAAGGCGCCGGCGCAGGAGAGCAGGTAGTAGCGCCACATACGGTAAAACTCCATACCGAAGCGATCTGCAAACTTTTCCCAGCTATTTTCAAAGTTCTCGTGCCAGGCCATCAGGGTGCGGTCGTAATCACAGCCGAAATTGTGCAGGTCTTCCACCAGCAGCAGATTTTCCGCGGCATCACAGATCTGGCCGTTACTGGGGAGGTCGCCGTTGGGGAAAATGTATTTTTCGATCCAGGGGTCACAGGTGGAGTGGCGCCGGTTCTTGCCGATGGTGTGCAGCAGCAACAGCCCGTCGGGATTCAGGCAGCGCTTGGCTACCTGCATGAAGGTGCGATGGTTGCGGCGGCCCACGTGTTCGAACATGCCGACACTGGCGATGCGATCGAATTTGCCGGTGAGTTTGCGGTAGTCCATCAGCTCAACGCGGATGGGGCGATCGGCGTAGTGCTCGTCGACAAACTGTTTCTGCTCGCGGGAAACCGTAACCCCCACGCATTCCACGCCGTAATGCTCCGCCGCGTAGCCCACCAGGCTGCCCCAGCCACAACCGATGTCCAGCAGGCGCATGCCCGGTCGCAGGCCGAGTTTGCGGCAGATCAGGTCGAGCTTTGCCGCCTGTGCCTGTTCCAGGTATTCCGCGTCTTTCCAGTAGCCGCAGCTGTAGGTCATGCGACTGTCCAGCATCGTGCGGTAAAAATCGTTGCCCAGATCGTAGTGGTGTTCGCCCACCTGAAATGCCCGGCGCTGGCTCTGCAGGTTGATGAAGTAGCTGCGCGCGACTCTCCACAGGTGGCGAAACGGTTTGATCTGGTTTTGCAGGTTTGCCCGCAGCAGGCGGCAGAAAAACTGGTCCAGGGCGGCGCAGGACCAGTCGCCGCGCATATAGGTTTCCCCCAGACCCAGGCTGTGGCGGGCGACAATCTCGTCCAGTGCCCGGGTACGGTGCACTTGCATATCCCAGGGGCTGTCGCCGTTGATGCGTATATCGGCAGCTTGCAGCAGCTCCGCCAGCAGGTGTGATCCGGGAGAGCCCGCCGCGGTGGCGCCCTTGCTGCGGATTTCTTTTTCCGGATTGTTGGTAACGGTGTCACTTTCCATCTTGCCGAATATCCCGTCGCAGTGCCGACCAGCCGTTGGCTGAATCCGTGTCGTGGTGGAATGGGCTCTGCAGCGCGCATTTGCGCGTCATACTGGAGAGTGGCTACACTGCGAACCCAATGACTTGCGCCGATTTCCCCGTATTTGCGGGTTTTGCGCTTTTTCCATTTAAGCATATTAGAAATACCGGGATTCGCCGGTATTCACAGTCCGGGGCCGCGTTGTGCGGCGGTGCGCCCGGGGGAGTTCAAGACCATGCGTCCGTTCCTTGTATTGTTTATCGTCCTGCCCATTCTCGAAATGTGGCTGTTGATTACCGTCGGCGAGAAGATCGGCGCACTGCCCACCATCGGCCTGGTACTGTTCACCGCGGTGGTGGGGGTGGCGCTGTTACGGCGCCAGGGAATATCCACCCTGATGCGCGCGCAGGAGAAAATGCGCGCCGGGGAAGTACCTGCGCGGGAAATGGCCGAAGGAATCTTCCTTGCGGTTGGGGGCGCCCTGTTGCTTACGCCGGGGTTTATCACCGACGCGCTGGGGTTTATCTGCCTGATACCGGGACTGCGCCAGCTGGTGCTGGGTAAACTGCTGAACCACATCGTCGTGATCCGCCCGGGGTATGGTCCGCATACAGGCGGGCGAGAGCAGGGGGGCGGCAACGTCATTGAGGGAGACTATCAGCGGGAGGGGCGAGATCGGAACCCGCGTGACGAGTCGCGCGACGAATCCCCAAAGGATGATCGCTAGAACAGGATTGCTTGTTTTTTGTTCGATTTTGCCATCCGTCAGTACTTACCACAGATTTTTTCCCAGTTTTTTTCCTGTCGCTGTTGAAATCCCACCGCTCGCCCTCAGATAGCTTCCACCTCAAGTTTTTGCCCCGCTGCAGTCTCTGCAGAGGGGCTGGTTCCACGGCCACCAAGACGGCGTGGGGCCACTTGTTATTGCAACCTCAAATAACTCAATGGAGAGCCAATCCATGAAAATTCGTCCTTTACACGACCGCGTCGTAGTACGCCGTAAGGAAGAAGAAGCCAAATCTGCTGGCGGTATCGTTCTGCCGGGCGCTGCAAAAGAGAAGCCGAATCAGGGCGAAGTGGTTGCCGTGGGTGAAGGCAAGCTGCTGGACAACGGCGACGTACGCGCACTGTCCGTAAAAGTGGGTGACACCGTAGTGTTCGGCCGTTACGCCGACAGCAACACCCTCAAGGTGGACGGCGAAGAGCTGATCATCATGAGCGAAAGCGACATCTACGGCGTTCTGGAAGGCTGATAAGCCCCGAACCTCCATCGCACACAGAATTGAGGAAATAAGATCATGGCAGCTAAAGACGTAAAATTCGGTGATGACGCCCGTCAGAAAATGCTGAACGGCGTAAACATACTGGCTAACGCAGTAAAAACCACCCTGGGCCCGAAAGGCCGCAACGTGGTACTGGACAAGTCCTTCGGTGCTCCGACCGTAACCAAAGACGGCGTGTCCGTAGCCAAAGAAATCGAGCTGAAAGACAAGTTCGAGAACATGGGCGCACAGATGGTGAAGGAAGTTGCTTCCAAGGCTTCCGACACCGCTGGTGACGGCACCACCACCGCCACCGTACTGGCCCAGGCCATCGTGACCGAAGGTCTGAAATCTGTAGCAGCAGGTTTCAACCCGATGGACCTGAAGCGCGGCATCGACAAAGCCGTTGCGGCAGCGGTTGAGCACATCGCCAGCTTGGCTACTCCCTGTGAAGACACCAAGTCCATCGCTCAGGTAGGTACCATCTCCGCCAACAGCGACGAGAACGTCGGCACCATCATCGCTGAAGCGATGGAAAAAGTGGGCAAAGAAGGCGTAATCACCGTTGAAGAAGGTTCCGGCCTCGAGAACGAGCTGGACGTGGTTGAAGGTATGCAGTTCGATCGCGGCTACCTGTCCCCGTACTTCATCACCAACCAGGAAAACATGACTGCCGAGCTGGATAACCCGTTCATCCTGCTGGTAGACAAGAAAATCTCCAACATCCGCGACCTGCTGCCGCTGCTGGAGCAGGTAGCCAAGGCCTCCAAGCCGCTGCTGATCATCGCTGAAGATGTGGAAGGTGAAGCGCTGGCCACCCTGGTGGTAAACAGCATGCGCGGTATCGTGAAAGTAGCCGCTGCCAAAGCCCCGGGCTTCGGCGATCGTCGCAAGGCCATGCTGCAGGATATCGCCATCCTGACCGGCGGCACCGTGATCTCTGAAGAAGTTGGCCTGGAGCTGGAAAGCGCTACCCTTGAGCACCTGGGTACCGCCAAGCGCGTAACCCTGTCCAAGGAAAACACCGTAATCGTTGATGGCGCTGGTGTTGTTAGCGACATCGAAGCGCGTGTTAAGCAAATCCGCGCCCAGATCGAAGAATCCTCTTCCGATTACGACAAAGAGAAACTGCAAGAGCGCGTAGCCAAGCTGGCTGGCGGTGTTGCCGTGATCAAGGTTGGCGCTGCCACCGAAGTCGAAATGAAAGAGAAGAAAGCCCGCGTTGAAGACGCCCTGCACGCCACCCGCGCTGCAGTGGAAGAAGGCGTTGTTCCTGGCGGCGGTACCGCTCTGGTGCGCGCAATCCAGGCGATCAAGGTTGTCGGCGACAATGAAGACCAGAACCACGGTATTGCCGCTGCTCTGCGCGCCATGGAAATGCCGCTGCGTCAGATCGTTGCCAACGCTGGTGAAGAAGCTTCTGTAGTGGTAGACAAGGTGAAGCAGGGCGAAGGCAACTTCGGCTACAACGCAGCTACCGGTGTTTACGGCGACATGCTGGAAATGGGCATCCTGGACCCGGCCAAGGTAACCCGCTCTGCGCTGCAGGCGGCTGCCTCCATCGCCGGCCTGATGATCACCACCGAAGCCATGGTTGCTGACATCCCGGAAGACAAGCCCGCAATGCCTGACATGGGCGGCATGGGCGGAATGGGTGGCATGATGTAAGCCGGCCTCCAGCCAAACCAATAAAAAACCCCGCTTTTGCGGGGTTTTTTATTGGTCAGCCTTAGCCGGCTAAGCGATATTCAGGGCAGTGTTCCGAAACTCCTGAATCCAATGGTGTCGGCAGGCGATCCATTGGACTAAGAACTCCTTTCCCACCTCGATTAACCACATGGGTATAAATCTCGGTAGTAGAAATATCCGAGTGGCCAAGTAACTCTTGGATAGTCCTCAAGTCGTAACCGGATTCCAGCAGGTGCGTTGCAAAACTGTGCCGAAACGCGTGCGCGCGAGCAGGCTTGTGTACGCCCGCGGATTTGACTGCATGGCGGATATGCTTAGCCAGCGCGGACGGATGCAGATGGTGGCGCCTAATAACTCCTGTCCGCGGGCAGGGCCCGACTCTGGAGGAGGGGAACAGGAACTGCCAGGCAATTTCGCTAGCGGCTCTTGGATATTTCCGCTCCAGCGCGTCAGGCAGATATACCTCCCCAAAGCCGGCAGCAACGTCTTCCGCGTGAAGTATCCTCACTTTCTCAATCTGCCGCCTCAATGCAGGAATGAGAGCCTGAGGAAGAATCGTAGTGCGATCCTTATTTCCCTTGCCACTTCTCACCACAATATTATTGCTGCCGAAGTCTATATCCTTGATTCGAAGGGAAAGTAACTCGGCACTGCGAAGCCCGGCACCATACATAAGTTCCACTAAAAGACGGTGTGTTCCGTTCAAGTGCACAAGAATCGCCTGGATTTCAGATTGGCTGTATACCACGGGTAGACGCCGATATTGTCGCGCCGGTTTAAAGTTAAGCCCCTCAAGGCTTAATTCCAGATAGCGCTTGTAAAGATATACGAGAGCATTTAATACAATTTTCTGAGTGTTAATTGCACAAAACTTGTCAACGGACAGATAGGTCAAAAACTCTTCCACCTCCACAACCCCCATATCCCTTGGATGACGAAGCTTGTGGTAATGAATGAACCGTTTGATCCAGTGCGTGTAAGTCTGCTCTGAGCGATATGCAAGTCCAGATTCCCGCATATGCCGTCTAAGCAACGGCATAAAGCGTTCGGAAGAGCTGGGTATTGCATGGCGAATGTCATCCATGACGGCCTCTCGTCTACTGTTTTTATATACAGTGGTCGCAGTATAGGATTCCGTCAATCACCGAAATATATTGAACAGTCCACTATTTCTGGAAGAGAGCGTGTAAGTCGTTGACTTTTAAGGACATTCAAATATGCTCAAAAGCCATTGGATAAACTCATTGGAGAACGATGATTCGTTCTAATTTGGAAAAGTACTGGGCTTGAAATTAATAACCCATTGATTTTAAAGAGAAATCAGTTTCCAGGGTTAAGTTGGCGACAAGAAATAGTTGCGAAAGAGATATAAGGCCAATGGCCCTTGAATAAACTGTTATGAGCGATAAAAAATGAGACTATTACCACTCATATTTATGTTGGTTTCCTTCAATATTTCTGCAGAAGAACCATTTAAAGACTTCTTTGGGGAATGGTGCGTAGTGAAAATGGACACCTTTCGTGGCTCAATAATCCCTGAGGAAGAGGCTAAAAATTGGCTTGGGACCAAAGTTTTAATTTCAAAAAATGAATTTAGCTCCCTCTCGAGCGTGATTTACAATCCTATCTATAAATTAACTGTAGAAAATTTCGCCGACCACGAAGAGGGAAATATCAGGCAGAAAGATTCGGTATTTTATGGTGTATACCCGGATCGTAAGCTTGTTAAGAAAATTGAGGTTTATGAAAATAAAGATGAGGAAGATCCATACACTTATATTGAAATAGTGAACTCTAATAAAATATTCGAGCTATATGATGGCTACGTTTTTACCTATGAGCGCTCCTGCTCATAACAATCACAGGCAGTTTGCGCCGGCCCTTCGGGCCTCTGCGGGACGGCCTACGCTACGCGTCGGCCGCCCCTGCTGTGGGCGTTATGTTTTACTGAGAATCTCACTTTGCTAATTATTAAGAATTTCACATTAAGATATCTTCCGGAAATATTGCTATTACTGCTTTTTTCGACTCTTTTCCTTCATGTACAAACAATGCGAGAACTACTCGATGAAATACTTAAGGTTAAGGGGGCTAGCTCAGGTGATGTCAGCTATTTGGTAGGGGTTTTAGATAGGAAATTAAGCCAAATAAGTGTGTTCGGGTTATTTTTAATTGGTATTTTTAGCCTGAATAGGAAAAAACATAACAATGCCAGGCAGTAAAGCTCCGGGCCTTCGGCCCTCCGCGGGACAGCTTACCTTGTGCACGTTTTGCGCGGGTCGCTACGCTCCTATTTTCGCGCAAAACGTGCACAAGGTAAGCTGCCCCTGCTGGCGGCGTTATATGTAAATGAAAACTGACGAGCTAATTATTTGGACCCTTCTGGTCATCGTTGTCGTGATAACCCAATATGTCGCATGGAAGAGACTCATATGTGGTTTTTTGGTTGTAAAAGCCTATAAAAACTATCAAGGCAAATACTGTTCGCATAGAAGATCACCATTGATGGTGATACTCAAAAATAATTCCTTTAGAGAACAGATCGTAGGAAGAATCGATTTCCTTGACCATATGAGAAACCATTTGTATTCCATGGACATGAAAGACACCAGTATCAAGTCTGGTAGCAGCTCAGGCATAGACATTGGAGGGTTGGAGTTGCAGTTTGGAAACACGTCAAATCCAGCCTGTTTTGTGAGAGTATTGGTGCGGAGCGGTAAGGAATATCACGGAAAAATTAGTGAAAAATGGTGGTATCACATATAACAATCGCAGGCAGGATGCTCCGGCCCTTCGGGCCTCCGCGGGACGCCCAACGCTATGCACATTTTGTGCGGGTCGCTGCGCTCCCATATTCGCACAAAATGTGCATAGCATTGGTCGCCCCTGCTGCGGGCGTTATGCGTAGAGACTGATGAAGTTTACTCTCAAACTTATAGGAATCTTAACATCGGCATTTCTTGGTATTTGCCTGTTCTTTTTCATTTTGGGCGGGTTTATTTTTGGCTGGGACCGTCCTTCTTGTGATGAAGACTCTGAGGCTGTTAGATATGCGCGCTCACTATCTGAAGAGCGTTTGGAGTTGCTCTACCTTCAAATGCATGACTACTCTCTGAGTGAAGATACGCCGTTCGGTGGATACTCCAGGCTACAAAATAATGAGCTGCCTGATGAATTCAATGATTTAAAGGTGGTAAAGGTAAGACCTAAGCAGGGCAACATTATGGTGCAGGGTTGCTTCGATCACTATGTTTACCTTGGATTTAGCGGGTTAAATGACAGTTTGGAAAAAGAAATTGTGCTGAGTTACGGTGAGTTTCCAGTTTTAACAGAGGTCCTATGGCGCTCAGAGTAAGCGCATAACAATGCGCTGCAACGGGACGGCTTACTTTGTGCACTTTATGCGCCGTCGCTTCGCTCCATTGTTGCACATAAAATACACAAAGTAAGCCGCCCCTGAGCGCGGCGTTATAGGGCGTCCATCTGACTATGAGCGAACTCGCTGGAATGACGATAAACGAGCGCCTTTTTAATGTCGGGCTCATCAAGCAATTCGATGCTGCGATATTGGCGCGGGACGAGAGGGAGGCAGTTGCTATTTTACTACGTGCTGAGCTTTCAATAGAGCAGGCGCAGAATACGGTAGCTGCAATATTCAGTGATCCCGGCATATATGGTTATGCATAAATTAAAGTATCGAGTGAGGTGCCCTATAACAAGGCCAGGCAGTAATGCTCCGGGCCTTCGGCCCTCCGCGGGACAGTTTACCTTGTGCACGTTTTTCGCGGGTCGCTGCGCTCCCAGTTTCGCGCAAAACGCGCACAAGGTAAGCTGCCCCTGCTGGCAGCGTTATGTGTAAGTAGTCATGGAAGAAAAGTACGAAGCAATTTGGCTTAACATTGAAGAAGATGATTCATCTAGAGTGGTGCATGAAAGCTATAGCAAGAAGCTGGATCGCCTAGAAATAATTTATCAAAGAGCTGATGGTTGCTATCTACCTTATTCATTTAGAAAGCAACGAGATCATCAGTGGCGCCTTCCAGTTTGGTGCCCGGAAAATGAGAAGGCAATTCTGCCAACTTTTGAGGATGCAAGAGAATATTTATCGAGCTTTGTCGCAAGCAACACATAACAATCACAGGCAGTGAAGCTCCGGCCCTTCGGGCCTCCGCGGGACGCCTTACCTTGTGCACATTTTGCGCAGGTCGCTTGGCTCCCATTTTCGCGCAAAACGCGCACAAGGTAAGTCGCCCCTGCTGTGGGCGTTATGTGTCCATCGAAAACGCAGCTAGAAATATATAGAAAATGAAAGCGAAGTTAATCGGAAGAAGAGTCGCGTACTTCCTGTCAATTTTGATCTTCGTGCTAGGGGGCGCAATTAGCTACGTCTTGAGAGATGGTCTCGGCCCAGATATGGTTGATTCTCAAGGTGTTGTCGCATTGTTCCGTACGGTAGAAGGGGCCTGGCCAGCGTGGGTACTTTCTCTGTTGCTGGTACTTATAGCGCGTTGGTTAGGCCATGTGCCAGATTCCACATAACAATCACGGGCAGTGATGCTCCGGCCCTTCGGGCCTCCGCGGGACGGCTTACCTTATGCACGTTTTACGCGGGTCGCTTCGCTCCCATTTTCGCGTAAATTGCGCATAAGGTAAGCCGCCCCTGCCGTGGGCGTTATACGTATTAGATCGGAGAATGAATTGAAGGATTTTGCTTTCCTGGCTCCGCTGGGCATCATCGCAATGACGGCTTGGGCAGTTTTAACTGACTTTATGCCAGTCATGATCCTTCTCTTGGCTCTTTCGCTTATCGGAGCATTTGTTCGCTTTAAGAATAGAGAGAATGAGGTATGGTTAAAGAGGCTAAACTTCTCGATCTTCGCCTCCGTCATTGTTTCTGCTGCCTTGGTGATTTATGGGCAGCAATACGTATAACAAGCTAATGAACTTCGCGCGCGAAAGGCGCGCGCCGGACAGCCTACGCTACGCTTCGGCTGCCGGTTATTAGAACGTTAAGCAAAATGAGAACTAAAGAAGAGTATATAAGTTCAATCATTCCTCACCGGTTAGGCATGGTAGATATCATGCATTTCGTGCTAGACACTCTTATCTTTGAAGAGGGCAGCAAACCCTTTGAGCTTTTCGTCGAAGGCAAGCTCAAGGTGCGAGGAAATACTTCATTCATAGCGAATGGTGCTGTCGAAGCTGGAATTATTAATGCAAGAGCTTTGCTCGAATTTTTGGGTTTAAAGGTAGAAAAAGGAAACCCATACAAATTGAGTGAAAGAAATGGAAGAAGATATGATGATGACCTCTTCATAGAGGACTTCGAAGGCACCAGTGGAAAACTATCCAAGGTTAGTATTGAAGATGTATACAGTCTTTACCCTGGTCCGAAAGAAGAGGCGGAGATGTCACTAGCAAGAATTATTCACATAGGGCATAAAGAGATAGCTCATCCAACTCTGGGCAGAGAAAATACCACGGATGATTATGCAATGTTGGAAATTGCGGCGAGAGGCATACGGGCCTTAACAGTGACGTTCTTTTTCACAAAGCTTGGGATTCCAGCTCCCCAGCACCCAGTTTCAGCGTCAAATGCTTAACAAACGCAAGCAGTTTGCTACGGCCCTTTGGGCCTCCGCGGGACGCCCAACGCTATGCACATTTTGTGCGGGTCGCTGCGCTCCCATATTCGCACAAAATGTGCATAGCATTGCTCGCCCCTGTTGCGGGCGTTAGGCACGGATAGCCGGTATATGAATAAGATCGAATTAGTGCCCTCTACCTATAATGGAGAAAAGTACTTGGACATCTACATAGATGGCCAAGCATTAAATAAATATTTTGTGAGTAGGAAAGGCCTCCACCCCACACAGTTATCTGTGTTTGGAGGTCTGGATCACAATGAGTGTGTCAGTAGATTCCTATGTAGGTCTCTGCCGGAGCTCGAATCCGGGCGGAATGCAGTTCTAGCATGTGAGCTCTGTCGAGATATCAATTGTGGTGCTATCACTGTCCGTGTTTCTAAGCAAGGTGATTGCTATTGCTGGTCTGACTGGCGCTATGAAAACGGACTAGATGTTGATCGTGAATTGCAGTGGCAACAAATACCCGAAGAGTTTGTTTTTGATAGGGTGCAATACGAAGAGGCGTTGCGTGGTTAGCCAGATGCCTAACAAGCGGTTGTAATCGCCGCGAAATACGCGGCTGGGACGGCTTCCGCTACGCTCCAGCCGCCCCTAAACCGAGCGTTAGAGTACGCAAAGGAATATCGAGTGGCAGAGATAATTTTTTACGTAGGCCTTGGGATATTTATTATCGGCGGAATCGGCCTACTTATAGCGGCCTTTAGAACAGGCATCCTCTGGGGGCTTGCAGTACTGCTCATTGCACCAGTTTCCATAATTTATTTAATCGTCCATTGGCAAGATGCAAAAGGTCCATTCAAGCTCCAACTTTTGGGAATTCTTGTAATCTTGGGGTTGGCGTATGCAAATGGCGGTTTGGAATTGCCGGGCTCGGTAAGTTCAAGCTTCTCCAACTTAAACGTATTAAGGCCTGAAAATTCAAATTTCTATTCATCCAATCTTTCAAGTCCGCATTTCAAATGCGATGGCCGGCAGCATTGTAGCCAAATGACATCCAGAGAAGAGGCGGTGTTTTTTATAAGAAACTGCCCAAATACAAAAATGGATGGCGATAATGACGGGGTTCCATGTGAGAACGATTCCAGGTTCTGAGTCAGCAAACTCTAACAATCGCAGGCAGTTTGCTACGGCCCTTCGGGCCTCCGCGGGACGGCGTTAGGCTTAAAAATTGATCCAGGTATATTTATGCAAATTACGTTGGCAAGCATTACAGTAGAAGATCAAAATCGGGCTTTGAATTTCTATACGAAAGTGCTCGGTTTTGAAGTAAAGAATGACATTCCGATTGGTGAATTTCGTTGGCTTACGGTAATTTCGCCGGAAGCGCTGCCGGAGTTGAGCTTGTTCTTGAACCGGCTGCATTTCCACCGGCGATTACATATCAGAAGGCGCTTTTTGAAGCCGGAATTCCGGCTACCGCGTTTATCTCAAGTGACATTTCCGCTGAGTACACTCGACTTAAGGCGCTCGGGGTGCAATTTCGCGGCGAACCAAAGAACATGGGTCCTATTACAAATGTTCTTTTCGAAGATAGCTGTGGCAATCTTATAAATTTGGTACAGCCAGCAGCCTAACAAGGCGCTGCAAAGCGACGGCTTACTTTATGCACCTTTTGCGCAGGTCGCTCCACTCCCATTTTTGCGCAAAATGCGCCCAAAGCAAGCGGCCCCTGAGCGCGGCGTTATGCGTCATCAAGGATCGAATATTGAACAAGGTAATATTGGAAGGGTATATCGTCGTTCCTGAGTCAGATCTTGAGATCGTCAAAAAGGAATTGATTAGTCATATTCAGCTCACTAGAGAAGAATTTGGCTGCGAGAAATTCAACGTTAGTCAAGACAAAAATAATATTTGTCGATTCAACGTATACGAAGAATTTTCTAACAAAGAAGCATTTGCTTACCATCAGCAGCGAGTCAAAAGTTCGCACTGGGGTAAAGTCACAAAAAATGTAGAGCGTCATTACCAAATTTTTGAGCAGGGCTAAGTACAGATCTGAGGCGTATGTGGTGGATTGTAGTTATCCCATAGCCCCTAGGCATAACAAGGCCGGGCAATTTGCTCCGGGCCTGGGGCCCTCCGCGGGACAGCTTACTTTGTGCACATTTTGCGCGGGTCGCTGCGCTCCCATTTTCGCGCAAAACGCGCACAAGGTAAGCTGCCCCTGTCGGCGGCGTTAGGCAGCCAAGGAGATGGTAAAAATGCCAAAATATTTCAAATTTTCTGATAAGGAGTGGATCTTTGACGAAAAGAGTTCAGGAGAAAATGTAAAGAATTGGCACGATGGAAATGGCGTTCTCATGCGACTGCAATGTATTGGCCCAGATAAAGAACTAAGCGACTTGCTCTCTGATGAAAATGCTATGAGAGAGTATTTTAGAGCTAATCTGGCCGCGCAGGGTGTGGGCGTGGTCGAATGTGATTCAGTCATTATTTCTGGTTACCCATCCGCGAGAGCGATTGGGAAAATAGTCGCTTCTGGTGAATCAGCGCAATATATTGCATCACTTTCAATGCCGCTTATGGATCGATCATTTGTATTGTCGCTTTACTCCAGAGAAGATGGAATGACTGGCCTTAGGGATGCCATAGTTTTTGATAAATATTTATCTGAAAGTGGAGATGATGTTCTCAATGACGATGGAATTCCATCTGGTTGGGCATGCGATCCTTATTTTCCTGAATATAAAGGGCCAAGCCTGAGGAATAATGCAGACTCTGAGGAATATGATAGCCAATTCCCAGAGCATCCTTTAAGTAAAGTCCGCTCTAAAATGAATCAGGTTTGTAAAAGTATCAATATTGTCGACGTAGAAGAAGTTACCCCAAGGCCATGGTGGAAATTTTGGGGGTAAGCCAGCCTAACAAGCACCGGCACAATCGCGCACTACGTGCGCTGGACTCGCAACAAGTTGCTCGCCTGTGCGGCGAACGTTATGCATGTCATAGGATACCAGTATGAAATATAGATTCTCCGTATTTGTCGTATGTCTGTTAATTCCGTTGTTGGCCCATTCTGGTGAAGATAAGTACGCTGTGGGGTGTTGGACAGCAGAAATTGGAGAATATGAAAATATAGTTACGCTTTGCGTAAATCATAAAGTAGGTTCACTTTCTACTTATTATTCAAATAAAGCGATCGAGTCGGACCCTACTCGGTGTTACCAGCCGGCATATATAGAATACAAAAGTGAAGAGATTATTCTTTTAAGTGGCACTGGCGGATTTTGCGATAATGGTAGAGACCAAGGTGAAGTGACAATTATGTGTGAATTAAAATCTTCGAAAACTATTAATTGTGACGTCTATGGTGAATATAGAGAGATAAATGCCAAAGAGCTAATCCGGCTAAAATGAATTTAGGTAAAATGCATAACAATTTGCAGCACTTCAGCCGCCACTGCGCGGCGGCCCGGACCTCCTTACGCTGCGCTTCAGTCGGCCCGTGTGCAAGGCGTTAAGCACAGAAATCACAATCAGGGAATAGAAAATGAAAACCATAGCTGCATCGTTACTTTTCATGCTCCTTTCTGGTTTAGCATCAGCAAACGAGAGAGCACCGTTTAAGCTAAAAGTTGTAATTGATCAGAATTCAATCCAAGAGTTTCTGATAGATATAGACTCTTATGTCTCCCAAGAACTTGTGCTCACGGACGAGCTTCGTCTCTCCGTTATAGTAAATCCCAAGAATTCTAAGAATCTTGAGTCAACTCTGTATTCTAATGGCAAAGTCATTCATTCAGCGGTGCAAGCGAAAGATGCTGACTCTGATCCAAATTTCTACTTAATATGCTCAGGGGAATTGGCTAAGTTTTTGTCACCGCTGGAAGGTAAAGAACCTTCATGCCCAGTGCCAAGTGCTTAACAATCACAGGCAGTGAAGCTCCGGCCCTTTGAGCCTCTGCGGGACGGCTTACCTTATGCACGTTTTGTGCGGTCGCTTCGCTCCCATTTTTGCTCAAAACATGAATAAGGTAAGTTGCCCTTGCTGTGGGCGTTATATTGCATGAAAGTTAAGCTCAAGAGTTTCGAACAGCAAATCATTCGATTTTTAGCTCAAGCTCACCTGTCTGGTGAACAAAGGGCGAAGCTTTCTCAATGTCTAGATTATGCTCAGTATGAATATACTGGATGGGGCTATTATCTAACTGTTGCGGATGAGATTTTCCCGAAGGAACATGCAATTATTGATACTCCCTGGGTTTGCGCATCTGCGGGGAGTTTGGAAACTGGGTATTTGTTAATTTTTTTAGATTCTGAAATTACCCTAGAATGTTTTCCTTACATCAATAGCCATGACCAATGTGGTTTTCCGGAAGGGTTTAGAGGAATGGACGTGTCTTGGTGGGTTCAGAGTGAACCTGATACGTCGGCAATATAACAAACGTAAGCACGTCGACAAAGTTTCCGCTGCGCTACAAATTTGCTCGTGCTACGAGCGTTATGTGGGCTACCTGTGAGCCAGGAGGCTTAAGCTGGAGGGTTGAACTATGGTTTATACGCTTCAAAAAGCGGGGCTGATAAATGAGCAAATAAGGCGCTTTACTACGTCATATGTTCACCACCTTTCGGGACAATTTGCCAATTTGGAGTTCTGGCTAGGTGAAATCGAATCGGCACTATCGGCTCTTAATGAATATCACCATCGTTTTGAGAGTATGCGAGATGCTCAAAAAACCTGGGTAAGAGAACATGGAACGGTAGTTCATGAGTACTGCCCGATCTGTATGGGAAGGTGTGAGTTTTCAGATGGCGTGCCAATCCCGCCGGTAAGAGTTCCTAGCTCTGATTTGAAAAAAATGCATAAAGAGCTAAGTGATACTGCGTATGCATTTATTTTAAGATGCTACCGTGCAGGTTTCGCGGATGAATCAAAGGTTAGGCTGCTATGTGAGCGGCTTGGTACTGGGTTTGATCCACACGATTTAAAGCGATGACCTCGCTCACATAAAAAGCGGCTGTAATCGCCGCGGAATACGCGGCTGGAACGGCTTACACTACGCTCCAGCTGCCCCTAAACCGAGCGTTAGGCATCCGGAAATATCATGCAAAATACAGTTTCATTATCGCAGTACGTTAGGAGGCGAAACGGTGTTTCGCTGGGCGCAAACCATTCCATGAGAAATATGCTATCTCGCTCTTTGGGTGCCGGTTCATTCCCGGTCTTTTGGCATTATTGGAACCCAATATGGGGCTACTATTTGTCGCGCAACATCATGAAGCCGCTCGGTTTATTTATGCCGAGTTGGCTGGCGGTCGTTTTTACCTTTCTTGTTAGTGGCGCGCTCCATGATTTAGCGGTTTCTCTCGTTAAATGGAAAGTAATTATATTTTTTACACCATGGTTTTCCCTTATGGGTGTTGCAGTTGTTCTATCAAAGTATTTTGCTATTTCTTATCGCTCATATCCGTGGATTGTCCGTGCAGCAATAAATATACTTTTTATCGGTAGTACACTGTTGGTAACATGCTTCGTAGAGGGTAAGTATGCCTAACAATCACAGGCAGTATACTCCGACCCGTTGGGCCTCCGTGGGGCGCGTTAAGCATCGTAATCAACACTAGTGGAATTTCGATATGCCAATTAGAAAATGGAGTTTTCAAACTGTCGTGATGGTGCTGGCGCTTTTCGCACTATTTTCCGGTGTACAGTATCTAAAAGGAAGGGATCTAGTTTACGCGTTAAAGTTCGGTGTATTTTGGGCCTTGATCAGCTCATGCATCTTCTTGATTGTACGTGTGCGTAACTACAAAAGGCGGGTCGCATGTAAGTTGTGCAATGACCTTCCTGGGCAATAGAACGTGTATCTCCGGGCAATGCATAGCAAGGTCGGGTAATTTGTTCCAGGCTTGCGGCCTTCCGTGGGGCAACCTAACTTGTGTGCATGTCGCGTGCTCGCTTCGGTCCCATTTTCGCGCAAAAAGCACGTAAGATAAGCCATCCCGCTGTGGACGTTAACGGCTCTGGTAACGATGAACATCGAATATAGAATTGATAAAGAAGTATCAGTCGAGCAGTTCCTGAACTTGCTGGAAAGCTCAACTTTAGCCGAGCGTAGGCCGGTAGAGGACAGAGAGTGTCTTCAAGGTATGCTAAAAAATAGCAATCTCACGGTAAGTGCCTGGGATGGAGATCGCCTTGTGGGTATTGCGCGGAGCGTCACAGATTTTCATTATGCATGTTATCTTTCTGATTTGGCGGTAGATAAACGCTATCAAGGAATGGGAGTAGGGCGAAATTTACAAGTCCTTACGCAAGAGCAGCTTGGTCCAAAATGTAAACTAATCTTGATCGCGGCTCCCGCAGCAAATTCTTACTATGAACATTTAGGTTTTCAAAATAACGAGCGTTGTTGGGTGCTGGATCGCGATAGGAGCATCAGCGGTTAACATGGTGCTTCAGTCAACGTCTTACGTTATGCGCCTTTTGCGCAGTTGCTGCGCTTCAATTTTCGCGCAAAAGGGGTATAAAGTAAGGCGTCCTTGGGGGCGGCGTAATGGAGGAAACAACAATGAAGATATTTGTAATAATTTTTGCTGTCCTGATATCCGCATGCAATGGTATGACCTTTAATACAAATCTGGGACCGTACGCAACAAATAAAGTAAAAACGGTAATCGTTGAAGAGTATTCGCTGGCAGAGATCTCAAAGTACGACGCGACTTCTCTGGGATTTGTTGAGGCTTCTTACTGCCAGGAGCGTTTAGATCAGCCAAAGCCAAGTAAAGCGGCCTTGGTAAGCGATCTAAAGGTTAGAACCCATAGCTTGGGTGGTAACGGCGTAGTACTTGAGGCGTGTGGTAAAACTGCCTATGACATGTGCCATGAATACATGGAGTGTCGGGGTGTCGCGTATGCAGTGCCGCCGCGGCAGAGCAGGCCATAATTGCGCGCAGCCTAATTTCTTCGTGTCGCCACTCAGCACACTCAGACACGTTCACTGATGGGTAAGGAGTATTGTGCTGGTCATTGGGTTCGGGTTGCGTTGAGTGCCTGGCCTTGTTGCGTTCTTGGCGGGATATTAGGGCAGAAGGTGCATAGGCAGGGGAAATAAAAAAGCCCGATCCTTTCGGATCGGGCTTTGCTATTTGGCGCACTCGGGAGGATTCGAACCTCCGACCGCTCGGTTCGTAGCCGAGTACTCTATCCAGCTGAGCTACGAGTGCGTCGTTGTGGTTGCGAACTATAGTGACTTGCCTTGGCTTCGTCAACTTGTTTTTAAAGATTTTTTTCAAAAACTCTTTAAAAATCCGCAGGTTACCGAACTTGTGGGCGTTCCGGGGAAGGCCGGTTCAGCTCGATAGGGCGCGCATTCTGCCTCTGGGGTGGGGCTATTGCAAGCACTTTTTCAATTTCCGCTTTTTCTTGGCTGGGTTTGCCTTTTCAGCGCCACATTCGTCTCTTGGACGCCCTCAGGCCGCGCTGCATTCTGCCGCTAAGCGCTCGGGCGCGGGTGCCTCGCGCTCGGCATTAGGGTTCAGATGTTGTGCGAATGCGAGCTCCAGCAACTCCGGTTCCCGATGACGCTTGATCTGCTCGAAGAACACTTCCGCCTGGGGATAGCTGAGTTTCAGGTAGGCGAGCCACTGTTTGATCCGGTTGCCCAGGTACTTGGCGGGGTACTCGGCCTTGGTGGCGTTGTAGTAGTTATAGAGGCGGGCGACGATTTCGTGCCATTGCAGTGGTTGATAGTCCCGTCCTTCGCACTGGGCGCGGATCTGCAGGCCGATATCCGGGCGCGCGAGCAGGCTGCGCCCGAACATGAAGGCGTCGCAGCCGGTCACTGCGCGACAGCGCAGGAAGTCGTCGACGGTCCACAGGTCGCCGTTGGCGATGACGGGGATACCGATCTGCTGGCGAATCTCGCCGATGTACTCCCAGTAGGCGGGGGGGCGATAGCCATCCACCTTGGAGCGGGCGTGGACGGCGAGTTCCGAGGCACCGCCGGCTTCTGCGGCGCGGGCGTTGTCAAGATAGCTGCTGCGGTCTTCGTAGCCCAGGCGGATTTTGGCGGATACCGGAATCTCTGCCGGCAGGGCCTTGCGCACAGCGGCAATAATGCCTTCCACCCGTGATGGAGACTGCAGCAGGCAGGCTCCACCATCGCTGTTGTTGACGGATTTGGCCGGGCAGCCGAAGTTCAGGTCGATGGCGCGGGCGCCGGCTTCCACGGCACGGGCGGCATTGTGCGCCATGGACTCCGGGTTGCCCCCGAGCAGTTGCAGCTTTACCGGAGTGCCGCTTGGGGTCGTTGCGCCTTGCTCCAGTTCGGGGCAAAAGCGGGTAAAGACCTTGCGCGGCAGGCGCGTGTGGGTCACCCGCACAAACTCTGTCACGCACACGTCAATGCCGCCGATAGCGGACAGCAGGGCCCGCACATGGTGGTCGATGACCCCTTCCATCGGTGCCTGATAGATTTTCGGTGTGGGTAGTTTGGGCTGGTCGCGCATAGGCAGGTTACGACTTACTGCGTTGAAAGGTTTGGGGGCGCATTGTACGTAATATGCTTTCCGCTTGCGCAATTTTTCATCAGTGGCTGACGTTCCCCCCTGGCGTCTCTTTCGGTGTTTTTGCTGGCTGGTCGAATCTGGCAATGAAAATGAACGAAAATACCGATTTTTGGTGGGATCTTGGTTGCTTCTGTAACTAATAAGTGTTTGATTTTGAAAGGATCTTGTATCGATAATGTGGCTCGCTTGATTCACCGCAGTGCCATAACAAGCTCAACAATATTCAAATAAGCGAGGGGAAAAGTGCAGGAATCACTGTTACAGCAAGGTCTCGATATCACCTTATTCGGGATGGGAATCGTATTCACGTTTTTGCTGCTGCTCGTGATCTGCACCACCATCATGTCCCGCGTGATGACACGTTACTTCCCTGAGCCGGAACCCGCAGCCGTAACGCCACCGGCCGGGATTGCCCACTCCGCCCCCGAGAACGATTCACGCGTCAGAAAGATCATCGAGGCCGCGATCGAGCAGCATCGCAACAAGCGCCGCTGAGCGGAAGTCACTTTAAAAAAGCCAATAAATATTGATTTGCCCGTGTATGCCGATGGCAATAGCGGGCAAGGTTTTCAACCCCCAACTTGCCAAGATCAATTTTCCGAGAGAGACGACCCATGACTGAGGTTAAAAAGCCACTGGGGATTACCGATGTAGTCCTGCGCGACGCCCACCAGTCGCTGTTCGCTACCCGCCTGCGCCTGGATGACATGCTGCCGATTGCGGAGAAGCTGGATAAGGTCGGTTTCTGGTCTCTTGAATCCTGGGGCGGGGCTACTTTCGATGCGTGTATCCGCTACCTGGGGGAAGATCCCTGGGAGCGTATCCGCGAGCTGAAAAAGGCCATGCCGAATACGCCGCAGCAGATGCTGTTCCGCGGCCAGAATATTCTCGGCTACCGCCACTACGCGGATGACGTGGTGGAAAAATTTGTCGAGCGCGCGGCCACCAACGGTGTGGACGTATTCCGTGTGTTCGATGCGATGAACGATATGCGCAACCTGCAGACCGCGCTGGCCGCGGTGAAAAAGCAGGGCAAGCATGCGCAGG
Source organism: Microbulbifer pacificus (assembly GCF_033723955.1). NCBI lineage: Bacteria > Pseudomonadati > Pseudomonadota > Gammaproteobacteria > Cellvibrionales > Microbulbiferaceae > Microbulbifer > Microbulbifer pacificus. Next base: position 674,956 of record NZ_CP137555.1, on the reverse strand, counting down.
GCACCATCTCCTATACCGTGAGCCCGGTACACACCATGGACATGTGGGTGGACCTCGGCCGTCAGATCGAGGACATGGGTGCGGATTCCATTGCGATCAAGGATATGGCCGGCCTGCTGCGCCCGTACGAGGGCTTCGAGCTGGTTACCCGACTCAAGGCGGCGGTGGATATTCCGATTCACATGCAGTGTCACGCGACCACCGGTCTGTCGACGGCTACCGCGCTGAAGTGCGTGGAGGCCGGTATCGACAATATCGACACCGCCATTTCCTCCATGTCCATGACCTATGGCCACAGCCCCACCGAGGCCGTGGTTGCGATTCTCGAAGGCACCGATCGCGATACCGGTCTTGATATCAACCTGCTGGAAGAGATCGCGGCGTACTTCCGCGAGGTGCGCAAGAAATACGCGAAATTTGAAGGCTCGCTGCGCGGTGTGGACTCCCGCATCCTGGTGGCGCAGGTGCCGGGCGGCATGCTGACCAATATGGAAAACCAACTGCGGGAGCAGGGCGCTGGCGATCGCCTCGACGAGGTATTGGAAGAAATTCCGCGGGTACGCCAGGACCTCGGTTTCATCCCGCTGGTGACACCCACGTCCCAGATCGTGGGTACCCAGGCGGTACTCAACGTGCTGACCGGCGAGCGTTACAAGTCCATTTCCAAAGAGACCGCGGCGGTACTCAAGGGCGAGTACGGCGCGACGCCGGCGGAAGTGAACCGGGAGCTGCAGGATCGCATTCTGGATGGTGCAGAGCCGGTAACCTGTCGTCCGGCCGACCTGCTGTCGCCGGAGCTGGACAAGCTGGCGGCCGAGCTGCAGCAAAAGGCGGTGGAAGACGACATTGCGCTGACCAGCGGTGACGGCGAAATCGATGACGTGCTGACCTATGCGCTGTTCCCGCAGATCGGTCTCAAGTTCCTGAAAAATCGCGGCAACCCGTCGGCCTTCGAACCGGTGCCCACCGGTAAAGAGGCGTCTGAGGTCAAGAACGATCAGGGCGAAAGTGTTTATACCGTGACCGTGGAAGGGCAGAGCTACACCGTTACCGTTTCCGATGGCGGCGACCTGACCGGTATGGTGCGGATTGGCGGTGGTACCGCTGCCGGGGTCAGTGCGCCGGCGCCCACCGCCGGCAGCGGCGCTCCGGTGAAGGCGCCGCTTGCCGGCAATATTTTCAAGGTGCTGGTGAAGCCCGGTGACCGGGTGACGGAAGGCCAGAATATTGTGATCCTCGAGGCCATGAAAATGGAGACGGCGATCAGCGCCCCCCGTGCCGGCAGTATCACCGGGGTCACTATCAAGGAAGGCGATTCCGTGGCCGTGGGCGATGCCCTGCTGACCATCGCATAACGGGGGCCTCGTGGATAATCTCACCAATCTCTGGTTCTCGTCCGGGGTCTACCAGATGACCTCCGGGCAGTTCATCATGATTCTTGTCGGGCTGTTGCTGCTGTTCTTGGCCATCCGCAAGAATTTCGAGCCGCTGCTGCTGGTGCCCATCGGTTTTGGCGGCATCCTCGCGAATATCCCCGGGGCCAACATGGCCGCACCGGCGGTGGAGGCCGCCCTCCATTCCGGCGATGTCGGGGTGCTGACACAGCTGGCACATGCGCTTGGGCTTGCCGGCTTCGAATCCATTGAAGCGCTGAAAGTCGCCCTCGAGCACGCGCCTGCTGCGGTTCACGAGCGCGCGGTACAGGTAGCGGCGGATGCGGGCTTTAACAATGGCATGCTGTACAACTTCTACAGTGTCGCCATTGCCTCTGGCGTTGCCCCGCTGGTGATATTTATGGGCGTGGGTGCGATGACCGATTTCGGCCCTCTGCTCGCGAACCCCCGCACCCTGTTCCTGGGGGCGGCGGCTCAGTTCGGTATCTTTGCCACGGTGCTGGGGGCGGTGGCGATGTCCGCAGCCGGAATCATGGATTTCTCCATTGCCGATGCGGCGGCGATTGGCATCATTGGCGGCGCCGACGGCCCTACCGCCATTTATGTGTCCAGCATGCTGGCGCCGGATCTGCTCGGCGCCATCGCCGTGGCGGCCTATTCCTATATGGCGCTGGTGCCGCTGATTCAGCCGCCGATCATGCGCGCGCTCACCACGGAGCAGGAGCGCCGGATCGAGATGGTGCAACTGCGCCCGGTCAGCAAGCGCGAGAAAATCGTGTTCCCGCTGGTGCTGCTGATTCTGGTGGCGCTGTTCCTGCCGGACGCGGCGCCGCTGCTGGGAATGTTCTGTTTTGGCAACCTGATGCGCGAGAGTGGGGTGGTCAACCGCCTGTCGGATACCGCGCAGAATGCGCTGATCAATATCACCACCATCTTCCTCGGTCTCTCCGTGGGCTCCAAGCTGGCGGCGGACAAATTCCTCGACCCGAAAACCCTCGGCATTCTGGCACTGGGTATTGCCGCTTTCGCGATCGGTACCGCGGCCGGCGTGCTGATGGCCAAATTGCTGAATGTCTTCAGCCAGAACAAGATCAACCCGTTGATTGGCTCCGCCGGGGTATCTGCGGTGCCGATGGCGGCGCGGGTGTCCAACAAGCTCGGCTTGGAGTCGAACCCGCACAACTTCCTGCTGATGCACGCCATGGGGCCGAATGTGGCCGGGGTGATCGGTTCCGCGGTGGCGGCGGGGGTGATGATCACCATGGTGCGCGCGATGACCGGCTGATCGGTTGGCGCCATGTCCTGAAAAACCCCGCTACGGCGGGGTTTTTCATGTGCGCAATTCAGTCGAGACCGATTGGTCACCAAGGGTTCCGGGCAAGCGGGGAGGACGTGCTAAGATGGCGGCCCTTTTTTGTCAGTAAAGTGGCGCCACTATTGGGTGCCGGTAGGAGAGGTTATGTCCTGGTTGGGTGCGGGTATCGGCGCCGGTATCGGCATGATGTTTGGTGGCCCCATTGGTGCGGCGCTGGGTGCGTGGGTCGGCAGCTCCTTCGGTTCCGGCCTGAAAAAGCTCAGTGAGGCCGGGATTACCCTGAATCGCGACGGTGCGCAGACGGTATTTATCGTCGCGCTGTTTTCCATGCTGGCCAAAATGGCCAAGGCCGATGGTCAGGTCTCCAAAGCGGAAATCCAGCTGGTTGATGACTTCATCAACAACAACCTGCGCCTCAATGCCGAAGACCGCCAGCAGGCGATCAAGATTTTCCAGAATGCCAAGGACGACCAGTTCAGCATTTACGATTACGCCAACCAGTACCGCCAGCTGATTCGCAACCAGGCAATGCGGGAGATGGTGTACCGGCTGCTGTTTGCGGTGGCCTTTGCCGATGGCGAGCTGCACCCGGCAGAAGAGCAGATCCTGCGCCGGATTCCCGAGGCGCTGGGACTACACGACTCGATTTTTACCGCCATGTTCAATGAGTTCACGCATCGCAGCCCCGGCGCCCGCGGCGACGCGCTGCAGGCCCATTACGATGTGCTCGGCTGCAGCGCGGAGGTGAGCGACAAGGACCTGAAACTGGCCTATCGCCGCAAGGCCGCGGAGTTCCACCCGGACAAGATCGCCGCCAAAGGCTTGCCAGATGAATTCATGCGCCACGCGGAAGACCAGATGAAGAGTATTACCGTGGCGTACGACACCATTGTTGCCGCGCGCAAGCGCCAGGCTGCGGTGGACCAGGTGTGATTGGTTGACGGGATTTAATAAAGGAACAGCAAATGTCACTGGCGCAACAGATTCAGCAGAAACTGAGTGAGGCGTTGAGCCCCTCGCACATTGAAGTCGCGTGCGAGAGCCATATGCACAATGTGCCCGCAGGTTCGGAAATGCATTTCCGCGTGGTGCTGGTCAGCGATGCCTTCTCCGGCGTGCGCAAAGTACAGCGGCACCAGAAGGTGTACGCGGTGCTGGCGGAAGAAATGGCCGGCCCGATTCACGCACTGGCCCTACATCTATACACCGCGGAAGAGTGGGAAGGCCAGGCGCCTGCCAGTCCGCAGTGCATGGGCGGCAGCAAGGCCTGAGTGCGGCTGTATGCGAGAATCCGCGAGCCGATGCATCGGCTCGCGGATTCTGCCCCGGGTGTTCATTTTTTCCCTTCTATTTAATCCCTACCTGTTATCTCGCCTTCTGTCTGCACGCTGTTTTTCCCGCCTTTTTTCTGTCGAAAACATTTCTTTACCTTCGCCGCGCCGCCGAATTTTTGACCTGAATGTCGTCTGAATGGCTGACGGAAATTTTTCTATTGTTTTTCGTCACGGGTTTGCTCTTTAAACGCGCTGTCGCAAAAAACATTTTTGCGTGCCCGGTTTGGCGTGAAAAATTTCCTTATTGGCGGTTATTTTCCCTTCCGGACACGCCCTCATTGTGTAGAGGATTTTTATGCCTGGCGTGCGGCGCATTTAAATAAAGTAATCTGGCGACGAAATCGCGCAAAAGTTCCACAGATCAAGATTTTTTTTGGTTGTTTTTTCTACAGTCGAATAGTTCCGTGTCTAGACTGACAGTGATTGGGTTAATTGCTGTTTAATTTGCCGAATACGATGGAGTTCTCAATGAAAATGACACGCGTTCTGACACCGCTTGCAATCGCTGTAGCTGCAATGGTTAGTGCCCAACAGGCAGCAGCCGATTGGTGGAGTGATGGTGACTTTGTTGTCCGTGTTGGCGCCAGCTGGGTCGATCCGGATAACAGCGACAACAATCTTCGCTTTGATGAAAACTGGATCAAGGAAGATTTCGATCTGGATAGTGATACCACCTGGAACATCTCCGGCGCCTGGCTGCCGGTAGAGCACTGGGGTGTTGAACTGATGTATATCGGTGATACTTCCAGTGATATGGAGCTTCAACGTCTTCGTACCGGTGACGTTGTTTATGACATCGACAACTATGACGTAGGCAGCTTCGATGCAAGTTACTCCAATCTGTTCCTTAACTGGTATCCGCTGAGCCGTGATTGCATGGGACAGCCCTACGTTGGCATCGGTGTGAACTACACCGACTTCAGCGATGAAAGCTTCTCTCGCCGGTTCAATGACCTCTTGATCGATAATGACATCATTGTGGACGATGCCAGTGTTGGGCTGGGTCACTCCTGGGGCTTCACCGGTCAAATCGGTGTGGATTTCCGCTTTGGTCGTGAAAGTGCCTTCCTGGTAAATGCCGCGGTTCTGTACATTGATGCAGATACCGACTTCAACATTTACTACAAGGATGCACAGTCCCTGGATCCAAATGTCACTCGCCGCATTTCGGTGAGCGATGTGGACTACAGCCCCTGGGTATTCAACCTGGGCGTTGGCTACTCTTTCTGATCACGTGATGTGATCGGTTAATCACGAGTAGCGTTCATGGAAGAACGGAAAGGCACCTGCGGGTGCCTTTTTCATTTCTACAATATGATCATCAAAAAACGTGATAGGGAAGCGACCATTTCTTTATGGAATACCGCGACTACTACAAAATTCTCGGGGTCGAACGCAGCGCCGCGCAGGATGACATCAAGCGCTCCTACCGCAAGCTCGCACGCAAATACCACCCGGATGTGAGCAAGGAGCAAGATGCGGAAGAGCGCTTCAAGGAAGTCAATGAGGCCTACGAAGTACTGAAAGACCCGGAAAAGCGCGCCGCCTACGACCAGCTCGGGAGCAGCTGGAATAGCGGCCAGGAATTCAGGCCGCCGCCCAACTGGGATCAGGGATTCGAATTTCACGGTGGCGGCTACACCGAGGCGAACCCGGAAGCATTCAGTGATTTCTTCGAAAGCCTGTTTGGCCGCGGTGGCTTCACTCGTGCGGATTTTCGCCATGGCGGCCATCGCTACCATGCCCATGGGGAAAATACCTACGCGCGCATTGCCATTGATATTGCAGACAGTTATGCGGGCAGCAAGCGCCAGATCACTTTGAAGCATTCTGTGTTGGGCGAGGATGGGCGTCCGGTGGTGAAGGAGCGCAAGCTGAACGTGACGATTCCGAAGGGCGTAATCGAGGGGCAGCAGATTCGCCTGGCGGGGCAGGGGGAGCCCGGAGTGGGAGATGGCAAGCCCGGGGACTTGTACCTGGAAATTGTGTTTAACCCCGATCCGCGTTTCAGCGTCGAGGGCAGCACGGTGTACCTGAATTTACCGGTGTCTCCGTGGGAGGCTGCGCTCGGCGGCAAGGTGCCGGTGAAAACACCCGATGGTCTGGTAAACCTGACTCTCCCGCCCAACAGCAAAAGCGGCAGCAAGCTGCGTCTCAAGGGGCGGGGGCTGCCCGCCAGGGAGCCGGGAGACCTTTACGTGGTGCTCGATATTGTGACGCCAGAGGCCAATTCGGAAGCGGAGCGCGAGGCCTACCAAAATTTCCGCGACGCATTCCAGTTTGATCCGCGCGGATGACAGCAGGAGGATTCTAGCGATGACGCAGGGAAACCACAGCACCGAGATGGCGGCAATCATCCTGGACGAGGGCAGTCAGATAACCTTGCGGGAGTTGTGTTCCGCGTGTGCGCTGAATGCGGAGCAGGTTATCGCGCTGGTGGACGAGGGGATTATTGAGGCGCGGCAGGTCTCCGGGACCATGCTGTTCAGCGGCGTCTGCGTCGGCAGGGTGCGTCGCGTGGTGCGGCTGGAGCAGGATCTCGGCGTCAACCATGCCGGTGCTGCGCTGGCGCTGGAGCTGCTCGAGGAAATCGAACAGCTCCGGGCGCGTATACGCCGCCTGGAGCGGCGTTGATGTTTGCTGCCTTTACGCAGCCTTGCCGGTGATTTCCACCACCAGATAGGTGGTGTAGGCCACATAGGCGGTTAGCAGCAGGGCACCTTCGAAGCGGTTGATGCGGCCGTGCGGCTTGCCGAAGCCATACCCAAACACGAACAGCGCCAGAGTCAATCCAACAACCATCGGCCAGTCGCGGGTGAGCAGTTCCGGCGGGATAGTGGGCATGGGCGCAATGGCACCGGCGATCCCCACCACCGCCAGCAGGTTGAACATGTTGGAGCCGACCACATTGCCAATGGCGATATCGTGTTCGCCCTTGCGTGCGGCGATCACGGTGGCGGCGAGTTCCGGCAGGGAGGTACCGAGGGCAACAATGGTCAGACCGATGACGAGATCACTGACCCCCAGTTGCTGGGCAATGCTGACGGCACCCCATACCAGCAGGCGAGAACTCAAAATCAGCAGGATCAGGCCGGCGACTACCCAGAACAGGGCCTTGCCCAGCGGCATGTCGTGTTCCGCCAGCTCGCTCTCAATTTCACTTTCGACGATATCCCCTTTTCCCCGCAGGGCCGAGTAGATTGACCAGCCAATCAGCGCGAAAAAGCCGGCGAGCAGCAGCAGGGACTCGATGCGGCTCAGGCCGCCATTCCAGAAAAACACCGCGGTGACACAGGTGATCGCCAGCAGTAGCGGCAGTTCCTTGCGGATGATTTTACTGTTCACGGTCAACGGAATCAGCATTGCGGTGGCGCCGAGGATCAGGCCGGTATTGGCGATGTTGGAGCCGTAGGCGTTGCCCAGCGCGAGGCCGGGGCTGCCGTCCAGTGCGGCGATCGCGGAAACCACCATTTCCGGCGCGGAAGTGCCAAAACCCACGATCACCATGCCGATTAGCAATGGCGGCATTCCGGCGTGCCTGGCGGTTGCGGCGGCGCCCTCCACAAAGCGATCGGCGCTCCAGACCAAGATGGCAAAGCCGGCAACGATGGCGAGCAGGGGAAGAATCATGGGCATCCTTAATTTCTGGTACTTCAGTGTAGCTGCGGCGGGCAGCCGTTTCGGGGGGCGATTGTAGCGACTCTGTGGACACCTTGCAGGGCTGAATGGCGCTTTGCCGGCGGTGGTGGCGCGATATTGCGGACTCTACAGTTTGCACTGTTTCGCTACGGGCTGAGGACGTGATCAATGAACAAGAAATTACTTCTGGGCGCGCTGATTGGTGCGGGTATGTCGATGCTCAACAAGAAAATGCGCCAGCAGTCTGCACCGGCACCGGGCACTACACCGGACTTCAAGCGCCCGGACTTCAGTCAGGTGCCGCCGCCCCAGCAGTCCGGAAGTGAGACAGATGCACCGAGCCTTGACGATATCCTCGCCCGCGCTGGCCAGCCGGGTGGTTGGAACCGGGGCGGCGCAAGCCCGGGTGGGCAGGCTCCCGGTGGCGATATCTTTGGCGGGGCCATCCCCGCCGGCGCCGGTGCCGGAGGTGCGGCGGTGTTGGTGGAAATCGCACGCCGGATTTTCGAGCAGATGCAGCAGTCCGGAGGTGTGCCGGGGCAGATGCCCGGCGGTACTCAGGCGCCGGGGGGCGGCGCCGGCGGAGGCAATATGGGTGGCCTCGGCGATATTCTCGGGCAGATATTTGGTCGCGCCAACGGCAAGTTCGGGCAGCAGGGCCCGCAGGGGCCGCAGACCAATCCTGGCAGCTGGCAGAGCATGTCGCCGCGGGGAAAGGGCGGCCTGTTTGGCTTTGTGAATACCGCCGATGAGAGCGGCGAGCCCGACGGCGAGCTGCAGGCAGACGCCATGCTGAAGGCGATGGTGGCCGCGGCCCAGGCGGACGGTCGCATCGACGAGGCGGAGCAGCGCAATATTCTGCAGGCGCTGGGCGGCCAGCTGGATTCCTCCGACCTGGATGAATTCCGCGATTTCTTGACCCAGCCGGTCAGTGTCGATGAAGTGGTAGCGGCCGCCGACAATCCGGCCACCGCGTTCAACCTGTACCTGGTATCGGCGATGACCGCCAACCCGGACAACGCGCAGGAGCGTCAGTATCTCGATGCGCTGGCGGAAAAACTGGGAATTTCCGAGCAGGCGGCGCAACTGATTGAGCGGCAGTTGCCGGGATAGTTGCGGTTGGAAAGTTCTGTGGCGGTGCCGCTAGCGGCACCTTCGCGGAAATTTCGGGAGTAAGTTGAAATGGTCGTATCAGGGAAGTAACTGCGCGAAGTTTTCACCCGTCGGATAATCGCCCGCAGTCCACCCCAGGCGCACAATCACGGTATTGGTGGAGGGGGAGATCATGACCACCTGCTGGCGGTTGCCCAGCATAAAGTAGCTGTCTTGCGGCAGCTCCGGAAAGCGCAGCTGGTCCCCACCGCCGTTCAGCCAGAACTGGTAGCCGTAGCGCGGGTCGTTGCTGCTGTGGTTCGGGCGCTGGGCGGCATCCACCCAGCTCTCCGCAAGCAGTTGCTCTCCGTTCCAGTTGCCCCGGTTCAGCATCAACAGGCCCAGCCGCGCCCAGTCGCGGGCGGAAGCGTAGATATAGGAACTGCCCACGAAAACGCCGCTGGCATCGACCTCGAATACGGTATTGCGCATGCCGAGCGGTGCGAGAATCTGCTGTTGGAAAAAGTCCGCACTGGCCTGGGGCGAGCTGCCCAGTTGCTCGTAGACCCAGCGCGCCAGCAGGTTGGTGGTGCCGGAGGAATAGGAGAAGTGTTCGCCGGGGTTGTATTTCAGTGGGCTTTGCAGCGCAACGCCGGAAGCACTGTGGGCATTGAACAGCATGCGGGTGGCATCGCTGCCCGGGGCATAGGTTTCGTCGAAGTCGAGCCCGGACGACATCTGCAGCAGGTTTTCCAGCGAGATATCCGCGCGCGCGTCACTCCACTGGGGGAACAGCGGCTGCGAAATAGGCTGTTCTGGCTGCAGCGCCTGCAGGCGTCCGATCATCATCGACGTCAGGCTTTTCCCCATCGACCACCCCAGCAGCGGCGTTTGCGCGCCGATGCCTTCCGCGTAGGACTCTGCCACCAGTTTGCCGTTCTGCACCACCGCTAATGCACGAGTCTGCAGGCCGGCGGCATTGTCGCTGGCCACCAAGCCGTCGAGTTTCTGCTGCAGCTTGCTATCGATATGCGGTGCATTGCTGCCCGCCGGCCACTCGGCATCGTTCGCTGCCGGCGGCGCGAATGCAATGCGCTCCAGTGCACTGGTATCGCCGATATCCAAGGTGCAACCGAGGCCCGGGCGATAACTCGCGCTGGTTTCTCCGAGCCCGAGCAGGGTGGCGGTTACCCGTTTCGGGTTGTCTTCATAGCGCAGGTCCAGCAAGCGGTTGGCGGGGGAGTAGGAGGCCAGGTCCTTGAGGTTTTGCGCTTCACTGAAGCCGGACACATAGCGCCCGGAGCAGGCCAGCTTGGCACCCATGCCGGTGGCCACATTGACCGCGCTGCCGAGCTGGGTGATGGAAAAGCCGAGCAGAGTCGGTGCCAGCAGCGCGAGCGCCAGGCCGAGGGTGGCAAGTGTCGCGAGCAGAGTCAGTATTATTTTTTTCACGGTTTTGACCCGGTTGAGCGTGTTGGCGGGATTCTAACAATGGGGTATTGGGCGCCGGCAGGTTATCGGCGGCCAGCTTTTGGCGCTGCCGATGGCGAGGTACCTGGAATCTCGTCAGTCGCCCGAACTGTATTCGGCGTCAAACTCCCGCAGTAACGCCAGGAAGGGCTCGCCGAATTTCGCCAGTTTGCTGTCGCCGATACCGGAGATGGCCAGCATCTCTGCGGCATTGCGCGGGCGGGCGCTGAGCATTTCCCGCAGTGTGGCATCGTGGAATACCACATAGGGGGGGACGCCGCGCTCCTCGGCGAGGGACTTTCTCAGGGCGCGCAGTGCATCCCACAGCGGTTGGTCTGTGGCGGAAATTTCTGCGCGGGCTTCGCCAGCACCGCTATCCCGCCTGGTGGCCTTGGCCGGGGCGGCTTTGGGCAGGGTGCGGAGTTGCACGCTTTCCTCACCGCGCAGCACAGTTCGGCACTGCTCGGTCAGTTGCAGCGCATTGAATGCCTCGGCGTTGACCCGCAGGTAACCGCGCACCACCAGTTGGCGGATGATCGCGCGCCATTCGTTGGCGCTCATGTCCGCGCCGATACCGTAAGTGGACAGCTTGTCGTGACCGAACTGGCGGACCTTCTCGGTATCCGCGCCCCGCAATATATCGATCACATGGGCGGCGCCAAAGCGCTGGCCACTGCGGTAAATCCCCGACATCAGCTTGCGCGCGGGCTCGGTGGCATCCCAGGTGGCGGGTGGTTCCAGGCAGGTGTCACAGTTGCCGCAGTCCGCCGCCAGCTCCTCCTCGAAGTAGCGCAGCAGCGCCCGGCGCCGACAGCTGGTGATCTCGCACAGCCCCAGCATGGCGTCGAGCCGCTGGCGCTCCTGACGCTTGTGTTCCTCGCTGCCCTCGGACGTGGCGGCCATCTGGCTGAGCTTCACCACATCTTCCAGGCCATACAGCAGCAGCGCGGTGGCGGGTTCGCCGTCGCGGCCGGCGCGCCCGGTCTCCTGGTAATACGCCTCGATACTCTTGGGCAGATCCAGGTGGGCGACAAAGCGCACGTCGGGTTTGTCGATTCCCATACCGAAGGCGATGGTGGCCACCATGATCACGCCGTCTTCCCGCAGGAAGCGGCGCTGGTGTTCCGCGCGCAGCGGCGCCGGCAGGCCCGCGTGATAGGGCAGGGCATTGAACCCCAGCTGCTGTAGCCATTCCGCGGTGGACTCCACCTTGCCGCGGGAGAGGCAGTAAACCACACCGGCGCTGCCCTGTTGCTCGCTGTTGAGGAACTGCAGCAGCTGCCGCTTGGGATTGTCCTTGGGCGCGATGCGGTACTGGATATTGGGGCGGTCGAAGCTGCTGACGAAATGCCGCGCGTTTTCCAGGTCCAGCCGCTGGGCGATCTCGCGGCGGGTGCGTTGGTCTGCGGTGGCGGTAAGGGCGACCCGGGGAACGTGGGGGAAGCGCTGGTGCAGGCAGGACAGCTGCAGGTAGTCGGCGCGGAAGTCGTGCCCCCACTGGCTGACACAGTGGGCCTCGTCGATGGCGAACAGGGATATGTTGGCGCGCTGCAGAAGATCCAGCGTACGCGGCTGAAGCAGTCGTTCCGGGGCCAGGTACAGCAGCTCCAGCTCGCCACCGAGCAGCCGGTTTTCGATCTGCTGGGCTTCGTCGAAACCGAGGGAGGAGTTCAGGAACGCCGCCGCCACGCCGGCCGCCCGCAGGGCTTCGACCTGATCCTGCATCAGCGCGATCAGAGGTGAAATCACAATTCCGCATCCGGGGCGCGCCAGCGCCGGGATCTGGTAACACAAGGATTTGCCGCCGCCGGTGGGCATCAGCACCAGCGCATCGTCACCGGCCACCAGGGTGCTGATAATGGCTTCCTGGTCACCGCGGAATCCGGTGTAGCCGAAGGTATGCTCGAGAATGAAATGGGGGCTGCCCGCGGCGGGCTGCGGTGCTGAAATCCCGGCGTCTGTGCCGGAAAACGAGTGTGATTCTGTCATGGGCGGCAGTATACCGTTTGCCCTCGGTGGGGTGTGAACCGTATCTGGCTGTCTGGGGTCGAATTGTTGACGCCCGATTGCGCTAATTCGCCCGGCGATGGCGCCTGTTTTCTTCAGGGAGTGTGATACTGGTCTATAATCCCTCCACCGCAGACATAGACAGGGATAAAGCTATGCGCGCCAAGACAGTGACGTCATCCACCACATCAACATCATCTTCAATTTGGGTCCGTGTGCTGATCTCCTGTGCACTGATCTGGGTTGCGGGCTGCGCCACAAACAGCGGCAATTCTCTCAATCCCCGCAATCTCGCCCAGTCCGCGGTGGCGGACACCCACCTCGGCTGGAAGCCGGCGCCGGAACACCAGCTCAACTATTCACTGGCCACCTCCAGCGGCATCGCCCGTATGGAAATGCGCGAGCTGCCGGCGGACCTGCTAGCGGTCACCATTGAACTGCCGGGCATGCGCAATGTAGAAGGGGTGCAGTGGCGCGCCGCCAGTGGCCAGCACGCAATGCTGTTTGACGGAGCGGAAGGGGCCGACGGTGTGACCCTGGAGCGCCAGCAGCGTGGTTACCGTCTGCAGCTACAGGGCGCCGCGCTGGAGTCCATGCGCAGCGGCGGCTTCCTCACGGTGATTGATTACTATCGCCACTGATTAGCGGTGCCATCGACGGCGCGGCGACTGACACGGCGTATGGACTGCGCCGCGGCTCAGAAACCGAGCCCCTGCGGGCGGATCAGATAGAGCTTGGGCCAGTATTTTCCCGTCACCCAGAGCCCGTTGCGGGCCTGGTCCCAGGCGATACCGTTGGCCACCGCATCGACGTTCCACTCATCCATCGCGCTGTCCCGGCGCAATGCCGCCAGATCCAGAACCCCCTTCACTTCACCGCTCAGCGGATCAATGGCAATAACCCTCGGATCCTGCCAGATATTGGCCCAGATGAGGCCGTTGGCGTATTCCAGTTCATTCAGCCGCGTCCAGTTTTCGCCACCGCCTCGCACCTGAAGCTTGCGGGTAATGGCAAAGGTTTCCGGATCGCGGAAGGTGAGGGTGTCGCTGCCATTGCTCATGATCAGCTGTTTGTCGTCGCTGGTGAGACCCCAGCCTTCGCCGCTGTAGTTCAGTACCTTCTCCAGCGAAAAATCTCCCCGGCGATAGATCTGCACCTCACCCGCGCGGTAGGTGAGCAGGTACAGGCGCTCGCCGAAAACTGCGAGTCCCTCCGCAAAGCGATTCCCCGCCAGCCATTTGCGTCTTACGGGATTGGCGCCCGGGTCGGTATACTCCGCCAGCCATGAACGGCCGTAGAGCCCGCTGCTTTCCAGCCAGCGCTCGCCGTCAAAATACAGCCCCTGGGTAAAGTGATCCGCGGGGCGGGTTTTGCTGTCGAGCAGCTGGTAGTCGAGTTGCAGCGGGGCCGGCTTTGCCGCGGCGAGCCCGGCCAGAGGGAAAACCAGCAGCGACAGCAGTGCGGTAATGGCGGATTTCATGGTTGACTGAGCGTGTCCCTGTTTAATCGTTTTTTATCGGTACAGTAGTTTATGACCAGAATAAAGGCATTTGTCACTTTGACATTGCTCGGTGGCCTGGCGGTGGTGTTGCCCATTGCCATTTTCATCCTGCTGTTTCAGTGGCTGTTCGGCCAGATCAGTGAGCTGGTGGCACCGGCCACGGAGTGGATGCAGGCTCATACGGATTTCAAGGATAACTTTGCGCGCCTGATCGTCCTAGCGCTGATTCTCGGCCTGTGTTTTGTGATTGGCCTGCTGGTTAAAACCAGTGTGGGGCGCTGGATGCACCGGCATCTGGACCACTGGCTGGGCAGGCTGGCGCCGGGGTACAGCACCATCAAGGACGTGGTACTGCAGTTTATCGGCGGTGCGGGCAGTGAAGGGGTGCTGTCGGGGCCGGTGGCAAGGGCGCGGATTCACGGGGCGGATAATCCGCTGTCGGTGACGGCGATCGTGACCTCGCAGCATCCGAATGGCGATTTCACCGTGTATGTGCCGACGGCGCCGGTGCCGACTTCCGGATTTGTGTACCACCTGCCGCCGGAGTGTGTGGAGATTCTTCCGCACGTGACCGTGGAGGCGGCGATGAAATCCATTGTGTCCTGTGGCTCCGGTAGCGGTGCCCTGTTGCAGGCACCTGCTTCCGTGGATTCCTGAGTCCTTTGGGTTCTAGAAAGCCTGGTGGCGGGAAAGCACTAGGAATCCGTTTTTAGAACCGCTGTGAATACGTCCTTGTACGCTGCGTCGGCGACGTCCCTGTCGCCGACGCTTCTAAAAACGGATACCCAGCACTTCCCCTTCGCGTCAAGTTTTCCGCACTATTCAGTGAGCTGCTCTGTTCTTTCCCAAGTTCCGTATGGCAAAGCGCATTGGGTGCAGAGCCTTCACCAGATCTGCCGATACTGGCATCACCTCTTGGCTGATCCACGCCGCCAGCACCTCCGCAGCGAGCGGCGCGTAGGCAAATCCGCGCGATCCGAGCCCGGCAAGTACGTACAGGTTTTGCTGGTACGGCGTGCGACGGTCAATCAATTGCTTGCGATTCTTGCGCAGCGCGCCGTAGCTATTTTCCAACTGATCCCACTCCGCGACCGGGCCGGCCATGGGCAGGTAGTCGGGGGTGGCCGCGCGCAGTGCGGCGCGGCCGCGCAGTGACTGATGGCGGAAGGATTCCGCAATCTCTGGCAACAGAGAAGCCAGGGTTTCGAGGTTCTCCTCGTGTTCTTCCTCGCGGATTTCGGTATCCGTCTGCTTCAGTTTGAAGGTCGCGCCAAAGCTGTGTTGCTGCTTTTCATCTGTGCCTGATACCGGGGCCGCGGGGGCGATATAGCCTTCGCCGCAGAGGGCGATTTTCAGTGCTCGCGATGGCGGTGTCGCTTCGGCGAAAGAGACCTGGCCTCGGATTGGCTGCAGTGGCAGTGGTGCAGTGTGAGGGAATTGCCGATTGAAATTGGCGCTGCACAGGATCACCGCGTCAAACATTTGCGATTCGCTAGCACCGTCTCTGTCTGTTTCCAGCGCCCAGCGCTCGCCGGATTGCCGCAAGCTGCAAACCTGCGTGCCGGGCCGGAAGTGGATGTTCGTGTGCTGCAGCAGGCTGCGGCACACCTGTTTGGGGCGCAGCCAGCCGGCATCGGGGAAGTAGAGCCCGGGCATGGCGAGAGCGACACCCGCCAGCTCGCTCGCGTGCGGTGCGGACACGGGTTGTGCGAGCAGGGCGTCGGCATCCAGTCCCAGATGGTCCACCACATGCTGCTGCAGCTGTTGTTCTTTTTCCGTCTCCGCCAGTTGCAGCAGGCCGTCGAAATGGATCGCGTCGGCGCAGCGAGCGGTGTAGAAACGCTGCGCAAACTGCAGTGCCAGCAGGTTGAAGTCACCGTTGGGTCCCGGTTTGGGCGAGAGCTTCGCGTAGAGAATTCCCTGGTCGTTACCGGAGGCGCCGCTGCCGGGTTCTTCCCCCTGTTCGAACACGGTGACCCGGAAATTGCGCTCCGCCAGCGCACGCGCGGCAGTGGCACCGGCGATGCCCGCGCCGATCACGGCGATGGTGGTTGGTACCTGTCCGGCGGGAGCGGGCAGGTGCCAGGGCGTTGCCTGGTGGGGGCGCTGCCCGGCGGGTGTCTCCGCTGCAAATTGGCCGCGCAGCATTTCCCGCTTGTGGCCAAATCCCGGCACTTTTTCCAGTTCGAATCCGACCGCCTTCAGACCTCGTTTGACGATACCTGCGCAGGTAAAGGTGGCAAATGTGCAGTCTGCTGCGCTGAGATGGGCGATGGCCTGGAACAGTTCGTCGCTCCACATCTCCGGGTTTTTTGACGGGGCGAAGCCGTCCAGAAACCAGGCATTTACCGTACTGTCTCTTTGCGGATCATCCAGTTGCACGCTTTCGAAGCCGCGGCTCGCCTCGTCGATGATCAGGGTCAGGTGCACATTGCCGGCAAAATTCAGCCGGTGTACACCGGGGGCCAGGTAGGTCGGGTACTGGGCAATCAGCTGTGCGCTGAATTCACGCAATTCCGGCCACAGCGCCAGTGCGCGGCGGAGATCCTGGGGGTGCAGGGGAAATTTTTCCACGCTGACAAAATGCAGCTGGGCCGATGCGGGGGCGCACTGCTGCCACAGTTGCCAGGCGGCGAGGAAATTCAGGCCGGTGCCAAAGCCGGTTTCACCGATGGTAAAGGTGGCGCCGTCCGCGAGATTCGCCCAGCGCTCATTCAGGTGGTTGTGGGCGAGGAATACGTGGCGGGTTTCTTCGAGGCCGGAGGCGGTGGAGAAGTAAATGTCGTCGAAGGCGGAGGACACCGGCTGGCCATTGTCCCGCCATTCGAGCTGCGCCAGCTTGACCGGCTTTTTTTCCTGTTCAGACATGGCGACAACCGTTCAGCGCAGGCCAAATTCGCGCATGATCTGCGCGCACCACTGGTCGAGGCGTTCGTCGCTTTTGTCGAATTCGTTTTCCTCATCAAGGGCGAGGCCGACAAAGTATTTGCCGTCCGCGGTCAGCCCCTTGGACTCCTCGAATTCGTAGCCTTCCACGGGCCAGTAGCCCACCGCTTTGGCGCCCAGGGCTAGTACCTGGGCGTGCAGGTAGCCGAGGGCGTCCTGGTACCACTGGGGGTAGCCGGCTTGGTCGCCGAGGCCGTAGATCGCAATGGTCTTGCCGCCGAGATCGAGCGTCGCCAGCTGGTCCCAGCAGTTTTCCCAGTCTTCCTGCAGTTCGCCGTAGTCCCAGGTGGGAATACCCAGGATCAGGAAGTCGTATTCCTGTATCTGGGTGATGTCTTCATCTGCCACGTTGTGGATGTCGATCCAATCCTCGCCGATGCGATCGCGGATTTTTTCCGCCGCCATTTCGGTGTAACAGGTGCTGGAGCCGTAAAAAAGTCCGATGGGTGCGCGCATGGTTCCGGTCAGAGTTCTGTGGGATTAATCCCAAAAAATAAAGTATCTGGCGATCAAATCGCGCCTTTGTAACCCAGCTGTCGCCAGGCCTCGTAAATCACAATTGCCGCCGCATTGGAGAGATTGATGCTGCGGCTGTTGGCGCACATGGGGATGCGCAGGGTGTGTTCGCTGCCGGTCATGGCCAGGAATTCCGCGGGCAGGCCGCGGGTTTCGGGGCCGAAGACGATGGCGTCGCCGTCGCGGAACTCGATCTCCGAATGGGCGCGGCTGCCTTTGGTGGACAGTGCCAGTACCCGCGCAGGCTGCTCGGATTCCACAAATGCCTGCCAGTCCCGGTGGCGCACGACGCGGCTGTACTCGGCATAGTCGAGTCCGGCGCGACGCAGGCGCTTGTCGTCCATATCGAAGCCGAGGGGTTCGATCAGGTGCAGTTCGGCGCCGGTATTGGCGCACAGACGGATGATATTGCCGGTGTTGGGGGCAATTTCGGGCTGGTAGAGCACTATTTTGAACATGGCTACAACTTGGACGGATCGGGTTCGACCATGAATGCCCCACTGGGGGCGGTCAGACAGGCGGCCCAGGTCGATAATTGACCAGATGGGCCGCGAAGGGCGGGGATTATAGCGCGGAGGAGGTCTCTTCGCAGTCGATCTCGACTCCGAGTTCGTCGGCAATCTCATCCAGTTCGTCGTAGAGGCCGTCGAGGTCGATGTCTTCCGCCACGCTGATGGTGCACTCAGCGGTGAACAGTGGCTCGCCGCTCCAGGGGGTGCTGCCGTAGCGGGTGTCCAGGGTTTCCACGTTGATCCTGCGGGCGGCGAGGGCGCGGGAGATCTCCTTGACGATCCCCGGGCGGTCATTGCCCACCAATTTGAGCTGCAAGGTCTGGCGACTGTCTGCGGCGACGGCGAGGGCGTCCTCCACCTGCAGTTTGAAGTCGGCACCGGTGAGGCCTTTCAATGCTTCCTTGAGTCGCCCACTGTCTTCTGCCGCCACGCTGACCCGCAGGATACCGGCGAATTTGCCGGCAAAGTGGGCCATGCGGCTGTCTTCCCAGTTACCGCCATTTTCCGCTACCGCGGCGGAGAGCATTTCCACTACGCCAGGTTTGTCATCGCTGATAATGGATATGACAAGGTGTTGCTGCATGGGGGATATCCTTATTGGTGTTTCTGAATTGTAGTGCGGTACCTCATTGCTGAGCTGAATTGTAGCCAGTGTGACGCCGCGTGGGCAAAATTCTCAAACCTGGGCATGGGGAGTCGGGACGGCTTGGTCGAGGCCTTTACAAGGGTGGATTGGCGGTGTTGAATCCGTATTCGCGAAAAATAATTCCTAACATGCCCAGACAGCCTCTCAAAAGGAGACACCCGATGAGATACCCCAAGAACATTGCACTGTGGCTGGCGGGCGTTGCCTGCGCGGCGACTTTTGCCGGCGCGGTTAACGCAGACACGCAGCACAAGGCGCTCGACAGCGCACTCAAGGGGGATCAGCGCACGCCGGCAAATGTGGCGCGGGACAAATACCGCCACCCGGCTGAGACGCTGACATTTTTCCAGATTGAGCCGAATATGACGGTGGTGGAAATCTGGCCGGGCGGCGGCTGGTACACCGAGATCCTGGCGCCGATGCTGAAGGATGAGGGCACGCTGTATGCGGCGCATTTCCCGAAGGCGACCGAGGTGGGCTATTACAAGAATTCCCGGGCCAAGTTCGAGGAGATGTTGGCGGCGGACAAGGACACCTATGGTGCGGTTAAGCTGACGGAGTTTGTTCCGGGTGGCGATAGTGAGATTGCGCCGGCGGGTTCAGCGGATGTGGTGGTGACGTTCCGCAATGTGCACAACTGGATGGGTGGCAATAACGAGCAGGCGGCCTTCAAGGCGTTTTACGATGCGCTGAAACCGGGCGGTGTGCTGGGGGTGGTTGAGCACCGGGCGAAGCCGGGTACCACTCGCGAGGGTATGGGCAAGAGCGGGTATGTGACCCAGGAATATGTGATTGAGCTGGCGAAGAATGCCGGGTTTGTGCTGGAGGAATCCAGTGAGATCAATGCAAACCCGAAAGATTCGGCGGATTACGCGAAAGGTGTATGGACGCTGCCGCCGTCCCTGCGTTTGGGGGATGAGGATAAGGACAAGTACCTGGCGATCGGTGAAAGTGATCGTATGACTTTGCGGTTCCGCAAGCCGAAGTCCTGATAATTTATTTTTGCGAAGTTAAAATGCCCCGGTGACCCCGGGGCATTTTTGTTGGTGGTTCTTTTCGAGTTCGGTGGCGGTAGCGCGCTGGGGATGTATTTGCGAAACCGGGCTAGGCGCCCCCCTTAAATACATCCCTGTTTGCGACGCTTTCGAAAACGAATCCCCGCCACCTGTCCTTCAATTCAAGCCATGTGCTTCGTAAGCTTTAATACATTCACGCGTAGTGAGAGTGAAATGATTATTCCCCAT
This sequence comes from Microbulbifer pacificus, assembly GCF_033723955.1. Taxonomy (NCBI): domain Bacteria; kingdom Pseudomonadati; phylum Pseudomonadota; class Gammaproteobacteria; order Cellvibrionales; family Microbulbiferaceae; genus Microbulbifer; species Microbulbifer pacificus. The sequence continues at coordinate 655,340 of NZ_CP137555.1, read as the reverse complement.
CAACAGCTAGACCCTGAAACCCTGCAAAACCTGTTGGAGGAATACGCCACCCGCGATGGCACCGACTACGGTGAGCAGGAGGTGAGTCTGGAGAGCAAGGTCGCCAGCCTGCGGCGTCAACTGGAAAACAAGACCGTGGTTATCTGGTTTGAGCCGGGAGAGGAGTCGGTGAATCTGGTTCTCGCCGAGGATATTCCCAAGGATGGCGATTACTGATGGCTGAAGTGGACGGTTGGCTGGTGGATCGGCCGCAAGATACGCCCAAGTGCTGGTTTCTGTTCGCCCACGGCGCAGGTGCGCCGATGGATAGTGACTTTATGCAGGCGCTTGCGGGGATGCTGGCGGAGCGCGGCGTGGGGGTAATCCGGTTTGAGTTTCCGTATATGGCGGAGCGGAGGGAAACCGGCAAGCGTAGGCCGCCGAACAAGATGGATGTGTTGCTGGAGGCGTTTCAGGCGCAGATTGATCGTGCCGGTGAGGTATTTCCCGGGGCGCGGTTGTTCGTTGGCGGCAAGTCCATGGGCGGTCGGGTGGCGAGTATGCTGGTCGCGGAAAATGTTCGGGCCGGGAAGGTGGCCGGGGCGGTTTGTCTGGGCTATCCGTTTCATCCGCCGGGCAAGCCGGAGAGTCTGCGCACTGAGCATCTCCAGAGCCTCGATTGTCCCACACTGATTGTGCAGGGTACTCGGGACAAGCTGGGGGATCGCCCGGAAGTGGAAGGCTATGGGCTTTCTTCTGAGATTAGGCTTTTGTGGCTAGAAGATGGCGATCACGATTTCAAGCCGCGCAAATCCAGTGGCCATACCCAGCAGCACCACTGGCAGACAGCGGCGGAACGGGCGGCGGCGTTTATGTGTGCGGCTGGTTAGCCTGCCAAGTGCGCTATCCGCTCACTTTTTGTAGGTGACGCCTCTGGTCAAATCTCCGACAATAGCTCCATGAAATCAGATCACACCCTAGATGCCCGCGGCCTGCTGTGCCCGGAACCTGTCATGATGCTCCACTCGGCGGTGCGTAAAGTCGCCGCGGGTGAGGTTTTGCAGATGTTCGCCACCGACCCCTCCACCCAGCGAGATGTACCCAAGTTCTGCCAGTTTCTCGGCTACGAGCTGGTGAAGCATGCGGAGGAGAACGATGAATTTGTTTACTGGATTAAAAAGGCCGACGAGTGATTTTTTGATCCGACCACCATGTTCCTAGACAACGTTTTATAAACAACAAGGGCGACCACTGGTCGCCCTTGTGTTATCTGGAATTGAGGGAAGTGTTCAGGGCGATGTGACTAGCGCCGCGATCGCAGCGAGGGCCTCCGGGTCCTCGGATTTGATCTTGTTGGCGATGTGGTGTTGGAAGAAGTATCGGAAACACTCCGACTCTTGGGCCGAGTACAGGCAGTCGTCCCCGGGAAGAACCGGCGTTGTCTCTACACTGCTGTGATCAATCAGCATGCCGTGGATCTCACCGCTGGCGAACAGCCGCCAGCTCACGACTTCGGAAAGGGTCAGGTTCTCCCGGTCCGCATCCATGAATACCGCGTGGGTACCAATGGTATCGGGGATCTCCTGCACAACCTCATCCGCCTGATTGCTTTCGAACTCGAAGTATTCCGCCGCAGTCTCCAGCTCGACGATTTTGTGGATGGGGGGCTCGTGGAAAATTTCCTCGATTCCCGGGTCGTAGTAGCCTTCAAACCGGCCGTCCAGGGGATCCTGGATATCCGGGCAGGCCGTAATGGAGTTCAACCAGGGAACCAGCCCGACGACCTCGCCATTGGCACGCAGGCCCCAGCAAAGGATTTTCAGGCTGTAGAGATCAGTTCCACTGGAATTGTTGGAGTAGAGCATTTCCAAGCCATCCAGCTCCGGAGATAGGCGAATAAACCGCCGACTCTCTGAAGTTTCGATAGGCTTGCCGGTGAAGAGGTCAACCACGTTGCTGTTGCGGTGGTCGGTCATAGAGCACCTCCTTGCAGGGCCGGTAGTAGGGCGGGAAGGTCTTGTACTACTTATTAAGTGCAACCGGCGTAGAGATACCGAGCGAAGGCCGGGCGACCAATCGCCGAATCCTGACTCCGGGAGCGCCTTTTTTGCCTCCCTGGGAAGCCGGTACCGCAACCGAAAACAACCACTCAAAGCCCCTGTGAGGGTCGCGCTGAGCGGCAGCAGGTTTCCGGTATCCCTGAGTTCAAAGGTATATTCTGATCCGCGGAAATACAACCAGCGGAAACGGGTTCTTTGTCTGGAATTTCCTCCTTTTTATCTTTGTAAACGCTAGTGCTGGCGGGGGTTGTCCGCATCGTCACCGAATTGGACATATTGTCCCCAGAGGCCTGGCCTTGATCCCCTCGCGCTCGCTGTTATAGTCCGCGCCAATTACAGGTTCAGGCACAGGAGTCGCTGTTGTCACACCTTTCTCCGGTAGACATTCAAAACCAGCAAGTTTCATACCAGTCTGCAGCACTTGGTGAGGCCGTGCGTATTGCGCCGCCAGCCACTGTGACTGAACGAATAGTCGCGGTCTTTGATCATTGCTTTTCTTCGCCAGCGGGGCTGAATACACGCCTGGTGGGTGGGCATGCGGAACCCTATTACCGTCCCGCGTCGGAAAATGGTGCGCACTGGCACCAGGTGGAGTTCACCCGCGACTACCCCGCCAGCGCCCTGCATGAGACCGCACACTGGTGTGTCGCCGGGGCCGAGCGCCGCGAGTTGCCCGATTATGGGTACTGGTACGCACCGGATGGCCGCTCGGCCGCGCAGCAGGTGGAGTTTGAGGTGGTGGAAGTTAAACCGCAGGCGCTGGAGTGGATCTTTGCCCGCGCCAGCGGCCTCAAGTTCCGCGTCAGTGCCGACAATCTCGACGCGGGTCTGGGGCCCAGTGACGCATTCAAGCGCAATATCTGGCGGCAGGTGCAGCGTTACTGCCGCGAGGGCGTGAATCCCCGGGCCTATCGGTTTGCCCTTGCACTCGCCAGCGCCTTTGCGCAGCCTGATCCTCTATTAGCAGAGCACTACAGGCTGGAGGAGCTCGGGTGAGCGAGATCTACCTGGTAGACGCGTCGGTCTATATCTTTCGCTACTACTTCGCGCTGCCGCCGAACTGGGAGAGTCGCGCCGGTTACAGTACCGAGGCGGTATATGGTTTCAGCAATTTCCTGCTGGATCTCCTCGCCCGCAATCCCAGTCATATTGCCTGCGCCTTCGATGAATCCCTCGGCAACTGTTTTCGCAACGAGATCTATCCAGACTACAAATGCAGCCGCGCACTGCCGGATGAGGCGCTCGCCTATCAGCTGACCGCCTGCCGGGAGATGGCGGAGGCGCTCGGGATCGCGAGTTTCGCCAGCGAGCGCTTCGAAGCGGACGATATCCTGGCGACGCTTACCCGGCTGTGTGATGCTCACCAGCGGGCACCGGTGATCGTTACCCGTGACAAGGACCTGGGGCAACTGCTGGACCGGGGCGCCGCCAGTCTGTGGGACTTCGCCGCGAACCAGACCCTGGAGCGGGACAGCATTCGCCAGAAATTTGGCGTGGAGCCCGCACAGATCGCGGATTATCTCGCGCTGGTGGGCGACAGTATCGACGATATTCCCGGCGTGCCTGGAATCGGCGCCAAGACTGCGGCAAAGCTGCTGGCGGCGTTTGCCGATGTGGAAGCGTTGATCGCCAATGTGGATCAGATCGCGGACCTTAAACTGCGAGGGGCAAAAGGCATCGCGGAAAAAATTGCCAGCCATGCGGGCCAGATCCGCATGGCGCTGCAACTGGCGCGGCTGGAATACGACGTGCCCCTCAGTACCGACTTTAGCGGCCTGGCCCGCAAAACGGTGGAGCCGGAGTTTGCCGTTGCATTGGCGGAGGAGTTCGGCATTGGCGGTCTCGCCAACAAAATACGCCGTACTCTCACCCTTATGGCCGATAGCCACACTTATACCGATGGCGCACACCGAGAGCGCGCGCACATGGAGTCCGCATCCCAATGAACAGTGACAGGAAGGTAGAGACACCGCTCAACATCGTCGCCGACGAAAATATTCCGGGTCTGGAAACCTGGTTTGGTGATCTCGGGAATATTACCAGGGTCCCCGGGCGCAATTTGTCGCGGGCGCAGCTGGCAATGGCCGATGTGCTGCTGGTGCGCTCCGTCACCGAAGTGAATGAGACGTTGCTGCGGGATACCCCAGTGCGGTTTGTCGGCAGCTGCACCATCGGTACCGATCACCTGGATATTCCCTGGCTGGAATCGCAGGGTATTGCCTGGAGCGCCGCACCGGGCTGTAACGCCAATTCGGTGGTGGAATACGTATTCTGTACGCTCGCCGCGCTGGATATCGACTGGCGCACCCGCAGCTTCGGTATTGTCGGCTGCGGCAACGTGGGCGGCCTGCTGCAGCGCAGGCTCCATGCCCTCGATATCCCCTGCAAGATCTACGATCCCTGGCTTGCCGATAACCCCGACAGCAGCGATTTGCCCAGTGTGTTGCAGCAGGACGTGATTTGCCTGCACGTGCCACTGGTTAAAGACGGGCCGCACCCCAGTCACCATATGATCGATGCGGTGGCGCTCGCGACCATCAAGCCCGGCGCGGTGCTGATCAGTGCCGGGCGTGGAGCGGTTATCGACAACGGCGCACTGCTCCAATGTCTTGAGTGTCTCGAGCAAACCCCCGGGTTTACCGCGGCGCTCGATGTATGGGAAAACGAACCAGATATCCGCACCGATCTACTGGCAAAAGTGGATCTGGGCAGCCCACATATCGCTGGCTACAGCCACGACGGCAAGCTGGCGGGCACACGCATGATCCGCGACGCGCTTAACCGCGCACTCGAATTGCCGGAAACAGAGCAGCAGGACAGTGGCGCTGAGGTGAAACAGCGGGTTGCCACCGAGCAATCCGGCTTCGTCGCTATCCGCGAGCTGCTGCTAAAAATTTACGACCCGAGAGAAGACGATCGCAGGCTGCGGGACGCCGCTATGGTGGCGGCCGCGGGTGGGGAAACGATGGCGAAATCCTTCGACACGCTGCGCAAACACTACCCGCAGCGCCTGGAATTTTCCCATTACCAGGTACAGGCGCCGCAACTGGACGAGGCGACCCTTCACCAGCTTGCGATTCTCGGGCTCAACTAAGTATCAGGCCAAATAGTGAAACTGAAGAAACTCGGACTCATCATCAACCCCTGGGCCGGTATCGGCGGCCCCGCGGGCCTAAAAGGCAGTGACGGAGCGGAAACTGTCGAACGCGCACTGGCGGCGGGTATCCAGCCGCAGTCGCACAAGCGCGTGGCCATCGCTCTGGAAGCGCTCAAACCCTATGCTGCACAACTGGAGCTGGTGACCTTCGCCGGCGATATGGGGGAAAACCTCGCACGCGAGCTGGGATTCAATGTTGTGCTGGCCGGTGAGGCGCAGGGCGAGCGATCCACACCGGAAGACAGTGAGGCCGCCGCACGCGCTATCCGTGATGCCGGTGCCGACCTGATTGTATTCGCCGGCGGCGACGGTACCGCCCGCAATATGGTCAACGCCCTCGGCGACGCCTTCCCGGTGCTCGGTATTCCGGCCGGAGTCAAAATGCACTCCGCGTGCTTTGCCATTTCCCCCAAGGCGGGCGGCGAAGTACTGCGTCGGTTGATGGCGGGTGAGCTTGTCGACCTGCACCAGCGTGAAGTGCGTGACATCGACGAAAACTCCTTCCGCGAAGGCCGTGTCAGCACCCGTTACTACGGTGAGTTGCTGGTGCCGGAAGAGGGGCATTTCCTGCAGGCGGTGAAAAATGCCGGACGTGAAGTGGAAGAGCTGGCGGTGGCCGACATTGCCGCGCAGGTGGTAGAGGAAATTAATCATCTGGCGCCGGAAACACTCTGTATTTTTGGCCCTGGCTCCACCACTCTGGCGGTACTTTCCGAGCTGGGAGAAGACGGCACGCTGTTGGGGGTGGACCTGTGGCACGAGGGTGGTTTGATGGCCGCTGATGTGAGCGCACCAGCGATCGAAACGGCCATCGCGGAGCACCGCGCAGCACAGCCCCATGTCCCGATCAAAATCATCCTCACTGCCATCGGTGGCCAGGGCCACCTGATCGGGCGCGGCAACCAGCAACTGAGCCCGCGGGTACTGCGCGCGGTTGGCCGCGAGAACCTGATAGTGATCGCCACCAAAACCAAGATCACCGAACTGGGCGGGCGCCCGCTGCTGATCGACAGCGGCGAACCTTCTCTGGATGAAGCCTGGAGTGGCTTTGTGCGGGTGGTGACCGGCTACCGCGATGAGATTCTCTACCCCCTGTCTGGCGATGGCAGCGGCGAAGTCCCGGCAGTACAGAATACAGGCGAGTAAATGATGGATTGGGAACCGTTGCTGCAGGTTGTACGCGGCAAACTGGAAGAAAACCTTAGCGACAGCCGCCGTCTGTTTCACGGTCGCGGGCGCTGCTACCCAGGCTTTGAGAGCATCTGCGTAGACAGTTATCAGCCAGCCCTTCTGGTGACGCTGTTTGATGCCTGTGAAGATGAGGAAGGTCTGGTGGCTTCGCTGTGGGCACTCTCTGAGCCGCTCGGTTACACCGGCGTGGCGGTGCAGCGGCGCTACGAGCGCGGTGCGCCGATTGTGTGGCAGGCGGGCGCGCCGGTGGAGTCACCGGTAGCCAGGCGTGGCGATCTCGAAATTCCGCTGACCTTTGATCGTCAGAATGTGGGGTTCTTTCTCGACATTGAACCCGGGCGCCGCTGGCTGGAACAGCAAGTGCGGGAGAGGGCGGGGCAGGTGGACAATCTCAAGCTGTTGAACCTGTTTGCGTTTACCTGTGCGTTCTCTGTGGTAGCGCGCGCGGCCGGTGAGTTGGGGGTACTTAATGTAGACCTCAACAAGGGTGTGCTGAGACGCGGCGAGGCCAATCATCGCGCGAATGGATTACCTCTGAAGGGCATCAGTTTTCTGGCCAAAGATGCGCTGCGGGATTTCCGGAGTTTTGACCGTCGAGGGCCTTTCCAGTTGGCGGTGGTTGATCCACCCACATTCCAGAAGGGCAGTTTTGACGTGGGGGAGAACTACGCCCGCCAGTTGGAGCTGTTGCCGGCTTGTTTGGCGGATGAGGCGGATTTGTTGCTGGTAGTAAACTCGCCCCGGATCAGTGAGGCGGATTTCCGGGAGCTGATTACTGCAGCGAATCCCGGTTATTCGGTAGTTGAGCGGTTGCCGCAGAACCCGGACTTTCCGGATAGTGATCCGGATGCAGCATTGAAGATGTTGCACGTGAGGTTTCGTCGAGCCTCGTAGGGCTTCGTAGATGGTTTAGTGGCGGCAAAGCACTGGGTGCGGGTTTTCAGGACCGCTGTGAATACGTTCCTGTACGCTTCGTCGGCAACATCCCTGTTGCCGACGATCCTGAAAACCCGCACCCAGCACTTAGCCTTCGCATCGCGCGCTCACTTCGAAACCATCAATTTTTCAAGCCACCAGAATTCAGACTTCGAGGTGCCGCATCAGCCCCACCATCAGCTCTTCCAGCTGAGGTGAAGACCCTCCGCGCACTATTTGGTCCAATTTTTCCGCATTGCTGACCCCATCCTCCCCGCGACTGACCAGCACTAGAAAACTCCGGTGGGAAAGCGTCGCGTCTTCAATGGCTTCCTGGCGCACCAGCTGGGAAAAATGGATGTAGCCGCATTGCATGAGCCAGGTCATCGCACCCAGGCAGGCGAGGTGGCGGTGGGAGTGGAGGCCGAATTCGTCCGGGGTATCGGGGCCGGCGATGTCTTCCACATATATCGTGGCCGGGGCCGGAAACTGCTGGAATAGTGCCAGCAGAATCCGCCCCGCATCGCGGTAAAAATCGTGAATATGCAGATCGTCCAGCATAGATCGTCTGATGATTCCTAACCTGTTTGTTGTTAACCCGTGTAACGCTCTAAGAAGTTGCCCAGCCGATCAATCGCGTGGCCCAGGTCATCTAGACGGGGCAGGAACACAATGCGCAGGTGGTCCGGCGCATCCCAGTGAAAGGCGCTGCCCTGAACCAGCAGGATTTTTTCCTGACGCAGGAAGTCGAGCACGAATTTCTCATCGTTCTCGATCTTGTGACGGTCCAGGTCGATGCGCGGGAACATGTAAATTGCGCCCTGGGGCTTAACGCAGCTGACACCGGGGATGTCGTTCAGCATCTGCCAGGCCAGGTCCCGCTGCTTGCGCAGGCGGCCGCCGGGTAGTACCAGGTCGTTGATGCTCTGGTAGCCGCCGAGAGCCGTCTGCACCGCAAACATCGCCGGCACGTTGCCGCACAGACGCATGGAGGAAAGGATATCCATGCCCTCGATAAAACCGCGCGCGCGGTGCTTGGCCCCGCTTATTATCATCCAGCCAGAGCGGAAGCCCGCGAGGCGGTAGGATTTGGACAGGCCGTTGAAACTCAGGCACAGCACATCGTGGGCGAGGGAGCCCATGGGGGTGAATACCGCATCGTCGTACAGGATCTTGCTGTAAATCTCGTCGGCAAAAATCACCAGGTTGTGCTGGCGCGCGACCTCGACGATCTGCTCCAGCAGCTCTTTCGGATAGACCGCACCGGTGGGGTTGTTCGGGTTGATCACCACAATGCCGCGGGTGCGGGGGGTGATCTTGGATTTGATGTCTTCGATATCCGGCAGCCAGCCCGCCTGTTCGTCGCAGCGGTAAAGTACCGGTTTGGCACCGGTCAGGTTGGTGGCGGCCATCCACAGCGGGTAGTTGGGCATCGGCAACAGCATCTCATCGCCGTTGTTCAGCAGCGCCTGGGTGGACATGGAGATCAGCTCGGAGACGCCATTGCCCAGGTAGATATCGTCGATGTCGACACCGGGTACACCCAGGTTCTGGCACTCGTGCATGATCGCCTTGCGCGCCGCAAACAAGCCCTTGGATTCCACATAGCCCTGTGCCTGGGACAGGTTATAGATCACGTCCTGCAAAATTTCGTCCGGCGCGTCAAAACCGAACGGGGCCGGATTGCCGATGTTCAGCTTCATGATCCGGTGGCCTTCTTCCTCCATGCGCGATGCCTGTTCCATGACCGGACCGCGGATTTCGTAACAGACGCCATGGAGTTTTTCCGACTTGTGAATATCCTTCATTGCTGCGTACTTCGTAGAGCCTTCAACTGATGTTGGTGGAAGAGTGTCTGCGGGAGACAATCTTGTGGGCAAATTTTTCCAACCTGCGCCCGGGTTTCTTGTAGGCTGCGCTAACTGTTGCGGGGCGGGTTGGGCCATCGTGAACTGGTTTGATGAACCGGGCGCGATGGGGCTGGCACCGTGGATAATTGCGATGCTGCCGCTAAGCGTTTTGCCGGGCAGGATAATGCCGCTGGATACTGACTTGTCTGGCGAAAAAAGGAACTACAGTATGTCAAAAGAAAAAGACGATAACTACTGGCGCGAACGCCTGACACCGGAAGAATTTCACGTTTGCCGGGAAGGGGGGACTGAGCGGCCATTTTCCGGCGAGTACTGGGCACACTTCGAGGATGGCCTGTACCGCTGCCGCTGTTGCGGTGAGGTGCTGTTTGACTCGGAATCCAAGTTCGAATCCGGTTGTGGATGGCCGAGCTTCGACGCCGAGGCCAAGGCCGGCGTGGTGGCGGAGCAGCAGGATTACAGTTTCGGTATGCAGCGTGTAGAGATCCTGTGTGCCAATTGCGGCTGCCACCTGGGGCATGTATTTCCGGATGGGCCGACTGCCACGGGGCTGCGCTATTGTGTTAATTCACTGTCGGTACAGCACGATCCCGAACGAGAGGAGGGCGCCGACAAAGAGTGACCTCTAGAAAATGACCGGAGGGCTCCGATGATCCGATCAGGCCGAAAACGCCACTGGAGCCGGTGGCTGTACCGTATTCAGTGGCTGCTGCTTGCAATCATTGCGCTGGCGGTGACGGCGGTCAGGTTAGGGCTGCTCCACTATATGACGGCCTTTGAGGTGTTCAAGTACGCCGGGCTGGCTGCGGTGGTGGTGGCGCTGATTTCGATCCTGGTGTTTATCTGGGGCTTGGTAAAACGTCACCCGGAGGCGCGCAGCGCCGCCCTGTGGGCCGCGGTCCTGGGGGCGATTCCGGTGGCAATCCCGTTGTTTGTGGTGGGAGAGCACAATTTCCGCGCCCCGCCCATCCACGATATCTCCACCGATCTGCAGGACCCACCGGCGTTCGAGGCGATTCTGTCCCTGCGCGGCCCGGGCGATAACAGCCCGGACTACGCCGGCGCCGAAGTGGCCAGTCAGCAGCGCAACTCACCGCTGTACCAGGATATCCAGCCGCTGCCGCTCAAGATGACTGTGGCCGAGGCCACCGAGCTGGCTGCTGAGGTGGCGCAGAAGCTCGGCTGGCGGGTGGTGGCGAAGAGTCCCAATCAGGGGCGTATAGAGGCCGTGGCGCGCACGCCGGTGCTTGGGTTTACCGAAGATGTGGTGGTGCGGGTGAAGAAAGAGGGAGATGGTGTAAAAGTGGATGTGCGTTCTGCGTCCCGTGCCAGGACCTTCGATCTTGGCAGCAACGGCGAGCGCATCCGTACTTTTCTGCATCAGATGCGCAGGAGGACGGAACGGCGCTGACCAGCTAGCCGCCTGTTGGCGCAACAAATATCAATTGCCGGTTGTCTAAGTTTGACCTGTTTGTCTCGTATTGTTGCGGGATTTCGGTAAGTGTCTGTATGCAAAGGGAAAATTCTTAAATTTTTTTGCAGCGAAGTGTTGACAGTCTTCGGGGGGGTCCATAGAATCCGCCCCACTTCGACGCACTGGGCGCTCGCGGAAACGCAGCGACGATTGCCGAGAAGGATTCTGGGTCCCCATCGTCTAGAGGCCTAGGACACCGCCCTTTCACGGCGGTAACAGGGGTTCGACTCCCCTTGGGGATGCCACGCGGGAATAGCTCAGTTGGTAGAGCGCAACCTTGCCAAGGTTGAGGTCGCCGGTTCGAACCCGGTTTCCCGCTCCAATTTTTGTTCAGGCGCACCACTCTAGAGTGCGGTTGAGCCGGTAAAACAGTTATGTTTCGCCAAGCCGATCGACAGGTCGGATGCTTCAGGAAGTTGAAGCAAATTCTGTCCCCATCGTCTAGAGGCCTAGGACACCGCCCTTTCACGGCGGTAACAGGGGTTCGACTCCCCTTGGGGATGCCATGCGGGAATAGCTCAGTTGGTAGAGCGCAACCTTGCCAAGGTTGAGGTCGCCGGTTCGAACCCGGTTTCCCGCTCCAAATTTCGCTCAGGCGCACCACTCTAGGGTGCGGGTGAGCCGGTGGGGCAGTCGTTGTTTCGCCAAGCCGGTCTGACAGGCCGGATGCTTCAAATACCAAATTGAAGCAAAGTTTCTGTCCCCATCGTCTAGAGGCCTAGGACACCGCCCTTTCACGGCGGTAACAGGGGTTCGACTCCCCTTGGGGATGCCATTTTATCGGGGCTGCACATGCGGTTCTGGTGACAGAAAAAAGCGGGAATAGCTCAGTTGGTAGAGCGCAACCTTGCCAAGGTTGAGGTCGCCGGTTCGAACCCGGTTTCCCGCTCCAATTTCAAAGCCGCTCAATGAGCGGCTTTTTTTTTTACCGGTTGACCATTGAGGGTACCGTCAGGGTGCTGTGAATATGGCCTGCCGTTGAAATCTGCAGGATATGGGCGTTGAATAACGTCACCCATTTCAGGAGGCTCCATGACTGCTGCGCTCTCCATCAAAAATCTTGAAAAAACCTACGACAACGGCTTTCGGGCGCTGAAGGGCATCAGCTTTGAGGTGCAGCCGGGTGATTTCTTTGCTCTGCTGGGACCGAACGGCGCCGGCAAGTCCACTACCATCGGTATTCTTTGCTCACTGGTGCGCAAGACCGGCGGTGAGGTGTCGATCTTCGGTATCGACATCGACCGGGATTTTCCGGCAGCCAAGCAGATGCTCGGTGTAGTGCCGCAGGAATTCAATTTCAGCCAGTTTGAAAAGGTGTTCGACATCGTCTGCACCCAGGGCGGCTTTTACGGTATGCCGCGCGCACTGGCGGAAGAGCGCACTGAGAAGTACCTGCGCAAGCTGGGCCTGTGGGACAAGCGCGATTCCCAGGCGCGGATGCTCTCCGGCGGTATGAAGCGGCGGCTGATGATCGCCCGTGCGCTGATTCACGAGCCGCGCCTGCTGATTCTCGATGAGCCCACTGCCGGTGTGGATATCGAACTGCGCCGCTCCATGTGGGAGTTCCTGCAGGAGATCAACGCCCAGGGTACTACCATCATTCTCACCACCCACTACCTGGAAGAGGCGGAGAGCCTGTGCCGCAATATCGCCATCATCGACAAGGGCGACATTATTGAAAACACTTCCATCAAGTCCCTGATCAAGACCCTGAGCAGGGAGGTGTTTATTCTCGACTGTCGCGAAACCCTGCTCGAGGCGCCAGATTTCGGCGATTTCGTGGGGCGACTGCTGGACGAACACAGCGTGGAAGTGACGGTGGAGAAGGGGCAGAGCCTGTCCGACCTGTTTGCACACCTGAGTGCGCAGAATATTTCCGTGACCAGCATGCGCAATCGCGCCAACCGCCTGGAAGAACTGTTTGTTTCCCTGTTGGCACAGAACAAGGTGCAGGAAACTGCCGGCAAGGAGGTGAAGTCGTGAGCCCGCAACTGATCTGGACTTCCTTCTCGACGATTTTCCGCCGCGAGGTGCGGCGCTTCACGCGTATCTGGCCACAGACCCTGGTGCCGCCGGTGATCACCATGTCACTGTATTTCGTGATCTTCGGCTCGCTGATCGGCAGCCGTATCGGCGATATGGGCGGCTACTCCTACATGGAGTTCGTGGTGCCCGGGTTGATCATGATGTCGGTGATCACCAACTCCTACGCGAATGTGGTGTCGTCGTTTTACAGTGCCAAATTCCAGCGCAATGTCGAGGAACTACTGGTGTCGCCGACGCCTAACTGGGTGGTGATGGCCGGTTATGTGCTGGGTGGTGTGGCCCGCGGGTTGATCGTGGGGCTGATCGTTACCGTGATCGCGCTGATTTTCACCTCATTGACGGTACAGCATATTGGGCTGACGATCCTGATCGTGTTCCTGACTTCGGTGCTGTTTTCCCTTGCGGGGTTTATCAATGCCATCTATGCCAACAGCTTCGATGACATATCCATCATTCCAACCTTTGTGCTTACGCCGCTGACCTATCTGGGCGGGGTGTTTTATTCCATCGAGCTGCTGTCGCCGTTCTGGCAGGGACTGTCAAAGCTGAATCCCATTCTTTATATGGTCAACGCTTTCCGCTATGGCGTGTTGGGTGTTTCCGATATCAATGTGGGCTGGGCTTTTGCCGGCGTGCTGGTGTTTATCGCACTGCTGTCTGCCTGGTCCCTGTATCTGATGCGTCACGGTAAGCGCCTGCGCCACTGAAATTGTTCGACTGAGTTAACGTTGCATGAATCGAGAAGACTGGCAAAACCTCCCCCTGGGGCAGGAAACCCGCTATGAATCCAGCTACAACCCCAAGCTGCTGCACCCGATCCCGCGCTCGGTTTCCCGCGCGCAGCTGGGGCTGGAGGGGCAGGCGCTACCATTCTCGGGTGCGGACGAATGGTGGGGATTTGAACTTTCCTGGTTGAATCCAAAGGGGGTGCCACAGGTGGCGGTGGTTCGCTTCCGCTTTGCGGCTTCGAGCCCGGCGATGATCGAGTCCAAATCCTTCAAGCTGTATCTGAACTCCTACAACCAGACCGAGTTCCCGTCCAGGGATGCAGTACAGGCAACGCTTGAGCGGGATTTGAGTTCAGCGGCGGGCAGCGACGTGGCCGTGACCCTGTTCGATGTGGAGGATGTCGCGCTCGACGTGCACAGGCCGACCGGCGTTTGTCTGGACGGGCTCGATATCGAGGCGCGCACCTATCAGCCGGATGCAGCATTGCTCAAACTGGAAGAGAGCGGCGAGGTGGCAGAGGAGGTGCTTTACAGCCATCTGCTGCGCAGCAACTGCCCGGTAACCGGCCAGCCGGACTGGGCCACAGTGGTGATCGAGTACCGTGGCCCCGCGCTGAAGCGTGCGGCGCTGCTGGCCTACATCATCTCCTTCCGCGAGCACCAGGACTTCCATGAGCACTGCGTGGAGCGCATCTACTGCGATCTGCAGAAGCTGGCAGAATTTGAAAAGCTCACCGTTTGCGCGCGGTATACCCGCCGCGGTGGCCTGGATATCAATCCACTGCGCACCTCAACCGGCGAAATCGTATTTCCCGGGCGTTTTGCCCGGCAGTAAGTGTGGGGTTTGGGAGGTAACGGGGTGCGACAAGCGCCCCGTGATAGTGGGGGGCGCTTTATACGCGTCAGATAATGACTTTGCTCTTCAGGCGTGCCTGCGCGGTTTGCAGCGCCTGCATGACTTTTTCCTTGTCGTAATTGCGGATCTTGTCCAGATCCAGGTGCATGGCAAATCCCGGTGCGTGCTCTTCGAGATAGCTCAGCTGGCCGCCGAGATTCTTGCGCAGGTCGGTCACCGAGTAGACCTTCACCGGGGTGCTGAAGCCCTTAACGCTCACATGCCCCTTGTCGCGGCACATCACCGTCTGTTTGATCATCGACCAGGTTTCATGGCTGATTAGGATCTCGCCCGGCTCCGCCGCGCTTTCCAGTCGCGCCGCCAGGTTCACATGGGTACCCATCACCGTATAGGTGTGGTAGTCGGCGGTGCCGAAAACCCCCACGGTGCAGTAGCCGGTGTTGATACCAATGCGGATCTGCAGCGGGTGGGAAATACCCTGGTCGTACCACTCCTGCATCATTTCCCGCACCCGCTTGCGCATCGCCAGCGCCATGGCCACGCAGCGCAGGGCATCGGATTTTGGCCCTTTGCTCTGATCGTCCCCGAACACCACCATCACCGCGTCACCGATGAACTTGTCGATGGTGCCGCCGTAGTGGGCGACGATGCGTGACATTTCGGTCAGGTAGTTGTTCAGCAGGCGGGTGAGGGTCTCCGCCTCCATCTCTTCGGTGAGCTGGCTGAAATCCTTGATATCGGAAAAGAACACCGTCAGCAGCTTGCGCTCGGTGACAATTTCCTTTTCCTTGCCAGTGGTCACTGCCCGCCACAGGCGCTTGGGCAGGTAGCGGGACAGTTTGTAACTGGCCAGGTTGGCGGCGCGCTGTTCCTGTTGCAATTGCTGGCTGTCCGCCTTCAGTCGCGCGATCTGGTTGTGGGTGTAAAAGGCGTAGCAGCAGAAATAGGTAAAAACACCGATCAGGCTGGCGGCGCTGATATTCAGGTCAGCATTCACTACCAGTGCCGGACGGTGAATCAGATAGCCGATGGCCACGCCCAGCAGCATTGCCGTATTGTGCTCAAACCAGCTGCGCCCACCGCCCTGGGTTAGGGCGTTGAACTGGATCATGGTAAGGAACAGCAGGCTGGGCAGAAGATTGAAGTTGGACATGGCCATCGCCATGCCGATCAGCAACGCATCGGTAAACGCGAGCCAGCGACGCACGACGTCGCTGTTGTCCGGGTCGCTGCGGCGAGCGATCTGGTAGGCAACAGGAATATAGCCCAGCAGCAGGGCGGCCATGGCGAGTTGTAACAGCGTGTTCTGGGAAAAGACAGCGGACCAGTTGATACTGTTCAGTAAGGTCCCTGAAGCCGCGAAGCAGATCAGGGCACGGAAATAGAGCGGATACCTGGATTCCGTCTGGCGGCCGCTGGTTTCTTCTGGCGGATTCTGCATGAACGCTTGGTCTTATTTTGATAGCTGGGTTTGAGTCGTCCGGGAGTCTTTAGTCTTTTTTTCTTGCTGACCAGCCAGCTGGCTCGATGCAGCGCACCCCCCGACGTTACATTAGGCGCTGTGGTCGCCATTTCGAGGGGTGGATCACGGACAGGCGCAAAGTTTACCCTCTGGCACCCCGGAAAGCGACGGTCAATAGGGACAAGTTCCTAAAATTGAGTATTCGTCTGGCATCGGAATCTCCGCGCCTTGGGGTAAACTCCCACACCTTTCACGGCCCGACACCCAGAGTTTCGGCGCCAATACCGTGCCAGAATCAGGAGGCAACCATGGACGCGCTGGAAGCATTGCACAATCGGGTATCCGTCGGTGTACTCACCGATCCCGCCCCCTCTAGCGCGCAGCGCGACAACATCTTCCGCGCCGCGCTGCGCGCCGCCGACCACGGCAATCTGCGCCCCTGGCGTTTTCTGGTGGTGGAAGGCGAGGCCCGCAACCGCCTGGGGGAGATCTACCTCGACGCCAGCGAGAGCGGCGACACCGAGGGCGAGCCGTTGAGTGATGCCCAGCGTGAGCGCTTCCTGGCCATGCCGCTGCGCGCGCCCCTGATCCTTGTGGCCATCACCCGCCTGCAGGAGCACCCCAAGGTCCCGCAGAGCGAACAGCGCATGTCCACCGCCGGCGCCGTGCAGGCCATGCTCACCGCCGCCTTCGCCGAAGGGGTGGGTGCTTACTGGCGCACCGGCGAGCTTGCCGAAAACCGCCAGGTCGCGCGCGCCCTCGGTCTGGCGGACAACGAAGAGATCAGCGGCTTCATCTATATGGGCACCCCGCAAAAAACGCCGCGCCCCGCGCCAGCGCTTGCGGTGAGCGATTTTTTTGCCGACTGGCAGGGGCAGTGATCGCTAGCGGCTTGGTGAGTGGCAGGTTTTTTTTCAAAATAGGCTTGCACCAGCCGCCGCCTTTTTGTAAAGTGCGCGCTCGCTGATCGGGGCGCTATGTTACTGATTAGCAAGGCAAAAATGCCGACGAGCCCGCTAGCGTGCGGACGGTAAGCTCGCTAAACAAACCGTGACAACGCATACAATTTGGTGAGGTGTCCGAGTGGTCGAAGGAGCACGCCTGGAAAGTGTGTATATCGAAAGGTATCGAGGGTTCGAATCCCTCCCTCACCGCCATTAAACGAAGAGCCCGGCTATATGCCGGGCTTTTTCGTTTAATGTCGCCGAGGTCGGGTGAGAAACCTCGCGGGTTCGATCAACTCGCGCAGCGAGTTGAGACCGAGGCGCAGCCGAGCCCGCAGGGTCAAAACACGCGCGAGCGTGTTTTGAGTCAATCCCGACCGGGGTTGCTGTTCACTCCTAACTTGGTTCTGGGCGAACTCATTTGATTGCGTTCGACTCCAACATTATAGAAATGCTCTGCCCCGCCACGAGCTGCCAGCAATCTCAATTGCTGACAGGATTCAGTCCCCAGCAATAAAGTGTACAAAATCGTTCGCGAATTAACGTGGGTGAAAACCACTGCGAAATGAATTTTGCCCAGACATAAAAAAACGCCGGCAGCTGTTGAGACTGCCGGCGTTTTTTGTATACAGGTGGTCGTTAAGTTACTTATTCCGGAACGGCAATACTGTCCGCTGGCTTGCCGCCAAGTGCAGACACAATCCGGTTCTTCACCCGCGCGGAAACGGTACGAATATCCACTCCAATCCCGTACATCGCTGGGACCAGCAGCAGGGTGACGAAGAAAGCGATGAATACCCCGAATGCCAGTGCGATCACGATAGGCTTCAGGAACGCCGCCTGAATACTGCGCTCCATCATCATCGGCAACAGGCCGACAATGGTGGTAACGGTGGTCAGCAGGATGGGGCGGAAGCGGGAAACACCGGCTTCCACGATGGCCTTCAAGGGCTCCATGCCTTTTTCCCGCAGGCGGTTGCACTGGTCCATCAATACCAGGTTGTCATTGACCACCACGCCCGCCGCTGCGGCAATACCGAAGTAACTGAAGATGGCCATCGTCATGCCCATCACCGCGTGGCCGAAGATGGCACCGATAAACGCGAACGGAATGGCCACCAGAATCAGGATCGGTTGCGAATAGCTGCGGAAAGCCACCGCCAGCAGGCTGTACATGGCGAAGAAGGCGATGGTGTAGAGGCCGAGGACTTCCTGAACGAAGCGTTTTTCACCTTCGGCCTGGCCGATGGCGCCGCGGATGATCCCGGGGTAGCGCTTCTCCCACTCGGGAAAGAAGTTTTCGTCCAGGTCTTTCATGATCTCGCCGCGCACATCGTCTTTGAGGTCCGCCATCACCCGCGCGGCACGGTTGCCGTTCCAGCGCTGGATACGTTTGATACCCGGTGCGTATTCGAGATCGGCGATGGCCAGCAAAGGTACTTCGCGGCCGTCGGCGGTACGCACACGGAAATCCTTGAGACTCTCGATGGAGCGGCGGGATTCCAGCGGGTAGCGCACCATGACCTTCACGTCCTGGCCAGCGCGGGGCAGGCGCTGTACCTCTTCTCCGAAATACGCCTGGCGCACCTGGTGGTTGACGTCAGCGAGGGTCAGACCGAGCTTGGCGGCACCGGGCTTGAGGTCGATACGGATTTCCTCCGAGGCGCTCTCAAGGTTATTGCGGACATCGTACAGGCTCTCGAAGGTGCGCAGTTTTGCCTCCAGGTCCGCGGTGGCCTCGCGCAGTACGTCGAGGTCGGGGTGGCGGATGGAGAGTTCAAAACCGGGGCCGTTGTTGTTGAAGGAGTACTGAACCGAGACTTCCTTTGCGTCCGGTATATCGCCGAGCAGTTCGCGCAGGCGCAGGGCGGCGTCCTTGGCGGACATGTCGCGGGTTTCCGGCGGCGCCAGCTGCACGATGGCCATGACGCTGTCGCGGCGGGAGCGGGTGTACCAGTTTTCGATCAGGGCGCCTTCACCGTTGGTGCGCTGATTGACCTCTTCCTCGAGTTGTTTTTCTGCATCCTGCAATTGCGCCAGCACTTCCAGCGCGCGGCTATAGGGTGCGCCCTCCGGCATGGTCACGTTCACAATTACCTGATCGGATTCGATGTCCGGCATAAAGCCTTTTTTCACCCAGCCACTGCCAAACATGCCGAAGCCGATCATCAGTACCGCGACAAAAATGCTCAAGGTGAGATAGCGGCGCTCCACCACCCAGTTGCCGATGCGGCGGTAGTGGTTCTGCGCGAAGTGAATAATGCTGTCAGCGATACGGTTCTGTACGCGTCCGAAGCGCCCAAGATTGGTCTGTGGTTTCAGGTTGCTCAGGTGCGCCGGCAGGATAAACAGCGCTTCAACCAGCGAGAACGCCAGTGCCAGGATGACCACCCAGGTGATGTGTCGGGTGAATTCGCTGGTGGAGCCGCTGATAAAGATCCACGGCAGGAACGCAAGGATGGTAGTGGCCACCGCGAAGATCACCGGCTTCGCCACCAGTTGCGTACCGAGAATGGCCGCGTTGAGACCGCCGCCCGGATGCTGGTGTTCCGGGTTGTGGGATTCGGTGTGAATGCTTTCGCCCACCACGATGGCATCGTCCACCACGATACCGAGCACCAGCAGGAAGGCGAAGGTCGAGAGCATGTTCAGGGATACACCCATGCTCGGCAGCAACACAAAGGCGCCGGCGTAGGCGGTGCCGATACCGATGGACACCCAGAAGGCCACTTTCGGCCGCAGGCTGAAAACCAGCACCAGCAATACCAGGACAAGCCCCTGGAGTGCGGAACTGCCGATGGTCTCCATGCGGCCTTTGAATTCAACCGCATTGTCGGTCCACAGGGTGAGCTTTACCCCGGTGGGCAGGGTTTTGCTGCGATCCTCAATCCACTTGCGGATGGAATCCGAAGCAGTGACGATGTCCATGGTCTCGGTGCTCATCACCTGCAGCAGTACCGCGGGTTCACCGTTCAGGGTGGCGAGGATCTCGTTGTCCTCAAAGCCGTCGATGACTTTCGCCACATCGCCCACGCGGATGGTGCCGCCGTCGGCGGTCTGGCGCACGATGATGTTGGCAAATTCCTGTTCGCTGTCCGCCTGCTTGCGTACTTTCAGCTGGTAGCTGCCCACTTCGGTGCGCACGGTGCCGGCGGACTGGTTGATGGAGCTGTTGCGAATCGCGTTCGCCAGTTCCTGGAAGGTCATACCATAGCGGCGTAGTGCCTGCTCACTGACTTCGATGGAAACTTCTTCCATGCGTGTGCCGAACAGCTCCACCACCGAAATCGCCGGCAGGGTGGCCACTTCGCGGCGCAGTTGTTCCGCCAGGCGCTTCAGTTCCCGCTCGCCTACATCGCCATGTACCGCCACGCGAATAAATTCCTCGCGGTTCACCCACTGGTGCACCTGCGGCGGTTCGATGTCGCGGGGGAAAGACGAAATACCATCCACACGGATCTTCACGTCATTCATGAAGCGGGAAAAGTCCACGGAGGTTTCCGCGAGGATATATACCTCGCCCATGCCCTCGCCGGAACTGGAGCGCACCCAGTCGATATTGTCGAGATCGCTCACCGCTTCCTCGATGCGGGAGACGATCTGCTCTTCCACTTCCTGCGGCGCGGCGCCAGGCCAGGAAACGCGGATTTCGAGGCCGGGGAAACGCACCTGCGGGTCCATTTCCCGCTCCATGCTGAAGAAACCAATCACGCCGGCAACCAGAATCCCGATCATGGCGAGGTTGGCGGCCACGCTGTTGCGGGCCCACCAGGCAATGAGACTGTTCATGAACGTACTCCCTTAACGGCGGGCCAGGTGGGTGATGGGCTGCACTTCCATGCCGTCTACCGGGTTGGCGACGGTGGAAGTCACTACGCGCTCGCCATCTGCGACACCGGAGGCGAGTACCACGCGGTCCTCAGAAGTGGAAAGTACATCCACAGTGCGGATATTCAGGCGATTGTTCTCGTCGACAACATAAACCTTGTCGGCACTGCGCAGTGCTTCTCTGGGGACCACGACGGCCTGGCGCTGTTCGGTTGACTCGGCGTCGGCAGTGACAAATAGCCCGACTGCCAGCGGTACACCGTTGCTGGCTCCGGCGCCATAGGGATCCTGCACTTCTGCCACCGCGTAAATCAGCCGGGTCTGCTGATCCACCGCCGCCTGGGTGCGCACAATGCGACCCTGCCAGTGTTGTTCGTGGGTGCCGACCAGGGCGGAGAGGGTGACTGCCGGACCGGGGCTTTTGCGGTTGGCGACAAAGCCCATAGGCAGTCCCAGCTCCAGCAGCTGGCTGTCAGTCAGCGGCAGGCGTACTTCCACCTTATCAGTGGCAAAGATGCGACCGAGGGATGTGCTGGCGGTGACGTACTGACCGACACCCACTTCACGGCTAACCACGCGGCCGCGATAGGGCAGGCGGATCTTGGTGCGGGAGAGATTCAGTTCGGCGTCCGTGAGCTCCGCCTGGGCTGCGCGCAGGTTGGCTTGCGCTTCGATCACCTGCGGCTTGTTGACCTGCAGCGGCGTCGGCTCCTTGTTCGGGTTCAGGTTAAGCCACTGCTGGCGCTTGATGGTGGCGGCAGCCTCGGCCTGCAGCAGCAGAACCTCCGCCTGTGCCACGCGGGCCTTGGCCTGTGCGACCTGCAGCTGGTAATCCGCGTCGTCGAGCTGAATCAATGTTTCGCCCGCTTCAAATCCGGCGCCCTCGGCGAAGCTGTCGGCGATGGCAACAATGCGTCCGGAAATCTGCGGGGTGAGGTCGATCTCGGTATGCGGGCGCACTTCCCCCTGGGTGGTGACGCTGAGGGCCACGGACTCTTCGCGGGCCTCGGAGTACACCAGGGAAACCAGTCGCTGTTCTTCCTCTTTCTTTTCCGGCTGCGGTTTTGCAGCGGACATCCATTGCACCGTACCAAAGCCCACAGCCAGTACCAGTACAGGTGCGGCGGCTTTCAGGAGTTTATTGTTCATGTGTCTTGTTTTGCCTGTTTGCGAGTTCGCCAATGGGGACTGCCAGATTTGCAGTTTCCATGGGATCACGAAGTCCATTTGATAGCTATTGGTCAGAAGCCGGGACGAGCAGAATTGGCGGCGAACGTCCGGGCTGTATGGTAGATGGACTGGATGGGAGGGCTTTCTGGATGCAGCGGTTCAAAAAAATATTTGCGAAGGCAAAAATGGCGCCGTGCCGACCGGTTTAGTGGGGTTGACCTTCCCCTTGCGGTAACCTCGAGGCTCTACCACCATGACCGAGACGGGAGCAACGGGAGGCGAGTTATGAATATTTCACAGGCAGCACAGCGATCGGGGCTTTCTACCAAGACTTTGCGCTACTACGAATCCATTGACCTGCTGCAACCCGCGCGCGGCCCCAACGGTTACCGGGAATACTCTCGTGCTGATGTGGAAACCCTGCAGTTTATCCAGCGGGCGCGGGCCTGCGGATTTTCCGTGGACGAAGTGCGCCAGTTGCTCGCGCTGCATCGGGACCCGGCGCGGCAAAGTCACGACGCGAAACAGTTGGTGGAAGAGAAGCTGCAGCAGATCGAGCTGCAGCTGCAGGCGCTGAAAGCCATGAAGGTGACACTGCGTGAGCTGGCAGACAGCTGCGCCGGCGATGACTCACCGGAATGTGCGATCCTCTCGCAATTGGCCAATCGGGATTAGGGCGCTCAGAAGTGCGGCTCCCAGCCGGCGAGAATCCGCTCGCGGGTGTAGGCCGCGGCCTGTTCTTTGGTCAGCTGGCGGCGTTTGCCGCTGACTGCGGCGCCCGGGCCATGGCTTTGGAATTCAAAGAAGCGTGTGTCTTCCGGCATAAACACCGTGGACTTGGTGCCGTCGCGGCTGGTGCCGCGCATCGAGTCCCAGCCAGCGGTGGTGATGTGGTCGTCCATAAATGCGTTGATATACACCGTTGCGCCAATCGCGTCCGGGTCCGCGTAACGGCCATCGGCAAAGTCGGTGGTGGGATGCCAGGGGCGGCCCAGCGGGGTCGAGTTGGCCGGTACACCCTCTGCCTTCAGCAGGCGACAGTTGAGAAATACCAGCCCGAATTCATTGCCGATATTGGTGCTGGGCGCGGTGACATAGCCGACCGTTTCGCGCTCGGCGCCGCGGGGGCGGGTGACGATATCGGTGTTTTCAAACAGCGCCTGACCGGCACCAAAAATGAAATCCACATTGCCCTCGATCACACTGTCCACAAAATAGCTGCGGCCGGCCTGCACGAACAGGGTGTCCTGGTAACCCAGAAGGCGAACATTGCGAAACGCTGTGCGGTCACTGCTTAGACCTGTTTCCAGTGCCACCGCCTGGGTGCCATTGATCTTGTCGGTGTGGTCACTGGGCAGGGCATCGGTGGCGAGGAAATCAAAGCTGTTCTCGATGGTGAGGTTCTCGGCGCGGAAGTCGCTCGCCTCAACCGTCAGGGTTGCGGTATCGAAGGTCCCCATTTTGGCACCGGAGCCTGGCTCCGCGCCCACGGCGGGCATCCCCGCATAATCTCCATAGGTGATGATGGACTTGTCACGCCCGGCGCCGACCAGGTGGATATTGGGCTTGCTGACCAGCAGCTTCTCCCGGTAGGTGCCCTCCGGCAGGTAGATCACGAACGGCGTGGCACTGTTCTCGGGCGCCGCCGCCAGTGCTTCGGCGATGGTTAGGAAGGCCAGGGCATTGCCGAACCCGGCGGAAGCGGTGCCGACCACGGCGTCATATTTGCGCGGATCGCCGGTCTGGGCACAGGAAGTGACCAAAAGCAGGGTCAGCAGCCACAGGCCGGTCTTCATTGAGAGTGCAGCGCGCAGTCCCACTCCCATTGCGCGCATCGCCGTGAATATCACCATGTTTACAGCTCCGTCTAGATATTGGTCAGATCGTGATTTTTATTGGTCAGGCCATTCTAGCGCCCGCCCCTCAAGGGGCTCAACCCGCCGCGCGCGTGCCCCTACACCTGAAATCGAGGTCAAATCCGCCCATCCATCCCCCCGAGACCCTTATTTTGCTGGACTTCCTGAGGTAGAATGCGCGCCCGCTTTAACCGACCAAAGCCGACAGCTCTATGGAAATCAATCCGCTTCTCAACCAGATGAAAGACCTCGCAGAGCGCACCGACGTTCTCAGGGGGTATCTTTGACTACGCTGGCAAGAAAGAACGCCTGACCGAAGTCGAACTCGAACTGGCCGAACCCAGCGTCTGGGATGACCCCGACCGCGCCCAGGAACTGGGCCGCGAGCGCTCCTCCCTGGAAGCCGTAGTAAAAACCATCGAAGACCTCGACAGCGGACTGAGTGACTGCCGCGAACTGCTGGAAATGGCAGTGGAAGAGGGCGACGAAGACTCCGTAGCCGAAGTGGCCAGCGAACTCGGCAACCTCGAGCAGCAGCTCGAGACCCTTGAGTTCCGCCGCATGTTCTCCGGCGAAACCGACCCCAACAACGCTTACCTGGACATCCAGGCCGGCTCCGGTGGTACCGAAGCCCAGGACTGGGCGGAAATCCTGCTGCGTATGTACCTGCGCTGGGGCGAAGCCCACGGCTTCAAAACCACCCTGGAAGAAGCTTCCGCGGGCGACGTTGCCGGGATCAAAAGTGCCACCATCCACTTCCAGGGCGAATACGCCTACGGCTGGCTGCGTACCGAAACCGGCGTACACCGCCTGGTGCGGAAATCCCCATTCGACTCCGGCAACCGCCGTCACACGTCTTTCTCCTCCGTGTTTGTCTCCCCGGAGATTGACGACAACATCGAGATCGAAGTGGACAAGTCCCAGGTGCGTGAAGACACCTACCGCGCCTCCGGCGCCGGTGGTCAGCACGTGAACAAGACGGACTCCGCCGTACGTCTGACCCACATCGCCACCGGTATTGTGGTGGCGTGCCAGAGCGAACGCTCCCAGCACCAGAACCGCGACAAGGCCTGGAAAATGCTGCGGGCACGACTCTACGAACAGGAAATGCAGAAGCGCAATGCGGAAAAGCAGGCGCTGGAAGAAAGCAAATCCGACATCGGCTGGGGCAGCCAGATCCGCTCCTACGTACTGGACGACCAGCGCATCAAAGACCTGCGCACCAGCGTCCAGACCAGCAACTGCCAGGCAGTGCTGGATGGAGACCTGGATCAGTTTATTGAAGCGAGCCTGAAGGCCGGCCTCTAATTCAGAAGAAGTGATCGTATTCGGCCAACGAAGCAAATTACTTTGAATTGAAGGCAGAGTGCCTGGTATCCCTTTTCGAAAGCGTCGGCAACATGGATGTTGCCGACGCAGCGTACAGGGATGTATTCACAGCGGTTTCGAAAAGGGATACCCGGCGCTCAAGCCGCCACGGTGCTCCAACAGAGCTCTATACAAGCTACGAAGTCCGCAACACACCCAAATCGACATGTGACAGATCATGAGCAATACACCAACTCAGCAAGACGAAAACAAACTGATCGCCGAGCGCCGCGCCAAACTCAGCGCCATGCGCGAGAAGGGCAATGCCTTCCCGAACAGCTTTCGCCGCGATCACCTCGCCGCCGACCTGCAAAAAGAGTTTGGTGAAAAGACCAAGGAAGAGCTGGAAGCCGAAGGCAACAACGCCTGCGTGGCCGGCCGTGTAGTTGCCAAGCGCGGCCCGTTCCTGGTGATCCAGGACGCCTCCGATCGCATCCAGCTGTACGCCGATAAAGAAGCCCAGGCAGACATCAAAGAGCGCTGGGGTACCTGGGATATCGGCGACATCGTCGGCGTCAAAGGCGCACTGCACAAGTCCGGCAAAGGCGACCTCTACGTCAACTGCGAAGAGTACAGCCTGCTGACCAAAGCCCTGCGCCCGCTGCCGGAAAAATTCCACGGCATCGCCGACCAGGAAATGCGCTACCGCCAGCGCTATGTCGACCTGATCGCCACCCCGGAATCCCGCAAGGTATTCCAGCTGCGCGTCAAGATCATCAACTACATCCGCCAGTACCTGAACAACAACCACTTCATGGAAGTGGAAACCCCCATGCTGCAGGTCATCCCCGGCGGTGCCGCCGCGCGCCCGTTCGTTACCCACCACAACGCGCTCGACATCGACATGTACCTGCGCATCGCGCCGGAACTCTACCTCAAGCGTCTTGTGGTAGGTGGCTTTGAGCGCGTGTACGAAATCAACCGCAACTTCCGCAACGAAGGTCTGTCCACCCGCCACAATCCCGAGTTCACCATGCTCGAGTTCTACCAGGCGTACGCGGACTACCGCGACATGATGGATCACACCGAAGCCATGCTGCGCGGTATCTGCACCGACGTACTCGGGAGCACCACCGTCGAGTATCAGGGCAAGAACTACGACTTCGCCCAGCCGTTTGCGCGCATCAGCGTGTTCGACTCGATCCTGAAGTACAACCCGGAACTGAGCGCGTCAGATATCGACAACATGGAAGGCGCGCGCAAGGTAGCGGAAAAACTGAATATTCAGGTCAAGGAAACCTGGGGCCTCGGCAAGGTACAGATCGAAATCTTCGAAGCGACCGTTGAGCACCTGCTCGACCAGCCGACCTTCATCACCGAGTACCCCACCGAAGTGTCACCGCTGGCACGCCGCAACGACGACAACCCGTTCGTTACCGACCGCTTCGAGTTTTTCATTGGCGGCCGCGAGATTGCCAACGGCTTCTCCGAGCTGAATGATGCCGAAGACCAGGCAGAGCGCTTCATGGCACAGGTGGCCGAGAAGGACGCCGGTGACGACGAAGCCATGCACTACGACGCCGACTACGTGCGCGCGCTGGAATACGGCCTGCCGCCCACCGCCGGTGAAGGTATCGGCATCGACCGTCTGGTAATGCTGTTTACCAACTCGCCGTCCATCCGTGACGTACTGCTGTTCCCGCATATGCGTCCGGAAGCTTCCGTCGAGTAATTCGGGATTCCGGTTAGTAACCGGGACCGATACAAAAAAGGCGATAACCTCTGAGGTTATCGCCTTTTTTTTGGCAGTCTGTCCCTGGGTCGAGTTACAGCGGATCACCATTGATATCCACCGCGCTCAGGCGCAGGCCGTCCGGGTCGCTGAGTGATTCGCCCGGTACCCAGATTCCGGTGCAGTCCCGGTTGCTGGTGCAGGGGTCGGTAAGGGTATTTAGGAATGCTTGCAGCTGTGCAATCTGGGTGTCCGCAAGCTCGACCCTGGGCAGAGCAGAAGCGCCTGCGGCCCTGAGGGCTTGGAGTTGTGCCAGTGCCAGCCGGGTATTGGCGAACCAGTCGCCAATCTGGACACTGGCTTCCAGCTGGTTGAGGTCGTATTGATCGACGGCGGTTTGCGGATCAAGGTGATGGCGGATGACCGCCTCCAGCGTGGTATAGGCTCCGTCGTGGCCCCAGGGACCAGTGGTCGCCACATTTAGCAGGGTCGGGGTGCGGAAGGCATAGCGATCGGTCTCCATTCCGGTTTCGCGAAAGCGGCCGAAGTCGTCGCTGGTGGTTTCGCCATTGTCATTGCCTTTGCCGCGGCCGACCTGAGGCATCGCGAGTACATGGAATTGCTCGTCACTGAAAAAATCGCCACTGTGGCAGCTGGCACAACCGGCGCCGCCATTTGCGGGGCTGCGCAGGAAGAGCAGTGCGCCCTGTTTTGCTTCGTCGCTGATTGCACCGAGGTCGCCATCCAGATATGCCAGCCAGGAATTGTCGACCAAAAGCTGGGAGTCCTGATAGGCGGCAAGGGCGGCGGCAATATTGTCGTAAGTGATCAGCTCCTCAGCGGTGCCCAGGGGCGATTCAAATCCTTGCTGGAAAGCCGCCAGCCAATGGCTTCCGGGCAACTCGGGGCGCTCACCCCGCAGGCGCAGGGCCAGTTGTTCCCGCGCCGTCGAATTGTTGCCATCGGATTCGAAACTGAATCCGCGCATCTCCTCCCGGGAGGTGACCGGGAAGCGTGCCTGGGCGGCGCTGAGACTGTCTCCGGCATTGGGATCTTCCGTACCTAAGGCGCTGTCCGGTGTACGGTAGGTGCCATCCGCGAGCAGTTCAATACGACCGTCGAGAAAAATGGAGTGTCGGTAGAAGACAATATTGAAGGTGCTGGGGGCGTTGCGCGGTACCGTGGGGCCACCATCGAAATTGGTACCGCCACTGGAGTGGGTGCGGCCGGGTCCCAGCAGGTCGGGGATATCGGCTTCCACGCCCACCGACAGCGAAAGGGCGTCGCCGCCGGCAAGGGACGGGTGATGGCATGAGGCGCAGGCAGTATCCATATTGCCGCTCAGGGCTTTGGTGAAGAACAGCTGCATACCGAGCTGTGCCAGCGGCGCCTGGATATCCGGAGGTTCGTGGCTGGGCTCGGGGATACCGGTAAGACCGTGCTGCTGGATTTCTGAAGCCAACGCAGCGTCAAGAACGGATTCGTTTTTTTTCGGGGGTGTCCGGCTGTTGCCTGTGTCGCAGCCCGTAAGCAAGAGATTGGTGAAAGCGAGTAGCCCGCACAAAACAGATATCCGACCCAACGTCTCATCCTCCGTAATGAGATTACCGGTGTGGGATTTCCAAGTATTGCGGTGATTGCGCTGTTGTACAGATTTCCTATGTCCTGTGGCGCAATTTAAACTGCCGGCGGCTTAATTAGTAAGTGTCGAATGGCATAATTTCAGGAAGGCGGGGGTAAATCGGGAAGATGGCAAAGCGTACACGGTTGATCTTTCGACAGGCGCGCGCTGGAGTACGACCTACAAGTTATGTGAGTAAACGATAGCGTTGCCCTCGCAGAATTTACTGCCAGGATTGAAGTTGCGCCTCTATTCCCAGTCTTCCGCCCGGTATATACAGGGTTTCGCTGCTGGTGCTGCCAGGGCGGCGAATTTCTATCGGTATTACGACGCCTGGGGGAACCGTATTTATTTGTGACATCGTGTATTGCGGGCTGAAAATTGGCTCACCATTTACACTCAGAATGCGATCCCCTGGCTGCAGGCCGATATTGGCCGCCGTGCTTCCCGAGTATATGCCAACGATTAGAATTACCTTTCTTTTGTGTGTGGCCTCGAGGTAACGGTTCAGTTCGTCACTGGACAGCTCGGATTTGAAAAAATCGTACTGTGCGAGCAATGGGTCAGCGAATTCGCCATTTGTTGATGCGGTGATTGGCCTCGAAAGTCGCTTTTCATGTTTGAGTATGAATTCCACTTGGGCTGCGTTGAATCCTGCGTTTAGCAGGTTGCTGAGAATCGAGTTGTTAAAGCTGCGACCTTTCGGGTTGCGCTGACGGGGGGGGGGTGGGAAGTTCAACAGCAGCGGGACTGTTGATGGTCTGCTTTGCAGAACGGTCAGCGCGGGTATCTGACTGTTGGTGGGTGAGTTCCTCCACAAGCTCCAGCAGGCGGTTCTGAAATTCCAAACTGTCAGCAAGGGTGGATTCGAGGTGCG
Source organism: Microbulbifer pacificus (assembly GCF_033723955.1). Classification (NCBI taxonomy): domain Bacteria; kingdom Pseudomonadati; phylum Pseudomonadota; class Gammaproteobacteria; order Cellvibrionales; family Microbulbiferaceae; genus Microbulbifer; species Microbulbifer pacificus. The sequence continues at coordinate 626,265 of NZ_CP137555.1, read as the reverse complement.
TAATCCTGCTATCCAGCTCGGTTTGCCTATCGGCTTGCCAGATAGCTTCCCAGTCGGCAGGGCTGTTGCCCAAGGCGGAGGCCGTTGCCGTAGGGGTATCGAATACCTGGCCGCTGGGCGATATCAGCTGAGCGGCTATTTGACCGCCGCTGGCCGTGGCAAACAGCAGGAAGCAAAGAGTGGCGAGTCTGGGCTGGTCAATGGAGGTCATGGCTATTGTTATCCGAGTGCCGCGGGAGCCCGATCAAATTGGTGAACTTCAATCAGTCAGCGTGTTGGAATACCACAGAGGTAGTAAGTTCTCAGCGCGCGCACAAGAAGGCGGGAAAAGCTTTCGATAGCCAAGTAAGGTGTGGAATAACGGGTGAGGGGTGACTTGTCTCAGTGGCGAATTCCCAGCGGCCCCGCCGGTAAATAAATGGTTTCCGTGGAGGAGCTGCCCTGGCGCTGGATTTCCACTGGCACCGAGGTGCCCGGTGGCACCTGGTAGACCTGGGTGCGCAGGTCTCCCATATGGAATACCCGCTGGTTGTTGTAGCGAATGATCTTGTCTCCGCTGCGCAGGCCGGCTTCATAGGCCGGTGCGGATTCCAGCAGTCCCCCTATCTGGAACTCCGTCCGCCCGCCAGTGGCGTCAAGGTACTGGTCATATTCTTCGCGATTCAGTTCCTGCTCGAATACCCGGTGTGGATTGCTGTAGGTCTGCAGCTTTTCCTGCAATTCCTTGGCGCGCTTGGAGCGTTTGTCTTGCAGATGCTGGTATTCGTAGCTGAACTGCATCTGCTCATACGGAATTCGTTCCTGCCTGTCGACAATATACGCAGCCCGCTCGTAGCTGAGGCCCGCATCCGTAAACTGCCTGATCTGGTTTTCCCTAATGCGCTCAAAACGGTTGCCACTCGCGTGGTCCCGCGCACGCCGGCGACGGTTGGCTTGCTCCTGCTCCACCGGGGATTCCAGTGAGGCCTGGCGGACGTCGCCATATGTGGACTCCGGATCGAGATGCTCACTGAGATCGTTTACCAGTTCCAGCAACTGGCCCTGGATTTTAAGGGTCTGTTCCAGGGATTCTTCCAGCTGCTGTACCCGCGCCGTCAAATCGCCGGGAGATAATGGTGCATCTGTGTTATTGGAAAACAAAGATTGCTGGAGGGCAGATGATGTGGGGTTTTCCGAGCCGGCCCAGTGAGCCACCGCGGCGCCGACAAGAAGCAGGGAAACCGCCACTGGAATGGCGCGTCTGGGCAGTTTCATGGAGTCACCAATTCACTTCTCACTTCAAAAGGCGGTATCAGCCAATTATAGAAGCACCAGGTGATTGGGCAGTTCGTTCTTGACAACGGTGGCGGGTGCCGCCTCTTCCAGCAATTCGCCACATTTTTCCACGCAGTGCACAAAGGCCGCGGCCGTTTTCCCTTTCTTTACCTCGCGGATAAAGTTCTCCACGATTTCCTGCCAGCGCTCATTGGTGATGTGTTCCGCGAGACCGCGGTCGGCAAGTATTTCCACATAGTGCTCTGCCTGGGAGACAAAGATCAGCAGGCCCAGCCGGTCCTTGGTGTGGTGCAGTTCCTGTTCCAGGAACTGGCGGCGGGCGAGATTGGATGCGCGCCAGTATTTTACGGACTTGGGGATCAGCAGCATGGTCAGCGGACGCCAGCGGAACAGCACCGCGAGGACGATGAACAGTATCCACTGCAGGGTGAATGCCTGCTGGTATTCAATCCACCAGGGCAGGAACTGCATCAGCGGAGCCAGCAGCAGGGCGAGAAACGCTGCCCACAGGGTGGAGATGTAGAGGTAGTTGTCGGAGCGGCGCGCCAGCACCGTCACCAGTTCGGCATCGGTACCGGATTCCACCGCCTTGATAGTTTCGGCGACTTTGCGTCTTTCACTCGCGTTCAGCATGTTGTTTTCCATGTTTGCCGCCTGACAACCAGCCCCCCTTTACCAGCCACCAGAGGCGCCGCCGCCCCCGAAACCGCCGCCCCCGCCCCCGAAGCCACCGCCAAAGCCTCCGCCACCGAATCCGCCACCACCGAAGCCACCGCCGCCGTAGTAGCCGCCGTAGCGGCCTCGGCGATAGTTGCCATTGTTGGCGGGCGAGCCGAGCACCGAGGAGCCGAAGATCTGCAGCATGATAAACAGCAGGAAAATACCTACCAGCAGTGCCAGCTGGCGGTCGCCCTTGGACTCGGTCGGCTCGGGCACATATTCGTTTTTGATCACGGCAATGATGGACTCTACGCCGGACATGACGCCGGCGTCGAAGTTACCCGCGCGGAAGTAGGGCAGGATCTTGGTGTGGATGATGTTGGAGGAAAGCGCATCGGTCATGGCGCCTTCGAGGCCGTAACCCACCTCGATGCGCACTTCGCGTTCATTGGGGGCCACGATCAACAGTATGCCGTTGTCCTTGCCTTTTTGGCCGATCTGCCAGTGCCTGCCCAGCTGGTACCCATACTCTTCGATGGTGAGCCCCTGCAGGTCCGGGAGCGTGACCACCACGATCTGGTTGCTGCCTTCCTTCTCGTGGCGTTGTAAAAGTTCCGTGAGCTGGTAGCGGGTGGCCTGATGCAGCAGGTTGGCGTTATCCACCACCCGACCACTGAGGGTCGGGAATTTCACCTCAGCGGCGGCGAGCCCGGCCCACAACAGGGCAGGGCACAGGAGAAGCAGTAGGGCGATCCTCCGGATCGTCATTCAGGGCTCCGCTGACACATGTACAGAGAATTGCCGCTACTGGAAGTCGACTTCAGGTGCCTTGTCGGCATTTTCCGAGGTGGCCTCAAAGGTGTCGCGAATGGGCATGTCGCTGTACATGATGGTGTGCCAGATACGACCGGGGAAGGTGCGAATCTCGCGGTTGTAGCGCTCGACCGCAGCGATATAATCCCGCCGGGCCACGCTGATGCGGTTTTCGGTGCCTTCCAGCTGGGACTGCAGGGCGAGGAAATTCTGGTTGGCCTTCAGGTCCGGGTAGCGCTCTACCACCACCATTAGGCGGGAGAGGGCGCTGCTGAGCTGGGCCTGGGCCGCTTCGAACTGCTTCAGCTTTTCAGGATCGTTGATGATGCCGGAGTCCACTTGCATGGAATTGACCTTGGCGCGCGCCTCGGTGACAGCCTGCAGGGTTTCCTGCTCGTGGGCGGCGTAGGCCTTGACGGTTTTTACCAGATTGGGGATCAGATCCGCGCGGCGCTGGTACTGGTTCTGTACCTGGGCCCAGGTGGCCTTCACATTCTCGTCGTAGGTGGGGATGGCGTTGATACCGCAGCCAGTCAGGCCAAACGCCAGCAGTGACAGCAACAGGGTTTGCCAGAAACGACGTTGCGGGAAATTCAGTTTGCCTGTGAGTGCTGTGATCATTCCGTTCATCCATATTGGTTCCGAACAAGACAATAATAGACTCCCAAAGGCCTGTATCCGGCAAGTTCCGGTAGGCTACCGTTTCAGAGAGCAGTAATGGCATTAAAAGCGACGATATTCAAAGCCCGCGTACAGATCGCGGATATGGACCGGGATTATTACGCGGAGCATCTGCTGACGCTGGCGCGCCATCCGTCGGAGACCGATGAGCGCATGATGATCCGGCTGCTGGCCTTCGCCCACAATGCAAGCGAGCAGCTGGAATTTACCCGCGGTCTCTCCAGTGACGAGGAGGCCGATCTTTGGCAACACACCCTGAGCGGCGAGATTGAAACCTGGATTGAGGTAGGCTTGCCGGCGGAAGATCGCATCCGCAAGGCCTGCGGACGCGCGCGCAAGGTGCTGGTATACGCCTATGGTCAGCGCTCCGCCTCCGTGTGGTGGCAGAAAATGGAATCCGCCAGTGCGCGCTTCGACAACCTGGATATTTTTTATCTGCCCGCCGACAGTTGCGCGCAACTGGCAGCGATGGCGGAGCGCACCATGGATCTGTCCGTCACCATCCAGGACGGGCACCTGTGGTTCGCAAGTAGCGATAACAACATTGAAGTCCTGCCAGAGCGCTGGAAATAAAATTTTTACGGCCCGCGGTGCGCGGGGGAGATTAAAGGAGTCTTACTATGCCGTCTTTCGATATCGTTTCCGAAGTGGATAAGCACCAGCTGACCAATGCGGTGGATCAGGTCAATCGCACCATCACTACCCGCTATGACTTCAAGGGTGTGGATGCGGAAGTGGAACGCAGCGAGTTTGTGCTGACGCTGCGCGCCGATTCCGATATGCAAATCAGCCAGATGGAGGATCTGGTGCGCCAGGCCCTGATCAAGTACAGCATCGACCCGCTGGTGATGGATGTGGGCGAGCCGGTGCAGTCCGGCAAGCAGGTAAAGCAGGAGATCAAACTGAAAAACGGTCTCGACAAAGAGCTATCAAAAAAGATCGTCAAGATCATCAAGGATGAAAAACTCAAGGTGCAGGCGGCGATTCAGGGCGATGCCGTGCGCGTTACCGGTAAGAAACGCGACGACCTGCAGCAGGTGATCGCCATGTTGCGGAGCAAGGAGCTGGAGCAGCCGCTGCAGTTCGAGAACTTCCGCGATTGAGGTGATCCCTTTATTACGGGACAGACCTTTGAAGCATTTACCCAAGCCGATATTGCGCATTGCCGCGGCGGTGCTGTTGAGCCTTTCTGGGGTGGCCGCACCGGTCGCGGGCGTGCCGGCGCCGGTGCTGCCCGCAAAACTGATTGATGCCTGGTGGATTGACGGCAGCGAGGGGCTGGATATTTCCGGCCTGAGTTTTTGCGCTGGAGAGTTGCTGGCGGTGGCCGACAAGGTTTCGGAGCATATATATCGCTTATCTCCCGAGCCCGGCCGCGATTCCGTCGCGCTTGCCGCCAAGGCGGATTTTGCCCGCCCGCCGTTGCCGGACGATCAGCCTGTACTGCTGAAAGCCCGTGCGCTGCACTACGCCAGCGTGCCACTCAGTATGGATTTTGAGGGCATCACCTGTGATGAACGCGGAATTTATTTGCTGAGTGAGCGACACAATCGCATTGCCCGACTCAACCCTGAGCAACAAGGGGCCGAGTGGCTGCCGGTACGCTGGTCGGAAGCGGCGAAAGCACGCGGCTTCCTGCGGCACTTCAATGGGGAAAGTGAAGGTGTGGTCCGGGTCGGTGAGGATTTCTGGGTGGCGCTGGAACGGGACCCAAGGGGGCTGCTTAAATTGAGCGCGGGCGATGAGGTCGGGCGTGATTTTCGCGCGTTGCCGGCAGTCAGCGGTCTTGATTTTCACGGTCGCACGGAAGATCTGGCGGGGCTTGCTGCATACGGCGGTGCGCTGTATACCCTGGAGCGCAATGCCTTTGCGGTTTGCCGACGCAACCTCGACAACCTCCAGGCCGAGTGGTGTATTCACTACCGGGATATCGAAGAGGGGCCCACCTATGTCTACCGCGAGACTCGTTTCGGCAAGGGCGAGGGGCTCGCAGTGAATGAGCAGGGAATATTTGTGGTGCTGGACAACAATGGTGTTGGGCGCGCCGTGGCTCCCGATGATTCCCGCGGACTGCTGTTGCATTTCGCATTTCCCGAAATGACTTCGGAAGAACGGTAAGCGGTTTTGGCAGCGACCAAGCTGGATCTGCTGTTAAAAGAGGTGCGCGCCTGCCGCCTGTGCGAACCGAATCTGCCGCTGGGGCCGCATCCGGTTCTGAGCGCGGCGCGCACCGCCCGATTATTGATCGTCGGTCAGGCGCCCGGTACCAAGGTACATGCAACCGGGATTCCCTGGAATGATCCCTCCGGCGATCGCCTGCGCGAGTGGCTGCAGGTCGATCGCGATACCTTCTACGATACGTCCCGGATCGCCATCGTGCCCATGGGGTTTTGCTATCCCGGGCGCGGCAAGGGGGGCGACCTGCCGCCCAGGCCGGAGTGCGCGCCGACATGGCACGCGCGCCTGCTGGCGGAACTGCCGGATATCCAGCTGACACTGCTGATCGGTCAGTACGCCCAGCGCTACTATCTGCCCCACTGGTATGGGAGCATTAGCAAGAATGTTCACCACTACATCGATGCACTTCCCCACGGGTTTTTTCCGTTGCCGCACCCCAGCCCCAGAAACACCCTGTGGCTGAAACGCCGCCCCTGGTTTGATGAGGAAGTGGTGCCGGCACTCAGGGCGCAGGTGCAGAAAATTTTATAGATTTAAACAAGAAAGAGACGATGCAGGTTTCCGACAAGGTAAAAATCCACCCCAGCTGGCTCTCGGTACTCGAGCCGGAATTCAGTAAACACTATATGGGCGAACTGCGGCAGTTTCTGCAGCAGGAAAAACAGGCGGGCAAGAAAATCTTTCCCCCCGGCGGCCAGATCTTCAACGCATTCAATTCCACCCCCTTTGATCGGGTCAAAGTGGTGATCCTCGGGCAGGATCCCTACCATGGTGCGGGGCAGGCCCACGGCTTGTGTTTTTCTGTGATGCCGGGTGTGCGGATTCCTCCGTCACTGCAGAATATCTACAAGGAGCTCCAGTCCGACCTCGGCATTGCGCCACCCAATCACGGCTGCCTGCAGCCCTGGGCAGAGCAGGGTGTGTTGCTGCTGAACGCGACACTGACGGTTGAGGAAAGCAAGGCGGGGGCCCATCAGGGGCGCGGCTGGGAGCAATTCACCGATGCCGCCGTGCACGCGCTGGCAGAGCAGCGGGAAGGGCTGGTGTTTGTGCTGTGGGGCAGCTACGCGCAGAAGAAAGGAAATTTTATCGACCGCCGCAAGCACCTGGTGCTGAGCGGTCCACACCCGTCGCCGCTGTCGGCGCACCGGGGATTTTTCGGCACCCGGCCGTTTTCACAGGCGAATGCCTATCTGCAGCAGCGCGGCGAGACGCCCATCAACTGGGCGCTGCCTGCCGCGGATGCCTTGCGCAGAGTTGCGGTAGAAATCTGAGTTGTGAAAACCTGAACCGCGGAAATAGGAATCAGGCGAGTGGGTCGGCGTCGGCGTCGTAGGGGAGTTCCAGCAATTCCAGTACGCGGCCGTCGGCTAGCTGCAGGCTCTCGCCATCGGCCACCTTGCTCTTGGTGAGTACTGCCAGCAACTCGATTTCATCGCCCACGTGGCAAGCCTGCACAGTGTTGCCGACACTCGAGCCACCATTGGGGGTAAATATTTCCGCGCCGGCCTGCGGCAGCTCGCCGCCGTCGATGCGCGCGCGGTACATGCGGCGCTTGGCGGCACCCAGGTACTGCATACGCGCGACGACTTCCTGCCCGGTGTAACAGCCTTTCTTGAAGCTCACACCGCCCAACAGGTGCAGGTTCACCATCTGCGGGATAAACATTTCGCTGCTGCTCTGGTGAACCTGCGGCAATCCCGCTTCGATAAGCTGCCGTTGCCACTGGCTGTAGCCACTGGCAACGGGGCCACTGCCGGCGAGCTTCTGCCACAGGTCCGCGGCCTGCTCCAGTGGTAACTGAATCACCACATTGCGCTCGCTCAGGCATGCGGCCAGCGCGCGGTGACCATTGTGGTCGAAACTGCGCAGCTGGCCCGTCACCAGATCGGAACTGCTGCCGTGGGACAGGCTCAGGAGATGGCTGGCGGCAGCGCCGGCATCGCGCCCGCAGAGGCCGAACCAGTGTTGGCTGTCGCTGACATCTTCCAACTGGGTTTTGAAAAACACCGCATATTTCTTCAGCGCTGCGAGCGCCGTGGCCACCAGATCCCGCGGCAGTAGCAGGACGAATTCCGTCTGCGAGATTTTTAGCGCAAAAAAGGCGCTGATCATGCGGCCCTTGGGGTTGCAGTGGCTGCCGAGGGTGAGGTGTTCGTCCGGCAGTTTCACCAGGTCGCAGGTGAGCTGGCCCTGCAGGAATTTCTGGCTGTCGGGTCCGTTAATGGAAATGGCGCCCATGGGGCTCAGGTCGATCAGTTGCAGTTCGGCGCCGGAGTTGCTGTTTTCTCCCGCGGGAAAGTCCGCCGCGCCTTCATTCCACAGGGCGCCCTGGCCACAGAGAAATTCCTGCCACTGCTGTTGATCCATGCTGAATTCGCCTTCTTCGACCGCTTATTGAAGTGGTGCAGTATCTGGGGTTTTGCGGCGGGATTTCAACTACCGCTATACTGCGCGCACTTTGCAACCCGGCTATTGAGAAAAGAAGTATGGATCGCAACCGCCTGTTTTGGGCCAGCCGTCGCGGCATGTTGGAGCTGGACCTGGTACTGCTGCCGTTTCTGGACAATGTCTACGAAACGCTTTCCGAGGAAGACAAGCAGCGTTATATCCGCCTGCTGGACGAGCAGGATCAGGACCTGTTTGCGTGGTTCCTGCGCCGCGAAGACCCGGAAGATCCAGAGCTGCTGAAAATTGTGCAGATCATCCGTGACAACACCGGCCTGCAGGACTGACACTTCCGCCCGCGAGGCGCCCGCCCGGCCGGGCAGGGCTTTCGCGGGCCACACGGGTGTTGGTACCGAGCGCAGTGCCCGGCTCGCCTGTGATTTCTCTCCCTCCCGCCGGCTGCAGCGCCTGCTGTGGCTGCTGGCTGTCCAATCCCTGTTGCTGCTCGCTTTTTCTCGCCTGCCATGGGTAGCGGTGGGGGTGGCTTCGTTGCTTGTGTTTACCATCGCTTGGCTGGAGTGGCAGCGCCTTGACCGGTCGGTGGGGCGCCTGTCGACGGCGGAGAAGCGCTGGTACTGGCAGGTGAAGGGCGGGGCCAGGCGGGAGTTCCGTTTTTGCGGTGAGTTGACGCTGTGGCGCTGGCTGATTGTGATCAACGGTCGCGACCTCGAGGGGCGCAGGCTGCGGCTGGTGCTAAGCAGCGATGCCACCGGCGCCGACGACTGGCGCCGGCTGCTGGTGGCATTGCGTTTTTCCCGATAGGAGAGCGATAAAAAACCGACAAATGACCGGTGAGTTGACGCTGAACCGATGGGTGCGCGGATATCGCCCGCTTCAGTTCGCGCCGATAAAATGCCGCTGGTTGGCAAAGTTTTCCGGCACCAGGATGGTGTCCATCGCCAGCTCCCGCAGCCCGGGGTAGTCGAGGGAGTAGTGCAGGCCGCGGCTCTCGCGGCGATCCAGCGCGGAGCGGATGATTAGTTCCGAAACCTTCGCCAGGTTGCGCAGCTCAATCAGGTCGCTGGTGATCCTGTAGTTGGCGTAGAACTCCAGAATCTCCTGTTGCAGCAGACCCACCCGGTGTTCTGCCCGCAGCAGGCGCTTGCGGGTGCGCACGATGCCCACATAGTCCCACATAAACCGGCGCAGCTCGTCCCAGTTGTGCGAAATCACCACGTCTTCATCGGAATCCGTCACTCTGGATGCGTCCCACGCCAGTGCCGGGCGCGGCGGGGCGATCTTGTCCAGGGTGCTGTCGATATGCTTGGCGGCGGAGCGGGCGTAGACCACACACTCCAGCAGCGAGTTGCTGGCCAGGCGGTTAGCGCCGTGCAGGCCGGTAAACGTGGTTTCGCCGATGGCGTACAGCTGGTCCAGGTCGGTGCAACCGTGCTGGTCCACCATCACACCGCCACAGGTATAGTGGGCCGCGGGCACCACCGGGATGGGTTCCTTGGTGATATCGATTCCGTATTGCAGGCAATTCTTGTACACCGTCGGGAAGTGCTCGCGTACGAACTTTTCATCTTTGTGGGAAATGTCCAGATAGACGCAGTCCGCACCCAGGCGCTTCATCTCGTGGTCGATGGCACGAGCGACAATATCCCGCGGTGCCAGCTCGCCGCGCTTGTCGAAGCGCTGCATAAAACGCTCGCCGTTCGGCAGCTTGAGCTGTGCGCCTTCACCGCGCAGCGCCTCGGTAATCAGCATGGACTTGGCTTTGGGGTGGTAGAGGCAGGTGGGGTGGAACTGGTTGAACTCCATGTTGGCCACCCGGCAGCCGGCGCGCCAGGCCATGGCGATGCCGTCGCCGCTGGCGCCGTCCGGGTTGCTGGTATAGAGGTAGGCCTTGGCGGCACCGCCGGTGGCCAATACCACCGCGCGCCCCTGGAAGACCTCCACCTCTTCGGTGTCCTTGTTGTAGACGTAACAACCGGCGCAGCGGAAGCGGCCGGTGGCGGCATCGGGCTGACGGATCAGGTCGAGGGCGATATGCTGCTCAAAACAGTCGATATTCGGCGTGTTTCTGACCCGCTCGATCAGGGTACTGTGTACCGCCCGGCCGGTGGCATCGGCACTGTGGATGATACGGCGATGGCTGTGTCCGCCTTCCTTGGTGAGGTGGTAGTCTCCGTCCTCTTCGCGGGTGAAGTCCACTCCCTGGTTAATCAGCCATTGAATGGCGTCGCGGCTGTTCTCCACCGTGAAACGCACGGCGTCGGGGTGGCAGAGTCCGGCCCCGGCATCTAAGGTATCGGCTATGTGTGCCTCCACCGAGTCGGTCTCGTCCAGCACGCCGGCGATGCCGCCCTGGGCAAACCAGGTGGAGCCATCCTGCAGGCGCTGCTTGGACAGCAGCGCCACGCGGTGGCGGGCGGCAAGGTGCAGGGCCAGGGTGAGACCTGCGGCGCCACTGCCGATAACGAGAACGTCGTAGTTGTTCAAGGGTAGCTTTGCCTCTTTACTGGTAGAGTTTTATTCGTGTCGGAGGGCGCGTAGTATACGCCATCTTCAAAAATTACCGATTTGTCAGGAACTTATGACCGAAACGGGTTGTCTTCGACACAACAGAATAATCCTGTGCTCCGGGCAGTTGTGCGCCGGGGCCGCGGTTGGGAGTAGGGGATGACAGGTCATCAGGCTTCGCCGAGTGATCAACAGCTGGTGGAGCGGGTTCAGAACGGCGACAAGCGCGCCTTTGATCTGCTCGTGCTCAAATACCAGCACAAGATTGCAGCGGTAGTCAGCCGCTATATCAATGACCACGCCGAAGTGAATGACGTGGTACAGGAGGCCTTTATCAAGGCCTACCGGGCACTGGCCAATTTCCGTGGCGAGAGTGCCTTCTACACTTGGATGTACCGCATCGCCATCAATACCGCCAAGAACTATCTGGTTTCCCGCAGCCGCCGTCCGCCATCTTACGATGTGGATCTCGAAGACGCCGAATTCTACTCCGGCTCAGAGATGCTGCGGGATAACGATACCCCGGAAAACCAGCTGTTCCGCGACCAGCTTGAGGCCACGGTGCACCGGGCCATCCGCGAGCTGCCGGAAGATCTGCGCTCGGCGGTGACGCTGCGGGAGCTGGAAGGGTTGAGTTACGAAGAGATCGCCGAGGTGATGGGCTGCCCGGTGGGTACTGTGCGTTCGCGCATCTTTCGCGCGCGCGAGTCCATTGACCGTGCGGTTCAGGCGGCCATGGCCGGCGAGCCGGAACCAGTGGGCGGTCGCGGGTAATTCTGCCCCGACTTCTGGCGATTATTTGGCCGGTCAGTTAGTCAGATTTGTTTTATCTGGGGCGTGGACGAGAGGTTCTCAGTCTAAACAACAGCGTTGACCGGAACGACAGGCAATTTTTTTGATGAATTCACACAAAATTTGCCTGCCAGTAAAACTTTTCCGGTAGACGCCGGTCTCAGATACCAACAGACAGGGTGCGGTTACAGCACCTATTGGAATTGGATTGCACTGAAAGAGGGTTGCCCCGTATGTCTCACGGGAATCATCAGCAGCGTTTGAATGAATCGCTATCCGCGTTGATGGACGGTGAAGCCAGTGAACTGGAAGTTCAACGTCTACTCAAGGAGAGCGATGTCGCCGGCGGCGATCTCAGCCAGCGCTGGTCCCGTTACCAGCTGGCCGCCAGTGTGATGCGCGGTGAAAAGGTCGCGCCGGTAAATCTCGGCCTTGCGGCCAGTATTTCCGCGGCCATCGCCGATGAGCCTGACCTGGTAGCCACCGCGGAGCCGGAAGCTGCCAACGATTCCAGCGGGACTCGCAGCCGCTGGTGGCGCCAGCTGTCGCGCGGAGCGGTGGCGGCCACGGTAGCGTTTGCCGCGGTGCTGGGTGTGCAACAGCTGCAGGCACCGCAGACCGGTGGTGAGCTGGTGGCCGAGGTGGAGCGCCCGGCACAGCAGCCGGTGCAGTCCGTGCCCCAGCCCAGCGGCTTCCTGGTGCCGACGTTGAATACCCGTTCGGTGAGTACTAACCCTCAGCTGGTTCCCGAGCAGCGAATTGGCATGGGCTCCTCCCCGCAAGTGCAGGTGGTTCCGTCTCCCGAACTGATGCGTCACCTCAACCGGGTGATGATGGAACACTCCGAGCAGGCGGCCCGTATGAGCAGCCAGGGAATGGTTCCCTTTGCCCGCGCTACTTACGGCGAGCGCCCGCCGGAATAACGGCGATGTGATAGCGGTGGTGGATGCGGGCGGTTGCCGCCCGCCCCGTGGGCCGGTTGTGTTGCCAGCGTACGTCTACTTTGAATAAAGAATGATCATGGCAAAAATTTTTCCTTTCCCTGCCCTGAAAGCCAACAGTCCTCTGTTGGCTTTTTTGCTGTTTGCAGGTCCTGTGCTGCCTGTGGCGAATGCCCAGGAAGTGGATGCTCCGCGCGCCGAAATGCCGGCCCCGCCGGATACTGAAAATGGGCCCGCTTCGCAAAATTCGGCGCAAACGCCTCCTGCCGAACCGGCAATCAATCCACAGGCCGACGATGTCGAAATCCAGAAACTGCTGAGCAAGCTCGCGAATGCGGTGACCAGTCTGGAATACCGCGGATTCGCCACCTTCGAGCACGCGGGTGTCATGGAGAGCGTCGAAGTGGTGCACGGCATTCGCAGCGGCGAGCCAGTGGAGCGTATCCGTTTTTTGACGGGCGCGCCCCGGGAAATGGTGAGCCGCGGACAGGATGCCCAGTGCCGCCGCGACGGCAGTCCGCTGTCCCGCGCCGGCCTGTGGAGCAACGTGGGTCTGCAGAACGTGCAGGGGAATTATCAATTTGTGTTGCGCGGTGAAGAGCGTATCGCCGATCGCGACGCCGTAGTACTGGAAGCGCGTCCGCGCGATGTGCACCGCTTCGGCATGGTGGTCAGTGTCGACCGCGAGACCGGCCTGCCACTGAAGTCCCTGCTGGTCGCCCCCTCGGGCCGGCTGCTGGAGCGTTTCCAATTCGTTGAGTTGGATCTGGCCCCCATTGTCGACAGTGATCTGCAGCCGCATTCCGACGCCGCGCGGGAAAGCGAAGGCGCCGGCCACTGCGGGAGCCTGGTGAGTCGCTGGCAGCTGAGCTGGGTGCCGAACGGGTTCAAGGCGGTAGCGGCGCGGGAGCTGGTGGACGGGGAAATGCAGGTTTTTAGCGATGGTTTGAGTGCGTTTACCGTGTTCGTGCAGAAGCTTGGGCCGAACATGAATTATCGGGGGCGTGCAGTACGCGGTGCCACCGTGGCCTATATGGACCATTTAGAAGTCAACAACGAACATTACACCGTGACCGTGGTGGGGGAGATCCCCGACAACACGGCAGTGTTGGTGGCCAAGTCGGTCAAAGCTCACTAGTGAATGGTTTGTAATGACGGTTTTCAGGTAATGATTGAAGAGCGCGGCAGGGTCGTGGCCCTGGACGATTCCGGAATCTGGGTGGAAACGGTACAGCGCAGCAGCTGCAACGGCTGTGCAGCCAAATCCGGGTGTGGCACAGGTTTGCTCGGTGATTTCTGGAGCCGCGCGTCCCAGGTGCGAGTGGCGGTCGCGCCACCGGCGCTCGATACTGTCCGCCTACACGATACGGTGGTGATCGGGATTGCCGAAAATACACTGGCCAGCAGCGCACTTATCGTCTATCTGCTGCCGCTAGTCACCCTGGTGCTGGGTGCTGTTATCGGGCAGTCCATGGGTACCGAAGCCTGGGCCATTCTTGGCGCTCTGGTTGGGCTGGCGCTGGGTGCTCTGGCGATCCGTCTATACAGCCACCTCAATCGCGCTAATCCCGCGCTCACGCCACAGTTTTTGCGCCTGGAGCGCGAATACGCCTGCACCACCATCCCCACTACCGAAGCCCGCTGAGTACCTCTCCTTTTCTCCCGTTCACCGCGGATTATCTTCCTACACTAAATGCTGGGCGGTGTTGCCGTTCGCCTGTGCGGTAGAAAGATTTCAAGTTACGGAGAGCTCGAATGTCCGAAGCGCGTCCCAGTTTCGAGGCGCATGCCAATTTCGAAGCGCGCTGTTATGCGGAGAGTTGGCCACTGCGGACTGCCTTTGTGATATCCCGTGGGGCACGCACCGAGGCCCGTGTGGTAGTGGTGGAGGTCTCCGCGGCGGGATTCACCGGCATCGGTGAGTGCACACCCTATCCCCGTTATGGTGAGAGTGTGGAGTCGGTAATCGCGGAGATTTCGTCGGTGTTGCCGGCCCTGCGCGAGGGGCTGACGCGCGAGCAGCTACAGCATGCACTTCCCGCCGGTGCCGCCCGCAATGCGGTCGACTGCGCGCTGGCGGACTGGGAGCGGCGCCAGTCCGGCATTGCCGATTCCGGGCCGGAATGGCTGCCGACGGTGCAGACCCTGGTGATTGCCGACCCCGATGCTATGGGGGAGGCCGCGCGCGCTGCGGCTGATCGCGGGGTGACGGTGCTCAAACTGAAACTGGACCGCCAGCAGGTACTGGAGCGTGTCGCGGCGGTGCGCGCCGCGGCACCCGAATGCCAGTTGGTCATCGATGCCAATGAGGCCTGGGCGTGGGAGGGGCTTCCAGCCCTGTGCGAAGCGCTGGCGGAGCAGGGGGTGGCCATGCTGGAGCAGCCGCTGCCCGCCGGCGAGGACGAGCCACTGGCGAGTTTCCCTCATCCGCTGCCGATATGTGCGGATGAGAGCTGTCATACCCGCGCCGACCTGCCACGTCTTGCGGGGCGGTACGACATGTTGAATATCAAGCTGGATAAGACCGGTGGCATCCGGGAGGCGCTGGCGCTGGCGGAAACCGCAAAAGCGCAGGGTTTTGAGCTGATGCTGGGGTGCATGCTGTGCACTTCCCGCGCGATTCGGGCGGCCTGGCCGCTGGGGCAATTCGCGCGTTTTGTGGACCTGGATGGGCCGACATGGCTGGCAAAAGATGCCGATCCATTGCGCTTTGAGGGTGGTCGTGTCTACTGGACCTGAGGCAGAGAGCTGGGATGGCTGTCTGTAAGCCCCGGTTTGTGGGCGCTTCAGGGGGTGTAGCAGAGAAGCTCGATCATCGCCTCCAGATATTCCTCACTCGCCACATCGGCAGAAATGGGCGGGTATTCGAGGGTGATGCAGGGGTATCCCTGCTCTGCACACCAGGTGCCAAACGAGCCCGGTGTCGAGTAGCCGAGGTCGGCGACCAGCGGCAGTTCGATGCGTTCCGCCAGCCAGTGTCCCAGTGGGCTCTGCAGCGGGTCGTCCACGCAGGCCAATGGCTCGTGGATCGAGACCAGCCAAGCCGGCTGCAACTCGCCGATCAAACGGCACAGGGCCGCTGATTCAGGCTCCGAGCCTGCGGAGTCACCGGTAGACAGGTGGACATCGCGTTCGTCGGCGGCGCTGTTCCAGCGGTAGACGGTGCCATCGGCCTTCCAGTTGCTGGTGGCAAAATTCCGGTTAAGGTCCACCCCGTGGGCATTGGAGCGAGTGCCGAGCTGGCAACCATCCGGGTTCACCGCCAGGATCACGTGGTGGCGAAGCTGTCCGGCTCGCAGTGAGCGCAGTGCACAAGAGAGGGTAACCACCGCAGCCACTTCGTCGCCGTGGGTGCCGGCGAGAATCATGCCCGTGTGCTCGTCGCGGACCTCCGCCGGGAAATAGAGCAGCGGTGCCCCCAGTACCGACTGGCCATATTGCAGTCGCTGGTGCTGAAACAGACCCCGTTCGGCGCGCGGGCGCAATTGTGTCACGGGTTTGTTGTGGGGACGGGGCTGCTGAGGTTGGCTCATGAAGTCCTTAACACTGTTTTACATTGGGTTTTGAGAACTTTTCTGCAAAATTTTCGACTAACCCTGTGTCGCTGGCCGACCGGGACCACCCGGTGAGCTGGGTCGGCGCCGAAAATTCTCGGTCGGTAGGGCGCCCGCTAACAATGAAAACACTCATTGATAATTGCGCTCATCCGATTTTGGAACGTACTTTTTTGCATATTAGTAGAAAGGCTTATCAGGGGTAGCAAACATGTTTGCACGCAGTACGCAGTTTTTGCTGGCACTTTGTCTCCTTTTTTCCGCGGCGGTTAGCGCGCGCGGATTCCCGGAGCTGACCGATCTTATCGAGCAGAACTCTCCGGCCGTAGTGAAAATCAACACGATGGAAAATACGCGGGTGTCGCGCAATTCCGTTCCTCCGCAGTATCAACAGGAAATTCCGGATATTTTTCGCCATCTGTTAGAACCGCGCGAGCGCCAGCAGCGTCCGGTGGCCAGTATGGGTTCCGGATTCATCATCAGTAATGATGGCTATATAGTCACCAATAACCATGTGGTAGATGGTGCCGACGAGGTACGGGTTACCCTGACCGATCGCCGGGAATTTGAAGCCAAGGTAATCGGCACTGACCCGCGCTCGGACCTGGCTCTGATCAAGGTCGATGCAAATGACCTGCCAACGGTTCGCTGGGGCGACTCTGACAGGATGAAAGTAGGTGAGTGGGTGGTGGCTATCGGCTCCCCGTTCGGTCTCGACTACTCTGCCAGCGCCGGTATCGTGAGTGCCATGGGGCGCAGTATTCCCAACGAGAGCCGCGAAAACTACGTGCCGTTTATCCAGACCGACGTGGCCATTAACCCGGGTAACTCCGGCGGCCCGCTGTTCAACCTGAACGGTGAAGTGGTGGGGATCAACTCCCAGATTTATACCCGCAGTGGTGGCTCCATCGGCCTTTCCTTTGCCATTCCCGCGAGCCTCGCCCAGGATGTCGTGGCGCAACTGAGAGAGAAAGGGCGTGTGGATCGCGGCTGGCTCGGCGTGGGCATCCAGGATGTTGACCGCAAACTGGCGATTGCCATGGGCCTTAACAAGCCTGCCGGCGCGCTGGTTGGCCAGCTCGAAGCCGATTCTCCGGCGGCCCAGGCGGGCATCCAGGTGGGTGACATCATCATGCACTTTGATGGCCAGAAGATTCTGATGCCCGGCGATCTGCCCCATGTGGTTGGCCAGACACGCCCGGGTGCCGAGGTGCCGGTGGTGCTGATGCGCGAAGGCAAGGAGCGCAAACTCAAGGTGCGCGTGGGCGCGCTGCCAGGGGATGACGACGCAGAAGTTCAGGCCAGCAATGTACCCGCTACCACCGATGTGGGCGGACGCCTCGGCCTGGCAGTGGACGATATCCCCGACAGCCTCAAGCAGCGCCTGGGTGTGGAATCCGGTGTGCTGGTGAAGCAGGTAGTGCCCGGTAAGCCCGGCGCCAATGCCGGCCTGCGCAGCGGCGATATCATTGCGCAACTTGGATTCGATCAGGTCGAGTCGCTGCTCGACTACCAGAAAATCGTCAAGAAACTGCCGAAGGGCGAACTGCTGCCGATCCGCTTCTTCCGCGGCGGTCAGCCCACCTTCCGCACCATCCAGATCGACGAGGATTGAGATTGAGTTGAAATCCGGTGGGCTCCGGCGGTCGCCACGCCGCCGGGGACCTGCCGCTGGCCCGGAGCCCCCAGTGCCAGTGGCTCCGCGCTGACTGGATGCACTTTTCCTGCAACCTGTTAGACTTGCGCCCACAGCGCGGCCCGGTCCGCCCCTTAACTCACTGATTTTTAAAAGGTTTTGTCCTCGCAGTGGCCACTGATCTCTCCCATATACGCAATTTCTCCATCATCGCTCACATCGACCACGGTAAATCCACCCTGGCAGACCGTTTTATCCAGGTATGTGGTGGCCTGAGCGACCGTGAGATGGCCGCCCAGGTACTCGACAGCATGGATATCGAGCGCGAGCGCGGTATTACCATCAAGGCCCAGAGCGTGACTCTGGACTACACTGCCCGCGACGGCAAAACCTACCAGTTGAACTTCATCGATACTCCCGGACACGTGGATTTCTCCTATGAAGTGTCCCGCTCACTGGCGGCCTGTGAAGGTGCGCTGCTGGTGGTGGACGCGGCCCAGGGCGTAGAGGCCCAGTCCGTGGCCAACTGCTACACCGCCATCGAACAGGGCCTGGAAGTGATCCCGGTACTGAACAAGATGGACCTGCCGCAGGCAGAACCCGAGCGTGTAGCCACCGAGATCGAAGACATCATCGGCATCGACGCTACCAATGCCACCCGCTGCAGCGCCAAATCCGGCCTCGGTATCGAGGATGTACTGGAGGACCTGGTGCGCCTGGTGCCGCCGCCGGAGGGCGATGTGGATGCACCGCTGCAGGCGCTGATCATCGATTCCTGGTTTGACTCCTACCTCGGCGTGGTATCGCTGGTACGGGTCAAGCAGGGTACCCTTAGAGCCAAAGACAAGATCGTAGCGAAATCCCTCGGTCGCCAGCACGTGGTGGATAACGTCGGTGTATTCACGCCCAAGCGCAAGGAAACCGGTGTACTTCGCGCCGGTGAAGTGGGCTTTGTGGTGGCCGGTATCAAGGACATTCACGGCGCGCCCGTGGGCGATACCCTCACCCATGCCAAGGGTGCGGAAGACGTAGCGATGCTGCCCGGGTTCAAAAAGGTAAAGCCGCAGGTTTACGCGGGCCTGTTTCCGGTTAGCTCCGACGACTACGAGGGCTTCCGCGATGCGCTGGACAAGCTGTCACTGAACGACGCCTCCCTGTTCTACGAGCCCGAGTCCTCCGATGCCCTCGGATTCGGTTTCCGCTGCGGCTTCCTCGGCATGCTGCACATGGAGATCATCCAGGAGCGACTGGAGCGGGAATACGACCTCGACCTCATCACTACCGCGCCCACGGTAGTGTACGAAGTGCTGATGAACGATGGCTCCATCGTGTACGTGGACAACCCGTCGCGACTGCCGGATCTCGGCTCCATCGAGGAAATGCGTGAGCCCATCGCCGAGGCCAATATCCT
Source organism: Microbulbifer pacificus (assembly GCF_033723955.1). Classification (NCBI taxonomy): domain Bacteria; kingdom Pseudomonadati; phylum Pseudomonadota; class Gammaproteobacteria; order Cellvibrionales; family Microbulbiferaceae; genus Microbulbifer; species Microbulbifer pacificus. The sequence continues at coordinate 607,410 of NZ_CP137555.1, read as the reverse complement.
GGTGCCCCAGGAATACCTGGGCAACGTGATCACCCTGTGTATTGAAAAACGCGGGGTCCAGAAAGACATGCTGTATGTGGGCGGCCAGGTATCCTTGCGCTACGAGCTGCCTATGAGCGAAGTGGTGATGGACTTCTTCGACCGCCTCAAATCCGTGAGTCGCGGCTTCGCATCACTGGATTACAGCTTTGTGCGCTTTGAGCCGGCAAAACTCGTGCGCCTTGATCTTCTGATCAACGGAGATCGGGTGGATGCGCTGGCCGTCATTCTGCACCGCGACAATGCGCAGAGCCGCGGTCGCGCCATTGCGGAAAAGATGAAAGACTTGATTCCGCGTCAGATGTTCGACGTGGCTATCCAGGCTGCCATTGGCGGCTCTGTCATTGCACGCACCACGGTCAAGGCGCTGCGCAAGAACGTAACCGCCAAATGTTATGGTGGTGACGTGACCCGTAAAAAGAAGCTGCTGGAGAAGCAGAAGGCCGGTAAGCGCCGCATGAAGCAGATCGGTCGGGTGGAAGTACCCCAGGACGCGTTCCTCGCGGTACTGAAGGTCGACAGCTGACGTATGCCCGGGGATTGCCGGGCATCGCTAACAACAAAAACCAGTCAGAAAGAGACATTTGAATGGATATCAATTTCCCCCTTATTTTGCTGTTGCTGGTGGTAGTGACAGGGGCAATCTGGCTGTTTGATGCATTGTTTCTGGCGCGCGGGCGCAAGGCGTCGGCCGCCAAAGGCCAGAGCCAGCCCGAGCCGGTGCTGGTGGAGTACTCCAAGTCGTTCTTCCCGGTACTGGCGATCGTATTCGTGCTGCGCTCTTTCCTGGTGGAGCCTTTCCAGATCCCGTCTGCGTCCATGGACCCGACCCTGGAAGTGGGTGACTTCATTCTGGTGAACAAATTTGCCTACGGCCTGCGCCTGCCGGTGTCGCGTACCAAGGTGCTGGACATTGGTGAGCCCAAGCGCGGCGATGTGATGGTATTTTTCCCCCCGCACATGAACGACACCTACTACATCAAGCGGGTGATCGGCCTGCCGGGCGATGAAATCCGGGTGGTGAATAACCAGCTGTATATCAACGGCGAGCCGGTACCACAGGAGTTTATCCGTTCCGACATGCGCATTCCGGGGCGAGAGCTGTTGTGGGAATCCCTGGATGGCCAGCGCCACCTGATGGCGAAGCATGCGGTCCCCACACGCTACAGTAATACCCGTACCATTACCGTGCCGGAAGGGCACTATTTCATGATGGGTGACAACCGCGACAACAGTCTCGACAGCCGTGAGTGGGGTTTCGTGCCGGAGAAAGACATTGTCGGCAAGGCCTTTGCAATCTGGATGCATTGGGACAAACTAATGAGCCTGCCCAGCTTTGACCGGGTGGGTGGAATAGAGTAGGTGGCATCGAATAGGACTCGGTGAGCACAGCCAAGCGCTGAAACCAGGGATGACCGCCAGATTAGAACGATAAAACGGTAACAGAAGATGGCATTACGACACCTTTCAGGGGCGCGTCTATTGCGGGCGCAGCGTGGTATGAGTTACTGGGGCTGGCTGTTTGTGATTGCGGTGTTTGGCTTTGGCCTCACCGTGGTGTCCAAACTGGGGCCTGGCTACATCGATGCGCATTTCGTGGAAGAGGGGCTGCAATCCCTGTCGGAGAACGGCAACATCCGCGAAATGAGCAATACCGAGATCAAGCGCGAGTTGGACAGGTTCTTCACCATCAACAATGTGCGCGGTGAGCCCACCAAGGCGGTGAAGATTATTCGCGGTGCCGACAGTACCCTGGTCAGCATCAACTACGAACTGCGTCAGCCACTGTTTCACAATGTGGATGTGGTGATGAAGTTCGACAAGCAGCTCAATACCGCGAAGCCGGAATTGTGCTGTGAACCATTGGTAGACATCGAGCAGTTCCGCCGCCGCGAAGACTGAGCGCCCCAGGCGCTCTCAGCGAACGGCGGGCGCTCACAGCGAAAGACGACAGACTTACGGTGACAGACCTTTTACTTCAACGACTCTGCAGCCGCCTCGGCCATGAATTTGCCAGGGCGGAGCTGCTCTCCCTCGCGCTTACCCATCGCTCCCACGGCAGCCGCAACAACGAGCGACTGGAATTCCTCGGCGATTCCATTCTCGGGTTTACCATCAGCGCGGCGCTGTTTGAAAAATTCCCCGATGGCCGCGAAGGGCAGATGAGCCGTCTGCGCGCGCAGCTGGTCAGTGGGGAAACCCTGGCCAAGCTGGCCCAGGAGCTGGAGCTCGGCCAGTGCCTGCGTCTGGGCGAAGGGGAAATGAAAAGCGGCGGCCACCGTCGCGCCTCGATTCTCGCCGATGCGGTGGAAGCCATTATCGGCGCGATTTACCTGGACGCCGGGCTCGAGGCGGCGCGCGCGCGCGTGCTGGCCTGGTTTGGCCCACGGCTGGAAAACCTGTCCCTGGAAACCGTCAAGGACCCCAAAACCCGCCTGCAGGAGTGGCTGCAGGCGCGCCAGAAGCCGCTGCCGGAATACACGGTCGTGGAAGTCGGGGGTGAAGAGCATTCCCAGGAATTTGTGGTGGAATGCCGGGTGGCCGGGCTCAACGCGCCGGTGCGCGGTAAGGCCAGCAACCGACGCGCGGCGGAAAAAGTCGCGGCCACCGAAGCCTACGCTCGACTGACCGGGCAGGGCTGACTCTATAATCCACGTCAATCGCCAACGCCCAATTTTATTGCTTTGCCGGCGCCATTGTGTGGCTGCCTGCAGCCCCGGAGACCATCCTTGAGCGAAACAACCATCCCGCCAACCAATTCGCCTGCAACCCGCTGTGGATACGTGGCCATCGTCGGCCGCCCCAATGTGGGCAAGTCGACCCTCCTGAACCATATTCTGGGGCAGAAGATCTGCATTACTTCCCGCAAGCCGCAGACGACTCGCCACAATATGCTCGGCATCAAGACCGAGGGCCCGAACCAGATCATCTTTGTGGATACCCCCGGTCTGCATGCGGGGGAGGAAAAGGCCATCAACCGCTATATGAACCGCGCGGCCATCAGTTCCACCCGCGATGTGGATGTGGTGGTGTTCGTGGTGGAGCGCGCGCGCTGGACCGAGGGCGATGAGCTGGTGGCGCAGAAGCTGCAGGGGCTCAAATGCCCGCTGATCATTGCCGTCAACAAGGTGGACCAGCTGGAAGACAAGGGCGATCTGTTGCCTCAGTTGCAGGCGCTGTCGGAACGCTTCCCCCATGCGGAGATTGTGCCGCTGTCGGCGCTGCGCTCTACCAACCTGGAATCCCTGGAAAAAGTCATCGTCGAGCGTCTGCCTGAGGGAATGCACTTCTTCGAGGAGGACCAGATCACCGACCGCAGCTCGCGCTTCCTCGCTGCTGAAATCGTGCGCGAAAAAGTGATGCGTCAGCTGGGTGCGGAAATCCCCTACGCGGTGACGGTGGAAGTGGAGGAGTTCGAGCAGCAGGAAAAAATCCTGCATATCAGCGCCGCCATCCTGGTGGAGCGCGACGGCCAGAAGCGCATCCTGATCGGCACCAAAGGCGAGCGCATCAAACAGATCGGACAGGCCGCGCGGCTGGATATGGAAAAGCTGTTCGACAGCAAGGTGATGCTGAACCTGTGGGTGAAGGTGAAGTCCGGCTGGTCCGATGACGAGCGCGCGCTGCGCAGCCTCGGCTATATCGACAAGCAGTAATCCGCCTTTTCACCGTGCAGCAGCTGCCCCCGCAACCGGCCTATATCTTGCACTCGCGGCCATTCCGGGATACCAGCCTGATCCTGGAGTTGCTGACACCGGACTACGGGCGCATCGCCTGTATCGCCAAGGGCGCGCGCCGCGACAAGCAGCGGCGGCAGCGCGCTCTGCAGCCATTTGCCCCGTTGCTGGTGACCCTTATGGGGCGCCACGACCTGAAAACCCTCGGTCCTGTTGAAAGTGCCGGGCAGTCGTTGTGGCTGAAAGGGCGCGCGGTGTATGCCGGCCTCTACGCCAACGAGCTGCTGGTGCGCTTGCTGCCGGAAGGGGATGCGCAATTGTCGGTGTTTGCGGCCTACCAGCAGCTGCTGGCACAGCTGGCGGCGCTAACCGGGGAAGAGCAGGGTATCGGGGGCGCGGTACTGGAATTGCCCCTGCGCCGTTTCGAGTTGCAGCTATTGCAGGCGCTGGGAAGTTGCCCCGAGCTCGATTTCAGCCCGCTGGGCAACGAACCGATACGCGCGGATGGGTTTTATCGCCTGACCGCGGAAGAGGGGTTTATGCCGGTGCATCTGCCAGCAGGCGCAGCGATGCGTGCAGGCGACTTTTCCGGTGCTCACCTGCTGGCGGTGAAGTCGCTGACCCTGGCGATCGAGGAAACTTTTGTCGAGAGCGGTAGCGGGGAGAGCTGTGGGGCTGAAGTGCTGGCGGCGGCCAAGCGCCTGTGCCGGCAGATACTGTCGCCACTGTTGGGTAACCGCCCGCTAAAGAGTCGCGAACTGTTCCGCCAGGTGTACGGCACCCAGTAGGCCTTCTTCCTGTGTTTGTTACCAGTAGGCTTTCTTTCTGTGTCTGTTAGTAGGCGCTTTGTTCCTCGCTAATTTCTATGCCGTCGGCACCCACTTCTCCGATCTGTTCCAGCCCGAACAATGTGTCCAGGTCCTGTTCCACGGACCAGTCCCACAGGGCGCGGATTTCCTTGCGCACCTGCTCGTAGGCATCTGCAAAATCGCCCGGGTCCACCTGCGCCTGATCCTGTAGCGGGCGCAGCAGTTCCTGCAGTTGCCCGGTGGCCGACCGCAGTCGCAATACGCCGCAATAGCAGCACCCCCCGTGAAGACGGTGTACCCGCTCAAACAGCCCCTTGTGGTCTTTATCCGCAAACAGCCGAGCCAGTTCCTGCTCGTCTTCATGGAGTCCCTTCAGCAGCATCCTCAACAGGTCGCGTGCGAGTCCCGGATCCTGGTTGGCGAGATTCAGGCTCTCGCCGATGTCGACCAGGCGCGGTGCTACCACTGGGGGCAAGACGGCCTCCTCCTCGGCTCCGTTCACCTCCATCCAGCGCTTCACCGTATGGGTCAGCTGGATTTCACTCACCGGTTTGCTGAGGTAGTCGTCGAGGCCGGCGCTCAGCAGTCGCGACTTTTCCTCGGTGCCGACATGGGCGGTCAGGGCAATGACCGGTGTGCGGCGACCGGACTCCTCCTCGCGGATCTTGCGTGTGGTGGCAATGCCGTCCATATCCGGCATCTGGATATCCATAAAAATCATGTCGAAGTACTGGTCCCGCCACAGCTCCAGCGCCTCGGCGCCGCTCGCCGCCACCACCGCCTCGATATTCTGCGCGCGCAGCAGCTCGTTCATTAGCAGGCGATTGGCTTCGTGGTCGTCCACCACCAGTACCCGCGGTTTTGCCGGCCACGGCAGTACCGGGAAGGTACCCGTCTGGGGACGCGACTGGGCCTGCTGTGGCACCACCCGTTTGAGAGCCCGCAGAAGGCCGTCACGACTTACCGGTTTGCCCAGGAATGCGAGAACCCGGGTGCGCAGTGCGTCGTAACAGCGGCGCAGGTCCACCGGTGAGCCCTGAACCACCACACGGCACTGATAGGTATCCACCAGTTGTTGCACGGTAGCGATGAAGGTATCGAAGTTGCCGTCGGCGATGCCGGCATCGATGATCAGGGCATCGGGCAAGGCGTCGTGCCGCCACATCTGTTCGATCGCGGGCACCAGGTTCTGGCCGTCACAGTGCTCCAGCGCTTCCACCTGCCAGTGGCTGAGTTGTTGGAAGATCTGCTGGCGGGTCATGGGGTTGGGGTCCACCAGCAGTACCCTGCAGCCGGGGAACTGCTCACGGGTGATTGCTGTGCGGTTGCGGTCAATGGTCAGCGGTAGCTGTATCCAGTAGCTGGAGCCGCCCTGTTCGTTGCTCTCCATCCCCAGTTCGCCGCCCATGGATTGCACCAGGCTGCGGGCAATGCTGAGCCCCATGCCGTTGTTGTTCGTCTGCTGTTGCTGCGGGCTGCTGTTGAGTAGCTGTCGCAGTTCGCGGCGCCCCTGCTCGTCGCATCGGGCCCCGTTGTCGACGATGCTGATATGCACCATCAGCTCGGATTCCTTGCCGCTCTGCACGGCTATGCGTACCGGAATACTGCCATTTTCGGAGCAGCGAATGGCGGTGCTTACCAGGTTGGTGAGAATCTGCTTGATGCGCAGCGGGTCGCCGATCTGTGACGGCGGCAGTTGCGGGTCGACAAATGGCACCAGTTCCAGATTGTGCTCGTATCCGTAGGGGGCGAGGATCTGCAGGGTCTCCTCCAGAACCTGCCCCAGATTCATGGGACTGTGATCCAGCACCAGGTTGCCGGATTCGATGCGGGAGAAATCCAGAATGTCGTTGATGGTGGTGAGCAGGCTCTCGGAGGAGCGCAAAATCGTCTGTAAATAGTCCTGCTGCAACTGGTCCACTTCGGTCTTCAGCAGCAGGTTGGTAAAACCGATGATGCCGTTCAGCGGGGTGCGGATTTCGTGACTGGTGTTGGCCAGGAAGTTGGATTTCCCCCGGCTGTTTTCCACGGCTTTCTTGCGCGCGAGTTCAAGCTCGATGTTCTGTTCTTCCATTGCGTCCAGCGACTGGCGCAGGTCTTCCATGGACTGGTGCAGCCCCTCCTGGTAATCCCGTTGGTATTCCGCCAGGTTGCCGGCCATCAGGTTGATCTCTTCTGCCAGCTGCGCCAGTTCCAGGTTGCGCGAGCTGACCGCGCGGGCGGCGAACTTGCCCTGACCGACAGCGCGCAGCGCCTCCTTGATGCGCTCGAGGCTTCTGGCCGCGCGCTCCGACAGCACTACAGCCCACACCAGGGCAATCAGGGTGCAGACGATCAATCCGATAAGGCCTACCAGCGCCACCTGATAAGTGCCTACCAAAAAGTAGGGGCGGTGCAGCTCAATGGCTAGCCAGCAATTGGTGCCCTCGCCGAGCAGCGGGTGCAGTATCTGCAGGCTGTCCAAATCCTCGTGCACGTGGGCCGGCTTACCGCGCAGTTCTTCCGCACTAAAGGTGGTGCGGGGGCGCGGGCCCACGCTTGAAATCAATCTGAACTCTTCCTCTCCCGCCTCGTTGCGGTCGGCGCGGTACAGCTGCACCGAGCGGATCATGTCGCGCTCCAGCATCAGTGCCATCAGGCTTTTGTCGAGCCAGTGAATGCGCTCTTCAAAAGAGTGGCCCTCGCTCAGGTGAATCAGTTCCACCAGCTGCTCGGCACTGGCGCGACCGTGACTCAAAAGCAGGTCGCGGCGGTCGTGCATCTGCTGCAGGGTAAACAGCAGGGCCAGCAGCAGCGACAGGATCAGTGCCGGAGCCATGGTGTAGCGGAACAGGATGGCGCGCAGGGAGTAACGCCGGCCGTAGGTGCGGTGGGGTCGGGCGCGGTTGTGCTTGCGCCTGGGGTGCGGGCTCTGTTCCAGTGTTTGTCCGGAACTGGCGACCGGCGCTGGCATAGGCTGTGGCTGATTGGCTTGGGCCATGGCAAGAAGCTGCTGTGTTATTTTTGTCCGATTCTACCCCTGCTGGCCGCAGAAGCCACCCCAATTTCGCCGGCTCGCGTGGCGATTGTGCTGGTGGCCGGCAGGGCGCATTCGCAGCGGCGCCGGCTCGGGGGTAGAATGTGCGCCTGCACATGCCGATGGATCAGGAGTTGACTATGGAATATCCGACGATTGCCGATTGCGTAGGCAATACGCCCCTGGTGCGTTTGCAGCGACTGCAGGGTGATACCTCCAACACCATTCTGCTGAAGCTGGAGGGTAATAATCCGGCGGGTTCAGTGAAGGATCGCCCCGCATTGTCGATGATCAGCCGCGCGGAAGCCCGCGGCCAGATCCGCCCGGGGGACACCCTGATCGAAGCCACCAGTGGCAACACCGGCATCGCGCTGGCCATGGCTGCCGCGATCAAGGGCTATCGCCTGATCCTGATCATGCCCGCAAGCGCCACCGAGGAGCGCAAGGCCTCAATGACCGCCTACGGCGCGGAGCTGATTCTGGTCACCGCGGAGCAGGGGATGGAAGGTGCGCGGGATCTGGCATTGCAAATGCAGGCAGAAGGCAAAGGACTGGTGTTGGACCAGTTTTCCAATATCGACAACCCTACCGCCCACATTGAAACGACGGGGCCGGAAATCTGGCGGCAGACCGGAGGGGCGATCACCCATTTTGTCTCGTCCATGGGCACCACCGGCACCATCATGGGCTGTGGTCGCTACCTGAAGCAGCAGAAGCCGGAAGTTCAGATCATCGGCCTGCAGCCCACTGAGGGCTCGGCCATTCCCGGTATCCGCCGCTGGCCCCAGGCCTACCTGCCGAAAATCTTCGTGCCGGAGGAAGTGGACCGGGTTATGGATATCAGTCAGCAGGAGGCCGAGAACATGACCCGGCGGCTGGCGCGGGAGGAGGGGATTTTCTGTGGTGTTTCTTCCGGCGGCGCCGTTGCCGGCGCGCTGAGGATTTCCGCCGAGGTGGAGAATGCCACCATCGTTGCCATCATTTGCGATCGCGGCGACCGCTACCTGTCCTCGGGGTTGTTCAGCGCAGATCATCGCTGACTCACCCCGGCAAGATAACAAAAAAAATTTTCTTTTATTCTGACCGCGAGTTAAGACATTGGTACAAGTCAGAAAAAACTATCCCCGATTGGCCGACGGCACCCTGGATCGGGAGACATGGCTGCGCCACATTCAGGCCATGGCAAAACTGGATGGCGGCAGCCTGGTAACACTCCGCAAAGCGCTGGAAATGAGCGAACAGGCGGAGCAGAAGGCCATCGAAGTGGAAAATATCTGGGCCGAAGGTGCCAGCAGTTTTCTCACAGGCCTGGAAATGGTGGAAATCCTCGCGGACCTGCAGATTGATGGCGAAGCGCTGTGCGCCGCCATGCTCTACCGCGCGGTGCGTGAAAAGCGCCTGTCGCTCAAGTACGTCGAAGAGGAGATGGGGGAGACCATCGCCAAACTGATTCGCGGCGTGCTGCAAATGGCGGTCATCCGCAGTCGCAGCGCCGATACCGGCGTCGAAAATCAGAGTGGTGCAGTCGAGGAACACTCGGAAAATATCCGCCGCATGCTGGTGGCATTGGTGGACGATGTTCGCGTGGCTCTGATCAAGCTGGCGGAGCGCACCTGTGCCATTCGCGCTTCCAAAAATGCACCCGAAGCCAAGCGCCGACGGGTGGCGAGGGAAGTGGCGGATGTCTACGCACCGCTGGCGCACCGCCTGGGTATCGGCCATATCAAATGGGAGCTTGAAGACCTTTCCTTTCGCTACCTCGAACCCGACGACTATATGCAGATCGCCCGTCTGCTGGACGAAAAGCGTCTGGCGCGGCAGGACTATATCGACAATGTGCTGCAGCTGTTGCGCAGCGAACTGGCGAAAGCGGATATCGAAGGGGAGGTGTTCGGTCGGGCCAAGCACATCTACAGCATCTGGCGAAAGATGCGGCGCAAGAATATCGGCTTCTCGCAGGTGTATGACATCCGCGCGGTGCGAATTCTGGTGCCCACGGTGCGGGATTGTTATGCGGTACTGGGTATCGTGCACAACCTGTGGCGCAACATTCCGAACGAATTCGACGATTACATCGCCTCGCCCAAAGACAACGGCTACCGATCGCTGCACACGGCGGTGATCGGTCCCGACCGCAAGGTGCTCGAAGTGCAGATCCGCACCTTCGCCATGCACGAAGAGGCCGAATACGGTGTGTGCGCCCACTGGCGCTACAAGGGCACGGACAAAAAATCCGGCCAGCTCGAAGGGCAGGACGGTTACGAACAGAAAATTGCCTGGCTGCGCCAGGTGCTCGACTGGCACGAAGAGGTGGGCGGTAACCCGCTGCAGGAAGACCTGCAGGCCAGCGATGTGGATACCCGCATCTACGTATTCACGCCCGATGGCCATGTGGTGGATCTGCCAAAGGGCGCGACGCCGCTGGACTTCGCTTACAAAATCCACACGGAAATCGGCCACCGCTGCCGCGGCGCCAAGGTGGACGGCCGCATCGTGCCCTTGAATCACGTGCTGCAGACCGCGAACCAGGTGGAAATCCTCACCGGCAAACGGGAAGCACCGAGCCGCGACTGGATTTCCCGCAGTATGGGATACATCAATACCTCGCGTGCGCGCGCCAAGGTCATCCACTGGTTCAAGATGCAGGCGCGCGACCAGAATGTGGCCGAGGGTCGCACCATTCTCGACAGCGAATTCAAGCAGCTGGCGCTGGCGGATTTCGATTTCGAAAAACTGGCGAAGAAGCTCAATATGCATTCGCTGGACGACCTGTACGCGGCGGTCGGTGCCGGTGATATCGGCGTGGGGCAGGTGCTGAATACGGCCCAACGCATGGTGAAAGTGGGGCCGAGCGAGCCGGTGCTGTCCCTCACTGCGCCGGTGGCCCGGGAAGGGCAGACCGATGTGTACATCGACGGGGTGGGTAACCTGCTGACCCATATCGCCCGCTGCTGCAACCCGGTACCGGGTGACGACATCATGGGCTACATCACCCTCGGGCGCGGGGTGTCGATCCACCGCAAGGACTGCGCGAATATGCTGCGGATGCAGTCGGAAGAGCCCGAGCGTATCCTGCAGGTCGGCTGGTCGGAAAAGCCCACCGAAGTCTACTCGGTGGAAATCATGGTGGAGGCCTACGATCGCCACGGCCTGTTGCGGGATGTCACTACCATGCTGGACAGTCAGCGGATCAATATCACGGCCATGCAGACCCATTCGAACAAGCACAAGCACACAGTGGATATGGTGATCACCGCGGAAATCCACAATTTCGAGGAACTGAGCCAGGTACTGCACCGCATCAATCAGCTGCCGAACGTGGCCTCCGCAAAACGGCGGATTCTGCATTGAACCCGCTAACAGCCGGTAACCCGGTGAAAGCAGCACGCCCAATGACAGCGAACAGGTGAAACCGATGAAACAGCACTTCAGCGTAGAAGACCTGCAATACTTGATGTCGCGGCTGCGCGACCCCGATAGCGGTTGCCCCTGGGACCTGAAGCAAACCTTCGCCACTATCGTGCCCTCCACCATCGAAGAGGCCTACGAGGTGGCGGAAGCGATCGAGCGGGAAGATTTTGTCCACCTGCGGGAAGAACTTGGAGACCTGCTGTTCCAGGTGATCTTTTATGCGCAGCTGGGACGTGAGCAGCAGCATTTCGACTTTTCCGGTATCGTCGACACCCTGGTGCGGAAACTGGTGCGCCGCCATCCTCACGTATTCCCCTCCGGCGAGCTATACGGCGATAACCACAGCGTCGATATCGACGAAGAGCAGATCAAAGCCAACTGGGAAGCGACCAAAGCGGCTGAGAGGGAATCCAAGGGTGAGTCTGGTACCTTGGGCGGGGTGGCTGCGGGCCTGCCGGCACTAACCCGTGCCGCCAAACTGCAAAAACGTGCGGCCCAGGTGGGGTTTGACTGGCCGGCAATCGACGGTGTGCTGGAAAAGGTGGAGGAGGAGTTGCGGGAACTTCGCGAAGCCATTGCCTCCGGGGATAGCGCACACGCCCGCGAAGAGTTGGGCGATCTGCTGTTTTCCTGCGTCAATGTGGCGCGGCACCTCAAAGTTGATCCGGAAGCCGCGTTGCGCCAGTGCAATCGCAAGTTTGAACAGCGTTTCGGTGCGGTGGAAGCCGCGCTCGGCGAGCGCAATCTGCAGCCCTCTGATGTCACCCTGGAAGAACTCGACCGGCTCTGGGAAGCGGCGAAAAGCTCCGCGGATTCCTGATGTCCGCTGCGATGTGCTTGTCGCGGGCGGATGGCGCCCAGCAAGGATTGGCTAAAAATAACTGTTTTTTTGTAGAAAAATTACCGAATTCGGCCTGACCACTTACGGACTTGTTCTGCCTTGGGGCAAAGTGTAAGGTAGCGCTCTTTTTATCGCTGGGGCAAAGTTGCCCCGGGTATGATCTGGAGATTATCTGATTATGCGAATCATACTTCTGGGCGCGCCGGGCGCCGGAAAGGGTACACAGGCCCAGTTCATTACCGAGAAGTTTGGAATTCCTCAGATTTCTACCGGAGACATGCTGCGTGCGGCCGTCAAGGCGGGTACCCCGCTCGGTCTTCAGGCAAAAGACGTCATGGCGGCGGGCAAGCTGGTGAGCGACGACCTGATCATTGCCCTGGTGAAAGAGCGCATCGCCCAGGCGGACTGCGCCAACGGTTTTCTGTTCGATGGTTTCCCGCGTACGATTCCCCAGGCCCAGGCCCTGCTGGATGCGGATGTGGCCATCGATCACGTGCTGGAAATTGCTGTGGATGACGAGGAAATCGTCAAGCGCCTTTCCGGTCGCCGGGTACACGAAGGTTCCGGCCGCGTGTATCACCTGGTGTATAACCCGCCCAAGAGCGAAGGTGTGGACGATGTGACCGGCGAAGCGCTGGTTCAGCGCACCGACGACAGTGAAGACACCGTGCGCAACCGTCTTAATGTATATCACGAGCAGACCGAGCCGCTGGTGGGTTTCTACCGCGAGCTGGCCCAGCGCGCCCCAGAGACTGCGCCGAAGTACAGCAAGGTTGAGGGCGTCGGCTCCATGGATCAGATCCGTGAAAAAGTGATCTCCGCGCTGAGCTGAAGTCGTCGGCTCTAGATGTAAAAAGGCTCCTTCGGGAGCCTTTTTATTTTCCAGACAGACCTTGTCATTGCCCCGGTCTAGTCTTAATTGGGCTTCTCTATCGGGCCGTTTGCAACGTCGCTAAATACTTTTACAGCAGACTCTGGAATACTGCCGCCCCATATCGACACGGATTCCCGGCGCAAGGTGGCAGCCAGTCACCTCGGCAGAACCGGGATCGCCTCCTGAACCCATTGGAGTGCAAACGACCATGGCTCACGCGATCATTCTGATGAACCTCGGCACCCCGGCCGAGCCCACACCCAGTGCGGTGCGGCAGTTCCTGCGGGAATTCCTGTCCGATCCCCGGGTAGTGGAAATTCCCCGTCCCGTCTGGAAGTTGATTCTCAACCTGTTTGTTCTGCCTCTGCGGCCTGCGCGAATAGCGCCTGCCTACCAAGAAATCTGGAATCACGGTCTCGATGGCGAGGCGGTAACTGGCTCCCCCATCACCTATTACACCCAGCGTCAGGTTGCTCTCCTGCAGCAGCGCTTCAACGACGCCGGGCAGCGCGCATCTGTGAGTGGAGATGTGCAGAAAAAGGAAAAACAGGAAATTATCGTGGCACACGCCATGACCTACGGCGCTCCCAACCTGGCGGATACAGTCGCCCGTTTGCAACAAGACGGTGTTAGCGGCTTCACCGTCCTGCCGCTATATCCGCAATATTCCGCCACAACGACTGGCGCCATTTACGATCAGGTGGCGAAAATCATTCGCGCCTCGCGCAATGTGCCGGATATTTCCGTAGTGCATGATTACTGGCAGCACCCGCTCTACATTGAAGCCCTGGCAAATTCCGTGCGTGAACACCGCGAACGGAATGGCGCCGCAGAAAAACTGTTGATGTCGTTTCACGGTATTCCCAAGGCGAATACCCGCAAAGGTGATCCCTATTACCAACAGTGCTGTGGTACCGCGGAGCGTCTTGCCGCGGCCCTGGAGCTGCCGCGGGATAAATGGGAAATAACTTTCCAGTCCCGTTTTGGCAAGGCGGAATGGCTGCAACCCTATACAGATAAAACCCTGGTCGAGTGGGGCCAGTCTGGCGTGGGTAGTGTGGATGTGATCTGCCCGGCATTTGCCGCGGACTGCCTGGAAACCCTGGAAGAAATCGCGGTGGAGAATCGCGCTAATTTTATTGATGCCGGCGGTCGCGAATACCGGTATATCCCCGCATTGAATGCGCGTATTGACCACCTTGCGGCCATTGAGGCGATTGTCCGGGAGAAAATGCCTGCGGGAATTTGCGGGTAATATTTTGGGGTTTTTATCTTTTACCCTGTGAAATTTACCCGCGGAACGTCACTGGGGAATAAAAAACTGAAAATTTCTTAATGTTTTTGGTTGTTTTTTAACTTTATTTCTTGCAAACGCCCCTTTTTTTATTAACTTTGATACAGCCGTGTCATTTTTTTGTGGCTGGCCGGTACATATCTGTGTTCAGAGTGACTTCTTTTACAGAGGAAGAGGAGACAAGGGATGGCACGAGTCGCAAAGAAAGCTGCCAAAGCAAAGCGCGTTGCGAAAGCAAAGCCGGCTGCCAAGGCCAAGGTGACCACTTCATCGGCAACCACCACTCCAATAGTTACCAAGGCCCAAAAGGCGGTAGATGCCGCAGCCAAGGCGCTGGATAGTCAGTTGGATCGGGTGGGTAAAGCCCGTGCGCGTGCGCAAAAAAGTAATTCCGCTGCCGCCAAGCAGTCGCTGACCGCGGCCAATGCCAAGTTGAGAGAGCAGCGGGCAAAACTCGCAGAGGCCAAGCTGGGGCTGGCAAAGGCCAGTGCCATGGATGCCGTGCGCCAGGCTGAAGAGTCGGTCAAGAAAAAAGTCGCAGACATGGCCGACAAGCTCTCCGCAAAGGCGGATAAAGAACTTGAGAAGGCGGTGAAAGCTTTTGCCAGCCGCTGGAAAAAGGCGCGGGCCAAGGTCGATGCCAAAAAAGTAAAGACGGCGGAGAAGAAAGCCACCGCCAAAGTGAAGTCGACAGCGAAGAAAGCGGCGGCGAAAGCCAAAGTGTTGGAGAAAAAGGCGGCGGTCAAGGCCAAAGCGGAAGCCAAAAAGGCGGCCAAGGCCGCAACCAAGAAAAAGGCGGTGAGAAAATCCGCAGCCAAAAAAACGGCGGTGAAAAAGGCCCCGGCCAAGAAGCCAGCTGCCAAAAAAGCAGCCGCCAAATCGGTGAAAGCGGCTCCGAAGAAGTCCGCCAGTCGCGGGCGCCCAGCCAAGAAGGCTGCGGTCAAGAAGGCGGCTGGTCGCCGCGGTCGCCCGCCAAAGACGGCCTGATCCCATTCCCGATCCGTCAACCCCGGCCCTGTGCCGGGGTTTTGCTGTTTGCCCCAGTCCACCCCTCTCAGCTCCTCACGCGATAGAATTGGGCTTCTCCTGGCCCGGTTTGCGTTTGTCGCTGGTCATGCCACAATTCGTCCCCAAAATTACTGGCGCCCATCCCCGGGGCCAGATTTGTCTGTTTGATACCAGTACGGGGCGCTTTTCTTGAAAATCCTGGCCATTGATACCACTTCCGGTGCCTGTTCTGTCGCCCTCTACACCGATGGGCAGGTCTCGGAGCAGTTCTTCCGGGCCGAGCGGGACCACACCCGCCGTTTGTTGCCCATGGTGGAGGCGGTACTGGCGGAAGGGCAGAGCAGCCTGGGGCAGGTGGATGCACTGGCCGTGAGTCAGGGGCCTGGGTCCTTCACCGGCCTGCGTATTGCCATCAGTTGTGTCCAGGGGCTCGCGTTCTCAGCGAATAGGCCGGTTGTGCCGGTTTCCAGTCTGGCCGCGCTTGCGCTTGGTGCGCGGCGCTCACATCCGGAGTGGGGCGAAGCTCCGGTACTCGCCGCACTGGATGCGCGAATGCAGGAGGTTTACTGGGGGCTCTATCCATCGGGCGACATTACCAATGCGCTGCTCGCCGATGCCGTGTCCGCCCCGGAGCAGGTTGTTTCTGCACTTGCTGCCGCCGGTTATCATCATGCCGATAGCGTTACTGCTGAGCGTTCTTTCTACGGTGCCGGACCCGGTTGGGAATATCCGGAACTGGCGGCGTTGAACCCTTTGGAGGTTTCGCTCGAGTCGGCCATTCATGCGCAGGATATCGCGGTGCTGGCGGCGCAACTTTGGCAGCAGGGAATTCAGGTCAGCCCCGAGGACCTGGAGCCCGCCTATCTGCGCAATGAGGTGACCTGGAAAAAACGCGAGCGCATCCGGCAGCGTTAATCCTGCCACCGAGAATCTTCGATAAAAAATAGTCCACCGATAACAGGGCGTCCGTGGATCGCGGACCTATAAGTAGTAGAAAAATTATGGATCACATTCATACCGTCATCCTGGCCCTAATTCAGGGCGTAACCGAATTCCTGCCTATCTCCAGTTCGGCACACCTGATTCTTCCCAATCAGGTGCTGGGGTGGCCCGATCAGGGCCTGGCATTCGATGTGGCCGTACACTTCGGCTCTCTAATGGCAGTATTGCTGTATTTTCGCAAGGAAGTCTGGCAGTTAATCTGTGATGGGTTGGGCGGGTTCAAAACCGGGCAGTTTACCGACGAGGGCCGTCTGGCATGGCTGATCGTGCTGGCGACCATTCCCGCTGGACTGGCCGGTCTCGTCTTCAAGGATTTTATCGAAACCCATTTGCGCTCTTCAGCCGTTATTGCTACCACCACCATCGTGTTTGGTTTGCTGCTGTGGTGGTCAGATGTGTACGGTAAACGCAGGGACGATATTGGCAAACTGGACTGGAAAAAGGCACTGATGATTGGTGTCGCGCAGGCTGTGGCACTGATTCCCGGTACCTCGCGCTCGGGGATCACTATGACCGCGGGTCTGATGCTGGGGATGAAACGCGAGGCGGCCGCACGTTTTTCCTTTCTGATGTCCATTCCCGTGATTGCGCTCAGCGCACTGCTGCTGACCTTCGAACTGCTGGATACCGAATCGGTGCCTTGGGACAGTATTTTTCTCGGTGTGGTCCTTTCCGGTATCAGCGCCTATCTCTGTATCCATTACTTTATGCAATTTATCAGTCGTACCGGCATGGCCCCGTTTGCCATATATCGCCTGTTGTTGGGCGGTGCATTGATCTGGCTGATACTCACGCAATGACCCGCACACATTGAGGTATTTCTATGACAACCAAGGTCGCATTTATCGGACTCGGGGTTATGGGGTTTCCCATGGCTGGCTATCTCTCCCGCGCGGGTTATCAGGTTCGGGTTTACAACCGCACCGCCAGCCGCGCCAGTGAATGGCTGGAAAAATACCAGGGCGACGCCTTTGCCACTCCCGCGGAAGCGGCGCGCGGCGCGGAGTTTGTATTTGCCTGCGTAGGTAATGACGAGGATCTGCGCCAAGTCACCATAGGTCCGGATGGTGCCTTTGCCGGCATGGACCAGGGCAGTCTGTTTGTGGATCACACCACCGCGTCGGCCAATGTGGCCCGAGAGCTCGCCGATGCGGCAGCGGCCAAGGGCATCGGCTTTCTGGACGCGCCGGTATCCGGTGGCCAGGCGGGTGCCGAGAACGGCGCGCTCACCATCATGGTCGGCGGCGACAACGACGCCTACCAGCGCGCCAAGCCACTGCTCGACTGCTACGCCCGCGCGGTGAATCTTTTGGGTCCGGTGGGCAGCGGCCAGCTGTGCAAGATGGTCAATCAGATCTGTATCGCCGGTATCGTACAGGGGCTCTCGGAAGGGCTGCATTTTGCCCGCGCTGCGGGGCTCGACGCCGAGCAGGTGGTAGAGGTGATCTCCAAGGGCGCGGCCCAGAGCTGGCAGATGGAAAATCGCTACAAAACCATGCTCGCGGGAAAATACGACCACGGCTTCGCGGTGGACTGGATGCGCAAGGACCTCGGCATCGTGCTCGATGAGGCCAAGCGCAATGGCGCACTGTTGCCGGTCACAGCGCTGGTGGACCAGTTCTACAGCGAGGTACAGGCCCTCGGTGGCAGCCGCTGGGATACCTCTAGCCTGTTTGCGCGGCTGACGAATATTCGCGATTTCAGCTAACCACTGGCTCCTACCCACCATTCGGGCATGCATCGGTGAACGTGCTCCTGCTTTCCGCCTACGACGCCGACAGCCACAAGCGCTGGCGGCGCGGTCTGGTGGCCGCCGTGCCCGACTGGCAGTGGACTACCTTGAGCCTGCCGCCGCGCTACTTCAGCTGGCGGGTTAGGGGCAACAGCCTCAGCTGGGGCAGGGGCGAGTCACTGGCGCTGCTGAGGCAACCCTGGGATCTGATTGTCACCACCTCGATGACGGATCTCGCCTCATTGCGCGGGCTGGTGCCATCCCTTGCCGGTGTGCCCACGGCCGTCTATTTCCACGAAAACCAGTTCGACTATCCGCGCAGCAAGGATGCGGTAGCGAGTGTGGAACCGCAGCTTCTGAATATCTACACCGCACTGTGCGGCGACCTGCTGCTGTTCAATTCCGAATACAACCGCAGGACCCTGCTGGATGGCGCTGCGGCGCTGTTACAGAAACTGCCGGACCATGTGCCCAAAGGTATCTGTGAAGAAATTGCGGGCAAGTCCCGTGTGTTGCCGGTGCCACTTGAGAGTGAGGCATACCTGGCGCCGTGCGACAAGTCTGGGCGCCCAACCTTTGTGTGGAACCACCGCTGGGAGTACGACAAGGGGCCCGACATTCTTCTGGCGGCACTACGTCGCTTCGGCGCTGCGCAGATTCCTTTCACCCTGCATGTGGTCGGACAGCAGTTTCGCCGGCAACCGGCGGAATTCGCCGAGCTTCGACAGCTGCTGGAAAAGTTAGGAGCGCTGGGGGCCTGGGGGTATCAGGAGAGCCTCGCCGGCTATCGCCAGCTGCTCCGCCAAAGTCATGCCGTGATTTCCACGGCGCGTCACGATTTTCAGGGGCTTGCGGTACTGGAAGCGGTGGCCGCCGGGTGCGAACCTCTGGTGCCGGACAACCTCGCGTACCCCGAGTGGTTCGGTACCGGTGGCTGGCACTATTCCGAGGACGTGGCGTCGAGTGCGGCGAATCTGGCTGCGTTTATGCAGCGGTGTGCGCTGGATATTCAGCAGGGGGCGGCCCGGCCTGTCCCGGATGTCTCCGGTATGAGCTGGGAAGCGTTATCGATGTCATACCGGCAGTTGCTGGAGCAGTGTGCGGGTGGCGCGGACTGAGCGTACAACCACCGGCGTGAAACGGGTATCATGCGGCCCTGAATCGTAAAACGCAGTCATTCATCGCAGAACGGAACAGCAAGGATTTATGAGCAAGCAGCGCGTACTCACCGGCATCACGACCACCGGTACTCCCCACCTCGGCAACTATGTGGGCGCCATTCGCCCGGCCATTGCCGCCAGTCAGGATGAGAACAACCAGTCCTTCTATTTCCTGGCGGACTACCACGCGCTGATCAAATGCCAGGACCCGAAGCTGGTGCACCAGTCCACCCTCGAGATTGCCGCCACCTGGCTGGCGCTGGGACTGAACACGGATAATGCGGTGTTTTACCGCCAGTCGGATATCACCGAGATCCCGGAACTGACCTGGCTGCTCACCTGCCAGACCGCCAAGGGCCTGATGAACCGCGCCCACGCCTACAAGGCCGCGGTGGACAGCAACCGCGACGACGGCCAGGACTCCGATTTCGGCATCACCATGGGCCTGTACAGCTACCCGATCCTGATGGCGGCGGACATCCTGATGTTCAATGCCAACAAGGTACCGGTGGGCAAGGACCAGATACAGCATATCGAAATGGCGCGCGATATCGGTGCCCGTTTCAACCATCACTACGGTGAGCACTTTGTGCTGCCGGAAGCAGTGGTAGATGAAAATGTATCGGTGCTGCAGGGCCTGGACGGCCGCAAGATGAGCAAGAGCTACGGCAATACCATTCCGCTGTTCCTGCCGGAAAAACAGCTGAAGAAGCACATCAACAAGATCTTGACCAACCTGCTCGAACCCGGTGAGCCGAAAGATCCGGATACCTCTACCGTATTCCAGATATGGCAGGCATTTGCCACGCCGGAGCAGACCGCGGAAATGCGCAAGGCGTTTGAAGAGGGCATCGCCTGGGGTGAATCCAAGAAGCAGTTGTTCGAGCTGATCAACGGCCAGATCGGTGAAGCCCGCGAGCGCTACAATGAGCTGCTGGCGAACCCGGCGCAAATCGAAGTGGAACTGGAAAAAGGTGCGCACAAAGCCCGCGAATATTCCCGACCGTTCCTGGAGAAGCTCCGCGAAGCGGTAGGCATCCGCAAGATAGGCTAGAGCTCACCGTAATTTATTGCGCTTCAATAATCCTGGCTGGGTGGACTCAGCCGGGATTGCGCAGCTGGATATCCAGCAAAAACTCCGCACTTTCCCCGGCACTGGCGGCGCCTTCCAAAAGATAAATCATCAGACGATAAGTCCCGTCGCGGGGTAGCGTGAAGGAATAGCTCGACTGCTGTCCGTGCCCGGAATGCAGTGCACGGGGCGCCGCCGGTGCAGTGATCCGGTAGGCGGCCTGGGCATTGTTACTGCGCAGGCCCACTGCCAGGGACTGGCCGGTTTTGGCATTGATCAGGTATTCGATGGCCTCGTAGCCGTTGATGGTGGCGCGCACACTGGTGCTCTGGTGTTGCTCTCCCGATGGCGCGGAGCTGTCGTCATCGCCTGTGCCTGTAGCGGTATCCGGAAACTGAATCTTTTCCTGCTGGGTGACCGAGGCCGGCACACTCAGGTCTTCACTTTCTTCCGGTTCCCGCTGAAAACGGCCGTGGCGCAGATAGTGAATGACCTGCGCGATAACGTCGTTGTTTTTCATCATAAATACATGCGTGACCGGCATTTCCAGGTGATCGTGCATGCCCTTGAGGCGCGTGCGCGCGACGGAGACTTTGCCGTCGTCCGCGTTTGGCAGAAGGGTGGAGAGAATCGGGTTGATACTTTTGGTGCCCGCAATAATACCCACATCGAAATTCGCCGCGCCCAACTGATTCGGCACACTCATTTTGCCGGTGCTCAGCTGCATTCCCGCATCACCAAACATAAAGTGAAAGCCGGGGAAACTCCCGAGCGTGTCCACCACCTCGCTGCCCTGATTGGGCGGGCCGAGCATAACCACACGACCTAGATTCTCGGGCTTTACCCGGCTCAGATACTGGCGCACCAGAATGCCGCCCATAGAGTGGGTAACGAAATGCACCCGCGGGGCATCGGTGGTCTCTGTTTCGGCCCATTGCGCACAGCGGTCCAGTGCCGGGGCAATGGCGGGACCGGCGAGTTTTTCAATCGGAAGGTCGGTCGACGGGTAATCCACATTCACCGTATGGAATCCAGCCTCGGCCACCGCCTGCGCGAGCCTTTCCATTGAGCGGTCGGACTTGGCCAGGCCGTGCAACAGAATCACGCAGTCCTGTGATTCTGCAGGTGTTGTCTCAGGCTCAGTGGGTAGCGGCGCTGCAACGGCAAGATGGGGGAGGCCAGAGAGGGAAAGTACCGCAGTGAACAGTGCCACGCGCGCATGAGCAGGGCATGGGGATGCTGTCAGAAAAAGTCTTTCGGGCATAAGTTCACTCGCTAGCGGTTGCTGGGTTGATGCAATGATTTCATCACATCAACCGCCCCAAATCACCGCATCGGGAATCAGGTAATACTCCTGCTGCCCGGCAGCAAGCCACCAATTGTCGCCCTGGCGCTGCCAGTTGAGGGGGCTGTTGTCGTCGGTGCTGAAGCGGTCATTGTCGAAGTAGAGTACGCGTTGCCCCTGTTCTGGCAGTGGCTTGGTGGTGCGAATCTCCGCTCCTCCGGACTTGCGTTTGACCTGGAAGGGACAATCGCGGCGGAAGCTGGGCTCTCCGGCGGAGCAGGGCAGGATTCCTCTGGCATCGTAGGCCCAGGTCTGGCCGCGATCGCCGCCGCGGGAGCGGGGGTGGCTGCTGTGGTTGCCGTCGATATCGACACGTAATTTGAAGTCGGCAGATTCGTTGCGGCGCGCGGCACTGCGAATCATATACACCTGAATAGTGTAGGTGCCACTCGCCGGCAGTTCGGTAGCGAATCGGTCACCGCTGGTTGAACCGATAAATATCGCCGCATCCCCCGGGCCAGTGCCCGGTGCGAACACATTGAAATACGTGGCGGTATGACTGGTGGCAAGCGCCACCTCCATTTGTTGCCCGGCTTTTGCAGTCACCTTGTAATTCATCGTTTCGTAACCGGAGATACTGCCGGTCACGGAAGTGCCCGTGGCGCTTTTGGCGAACTGGAGGATTTCGGTTCGCGCTTCTTCAGCGCAGACTGCGGAAGTGAGCCCCAATAGCAGTAATATTCCGATCGTCGCAACAAACTTCATCGGAATTCCTCCAATATGAAATGGCGCGAATTTAATTTGCCAAAATTCAGTGTAGTCCAGAGGCTCGCTGCAGGGCGATAACGTGACGGCCCCTAGGGATTCACCCAGTCTTGCTTTCCGTGAGCCCTGACAAAGCTTCCTGGAACTGTTCCGGTTTATCCGGGGTGACCACAATAGTTCGCGCTGGCAACTGGATGACCACGGTATGGGACATATCCGTGGCAAAGGCGCGGTAACGCCCCAGTTTCTGATTGCGAAACAGGCCGCTGAACGCAAAAAAACCACCGTTTCCGAACAGGCGGATGGAGCCTTTGGTGGCGTCCGGTTCGAAACTGACGGACTTCAGCCCA
Source organism: Microbulbifer pacificus (assembly GCF_033723955.1). NCBI lineage: Bacteria > Pseudomonadati > Pseudomonadota > Gammaproteobacteria > Cellvibrionales > Microbulbiferaceae > Microbulbifer > Microbulbifer pacificus. The sequence continues at coordinate 585,075 of NZ_CP137555.1, read as the reverse complement.
TTCAGCACAATGCGGGTTTTCCAGCCCGGGCGCAGCACCCACAAATTGCGGCCCTGCACACGATAGCCGCGCACCGCAAACAGCGCAGACAACAGCAGAACCCCCGGGCACATCCATATGCTTAACTGATACATAAGCGGTGGATTTTCCGGTGCCTTCAGCCAGAGAATGGTGCTGATACCCAACAGGATGACGCTGGTCAGCAGCGTAATGAAGGTCAGCTGGCGGCTCCAGGGCGCGCTGAATTCAATGGCGCGAGCGATATTTGGTGAACTGGGCATACTGGATTGGTGTGATGGTTGTTGGTGCGGTGGCTGCTGGTTTGGTGGTTGTAGGTGCACAGGTTGGCATCGGGGAATTTTAATCTAACACCGGCCATTCCAGGAAATGCGGGCTCTACTGCTGTGCAAAGGCGTTCGTCGCACGGGCAATGATGGCTTCGGGAGGCAGTCCCTGACTGAGTTGTCTTGCTCCGCCCGGTATCACCAGCGCGGATGCCGTGGCCATCGCCAGGCGTTTTCCTGCGGCGTTGACGATATCACAGGAGGCTACTCTCAATTGCCTGCCGCGGTGGTGTACGCGGCTGGTGAGTGTGATGTCACCGTCATTGATCGCGGCGGGACGCATGAAACGAATGTGGATATCGAGCGTTGCAAAAAGATCACCCGCGGGAAGAGTCGAGTAGACCGCTGCGCCCATGGTGAAATCCGCGGCCCAGGCGAGCATTCCTCCATAAATGACCACGTTGCCGTTGGAAAACCAGGGGGAGGAAGGCAGCCGGGATTCACAATAGCCGTCTTTGATATCGCGAACACGGTAACCGGTGAAATGCCAGACCGGGTGCGTGCGCCCCTGAGAGATGGTCGCCTGTTGGCATGCGATGGGAACGACATCGCCGAAACCCGCCATATCATCCAGGCTAACTTCCGGCGGCGGGCGCCGGTAAGGGTCGGGTCCATCGGATGGCCCCAGATCAGGCTCCGGATAGTGTTCTTGTTCATCGATGGGAAAGTCGGCGATCAGGCAGCGTGAACTGCCAAACGCCAGCATCCTTCCCTGGTGATCGGTAATTTCCACGGTGGACAGGCCTACCTGGCTGCCGGAATGCACCGTTTTTGCCCGTCCGATCAGGTTCGGGGTTTCGCGGCTCATCGGCCTCACGTAGCAGAGATTCAATTCCGAGGTGGAGAGGATTTTCCCTTTTGGCAGGGTGGTCCAGATGGCGGCCGCCAGGGGCGAGTCGGCAAACAGCGCATACAGTCCTCCCCAGTAGATACCGACAAAATCTTCAAGCCAGGGTGTGACCGGCATGGAGAATGTCGCCGTGCCCAACCCGACCTCGGTAGCCTGGATGCCGGTAAGGCGCCAGACCGGAGGTGCGGGGAGTTCACCGTGGGCGAACTTTCGGAAGGTATCCTGCCCGGGCTGTTGCAGGACTCGCAGGTCAGCGATAGCACCCCGGCAGGGTTCGTCGGGGATATTTGGGTGCCCACTTTGACTGGACGTCATGCCACCTCCAAATTCAATATGCGCGGGGCCTTGCGGGATACTAGCGTGGCTCCAGCGGGCTCACTAATTTGGCCTTTCTGCTCCCGGCGGCCGCCCCTGATTGCTATACTCCGCCCGCTTCAAGCTGTACCCAAATTCTGGAGAAATACATGTCGGATTCACGCTGCGATATCGGTTTTATTGGCGCGGGCGTCATGGGGAAAAACCTCATTCTCAATCTCGTCGACAACGGATACCGCGTGTGTGCGTTTGACCTGGATCACGGTCGCCTGGATGCACTGCTGGCCCAGGATGCCAAGGAACGCGGCGACCAGCCGCCGCGGGTGGAAGTGTGCAACTCCTACACCGAGTTGCTCGCGCGGGTGAAGGCGCCACATCTGGTGATTCTCTCGGTACCCGCGGGTGCGCCGGTGGACGACGTGTGCAACAAGCTGCTCGATGCGGGACTGCGCGCGGACGATATCGTGATCGACACCGGCAACAGCCTGTGGACCGACTCGGTAAAGCGCGCCAGGCGTTACGAGGGCAAGCTGATTTTCTTCACCACCGCAGTATCCGGCGGTGAGTTGGGTGCCCGTTTTGGACCATCGCTGATGCCCAGTGGTGACCGCTATGCCTGGGCACGTATCGAGCCTGTGTGGCATGCCATTGCCGCCAAGGTGGATCCCGCCAGCGGTCAGCCCATCGAGCGTTTTGAACCCGGCAATCCCGTCACCGAAGGCGAGCCCTGTGCCGCGTATATCGGCCCAATCGGTTCCGGCCATTTCGTGAAAATGGTGCACAACGGCATCGAGTACGCGGATATGCAGATGATCTGCGAAGTGTACGACGTGATGCGCAGCGCCCTGGAAATGACGCCGCAGGAAATCGCGGAGATTTTGCGCGAGTGGAACAAGGGGGTACTCCACAGTTACCTGATCGACATCAGTGCACAAGTCCTGGACACCCCGGACTCCATCACCGGCAAGCCGCTGGTGGATATGATCCTCGACCGCGCCGGCCAGAAAGGCACAGGCCTGTGGACCGCGGTGGACGCCCTGAAACTGGGCTGCCCGGCACCGAGTATCGCAGAGGCCGTGTTTGCCCGGGCCCTGTCGACACGCAAGGTATTGCGCACCCGCGCGGCCAAGAAACTGGCCGGCCCGGACGTGGCGCCAGTGGCGAAGGACAAGCGCGACGAAATCATCGCGCAACTGCACGATGCACTCTATTGCGCAAAAATCTGTGTGTACGCGCAGGGCTTCGACCTGATGAAGCTCGCCGCCCGCGAGCAGGGATGGGAGCTGAATTTTGCAGAAATCGCGCGTATCTGGCGTGCCGGTTGTATCATCCGTGCGGTATTCCTGCAGTCCATCAGTGACGCCTATGAGCGCGATGTAAAGCTCTCTAACCTGCTGCTGGACGACTTTTTTGTCGAGCAGATTGCCAGCCACCAGGGTAACTGGCGCCGCGCGGTGGCAGATGCCACCATCGGTGGTATTCCGGTACCGGCACTGTCCTCGGCACTCAGCTACTACGACGCCTTCCGTCGTGAATCCCTGCCGGCCAATTTGTTGCAAGCGCAAAGGGATTTCTTCGGTGCGCATACCTTCTCTCGGGTGGATCGACCCGAGCAGGAAAAGTATCACGTGCTCTGGAGCGAAGCCGGGCGACCGGTCAAAAAAGTGTAAGCAATCCAGAACGAAGAAGGCCGCAAAATTGCGGCCTTCTTCGTTATCGTGGAAATCGATTGCCCGGATTTTTCAATCAGACTTCTTCCACTTCCGCAGCCAATGTCTGTTCGCGATCCTCACGGGTTGCGCGGGCGACGATTTCATCGACGCTGGCGGTGTCGGTATTCAGTCCGCCGAAGGCCTGCAACAGGTCTTTCAGCAATGCGGAAATTTCCAGGGTCATTACCGAGAACTCGACATCAAAACGCTGCGCGGCACTATCCGCGTCCACGTTGTCGGCCTTCTCGGTAACGGCATCACTAAATTTTAGGCGTTTGATCGCGAGCTGGTCGTCTACCATCAGCTCCACACCGTCGCGCCAGATAAGTCCCAGCTTGTGCACCTGCATGCCGGCAACCAGATGGTTGTGGATTTCCTCCGCGCACAGGTCCTGGTTTTTGCAGCGGATCACGCTGCCGGCTTCCTGCGGGTCGCGCAGCTCGCACTCGTTGCCGAACTCGAAATTCACCGGTGCTTCCGGCGCGGAGAGCCAGTGGGTCATGGACTGCTGGGGGATGTTCTTGGCGGTGAGCGGTACCACCGACAGGCTGCTGATCGCCTCGCGCAGGTTTTCCAGCAGTTCTTCCGCGGCCTTGGCGGAGGATGCATTCACCACAATCCAGCCATCTTTGGGGTCGATGTAGGCAAACTGCAGGCGCGAGCGGGCGAACGCCTTGGGGCGCATTTCCAGCAGCACTTCGTCCTTCAGGTTCTGCCGCTCCTTGCGACCGACGCTGCGGGCTTCCTTGTCGGCAATGGCCTGAGCCATCTCCTCGACCTTTTCGTTCACCACCGCCGCGGGGATGACCTTTTCCTGCTTTTTCGCACACACCATCAGGTAGCCATTGGCGGCGTGCACCAGCTCGCTGCCGTGGCGCCCGAGCGGCGCTACCCAGCCGTAGCGGGCCATGTCCTGGCTACCGCAGGGGGTGAAGGTATCAGGTTCGAGCAGCTCGTTCAGCTGTTCAGCGGAGAGGGTGAATTCACGGGTAAGGCGGTAGACGCGCAGGTTTTTAAACCACATACAGCAGGCCGTTTGTTGTCGGAGTTATCGGAATCGTCAAAGCGGCCGTGCATTATGCGGCAACCGCGGTGGCAGGGCCAGCAGCGGGGCCGGCCAATCGGGAACACGAGGTCACATCTGTGGGGGCTGCCTCAAAACTGCTGGCAAATCTCCGCAGGACTGGAGAAAAGGTAGGTGGGGTGGTGTTCTTGCAGTTCCTGGGGTGAACCGTATCCCCACAGTACACCGGCAGAGTGCAGATGGTTTTTATGCGCGGCAGTCAGGTCAAAGTGGCGGTCGCCGATCATCAACGCTTGTGTGCTAATACACTCTTCTGCGAGCAATTTTTCCAGTTGCTGCCACTTGGCAATGCCCACATCGCCGCCGCTGACGAATTCAAAGTAGTGGCGCAGGTTGAACTGCTCGAGAATCCTTCCGGCAAAGTCTGCACGCTTGGAGGTACAGACCCCGAGGCGGACACTGTCATTGCTACAGAGGTTCTCCAGCATCTCGGCGACGCCGGGGTAGAGTGTATTTTCCACATAGCCGGTCTCGCCGTAGCGCTCGCGGTATTTATTTACCATGGAACGGATGAGGACCTCGTCGCTGCTTCCGGACAATTGCGCCATGGTCTGCTCAAGCGGCGGACCTATGTGTGGCGTGAGTTCGTCGGCTGGGCGGGGGGCGAAATCGTGAAATTCCAGCGCGTGGTTCATGCAATTGATGAAGCCCTCGGCTGGGTCGCTCAGTGTGCCGTCCAGGTCAAATAGCAGCCATTCGTAGTGGGTCATGCAGTGCGTCTTTCAATTCCTTGGAAGGTTTTTCAGATAACCAGTTCCGCAAACTTTCCCCGCGTCAGTTGCAGCAGATCCTGGGGAGCCAGTTCAATTTCCAGCCCGCGACGGCCGGCGCTGACGAAGATAGTGGGCTGGGCTTCCGCGGAATGGTGCAGGAAGGTGGGCAGGAGTTTTTTCTGTCCCAGCGGGCTCACGCCACCGAGTACGTAGCCGGAAGAGCGCATCACATCGTTCTTGTCCGCCATTGCTGCTTTTTTTGCACCAGCCGCCTTGGCGATCAGTTTCATATTGAGCTGTGTTTCCACCGGCAGGATGGCGACGGCGAGAGATTTTCCATCCAGCGACACTACAAGCGTTTTGAATACCTGCTTTGGGTCCAGCCCGAGCTTTTCCGCGGCCTCAAGGCCGTAGGATTCCGCAGCGGGATCGTGACTGTATTCGTGGATCTGATAGGAAATTTTCGCTTTGGTGGCGCTGTTGATCGCGGGAGTCATGATGCATTCCTTGCAGGTTTGATCACGTGATGTTGATCGCAATGATTCGCAGCGGAAATGTCCGGTGAGCCAGTCTCGTACTGGCTTACCGGATATTTGGGCTTAGCCCATACGGTGCAGTGCGCAGATTTTGTTGCCGGAGGGATCGCGCAGGTAGGCGAGATACAGATTGCCGTTAGGGGTCTCGCGCACGCCGGGTGGATCTTCACACTCGGTGCCGCCGTTGGCCAGTCCAGCGACATGCCAGGCATCGGCTGCGGCGGGACTGTCCGCAGTAAAGCCAATGGTGGAGCCATTACCGTGGGAGGCAGGCTCATTGTTCAGCGGCTTGGTAATCGCAAAAACACCGGAGGGAGTAAAGTAGAAACAGCGGCCTTTTGCATCCATTACGCCGGGCTTATGGCCCATGGCACCGAGAATGGCATCGTAGAAGGCCTTGGAAGCTTCGACGTCATTTGCGCCGATCATGATATGACTGAACATGGAATCTCTCCCGTTTTAATGTATCTATTGATTGGAGATAACTGGATTTCTGCAACGATTATCCCGGCTAGCAAAGCTGCCGGGATAATCACGCGCGGCTAATTCGCTTCTTGAATTGAAGTTACCCGGCCGTTGGAATCGCCGCAACGACTTTCAGGAAATAATCCCAGAAGTTCGCCACGCTCTGGATATGCACCCGCTCTTCCGGCGAGTGCGCGCGGCGGATGGTGGGGCCGAAGGAGACCATGTCCCAGTTGGGGTAGGGTTTGGCCAGCAGGCCGCATTCGAGGCCGGCGTGGATCACTTTTACTTCGGGCTCTTTGCCTTCCATTTCTTGGTAGACGTCTTTCATCAGTGCCAGCAGTGGCGACTGCATATTAGGTGTCCAGCCCGGGTAAGCATTGTCCAGGCTCGCCTGCGCACCGGCGAGCTGGAACGCGGCGGCCACATTGAGGCCGTGCTCATCGCGGGCAGTATCGGAGAGGCTGCGCACCAGGCACTGGATACGCACGCGGCTGTTGCCGTTCTCGTTTTCGGTGACGACGCGAGCCAGATTGTTGGAAGTATCGGCGATGCCCTCGAGCGCGGTGCTCATACGCTCCACGCCGTTGGGGCAGCAGCGGATGATACGGATCAGTTTCAGCTGGGCGTCTGCGTCCATAACGGATGCGGGCGCATCGGTAGCGTCCAATGCGATATCCAGTTTGGCTTCGTTATCCAGCTCCGTTTTGATCACCGCAATTGCTTGCTGCGCGATGTCCAGCAGCTGGGCGGTGTTAGCGGCGGGCACGGTGATAACACTGAATGACTCGCGCGGAATGGCGTTGCGCAGGCTGCCGCCATCGAGGCTGGCGATGCGCAATTCGGGAATCTGTTGCAGCGCGGCGTCGATGATACGGTTGGCGATCTTGTTGGCGTTGCCGCGGCCCTTGTCGATATCCAGACCGGAGTGGCCGCCACGCAGGCCGCGCACGCTCAGTTTGAACGCCTGATGCCCGGCGGGAACCGGCTCCGCGGTGTAGGGCAGGGAAGCATTCACGTCCACGCCGCCGGCACAGCCCACATAGAGTTCACCCTCGTCCTCGGTGTCGAGGTTCAGCAGCAGGTCGGCCTCGAAGTGGCCGGGCTGCAGGTTCTTGGCACCGGTCATGCCCGCTTCTTCGTCGATGGTCAGCAGGGCTTCCAGGGCCGGGTGGGGGATATCCGTGGATTCCATCAGTGCGAGGATCGCGGCCACGCCGATGCCATTGTCGGCACCGAGGGTGGTGCCTTCGGCGGTCACCCACTCGCCATCGATATAGGGCTTGATGGAATCGGTGAGAAAGTCGTGTTCGGTATCGGCATTTTTCTGCGGCACCATGTCCACATGGCTCTGCATCGCCAGGGTTTTGCGGTCTTCCATACCCGGGGTGGCCGGCTTCTTGATGATGACGTTGCCGATCTGGTCCAGCTTGACGTCGAGGCTGCGGTTCTTGGCAAAATCGACGATATACGCCACAACCTTGTCTTCGTGTTTGGACGGGCGCGGGATCTCGCACAGTTTGGCGAAGTGTTTCCACAGGGGCGCGGGGGTGAGGTTAGCGATGGTCGACATTGGATTTCCTTATATTTGGGCCCGGGGGTTATGACCGCGATCCGGGTTGGGCCGAAAAAAGCCGCGGTGCTTTTGGCGCCGCGGCTGGAACTGTGTGTGAAATTGCGCTTTTGAAATTGTAGTGACGGAATTACTCGGCAGTGTGGTCGGCCTGCTCGGGTGCTGCATCCACCTGGCTTTGGTCCGGCGTATCCGTCACCAGTTCAAGGGCGATGCGGCGCTTGTCGGTATCCACCGCACCCACCTTCACCTGTACCTCCTGGTCCAGCTGGAAGCGCTCATCGCCACGGGTGATCCGCAGGCGCTTGCCGTCAAACTCGAACGGATTCTTTTTGCCGTTGAAGCGCACGAAGCCGTTGATGCCGTTTTCCTCGAGACGCACGCCGATGCCGGCGCCGTTTACCAGGGTGATCTTGCCGGTGAACGTTTCGCCCACTTTGCCTTCCAGGTATTGGCAATACAGCCACTGCTGCAGCGCGCGGTCCGCCTGACGGCCGGTGGCCACGCTCTGCTGCAGGGCTTCGCCCTGTTCGTCGTTGAGTGACGGAAGCTCGCTGCCAGCTTGGGCGGCACGCAGGGCGCGGTGGTTGTGCAGATCATTGAACTTGCGGATAGGGGAGGTGACGGTGGCGTAGTGCGCGAGGCCGAGTCCCAGGTGCGGGGCGGCCTTGTTGGATAACTCGCCCGGGCGCAACATGCGCTTCAGCACCGCCAGCACGTTTTTCATTTCCGCGTCTGCGTGGCCTTCGAGGTGTTTGACCAGTTTCAGATAGACGTCCAGCTGGTGCAGATCCTGCTCCGCGTATTCGGGCAGTGCGTCTTTCAGCAGCGCACGAATTTCCGCCATGCGTTCGTCGCGGAAGCCCAGGTGAATGGAGAAGCAACCGGCACCGAGTTCCGCGAGCTTTTCGCCGGCGCAGATGTTGGTGGCGAGCATGGCTTCTTCCACCATGCGCTGGGCCGCGGTGCGCTCCTGCTTTTCAATGCGCTCAATCTTGCGCTGGTCATTCAGGATCAGCTCGTAGTCCGGGCGGTCTTCCATCATTAGCGAGTGACCGGCGCGGTAGCTGGTGCGGGCTTTGCTCAGGGCGTCGAGCAGGCGCAGGCTCTGCTGCTGGTCCGCGGGCACCGCGCTGTCGTCGCCTTCGATAAAGCGCGCCACCTGGTTGTAACTCAGTTTGTGCTGGGAGCGGATCGCGGCGAATTCGTATTCGCAGCCATTGAGGGCGCCGTCGCTGCCAATGGCAATATGCAGCACCAGCGCCGGGCGCAGCTCGCCCGCCAGCAGCGAGAAGCTGTTTTCGCACAGGTTTGCCGGCAGCATCGGCAGGGTTTCACCGGTGAGATAGACACTGTTGGCGCGCTGGCGCGCTTCCTTGTCGAGGGGCGAACCCGGTTCGATAAGGCTGGAAGGGTCGGCCACGGCGATGTGCAGGTTCCAGCCGTTGTCCGCGGCGGTGACGGCAAGGGCGTCGTCCATATCCCGGGTGGTCTCGGCGTCGATGGTGACAAAGCCCAGATCGGACAGATCCTTGCGCTCGGCGCACAGCGCTTCCAGTTTCGCCGGGATGGCCTCCGCCTGCTCGAGGGCGGCCAAGCTGAACTGGTTCGGCAGTCGGTGCTGGGCAACGATAAACGCGTGTTCGATACCGGCCATGTCCGGCTTGCCGATTACGCATTCCACTTTCGCCTGGGACTTGCCGTCCTTGAACGGGTGGCGATTGATGGAGCAGGCGATGAACTCACCAGGCTGCGCCTTGCCGCGCGCTTTGGGTGGCAGGAAGATCCAGCGCGACAGGCCCGGCTCACTGGGCTGGATAAAGTGGCCCTGGCCCCGCTGGATATATTGCCCCACCAGGTAGGTAAGGCTGGATTCGATCAGCTGGTCCAGCTCGGCGGTGAGCTTTCCCTGTTCCTCTTCGGTCAGGCTTATACGCACCCGGTCGCCGGGGAATACCCGGTCCATTTCCGCCGGCGGCAGGAATGCCTCGCGGCCGTCGTCCAGCACCACAAACCCGAACTTGCCGCTGCTGCCGCGCACACGCCCCTCGGCAAATTCCTTGGAAGAGCGGATTTCGGTTTTCAACTGGGTCAGCTGCTTGAGGGCGTCGGCATTCAGCATGGAGGCTTCTCTGGTGGTTTCTCGGTTGGCTTCTCTGCGTGGAGGAAGTTCTGTTTGGGCGCGGATTCTACCAGACGGAGGATTACAGACCAGTTAGGCGGGGGATACATTGCTGTATGTTTGGTGACCATTTGGCGGTGATGATTACCTGGAGTTGTTTCATCCTAATAAAAATCGATATGTGGGATGTGGTTTATACCGATGGGTCTGTTGGCGCAAAGAACGCAATGCCCGTACGGTGCTGGAGGCTATATTCTTAGGGGCCTAGAATAAAGCGCGGTTGCGGATGGAGCTGACAAAATCGGCCGAGTCTGGCGCCGTTGTAAAACCGGCCTCCGGAGAGGATAGAAATGAGCATATTTTCCCACCCCGCATACGATAATCACGAAGAAGTGGCCTTTTACCACGACGCCAAAAGCGGTTTGAAGGCCATTATTGCCGTCCACAACACCAATCTCGGCCCCGCCCTCGGCGGCTGCCGTATGTGGCCTTATGCGGATGATTCCGAGGCCCTGAAAGACGTACTGCGTCTGTCCCGCGGCATGACCTACAAATCCGCGATGGCCGGCCTGAAGCTGGGCGGTGGCAAGTCCGTGATCATCGGCGATCCGCGCAAGCAGAAGACTCCGGAACTGCTGCGTGCCATGGGTGACTTCCTCAATACCCTGGGTGGCAAATACATCACGGCCGAAGATTCCGGCACCAGCGTGGCGGATATGAAAATCATCGGCGAGCGCAGCCAGTTCGTTTCCGGTGTGATTCCAGGCCAGGAACATGGTGGTGACCCGTCTCCGTCTACCGCATACGGTGTATTTGTGGGCCTCAAGGCTGCGGTTGCACACCGCTGGGGTCGCACCGATCTGAACGGTCTCAAGGTTTCTATCCAGGGCGTGGGCAATGTGGGCTTCCGCCTCGCCAAGCTGCTGAAGGACGCCGGTGCGGAGCTGTATGTTACCGATATTTTCCAGGACAACATCGATCGCGCCGTCAACGAGCTGGGTGCGACTGCGGTGGGCGCCGACGAAATTTTCGATCTGGATGTGGACCTGTTCGCCCCCTGTGCGCTGGGCGCCATCCTCAACGACAACACCATCAGCCGTCTGAAAGTGGGTGCCATCGCCGGCGCCGCCAACAACCAGCTGGCGGAAGAGCGCCACGCTCAGGTGCTGAAAGAGAAAGGCATCCTGTATGCGCCGGACTATGTCATCAACGCTGGTGGCATCATTGATGTCTATTACCAGAAGGTCGGCCAGGAGCAGGGCGAATACAACGCCGAGCAAGTGAAGGCGCACATCGAAACCATCGGCACCACCATGCAGGAAGTTTTCCAGCGCGCCGATGAAACCGGTGAAACCACCGCACACGTGGCCGACCGTATTGCCGAAGAGCGCTTTGGGCACAAGGATGCACTGAACAAGGCGGATTCCGCCGCTGCTTAAGCCGATCCGCACAGGAAACCTGTGCGTGATCCGCAATCCCTGACGACAAATCGTCTCTCTGTGAAGTATTTTTCGGGCGCTACGGCGCCCGTTTTTTCGCCTACACTTTTACCCGCTTGCCCCATTTGCCGGTGCTTCTGACCTGGGGAATTTCTCCCGACTATCCTTCAGTCTGAGAGCTGTCTTTGCAGACTCTGCCCGGCCGTGTGCAATTTTGCCGAGAGCAACCGAAAAATCAGGATAGATGACAATGGATATGCGAACTGCCCTGTGGCCCGCTGGCCTGTTAGCCGTGTTTCTTCTGGGCAGCGTGGCTGGTTGCGACCGCCAGCAGGAGGCAACCGGTGCGGACCATAAGGTGCACAAGGCACTCAGCGTCGACAAGGAAGCCGCGGCCAGCAGCAAGGCAGCCGCCAGTGGTAATGACGCATTTGTGGAGCCGCCAAAAATCGTGCTGCCATACCACAAGGAAGTTCTCGACAACGGCCTCACCGTCATCGTTCACGAAGACCCCAAAGCACCGGTGGTGGCGATCAATATCTGGTACAAGGTGGGCTCCAAGGATGAGACCCGCGGCAAAACCGGGTTTGCCCACCTGTTTGAGCACCTGATGTTCAACGGCTCGGAAAACTTCCCCGGCGAGTACTTCGAACCGTTCCAGCGCTCCGGCGCCACCGATATGAACGGCACCACCAATAACGATCGCACGAATTATTTTGAAACCGTCCCCAAGGGCGCGCTGGATATGGCGCTGTGGATGGAATCGGACCGTATGGGGCATTTCAAGGGCGCCATCAGCCAGGAAAAGCTCGACGAGCAGCGCGGCGTGGTCAAGAACGAAAAACGTCAGGGTGAAAATGCGCCTTACGGCCAGGCGTTTGACTTGATTGCCACCAATACTTTCCCCTCAGACCATCCGTATTCGTGGACCACGATCGGCTCCATGGAAGACCTGGACAACGCCAGTCTCGACGACGTCAAGCAGTGGTTTTCCGATTACTACCAGCCCGCCAATGCAATTCTGGCCATCGCCGGCGATATCACGGTCGAGGAGGCCATGAAGAAAGCCCGCCAGTATTTCGGCGGCATTCCCAGTACCTCGGTGCCGCAGGAGCTGAAGAACTGGGAGCTTCCAAACCAGGTCAACAAGCGTCTCGAGGTCACCGACCAGGTGCCCCAGGCGCGAATTTACAAAGTATGGAATGTGCCGGCCATTGGCAGTGACGAAGAAAACGCCCTGGATCTTCTCACATCCCTGCTGGCGAATCGAAAAAATTCCCTGCTGTACCGCCGCCTGGTGCGGGATGAAAAGGTCGCCACCAGCGTCAGCGCCTTTTATTACGGCCGCCAGTTGGCCGGGCAGCTGATATTGATGGTGGACGTGAAACCCGGGGTGTCGGTGGAAAAGGTCGAGAAGTTACTCGATAAGGAATTGCGAGAGTTCGCCCGCACCGGTGTTAGTGTGGAAGAGTTGAAGCGTATCAAGCAGAGCGAGTTCGCCAGTCTGGTGAAGGGGCTGGAAAAAATCGGTGGCTTCGGCGGCAAGACCGATATTCTCGCCAGCTCGGAGTTCTATTACGAAGACCCCAACGCGCTGGTGACGGGACTTGATGATTACGCCAGGGTGTCCGTCAACGATGTGCAAAACGTGGCACAGAAGTGGCTGAAGCCGCAGCACTTCACGCTGGTGATACAACCGAAGGATAAATACGCGGTTGCCGGCGAAGATGTGGATCGCAGCAAACTGCCGGTGGTAGACAAAACCGTGGAGCTCGAGCTTCCACAACAGCAGTCCTTCACCCTGGACAATGGGCTCAAGGTAGTGCTGGCGGAGCGTCACGATACCCCCGTTGTTCTCATGAGCCTGCAGTATCGCAGTGGTGCTTCCGCCGATGGCGACAAGCCTGGCCTTGCATCCGTGGTGGCGCGAATGCTGAGTGAGGGCGCGGGCAAATACGACAGTTTGGCGTTCAGTGCCCGTCAGGAGGAATTGGGCGCGAGTATCGGCGCCGGCAGCGGCCTCGATTACAACACCTTGAGTTTCAGTGCGCTTAAATCCCAGTTGGAATCCTCTCTGGAACTGTTCCGCGATGTTATTTCCAGTCCGCTATTTCCGGAAGAGGACCTGGCCAGGGTCAAATCCAACTGGCTGGACTCCATTCGACAGGAAGAGGCGCAGCCCCAGGGGCTGGCGATGCGAAAGCTGCCTCCGTTGCTGTTTGGCAAGGATCACCCCTACGGTGCGCCGCTGACAGGCTCGGGAACACCGGAGGCGATCGAATCGATTACCCGCGACGACCTGTTGAAATTCCACGAGACCTGGTTGCGCCCGGACAACGCCCAGCTCACCGTGGTGGGCGATATCACCAAGGATGAACTCCAGAAACTGTTGAACCATACCCTGGGCGACTGGCGCGCACCAAAAGATCCGGTGCCGAAACTGAATATCCCGCAGGTTGCACGACCGGAAAAACCGCGTATCTACCTGCTCGACCGCCCGGGCGCGCAACAGAGCTTCATCATGGCGGGATTGGTGATGCCGGAGTGGACACCGGAAAAAGCCGAGGCCTTCGATGCGATGGCATCCGCCATCGCCGGAAAATTCACTTCGCGTATCAACATGAACTTGCGCGAGGAGAAGCACTGGTCCTACGGTGCGCGTGCGGTTTCCCTGGATACGGAGGCACAGCGCCCGTACATCGTGTTTGCGCCCGTGCAGACCGACAAGACCGCGCAGGCCATGCAGGAATTACTGAAAGAGTACAAAGCCTATCTGAGTACGCGGCCGATCGAGGAAGTGGAGCTCAAGGACTACCAGGACGATGAAGTGCTGAAGCAGAGTGCGCTCTTCCAGACCAAAGGGCAGTTGCTTTCAAGCATCGCCTGGCAGGTAGAAAAAGGGTTGCCGCCGGAATATATCGCGGACTACCCCCAGCGGGTCAGTGCCCTGACCAAGGAACAGGTGGCGGCGGCGGCGAAGGAATACCTGGCGCCGGAGCAGTTTACCTGGATGGTGGTTGGCGACCTGAGCAAGATCCAGAAAGACATCGAGGCACTTGGTATCGGGCAGGTGGAAGTCATTCCCACCACTGAATAGCCTTAGCGGGGCTTGTCGAAAGCCCGGTTGCGATAGCACCGGGCTTTTTTTATATCGCGGAAATGCGCTACATTGATCGCGCCTTTTTTGTGACCGACAGTGAAGTCATGATCAATAAGTAAAAAAACAGTATAAAAATGGGCGGCTGAAATCGCGGCCCACTAAGATCCGGGGGCCCAATGACTACTCATCTAGCAAAATCGTATTTTGTAACGCGCGGTTTCAGCCGTCTGTTGGCAAGCGTCGTTCTCGCCTGGTCGTCGGCTTCAAGCGCGGAAAATATCGCGGTACACGCGGGCTGGCTGTTCGATAGCGAACGCGGCCGTCTGCACGAAAAGCGCACCGTACATATCGTCGATGACCGGGTGGAATCCGTTGAACGCGGGTTTACCAGGCGCGACGGCGAGCGCGTGATCGACCTGAGTGCGTTTACCGTGCTGCCGGGCTTGATGGATATGCATACCCATCTCGCCTTTGAATACGGCCCGCGTACCTATGTTGAAACCTTTACCTGGAACCCGGCCGATTACACCTTGCGCGCAGTCAATACCGCCGAGCGTACCCTGATGGCCGGGTTTACCACCGTGCGGGATCTGGGAGACAAGGAAAATGTCACCTTGAGCCTGCGCAATGCCATCAATCGCGGCGACATTGTCGGCCCGCGGGTGTACACCGCCGGTAAATCCATTGCCACCACCGGCGGCCATGCCGATCCCACCAATGGCTATCGCCAGGACCTGATGGGCAGCTCGGGGCCGGCCGATGGTGTGGTAAACGGCGTGGCCAGCGCCCGCGAGGCGGTGCGCCAGCGCTACAAAGACGGCGCGGACCTGATCAAGATCACCGCCACCGGCGGTGTGTTGAGTGTTGCCAAGAGCGGCCAGAATCCGCAATTCATGCAGGATGAGCTGGAGGCGATTGTTGCAACCGCGAAGGACTATGGGTTTACCGTGGCAGTCCACGCCCACGGCAAGGAAGGTATGGAGCGGGCGATCCGCGCCGGGGTGGATTCCGTCGAACACGGCACTTATATGGATGAGGAAACCATGGCGCTGATGCGGGAGCACGGCACCTGGTATGTGCCCACGCTGATGGCGGGGGACTGGGTCACCCAGAAGGCTGCGGTGGAGGGGTTTTTTCCGGACATGGTGCGCACCAAGGCGGCGAAAATTGGCCCTCTTATCCAGGATACGTTTTACCGTGCCCACCGGAAGGGGGTGAAAATTGCCTTCGGTACCGATACCGGGGTCAGCCGCCACGGCGACAATGCGAAAGAATTTTCCCTGATGGTGCAGGGCGGTATGAGCCCCGCCGACGCCATTCGTTCAGCCACCTTGAATGCCGCGCAACTTTTGAAAGTGGAAGATCAACTGGGCAGTATTGCCGCGGGTAAGTGGGCGGATATGATCGCGGTGGTTGGCAATCCACTGGAAGACATTACCGCGTTGGAGCGGGTGCGGTTTGTGATGAAAGGTGGGGAAGTTTTCAAACAGCCTGAATAGCGCTGCATTTTAGATCGGTGGCGGTGGCGCTACCGGGTACAGGGTTGTGAGACGCGCCGTGAACCCATCCCTGGGGGCTCTTCCGCGAGGTCCCTCTCGCGGAAGGTCTCACAACCCTGTACCCGGTATCGCCACCTTCTCGTCCACGTTTAGTGGTCTGAAGACTTAGCTTCGATTTATTTCGCCAGTTCGAATACCAGTTCCATATTCACTGAAACCGAAGTCTCTCCCACTGCAATCGGCGTGCTGGCACTGTCTTTGGCGGAAGCCATTTCTGCGCGCATCATCGGCCGTGGCATGCCGCCATGGCTGCCTTCAGAAATACTCACGATTCTGAGTACCTTGGTGCCGAGGGCATCCGCATAGGATTTCGCGCGGGCCTGGGCCTGCTTCAGAGCTTTTTCACGGGCTTCGGCCAGCAGTGGTTCCGGCTCGCCGATGGAGAAGCTGGGACCATGGATCTGGTTGGCGCCTGCGGCGGTGAGCAGATCGATCACCTTGCTCAGTTCATCCAGCTTGCGCACGGTAATACTGACGGTGTTGTGCGCCTGGTAACCGAGTAGCTGGCGTTCGCGGTTGGGTTGGTAGTCGTAACGGGGCATCAGGTTAATGCCGCTGGTTTGTACGTCTTTGTCTGCGATGCCGGCCTTTTTAATGGCTTTCATCAGTTTGTCCATCTGCTCAGCGTTGGCCTGCATGGCCGCGCTGCTTTCGCTCGCTTCGGTGACAACACCGGCGGAAATATTGGCGATGTCCGGGGCCTGGCTGGCTTCACCCTGGGAGGAGATGGAAATCAGCGTACCGGACGGGCGCTTGTCGGAATCACTGCCGCAGCCGCTAGCGAATACAACGAGGCCTGCAAGCAGGCCGGCGGAAAACAGTTTCAGAGTCTTTTGCATGGCGAATCCTTTTATTGCCAGTAAAACATCATTGACGGTGCTCATTGTTGCGCCGGAAAGATGAATATCAGGTGAACAGGCGCGCGAAGGTTTCCTCTTGCGGATGGTAGAGCGCAAAACCCAGCCTCAATAATTGCTGGCGGCGATCACACAGAACATTTTTTTGCCGCAGTTCTTCCTGCAATTTTTCTGCATTTTCCGCGCTGCCGCAGCGGAAGGTGAAGAAATGTCCGTGGCCATTTTCCAGATCGTGGGCGATGAGATTGTCGTGGTTCAGCAGCGGATGTTGTGCGTCGTCCATGGCCGCGAGAAAGCGCTGCTGATTGCCCAGTACATAATTGTGGATGCTGGTTACTGAAATACCTTCACTTTCGTACAGGTCGAGAACCGCCAGGGCCTTGTACAGCGGGGAGTAGTCCATGGTGGCGCCGGCAAAGCGCAGCCAGTCGTTGCCAAACCCTACACCTTCCGCGCGGTTTTCCAGCTCCGCCATTTCCGCAAACCAGCCGGTGTTGAGCGGGCGCAGCTCGCAATTGCGCGGAATGGTCATAAAACACATGCCTTCGCCGGCACCCAGGTATTTGTAGGAACCCGCGGTGTAGAAGACCTTGTCGGCGATGGCGGAGAGATCTGTGGGACGCGCGAAGAACGCGTGGTAGCCGTCGATCACCATCTGGGTGGTGTCGGGCTTGCGCGCGGCCAATTCCAGCAGGCCCGGGAAGGCCACGCCGGAATCAAAAAAGACCTGGCTGGCGTAAGCCAGATGGTAACGACCGCTCTGCAGTTCCTGCTCGAAGCGCTGGGGCAGGGTGGCGAATGGCTGTGTGGCCACGCGCACCACTTCCACATTGGGGAGCTCTTCCAGGCGCAGCAGCTGGCGGGCGAAGCTGTAAAATTCGCCATCGGTGGTGAGAATACGCAGAGGCTGGTTCAGATCAAAGGCGCTGATCAGCCGGTACACCAGCTCGTGGGTGTTGGGGGCGAGCGCAATCTGTTGCGGTGCCGGGTGATTCAGGGCACTGGCGATGCCGCGCTGGAAGGCGGGTATCTTTTCACCGAAAATTTTCTCCCACTTGCTGTCGGCCATCTGTGCGGCGTCCTGCCAGTAGGCGTTGACGGCGTCCAGGGTGACGTCTGGCCAGTAGTGGTGAGAGTGGCATGCCATGTGCAGAACTGGCAGGTCGCAAGCGTCGGAGGCTGCTTTTTGGGCGGCCTGTAAAAAATGTCGATAGTATTTTTGGTACATTTCGCGCTGGTAACTTTTTGTCTGGTGACTAAAGTAGTCACCTTGTTGATGTATCGGGATTGTAATCCCACAAAGGAGGCGTTGCAGTGGAATATTTGCACACAATGGTGCGAGTCACCGATCTCGAAAAATCTCTGGAATTTTATTGCGACAAGCTGGGTCTGTATGAGGTTAGCCGCAATGATTACGAGAAAGGCCGCTTTTCTCTGATATTTCTTGCCGCGCCGGGCGATGCCGAATCCGCCAATGGCGACAAGCGCCCCTGTCTGGAACTGACCTATAACTGGGATCCGGAAACCTACAGCGGCGGACGCAACTTCGGTCACCTGGCCTATCGCGTCGACAATATCTACGAAACCTGCCAGCGCCTGATGGACATGGGTGTGACCATCAATCGCCCACCGCGGGATGGCTACATGGCCTTTGTGCGCTCGCCGGACAATATTTCCATCGAGTTGTTGCAGAAAGGCGAACCACTCGGGCCGCAGGAGCCATGGGCCTCCATGCCAAATACCGGGGAATGGTAATCAGGCCTGGCGGACAAGCAGATATACGTAGTTGAAGGGGTGAGCGTGAGTAAAGCGAGAAGTTGTGTGATCCTGGCGGGCAGTAATGCTGCTGGCCGGATCAGGGAAGAGGGCTTGCGCCCGGATATGATCTCTACGCAGGTAGGGGCGTCCGGCGGGCCCAAATGGCTGGTGATCAGTCAACTGGACCGGGTGCTGATCGGTGAATTTTTTCGCGATCGCAGTGCACCTATCGCGACCCTCGGCTCGTCCATCGGCAGCTTCCGCAACATGTGCTACGCCAATTCCAACCCCATGGCGGCGCTGGAAACGCTGGAGTACGGGTATATCAACCAGACCTATGACAGTGCGCGTCCGACACCAGCAGAAATTACCGCTGCCGGGGAGCGGATACTGCTCGACGTTCTTGGCAGCGCCGGGGCCGAAGAGGTGGCGAGTAACCCGGTGTGGCGCAGCCATTTCGTCACCGTTCGTGGGCGCGGGCCACTGGCGAGCGAAAAGAAGGCCGTGCTGGCTCCGGCGCTGCTGGCGTCGGCGCTGGCCAATGCGGTCAGTCGCCGCAGCCTGCGCGCCTTCTGGGATCGGGTGGTATTCCATACGGGCGATAGCCCCAGTATCACTTTCCGCAACCTGTCCACCGTCAATACACCGCTGAATCCGGAAAACGTCTGTCCGGCAGTACTGGCCTCCGGTTCGATCCCGCTGGTTATGGCCGGCGTACCCACCCCGGCGGGAGCGCCGGCGGGCAATTACCGCGACGGCGGCATTACCGACTACCACTTCGACCTGGGTTTCGAGCATCCGGATGGGCTGGTGCTTTACCCGCATTTCTTCCCCTATATGGTGCCCGGCTGGTTCGACAAAAGCTTCCGCTGGCGCTGGGTGCGCGGCGGTGCGATGCAAAATGTCATTCTGGTGGCGCCGTCGCCCGCCTGGGTGGCAAAGCTGCCTTACGGCAAGATCCCGGATCGGGATGACTTTGTGAAGCTCACCACCGAGGAGCGTCTGCGCTACTGGAATGCGGTGACCGAGGCCGGTAAACAGGTTGCGGAGGATTTCTACGAATTGTGGCAAACTGGCGCCATTGCCGACGAACTCATCGAAGTCGGTGGTGATCAGGCGCCGCACAAGCTGGCGCTGGCGATGTCCGCCTGAACGGCCTAGCGTTTCCTGGCGGGTTTCCTTTAACTGAATCCTTTGACGCGGGACCGCAAGTGATGGACGCCGAATTTATCGAGCCGCAGGAAGATTTTCGTACTACCCAGGAGCGCGTGTACTACCAGGTGCGCGACGCCTTACTGCGGGGCCAGTTTCTGCCCGGCAAGGCCATCACCATCCGCGGGCTGGCCGAGCAGTTGAACTGCAGCCCGATGCCGGTGCGCGAGGCGCTGCGCCGCCTCACCTCCGAACGCGCACTGGAGCTCTCCGATACCCGTCGGGTTACCGTGCCCAGCATGACCCGGGAACGGCTGGATGAAATCTGTGCGGCCCGCGTGGCGCTGGAATGCCAGGCGGCGGCCCAGGCGCTGCCATTTGTCACAGAGGGGGAGCTTGCGACCCTGCGGGCGCTGGATGACCGGGTCACCGCGGCGCTGAAGAAAAATGACATCCAGGAATACGTCACCGGCAACCTGGACTTCCACTTCACCCTGTATCGCCTCGGTCGCCCGCATATCATCCTGTCGCTGATCGAAAGCCTGTGGCTGCAGACAGCGCCACTCCAGCACCTGGTGTTTCAACGCTTCGGTGTACAGGAGTTGCCGGATCGCCACCAGGATCTGATTGAAGCCATCGCACAAAAAGATGAGCAGCGGGTGCGTACCGCCATTCGCCAGGATATCGAAGAAGGCCTGGGTTCTATTTCTGCAGAAGAGTTGTTGCCGATTTGATGTTCAGTTACCTCCATATCGTTTTACATGTCGTTGTTCCAGTGGCAATTGCCTGGTTTTTCTTCCGCAGCGAGTGGAAGAAAGCCGCATTGTTTATGCTGACCGCCAACCTGGTGGACCTGGATCACCTGCTGGCTAACCCGGTATACGATCCGGGTCGCTGCAGTATCAATTTCCACCCGCTGCACACAATGTTCCCCATCTCGTTTTACGGCGCCATGATGTTCCTGCCCTGGAAACCGGTGCGCTGGCTGGGTATCGGCCTGATTACCCATATGCTGCTGGATGCTGTCGACTGCGCAATCTGATCCGAAGTCCCTCTCTGCATACCTTGCTGAAATTTCCCATCACCGCGCTCGGGCGGTGATGGCGGTACCGCTGACTATATTGTTTCTGGACGTTTGGCCGGGGTAGGCTGGCTGCCCGTGGCCGGAAACTTGCGAATTCAGTTATGCCGGTCGCAAGTCCGTGGTGGAGTAATAGGAGCACTCTGCGGGAGGTGGTTGCACTCTCATGTCGGGTCACTCTAGAATGTGATCACATTTTAGGGCGCCCGCCGTTATCCAGATTGCAGGCGCATGGTAGGAAACAGGAGTGAGTTCATGAACAAGAGCCAACTACAACAGCATGACCGCGAGCACCTGCTGCATCCCTTCACCGATTTTCACGACCTGGGCCAACAGGGCACCCGTCTGATTACCAGTGCTGAAGGTGTCTACATCACCGATATCGACGGTCACAAAATGCTCGACGGTATGTCCGGTCTGTGGTGCTGCAACCTCGGCTACAGTCGCCGGGAGATTAGCGAGGCCATTTACGAGCAGCTGAACCGGCTGCCGTTTTATAACAGCTTTTTCCAGTGCACCACGGTGCCGTCCATCGAGCTTGCGGACCTGCTCGCGGAAGTGACGCCCGCGCACATGAATAACGTGTTTTTCACTGGCTCCGGTAGCGAGGCCAATGACACCAACCTGCGCATTATCCGCCGCTACTGGGATCTGAAAGACCTGCCGGAAAAACGCATCATCATCTCGCGCAATAACGCCTACCACGGTTCTACCATTGGTGGCGCCAGCCTTGGCGGCATGAGTGGAATGCATAAACAGTTCCAGAGCCTGGACTATATCGAGCATATCCAGCAGCCCTACTGGTTCGGTGAGGGCGGCGACATGTCCCCGGAAGAGTTCGGTATTTATGCCGCCCGCTGTCTGGACGAGAAAATCCAGGAGCTTGGGCCGGACAAGGTGGCGGCCTTTATCGCCGAGCCGATCCAGGGCGCCGGTGGCGTGATCATCCCGCCGGAAACCTACTGGCCGGAAGTGAAAAAGGTACTGGATCAGTACGACATCCTGCTGGTGATGGACGAGGTGATCTTTGGTTTTGGCCGTACCGGGGAGTGGTTTGGTTCAGACTACTACGGTGTGAAACCGGACCTGATGACCTTTGCCAAGGCGGTGACCAATGGCTACTTCCCGCTCGGCGGTACCATGGTGAGTGACCGGGTGGCCGATGTGATCAAGTCCAAGGGCGGTGAGTTCACCCACGGTTATACCTATTCCGCACACCCGGCCGCCTGTATGGCGGGACTGGCTACGCTCAACATCCTGCGGGAAGAAAAAATCATCGAAAACGTACGCGACAACACCGCGCCGTATCTGGCCAAGCGCTGGGCGGAGCTGGCGGACCACCCTATTGTTGGAGAGGCGCGTTCACTGGGCCTCGTCGGCGCTCTGGAACTGGTTAAAGACAAGTCCAGCCGCGCGCGCTTTGATGACAAGTGCACCGCGGGTGCCGTATGCCGCAATATGAGTATCAAGAACGGTCTGGTAATGCGCGCCACCGGCGACACCATGATCATTGCTCCTCCGCTGATCCTAACCACCGGGCAGATCGACGAGCTGGTCGAAAAGGCTCGTCGTGCGCTGGATGATACTGCCATGGCTATGGCGTAAACTGCGTCTCAAGGAACCCGCTCGTGTGATGTTTCGCGCGGGCGGGGGAAAAAATACCCCCCAGAAGTGAATTGGTTATGGCAGCACAAGAAAAATATGAGCCGTCCGAGGAATTGCTTGCAGCGTCTGAAGCTTTTCTTGACGCGCACCCGAAACTGAAATGGATTGAGGGCTTCGTTTTCGATATCAATGGTGTACCCCGGGGCAAATGGCTGCCTTCGGATTCTGCACACAAATTACTCGGCGGCGGACTGCAGATGCCGCGCAGTGCCGTTAGCCTGGATATTTGGGGTCGCGACATAGAAGACAATCCGCTGGTCTTTGCCAGTGGCGACAGCGATGGCATCTGCATGCCGGTGTCGTCCATCCATATGGCGCCCTGGCATAGGGAGCAGACTGCACAATTGCATATGCAGCTGTTCGAAGCGGATGGCACCGTATTGTTCGCCGATCCCCGTTCTCAGCTGCAGAAGGTTGTCGCGCGACTAGAGCGTCTCGGCTATAAGGCAGTATGTGCCACCGAGCTTGAGTTCTACCTCCTGCAGGAAGGAGCCGATGAATTGGGGCATCCCCGGCCGGTCAGTGACAATGACTCCGACCTTGTTCCATCCACCGATGTTTACGACCTGTCTGAACTCGATTCCCAGCGGCATTTTTTTGCCGACGTGCGCGCTGCCTGTGAAGCCCAGGATATCCCCGCTGATTCGATCATTTCCGAGTATTCTCCCGGCCAGTTTGAAATCAACCTGCTGCACTGTAATGATCCAGTAAAAGTGGCGGATCAGACCCTGCTGTTCAAACGGCTGTTGAAGGGTGTGGCCCGCAGTCACGGCCTGCGTGTCAGCACCATGGCCAAGCTGTTTGGAGATCTCTCCGGTAATGGCATGCACGTGCATCTGAGTCTGGAAGACAAGGACGGCAATAACGTGTTTGACGATGGCAGCGAAGAGGGTACCGACCTGCTGCGACAGGCGGTCGCCGGCATGATGGCGACGGCCAATGATTCCATGGCGATTTTCGCGCCCCACAGCAATTCCTACCGGCGTTTCCAGGAGAGCACTTACGCGCCGCTGAACCTGTGCTGGGGTTATGACAACCGCACCGTAACCTTCCGCATTCCCGCCGGCGACTGCCATGCCCGGCGTATCGAGCACCGCATTGCCGGTGCCGATGTGAACCCCTATCTGGTACTGGCGGCTATCCTGGCCGGCGTATGCCATGGTCTGGAAAATCGCCTGCAACCGCCGGAGCCGGTTGAAGGCGATGCCTATCAACTTGAAAGCGAACATCAATTGGTGAACACCTGGAGTGATGCGATCGACCAGTTCGAAGAAAGCAAGCTTTGGAAGGAATATTTCGATCCTGAATTCGTCGATCTGTTTGTGATGTTGAAACGCCAGGAGCTACATGAAATCGCAGCCAGGGTAACGGACGTGGAATACGAGAGCTACCTGCAGCGCGTCTGACGTGCTGACCGTGAATTTTCAGGCGTGGATTGCGACCAGTAATCAACGGCTTTGATGACAGGGGGGTAGGCAGTGGAAATTGCTCTGCTATACCTAATGAGAGGCGGCTGTGCACACGCGTACACAGCGCGTCGCAAACTCTCCTCCTGAAAGTGTGTTCGAGAAAACTGGCCCGCCTTATGGCGGGCATTTTTTTTGATGAATACGATCTTGCAGAAATTTCTTCCCATATGTCAGCTAATGCTTAGGCAGTACTTGCGGTTTTCTCGAAAACTCCACCTATACTGAAACTAACCGTACGCGCGGGTCATTTTTTGTGCAATGGCCCCGGCGGCCATGGAGCATTTCAGAGTTAAAAGGAGTTACCCATGCGAACCAAGTCCCTTCTTGTACCACTGGCGATTGCCGCCGCGAGTGCGGCGACACCTGCGCTTGCCGATTTCAAAGGCGGAGATTTTATCGTCCGTGTCGGCGCTGCCTATATGGATCTTACTGACGATGCGCTTAGCAGGGGTGACACGTTTTTTGTAGAGGATCCGATTGATCCTGATGCTCCCTTGATTCCGGTCACCGTCGACACTTTCCTGGACCTCGACGATGACACAACCTGGTTTATCAACGGCACCTTGTTTGTGGCTGATCACTGGGCCGTTGAACTTGGGTATATGGATGGGGCGGACCTCGATACCAATGTGGTCACCAGCATTTCTGCTCCAGACTATGGCCAGTGGTCTGCGGCAGGCAGTATTGGCAGCTTCGATACCAATGTCTCCACGCTGTTTGTGAACTGGTATCCGGTGTGTGTTGAATCCTGGGTGCAGCCATATGTCGGTATTGGCGTTAACTACACCGATATAGATCAGGATTACCTGAGAACGGTTGACCTTTCGTTTGTTGGGCCAGATGGTGAGGTGGTCAGAGACCCCGGCGGTCTAGTGAATTTCGGCAGCTCATTTAGCTGGGCAGCTCAAGTTGGTGTGGATATAGAATTTGGCCGCAATGCCAATTGGTTGTTCAATGCATCCGCCAAGTACATCGATGCTGATCCCCGCGTGGAAATCGGTTTTGACGCATTCGAGCCGGTGAATGGGGATGGGGTCAGTGTTCGCGTAAATGAAGATATGGAGTACGACTCCTGGATCTTTAATTTGGGTGTTGGCTACAAGTTCAGCTTCTGATCGTTGACGAATGCTCCAGACTTTTTGCCCCGGGACATGGGTCCCGGGGTGTTTGTGTTTCGAGTATTGATCGCGGAATCTGCAATTCTTTAGACTGATTGGTCTCGCCTCTGGTGTGGACGGATTCGGTCTGGCAGTCACTTCCTTGCCGGTGTATTCTTCGCTTCTTCAGACGCCTGTTTTTTGTGCGTCCGCCAAAACAATAAATCTGGGGAATCTATGACCGCCTTGGGAACTCGTACAGACGGTCCGACGGCCAGTAACCGGCCACTGAATATCTGTTTACTCGGCTATCGCAGCCATCCCCACTGTGGTGGCCAGGGAATATATCTCCACTACCTTAGCAAGGCTCTGGTGGATGCCGGTCACAAGGTCGATGTCATTTCCGGTCAGCCCTATCCCGAACTTGATCCCCGCGTGCGTCTGATCAAGATGCCAGGGCTCAATCTGTACGAACACGAAAATCCAACCCGTGCACTAAAGCCCCGGCATTTACTCAGTTGGGCAGATTTTTACGAGTGGTTTGGCAAGTTGACCGGCGCATTCGCCGAACCGTATACCTTCGGGCGCAGAGTCGCCCGTTATCTGCGCCATCACGGGAATCACTATGACGTGGTGCACGATAACCAATCGCTGTGTTACGGACTGCTGGACATTGAAAAAACAGGGATTCCAGTAGTTGCAACCATTCATCATCCGATTACCCGCGATCGTCAGCTGGCTTTGGATGCAGCGCCGGACTGGTTCTATCGGCTGCTGGTTCGCCGTTGGCACAGTTTTCTGAATATGCAGATCAAGGTGTCCCGACGCCTGAAGCATATCGTCACTGTTTCGAAACAATCCTTTGACGATATCGTCGAGCAATTTGGCGTTGCGCCGTCGCAATTGAAGCTGATTTACAACGGTATCGATACGGACATTTTTGCCCCCCAACCTCAGGTTGTGGCCAACCCTTTCCAGATCATGACAACGGCTTCCGCGGATCAGCCGCTCAAGGGCTTGCGCTTTCTGTTGCAGGCGGTGGCACTGCTGCGCGGTCGATACCCGCAACTAACCTTGTTGGTGGTTGGCAAGCTGAAAAAGGGCGGTGCCACTGAAAAACTGTTACAAGAACTGAAACTGCACGACTGTGTGCGCTTTGTCTCCGGCATTTCCAATCAGGAATTGGTCGAGCACTACGCGTCGTCCGGGATGGTGGTTTGTCCCTCGTTGTACGAAGGATTCGGCCTGCCTGCGGGAGAGGCCATGGCCTGTGGTGTGCCGGTGATTTCCAGTGACGGCGGGGCGCTGCCGGAAGTGGTGGGCGATGCGGGTATCGTGGTGCCCGCGGGAGACAGCGGTGCGCTCGCCCGCGCCATAGAGCGCCTGTTGTCAGATCCGTCGCTGCGTGCAGAAATGGGTGCGGCTGGGCGCAGAAGAATTGAACAGCAGTTTTCCTGGCAGGTGGCCGCTAAACACCTGGTGTCGTTTTACCGGGCAATCATCGGAATTTCCGCAGAGCCTGGAATGAATACTGACGTCGCGGGCAATGGCGAAGACCTACAGGCTCAAAAAAATCCTGGCAGCTCGCGGATTTCCCGCACTGCTTTTCCCAGTGGCGTCGGCAATCGGGGGGAGGCGGCCTGATGATTACCGTCAATCCTGATTTGTTGAGCCTCAGGCCTGGACAGCGGGTTCTCGACCTCGGCTGTGGCGAAGGACGCCACGCCATTCATCTTATGCTCACTGATGCCGTGGATATTTTCGCAGTGGATCTGAGTCAGCGGGATATAGCCACCGCTTGTGCACGTGCGGAGCCATTTATCGCCGGCAATCAGTCATCCGGTCGCCTGCTGTTTAGCGTGAGTGATGCGCTGCAGCTGCCGTTTGCGGACAATTTTTTTGATGCAGTGATCTGCTCCGAAGTGCTCGAACATATTGAAGATTATGAGGGTGTGCTGGCAGAAATTACCCGTGTGCTGAAGCCTGCAGGAATTTTTGCGGCGACGGTTCCTGCGTATTTCCCCGAGTGGGTTTGCTGGAAACTGTCCGATGCCTATCACCAGGTGGAAGGCGGGCATATCCGGATTTTTCGTGAAAAGCAGTTGCGGCATAGTGTCGAGCGGTATGGGCACCAGTATTTCGCCCGCCACAAGGCACACGCACTACACGCGCCTTACTGGTGGTTGAAGTGTCTGTTCTGGGGGCGCGAAGACCAGCCTCTGGTAAGCGCATATCACCGCCTGCTGGTATGGGACCTGATGCAGAAACCCCGGCTGACACGCTGGCTGGAAAAATTCCTCAATCCCGTGTTGGGTAAAAGTATCGCGCTGTATTTTGTAAAACCGGCGAGCCGGGATCAGGTCCATGAATCTTCCCCTGAGATGTTGCGGCACGCAACTGGCCGGGAACCCCATAGCGAGGTGGCTGCATGAGCCGTACAGTGGCTGCAGCTATTTCGCCGGGTACAGAGCTGCCTCTATTTCCCAAGAATTTTATTCGCCAGTGTGCCGAGTATATTCTTTCCCAGCAGCTGGAATGCGGCTGCATCCCCTGGTTTGGTGGCCATCACGCGGATCCCTGGGATCACGTGGAAGCGGCGATGGGGCTCAGTATTGCCGGTGAATATGATGCTGCGGAAAAAGCCTACGCCTGGCTGGCTGCGGAGCAGCTCGCGGATGGCAGCTGGTGGGCGGCGTACAAAGATGGTGAGGTAGACAATCGCGAGCGCCGTGAAAGCAATTTTGTCGCCTATGCTGCCACGGGAATCTGGCATCATTTTCTGATTACCGGCGACCGCGACTTTTTGTCGCGCTTCTGGCCAATGGTGGAGAAAGCTCTGGATTTTGTCCTGGCGCTGCAGTCGGAGCATGGCGATATTCAGTGGGCGGTGGACGCACAGGGCGAGCCCATGTGGGATGCGCTGGTTACCGGCTGCTCATCGATCTACAAAAGTTTCGAGTGCGGTATCCAGATCGCGGAAGTGCTGGGTAAATCGACGTCGAGCTGGAAAGTTGCACGGTCAAAGCTGGGGTATGCGCTGCGGGAAATGCCGGAGCGCTTTGATCGTACCTGGGAGAGCAAGGCACGCTTTTCCATGGACTGGTTTTACCCGGTGCTCACCGGAGTATTTGAAGACGGTGATGCGCGGGCGCGTTTACGTCAGAAATGGGATGAATTTGTGGTGGCCGGGCTCGGTTGTCGCTGTGTGAGCGATGAGCCGTGGGTTACCGTCGCGGAATCCTGTGAGCTCACCATGGCGCTGGTCGCCGCGGGCGAAGTGCACAGGGCGGAAGAGCTCTATCGCGGCCTGCACCGCTGGCAGGACCGGGATGGCGGTTACTGGACCGGCTATGTCTTTCGCGACAACGCAATCTGGCCCGAGGAAAAAACTACCTGGACGGTAGGCGCCATGCTGCTCGCCGCAGATGCGCTGGCAGGCCTTACCCCCGCCAGCACACTGTTTACCCGGGTGGCGTTACTGGATACGCCGCAGGATACCGAGCGTCTTGACCATCTCCACCAGCTCGAATTGAGCGGAAGCTAACGCCAGCCTGTAGATCTCGAAAGGCGCCTGACCGCCATCCGCGGGATTGGGAAAAATGTCGTGAATGGCCAGATATCCGCCGGGCACGACATGCCGGGACCAGCAGCGGTAATCGGTCATCGCCGCTTCGAGCGAGTGACCGCCGTCGATAAATACCAGGCCCAGGGGCGTGTTCCAATGGCGCGCTGCGATCGCGGAGGATGCCACTACCGGTACCACGCATTCTTCCAGGTCTGCCGCACGCATATTGCTGCGGAAATTGTGGAAACTGTCCATCAGCTGACTGCGCTCGTCAAATAGATCGCGGTCGTGGTATTCCTCACCGGGCTGGTGTTCTTCAGAGCCGCGGTGGTGATCTACTGCGAACAGGGTGTTGCCCATCAGCTTGCAGGCGCTGCCCAGGTAAACGGTAGATTTTCCGCAATAACTGCCCACTTCCAGGCATGGGCCGAGATCGCTAGCCTCTGCCGCGAGACGATAGAGCGCGGCGCCTTCCTGTGGGTCGAGAAAGCCTTTGATGCTGTCGATATCCAGGGGCAGTTCGAGAGGTTGTTCGGGTGAGTGTGAGATTTCCATAGTCATTCTTTGGCTTTGTTTATTGCACAGGACAGTAGCGGTGGATTACCAGGTTTGCAATGCACTCAGGGTGCAAATCTGTTGGCAAATAATAGCCGCATTTAAAAATCTGAAAATAATTCAGTCGATAATTTCCGCTGACGATACGAAAATAAATATGCGAAAGGATCATAGACCTTACTGGCTCAAGCGCCTGATGTTGCAGTATCGCAACTGGCGCTGCCGACATTTTCTGCTGCCTCAGTTTGATGCCATCGGCCGCGAACCGGAAGTGATGCATCCTGCATCGGTAAAGGTATTCGGCAACAACATTCGTCTGGGCAACTTCCCGCACCTGATCTCCACCCCGGATAACTGTATCCGCTTTACCGCCATGGGCCACCGCGGCGGCGATGCCCATATCACCATTGGTGACTATGTGTTGATTTCCCCGGGCGTACGCATCTCCGCCGGGCAATCCATAACAATTGGCGATTCCTGCATGCTTGCCGCCAATGCCTATATCTCCGATTCCGACTGGCATGGCCTTTACAATCGCACCCGTCCTTTTCGCTGCACCGCACCTGTGACCATTGGCAACAATGTCTGGATTGGTGACAGCGCGATCATCTGCAAGGGCGTTTCCATCGGCGATAACGCGGTGGTGGGGGCGGGTAGTATCGTGACCCGCGACGTCCCCGCAAATACCGTGGTTGCTGGCAATCCGGCACGCGAGATCAAGCAGATCAATTCCCGCCGGCGGATGATCACCCGCGAAGCACTGTTTGCCGACAGTTTCCGGCAGGCGCACAACCTGGATGAATTGGATAAAATGCTGCTCACCGGCAACAGTCTGCTGGGGTGGCTGCGGTCTGTTATTTTGCCGCGGCGTGGAGACTGAGTCGTCGGACCTGTCGTTTGATCGTCAATTTGGAAGTCGGATAACAATGAGTAAACAGGGCAGTGTGGTACTGATAGGAATGCCGGGTGCCGGCAAGAGTACGCTTGGGGTGTTGCTGGCGAAGGAGCTGGCGAAGGATTTCGTGGATACGGATGTGCTGATCCAGCTGCGGGAAGACAAAACCCTGCAGGAAATCATGAATGAAAGCGATTATCTGAACCTGCGTCGTATTGAAGGGGAGGTGATTGCCGAGGCGGTACTGCCCAATCATGTCATCGCTACCGGTGGCAGTGCGGTGTATAGCGAAGAAGGTATGCACAACCTGCTGAAATTCGGCCCCGCGGTGTTTCTCAACTGCACGGCAGATGAATTGCGCCGGAGGATTCACAATTATGAAAGCCGCGGTATTGCGAAGGCGCCGGGGCAGAGTTTTGATGAACTGTTTGAAGAGCGCCAGGCTCTTTATCGCCGTTACGCGGATATTGTTGTGGATTGCGACGGAAGTGATCTGGAGCGGGTTCTGGCCGAGGTGGTCAGTAGGCTTGCAGATCGCTAAACGGCTAAAGCTTCGTAGCTAGTTATGTTGCGTTGCCGCCACCGGATACTAATTGCAGCGCTGATAGTTCGAATTGAAGGGCAAGTGCCGGGGATTTGTTTTTGAAAGCGTCGGAAACAGGGATGTTTCCGACGCAGCCTACAGGGACGTATTCATGGCGGTTTCAAAAACAAATCCCCGGTACTTGGCCGCCACAAAGCTAAAAACAGAGCTCCGTAAAAAAAATCGGAGCTCGAAGCAAAAAAATCAGAGCGGAAGCTGAGTGGTGTACTTAACCTGCTTCAATGCAAAGGTAGAATTCACAGAAGCCACATTGGGCAAGTGAACGAGAGAGCGCTTCAGCAGCTGCTCGTAATGCTCAACGCTGTCCACCACTACCCGCAGAACATAGTCTTTGTCGCCACTGGTGGAGTAGCATTCCACAACTTCCTGAACATCCTGCACCGCGGATTCAAAGTTGTTCAGTGAATCCTCGTCGTGGTTTTGAATCGTCACATAGCAGTATACTGTGACCCCTAAGTCAAGTTTGCGCGGATCAAGGAGAGTGACGCGACCACGGATGATACCCTCGGCTTCAAGGCGCTTGATCCGGCGCCAGCAAGGTGTATGGGAAAGGCCAACTTTGTCTCCAAGCTCAGCCATGGAATAATCGGCGTTTTCCTGCAGCGCCCGCAGAATCTTGCGGTCGAAATCATCCAGGTCTGTTGAGCGCTTCATATAAACTCCTGTCCTACAGTTTCAGTCTTGCTCGAGATGGCTGTCATAATTTTACGTGCAAACCCGTAAATAAAGCAATGTTTCCATGTGCCGAAGGCACTAGTATGGCTTGACCACGCCGTCGCAATTTCCGGACGCTGTATCAACAAGTCGTCTAAATCGGCGCCGAAATCGGCGACGCGCGCCTCTAATCACAATAATTACCGGATGTCTGCTTAAGTAGTGGGTGTCCACCAGAGGAAAAGAAGTAGGCGTATGAGTGAGCACAATGTGAACACCGAGTCTCAGGCTGTAGCCGCGAGATCGGTATCCCTCGATGACCGGTTTACCACTCTCAAGGGGCGAGTACTGCTTTCGGGTATCCAGGCCCTGGTGCGGCTTCCCATCGACAAAATGCGCATCGACCGTGCACGCGGTCTCAACACCGCGACCTTTATCTCGGGATATCGCGGCTCCCCCCTCGGTGGTTACGACCAGCAGTTGAGTCGCGCCAAGAAACTTCTGAGCGAGTACAACATCCGCTTTGTGCCCGGTGTGAACGAAGAGCTGGCGGCTACGTCGGTATGGGGTTCCCAGCAAGTGGGGCTGTTCGAAGGCGCGGAGGTGGATGGCGTTTGCGGTATCTGGTACGGCAAGACGCCCGGTGTAGACCGCTCCTGTGACGCCTTCCGCCACGCCAATGCAGCCGGTTCCTCTCCCAAGGGCGGTGCGCTGATCATCGCCGGCGACGACCATGGCTGTAAGTCGTCCTCCTATCCCGGGCAGTCTGAATTCGCCTTTGTGGACATGCATATTCCGGTGCTGAACCCCGCCACGGTGCAGGAAGTACTGGATTACGGTCTCTACGGCCTCGAGCTGTCCCGCTTCAGCGGATGCTGGGTGGCGATGATCACCCTCGCCGAAAATATGGACAGCGCCTCTACCGTCGAGGTCGATCCGGACAGTGTTTCCTTTGTGTATCCCGAGATTGAGCGCCCGCCGGGCGGACTCAATATCCGCAAGCAGGACAACCCGCTCGAACAGGAGGAGCGCCTGTGGCGCTACAAGCGCCCGGCGGCACTGGCCTTCGCTCGCGCCAACCAGCTGAACCGGCTGGTGCTCGATAACCCGGGTGCCACCCTCGGTATCGTCACCGCCGGCAAGGCCCATCTGGACCTGATGCAGGCGTTCGAGGATATGGGCATCGACGAAGATCGTGCCCGCGCACTGGGCATCCGCATTCTCAAGGTGGGCATGACCTACCCGCTGGACGTTCCCGGTATCCAGGAATTTGCCCGTGGTCTCGACCGTCTGCTGGTGCTGGAAGAAAAACGCAGCCTGATGGAAGTGCAGCTGAAAGAAGAGCTGTACAACGTCCACGTGCGCGATCCGCACTTCCCGCGCATTCTCGGCAAGGTTGATGAGCACGATAACCCGTTGCTGCCGGTATACGGTGAGCTCTCACCGGCGGTAGTGGCGCAGGTGCTGGGTTACCTGCTCGGTGAAGATAAATTGCACGAGCGTGCCCGCCATCGCCTGATGCGCCTGGACGCGCTGGCGGAGCGTATTTCCGCGCAGGCGGGTTCCAGTGTTGCGCGTCTGCCGATGTTCTGTGCCGGCTGCCCTCACAACCGCTCCACCCGCGTACCGGAGGGCAGTCGCGCGCTGGCGGGTATCGGCTGTCACTACATGGCCCAGTGGCTGGATCGCGAAACCTACACCTTTACCCAGATGGGGGCAGAGGGTGTTAACTGGATTGGCCAGGCGGCCTTCACCAGTGAACCTCATGTGTTTGTAAACCTGGGTGATGGAACCTATTTCCACTCCGGTATTCTCGCCATTCGCGCCTCTGTGGCCGCCAGGGTGAATATCACCTACAAGATTCTGTACAACGACGCCGTCGCCATGACCGGTGGTCAGCCGCACGACGGCGAGCTGCGCCCGGACATGATCTGTCGCCAGGTGCTGGGGGAAGGGGTGAAGAAGGTCGTACTGGTGATGGATGACACCAACAAGTACAAGGGAGCGTTGAGCTTCCCCGGTGAGGTGGAAATCCGTCACCGCGACCATATGCCGACCGTAATGAAGGAGTTGCGGGAAGAGCCCGGTTGCACCGTCATCGTCTACGACCAGACCTGCGCCACGGAGCTGCGCCGCAAACGTAAGCGCGGATTGCTGCCGAAAGCGGAAGG
Source organism: Microbulbifer pacificus (assembly GCF_033723955.1). NCBI lineage: Bacteria > Pseudomonadati > Pseudomonadota > Gammaproteobacteria > Cellvibrionales > Microbulbiferaceae > Microbulbifer > Microbulbifer pacificus. Next base: position 551,740 of record NZ_CP137555.1, on the reverse strand, counting down.
TCGTCCCTTCATTAACGAACTGGTGTGCGAGGGATGCGGTGATTGCGTCACCCAGTCCAGCTGTATCGCGGTGGAAAAGGTGCCGACCGCCCTCGGTGACAAGCGCCGGATCAACCAGACCGCCTGCAACCAGGATATGTCCTGTGTGAACGGCTTTTGTCCGTCATTCGTTACCGTAAAAGGCGGCAAACTGAGCAAGCGTGCCGGTGTCGGCGACGCCCTGTGTCAGGCGGCGGACAAGCTCGCCGCGCCGCAGATGCCGGATCTGACGGAGCCATTCAATCTGTTGGTGACCGGCGTCGGTGGTACCGGTGTCGTGACCATCGGTGCACTGCTGGCGATGGCGGCGCACATTGAAGGTCGTGCCTGCAGCACTCTGGACCAGACCGGGCTCGCGCAGAAAGGCGGTGCGGTGTACTCCCATGTGCGCTTTGCCAAGCGCCCTGAAGACTTGCAGGCGGTGCGCATTTCCGATGGTCGCGCCGATGCACTGATGGCCTGCGACCTGATCGCTGCTGGCAACCTGTCTGCGAGCCTTGCCAAGCTGGATGAAACCCTCAGTCGTGCGGTGGTAAATACCCACCTGAGCCCGACGGCGGCCTCGGTGCTGGGGCGTGAGGACATCCACTCACCGCAGGCGGTGCTCGATACAATCAAGGATGCCGTGCGGGAGCTTGATGTGGTCGAGGGGCACACCCTCACCAAGGCCGCCCTTGGCGACACCCTGGCGGCGAATATTTTCATGCTGGGATTCGCCTGGCAGAAAGGCCTGATTCCCTTAGGGCTCTCGTCCATTCAGCAGGCAATCGAACTGAATGGTGTGGCCGTGCAGGCCAACCTCCAGGGTTTTGCCGCCGGCCGCCTCGCAGCGACCGACAGGCCCGCCCTGGATCGGCTGCTGGTGAAGGGCGAAGAAAAAACGCTGCCGCAGGGGCTCGAAGATATTGTGGCGCACCGGGTTGCGCACCTCACTGGCTACCAGAATGTCGCGCTGGCGCGCCGTTACCGCGCGCTGGTGGACCGGGTGCAAGCAGCGGAAATTCTGAAAGTGCCGGGCAGTGAGGCGTTGGCGGAAGTGGTTGCACACAATTATGCCAAGCTGCTGGCCTACAAGGACGAATACGAGGTGGCGCGCTTGTATAGCGATGGCCGCTTTATGGATTCCCTGCGAGAAAATTTCGCCGGTGATTTCGAACTGGAGTTCAATCTGGCGCCGCCGCTGTTGAGCCGCTTCGACAAAGATCTTGGGCGCCCGCGCAAGATGAAGTTCGGCGGCTGGATGCACCGTGCATTCGGTGTGTTGGCAAAGCTGCGCTTCCTGCGCGGTTCCGCGCTGGATATTTTTGGCTACACTGCCGAGCGTAAAATGGAGCGCGCGCTGATTGCGGAGTACGAAAACCTGGTCAATGAAGTCATTGGCAAACTCAATGCGGAAAACCATGCGGCGGCCATTGAACTGCTGGGTTACCCGGATCTGATTCGCGGCTACGGTCTGATCAAGGATGGAAATGTAGAGAAGGCGAATCAGGTAAAAGTGGTGTCGCTGCAAAATTTCTACAACCCGAAAGCGGGTGTGCAGGATTCAGCTGTGCAGGTGGAAGTGTTTGATCCGGCCAAGGCGCAGCAAGTGGGATAAAACCCGGCAGCTGGGTTGAAACACAGCCATGGGGTAGTTCCCATGCTGTATTAAAAAAATGGCGAGCTCAAAGCTCGCCATTTTTTTGTAGGTAATTCGCCGTGGCGTTACCAGCCGATTTGCGCGCGCAGCCCCAGCTGATCGGTGCCGTCGCCGGTGAAGTCGTCGTCACCGATGATGTAGTTAAGCATAAAACGCACATTGCGATTGGCGTAGAAGTTGAGGCCGAAGGTGACGCTGCTGGCCTCTAAGTCCGAGATGTTCGCATTTTCCATGGTGTCGTAGCGGAAGGTCAGTTCCCAGGCGCCGCCCCACAGGCCATCGCCGCTAGGCTTCGCGGAGCTAAACGCGCCGCGCTTTTTGCTGTACGCCTTGTGTTCTCCCGTCAGCATCCAGCTTCCCTGAATGTACCAGGTGCGAACGGTCTGGTTGTCGATAAAGCAGCCGAGATCCGGATCGCAGTAAAAGGGCGCCGGTGCACCGAATTCATCTTCGAAATCCTCTTCCGAGAGATAGTAATTGCCCTCAAAATCGCCGACGGTGTACTCCGCCTGCAGGTAAACCGGGCCGTAACTGCCAGCGAGCTCCAGTGCCGCGGTGGTGGCATCACCACCCAGATTGCCCGGAGTAAGCGCCATTAACTGGGAAGGACCACGGCGGCCGGCATAATCGGCCTCGGCAACCAGATCGCTGGAATTTCGATTGTTGTTTTCGAAGCTGACCGAGGTGCCCAGGTGCAGGGTCAGGTCATCGGTATTGACCGGTGCCCAGGCGAGACGGCCCGCTGCGCCCACACCCTCGTTGCGCGGGGTACCCGCATCGCGCAGGTTAAAGGCCATGAAACCAAGGGTGTAACAGTCCTGCACGCCGGTCCAGCCGATGCCCTGCTGGAACTGATGGCCATCGTAGAGACCGGTGGAGCTGGAGAACGGGCGTTCCAGCATGGTCAGCTCGTTGGAGCTGGTCATCTCCGCCATGGAGCGAAACGGTTTGAACTGGCCGATACGGATTTCACCGTTGAGAAACTCATGCGCCAGATACACATCGCGGTATCCGCTCAGGGTATCGCCGCCGGTGAAATCCTGTTCCAGCACATAGCTCCAGTCGTAGATATTGCCTTTCAGGGTGATACGCGCGCGGCGGAAATCTGTGGTGCTGATGGGGTCTTCGAGATCACTGTCAAACAGATAGGTATCGAAATGAATCCGCCCGCCAAGGGAGGCGGAATAGTTGCCGTCATCGGACTTGATTTCCAGATTACCCTTGGTTGTTGCTTCATCCGCGGCGGCAGTGCCCGAGAGCAGGGTGGTCATGGTGGCGGCCATCAGGCTCTTGTGGAGGCGTGTCATGTCGTATATCCCGTACTTATGGCTGTGTTATTGGCGGCGAATGCTAACAGCCGATTCCTTCTGTAAAAAATTGGAAACATTTCTGAAACAATTTGAATCCATAAAAATAGATTCTTGTTTCCGTAACATTACTGCAATAAAGATGTGATATCGGCGGAGGGGTGTTTGTCGATTTTGGAGAGTTTGTAGATGCGGCGCCAGCGGTCAGGCAATTACATCGGTATTTCTGTCTTCGCCGAGGTCTAAATTCAGCATATGACGTACTTTGGTAATTGCGTAAAGGTCGGCCCACAAAATGGCGCTGCCTACCTTACATCGAGCTTTCAGTCTGAAGGAGGGGAGAATATAGCCGAGGTTGTGGGTGCCGTCTTCCCTTTTGTAGGAGTTTTTAACCGAATTACTGGCGGATTTGGCAGCGCCTTCCATTCGTGGTCGCGGCCTTACCCGGCCACTCGCCTGTGATGGGAAAAGATGCTGAATCAGATCTGCTTGACGCTAAATCCGGCGGTTTTCAGGTAGTCGGTGACAGACTTCCCTCCGACAAGATGGCCGGCACCGACTACTACGAACAGCGTTTCATACTGCTGGCTGAAAGACTGGATCTTCTTCGCCATTTCCCGGTTGCGCGCGTAGAAGAGGCGCTCGTGTAATTGCTCAAACTCTGGGTGGTCCTCAATGCCTTCGCGGAAAATCAGGTCATAAAGGGCGCCCTGATCACCGGTCTTCCAGGCCCCGGTCATGCGCGGTACGAACTTGTCCATTTCCTCCAGTTGCTCCAGGGTCTGCTGTAAAAAGAGATCAGGTTTTTCCAGACCGTTCAGGAGTGCCAGCTGTTGCATGACGCTTTCCAGCTCCAGGGTGGGTTTGTTCTGCTGGTGTGCCTGCAGGAGAAAGTGACGGTCGATGCCCGCGTTCGGGTCCAGTCCGCGGGCCTGCATTTCCAACAGGCTCAGGGTAATCATGGCGATGGCGGGGCGCATACGGCTGAAATGGATTTCCGGAATCTGGCGCTTTTGCAGCCACGCCTGTAGCTGCCCATACACCGCGGGAGATACGTGGTTTTTCAGTTGGTCGCCCGGTGGGTAAAAGGATTCCCGCATCACTTGTTGCTGCAGTTGCGGGTCGGACTCCATGGCGATCACATCGGCTTCTACCACCAGTACGTCGCTGCTTTTGTAGGCATCGGCGATGGTGTCCCGCAGGGGGTAAAAGCTCTGGTCGGCGAGATGGATGGAACCGAGCAGGTATACCGTGTTTTCCCCCTTCGTTGCCTCAAACAGCAGGCCGCGGTCGTTGGCGGCGAGTGCCTGCATCGTGAACAGCGCAAAAAATAAAACGAGCAGCCAGTTGGCGGCGGACGTTTTGCACATGTGATGTCGGGGACGGGCGGCTGATTGGCAGAGTTCCATATCGTGTTCCGTGAGTTTCTGGTCGGAAAATTCTACCGGATTCCGCCCAGCTTGTGATTTATGTCGCCGTTACGAAAATTGTGCGCCCTGGCGCAGAAATCAGCTGTACAATCACTAAGTCACTAAAGCCCGGATACAGAGTCAGGTAATCCTGGCGTGCGCTCGCTTCCGGTTCGGAATCCGTTACCAAAAAATAATCTTGTGCGGCCTGTTGTGCTGCCTGTCAGGCGGGTGATAAGAGTGGCGATTAAATCGTGGAATGGAGTTTGCTCGGCTATGCGGATTGTACAACTGGTGCCCTCTTTGGAAGGTGGAGAACTGGCGCAAGAGACGCTGGAGTTCGCCCAGGAGCTCGCCAGACAGGGGCATGAATCCGTAGTGATTTCTGCGGGTGGTACGTTGGTCTCGCGCCTGACCCTGCACAGCTGCCAGCACCACGAACTGCCCGTTGACCAGAAGCGGCTTTTCAATGCCCGTGTGCACAGCAAGCTGCGCCACCTGCTGGAATCCCTGCAGGCAGACATACTTCTGGCGCGCGATGCACTGTGCAGCTGGCACGCTTGGAAAGTCTGGCAATCCCTGCCGGAGACAGGGCGCCCGCGCCTGGTAACCCTGTTGCATTCCCTGCCGCCCGGCGGATCTCTCCGCGGACGCATCAACGGCGCGCTAGCTCGTGGGGAGCTGGTGTTAGCCGCTTCCAGGACACTGGCCAGTGAGTTGCAGCGGCGTCACGCAGCAATTCTCAAGCAGACGCCAGCGGTTTTGAGCGGAGGGGAATTTGAAGAGTACCCCGGATTGCGGGTGCATTATCGTGGGGTGAATATCCGTGAGCTGGACCGGCGGGCGCCGGTTTCCGGCCACTGGCACCAGAAACTGCTGAACCAGTTTCCGCAGCTGGAGGGGCGCAACTGGCTTCTGCTGCCCGCACCCATTGCGCCAGGCAAGGGGCAGGAGCGCTTTCTAGAGTTGCTGGCGACACTGAAACAGACTCGTCCGGATGTTTTTGGCCTGGTTGTCGGCGCAGTTGAGCCGGGACAGGAAAAGTTTGCCCGCAATCTGGAGCGACGCGCCGAGACCATGGGGCTTGCGGAACACGTGCTGTTTCTCGGCGCCCGTAGGGATATGCGTGAGTTCTATGCGAGTGCGCGAGTCACGCTGGATCTTGCCGACGACCGGGCCGCCAGCGGCAGGGTTGTCACCGAGTCGCTGGCCATGGGCTGCCCCGCGGTGGCGATAGCCGGTACCGGGATTGAGATGCTGCAGCAATGCTTCCCGCAGGGGGTGTTGCCAGACCTGTCCGGCAAAAGTGATGCTGCGGTGGCGGCGCAACTCGCGGATGCTTGCGAATCCATACTCGGCAACCCGCTCAATGTGAATTTCTCCGGTTTCAGCCTGGCGGAGACCACGGCCCAGGCGGTGAGCTGGTTCCAGTCCCTGTGTGGAGATAGAGTCGCATCCCGGCATTCCGCCACAGGGATGGGCTGATTCCCGCATTGCATGAAAGTCTGATTTTTCAGGCCATCAATCCCGCGTAAACCTGCCATGTGGCCCGCGCCATGGAGTCCAGAGTGAACTCCGACTGCGCGCGGGCAAACAGCGGTGCAAAATCCTTTTCCAGTGTTGTGCTCTGCAATGTCGCGCGTATTTTTTCCGCGATATGCGCAGGTGCGATTTCGCTCAGCAGATATTTTTGCGGCAGGTAATCGATGACATTTCCACTGCCATTGGCGATGACCGGGGTGCGGTGCAGCAGCGCCTCCAGCAGGGTATAGGGCGTGCCTTCGGCCACTGCCGGTATGATGACCAGATCGGCAGCCTGCATGAAATTTGCCACCGCATTGTTCCCTGCAAAAAAAACTACCCGCGCGTCCAGTTGCAGATTGCTGGCCTGCTGCTGCAGTGCCTCCTTTTCCGGTCCATCTCCCAGCACCACCAGGCGTGCATCCGGCAGTAGCGGCAGCGCGGCGATCAGCTGATCGACACAGCGCGCCTTTATCAGTCGGCTTGCAACCAGCAGTGTCGGCCCACCGGTAGCGTCCAGTTCCGGTACTGGCGCGCTGGTCGCCGGGGCCGACAGTTCCACTCCATTGGGGATGATGGTCCACTCCAGCTTTGAATTGGCGACGGTGTTGTGGCTGATGGCAATGCGCGCATCGAAGGCGCTGGCGAGCTTGTCGCGCGGATGCCGAACATTGTGGCGGGTGATTACCTGTCGGGTTTCCGTGAAGGGCTGTACCGCGGCCAACAGCTGCGCGGATTTTGAACCGTGCCCGTGCACTATCTGGTAGCCGCCCTTGCGGATCACGCTGGCGAGGCGCCAGACCAGGTTCGGGTGGTGGCGGCTGCGATCGGTATTGAGTGGAATGAACTGGATGCGTTCGTCCAGTGTGGTCAGATACCTGGGGTGGGCAATCACGGCAACCCGGGCGCCGGTATTGTGCACCTGCCAGCGCGACAGGTCGGCAACGTGTTTTTCAAGCCCGCCGTGTTCCCGGCTGGCAATCAGATGGCAGATGGTCTGAATCATGCGGCTAGAAGTCCAATATCTCTGGAGCGCCGCGTTATTGTTATTGCGGTTGGGCAGGTCGCCGGAAAATTCCGGTGTGGCTACGGCGCCAGGTAGTCAGCCAGATCCGGCTGTCCTTGAAAGCGCAATTGTCTCCCGTTGGTGTGACAGGATTTTGATTTAATTATTACTATTTTGTTGCGCAATGGACTCAATAAGGACATCAAAATTTCTTGTGCCAGTTCAGCGAGGCGAAATCGAACCCGGGATTGGGGGTGTTGGTATAGCCGTTGGAGAAGTGGCTGTAGCGCACTGACAGGGTGTCGCCACCTTGCAGGGTGTAGCCCGCGGCAAAGTGCAGGGCGAAATTCAGATGGGTGGTGAGTTCGATCTGGCCAAAGCTGCGCTCGTCAAGGTAGGCCGCACCGATACCGAATTCACCGAAAAGCCCCTGAGACTCCCGGCGCGGATACCAGCGCACAACCGGCTTCAGTTCCCAGATCTGCTGCTTCTGTTCCCGTCCGCGATAGTCGTGCCACATATAGCTGTAGCTCACCTGGGCCCACCACTGAAAGTGGTGATTTCCCGGGTAATCGTAAAACTGATATGCCCAGTTGGCGCCCACCATATTCGAGCCGGCGATGGACTTCTGCTGGATCAATGCATTCCCCAATCCCTTGCCGCCGCTGATGATGAATTCCTGTGCCCCCTCTATCCCGCCGCTGTTGGTCTGGGCATGGACGGGAAGTGTCAGCAGCGCGGTGCCGCACAGGATAAAAATCGGGTAGGCGCGGTATATTGCGGAATCGCCAGATCGGGGACGGGGCATGATGCTATCGCCAGTTGACTCGCCAGTTATTGCTCTAAATTCCGGGCTTTTGAAGCTTGCCGGCCTTTTGCAAGGTTAGCCGCTATCAGGGCGATGGCAAGCAGAGCATCCCGGAGTGCCGGGATGCTCTGTGGGTTAGGGGTGAGCGATAGATAAGCGTCAGCGCCACTGCCGTTTGAGTTGTCGCAGCGCGTCCGAGTGCAACTGGCGTGCGCGCTCCTGGCTGAGTCCCAGTTGTTCGCCGATGACCCGGAAGGAGCAGTCGCGATCCGAGATCAGGCCATAACGCAGGCTCAATACGGTGCGTTGTCGCGGCGGCAGCTTGGCGACCGCATCCCGCAATCGCTGTGCCAGTTCCTGGTTCGAAACCAGCTCGTCGGTATTGAACATCTCGTTGGCCGGTGCGTAGTCGAGTCGGGTACTGCTCTGGTCGTCAGAGATGGGGTCGTCTAGGGAGCTGGTGGGGCCGGGCAGTTTCAGCAGGCTCTGTACCCGCTCCAGATCCAGCCCGGTCTGTTTGGCGATGTTTTCATCCGATGCCGGCAAACCCTCCGATCGCACCTGGTTGATAGCCCGGTAGATATTGCGCAGATCGTCCTGCACGTTGGCGGGTTGGCGCACCAGGTCGTCATTGCGCCGCAGGGTCAGCTGGATTTCCTGTTGTATCCACCAGTAGGCGTAGGTGGAGAAGCGGTAACCCATCTGCGGTTTGAAGCGCTCGATCGCCTTCATCAAGCCGACGTTGCCCTCCTGGATCAGGTCGATAAAGGGAACCGATGGATTGCGGAAGCGCTTGGCGATGGCGATCACCAGCCGCAGATTGCACTGGATCAGTTTCTTGCGCTGCTCCTTGAAGCGCTTCATCAGGTTTTGCAGTGCACTGCGGTCGCGCTGGGATATCTTTTCGCCGTCGAGCACTGCCTCTGCCCTGGCGATGATGAGCCCGTGATCGTAGGCGCCGGTGCTGCCGCGCTGTTCCACGCCTTCACTGCGCAGGTCCACCAGGTCGGTGCCGCGTTTCTGCAGCAGGGCAATGATTTTGTCTTCCAGCTCCCGCAGCAGGCAGGTTGTGGTGTGCTCCTCTTCCGGAGTCAGCAAGTCAAGCCGATACAGATGCTTGAGGTAGTTCTGCATCGGTGTGCCGACATTGTCGCCCAGGGAATCATCGGATGCGGACTCATCCTCGATCGCGTTCTGGGACGTCTGCATGGATTGTTCGGGGTCTTCCTGCTGGAAGTCATCCCCGGTCAGATTGGTGCCATTTTCCTTCAGCCATTCATCATCCCTTGAGTTGATATTTACTCGGGACAAAAGTCTGAACCTTATGCTGGGGCAGTGCGGTGCAGCCTTCTCGACCGATCTGCCTGCCGTAAAACCACCGGCGTTATCCTTTCGCAGGATTGCGGTATGGCGCACAAATCGCCATGCGAACATATTGAATATAGATGACGGTTGAATGGTGCGCCGGAGAAAGACCGACCAGTGGGTTCTATTTGTGACGGGGTAAGGAATGGGGCGGTTTTAATAACAAAATATTGTAAAAAGCACTGCTGTTCCCTCGTTGTGTGAAGCCAAAACCGGGGGCGAACGAGAAGGGTGGTAGCGGTGCTTGCGGTGGCTTACTGGATTCGCCTGACGCGCAGGGAGCGCACACCGGTTACCTTGTGCATGATGAATGAGCCGAAGGCCCCGCGCTCCACGGCAACGCGTTCGCCGCCCCGCCAGATGGCGCGGTCGCTGCTCTCCACCTGTTGCCAAACCTGCCCGTTATCCAGCGTGAAAATGTATTTGCCGAAAGCGCCTTCTTTCGCGCTGGTTATGGTGGCGGTAATGGATTCCGGGGCCTCTTTGATTGCCTGCTCCTGTTCCCGGCCGAATTTCTGCTCGGCCTGTTCGTGCAGATTGCCAGTGATCCGATCGAAACAGGCCAGGCGCTTGCTGTCATCGCTGAACTGGCTGCACTGCAGCCACTGCTCGCGGAGGGGCTCGTTCCCGGCTGCGGGCAGCGTGAATGACGCCAGTAACAGGACTGGAAACAGTACGGTGGTTCGGGAACGGGGCTGCATTATTTTTTCCATATTGTCAGTTCCGATCGTTGAGTTCAGAAGGATCTGCACATTCCCTGGGCAGAGGGCAATTCAAACTGAGCCACCTGTCACGTTTCCTCCCGTAAGGGCATGGAACAATGGAGGCTCAAGCAAGAATAACCACAAGTCGACACACTCAGGGGTTGGAAATGAAAAAATTGTTACTTCCCGCGCTCGCTATCGCCGCTATCGGCGGCTATCTCTACTACATCAATTTGGACGCTCCGGCACCGCAGGTGGTAACTGCGGAAGAGGCCATCGTAGAAGATGTGAACGCTGCAATGGTCGAAGCAGAGGCTGCCGGTGCCGGCATTAAGCCGGCCGGTGAAGAGGTGATGGCCGCTGCAGATGGGGATGTGTTCGCGGACGTGCCAGAAGCCATGGACCACGTCCTCGATGAGGCCTCCGAGTCCGTCGAGGAAGCTGTGAACGCGGTGGAAGATTCCGGGGAAAGTGTAGATCACGCGCACGAGTGATCGGCGCAAGTCTCCGGCGTCTGACCGGGCAAAAAAATACCCGGGACTAACCGGGTATTTTTTTGCCCGAAGCGAGCGGCGAGCGGAAATGGGTTGGCCTGACTATTTCCCTTGTTGCAGATTCTGCAGCGCCAGCCGCAGGAAACCATCGGCGTTTTTCAGTGCGTCCTCTGCCGGCGCACGCTCGAGACCACTCAGGATCATCATGATTGCCAGTTTGGCGTTGTGGTCGCACTGATTCAGTACCCGGTCGGCTTCCTCGTAGGGAGCGCCGGTGGCCTCCACCACAATCCGTCGTGTGCGGTCCACCAGCTTCTGGTTCGTTGCCTTTACATCCACCATCAGGTTGTAAAAGCTCTTGCCGGTTCGGATCATGCTGGCGGTGGTGATCATGTTCAGTACCAGCTTTTGCGCCGTACCGGCTTTCATGCGCGTGGAGCCGGTGAGCACTTCCGGGCCCACTTCCGGGAGAATTGCGATATCCGCTTCGTTCGCAATGGCGGCGGACTTGTTACACGCGAGGGCGACGGTGGTGCATCCGAGGCTGCGAGCGTAGCGCAGCCCGCCGGTGACATAGGGCGTACGACCGCTGGCGGCGATACCGATAACTACATCTCTCGGGGTCAGGTGAATGGATTTGAGATCCTGAGCGCCCAGTTCGGGGTTGTCTTCTGCTCCTTCCTGCGCGCGGTGCACGGCCGCTTCCCCCCCGGCGATCAGGGGGATAACCATACCCTCTGGCACTCCGTAGGTAGGCGGGCACTCCACGGCATCCAACAGGCCAATGCGCCCACTGGTACCGGCGCCCATATAGATCAGGCGCCCGCCGGAGCGAAAGGCTTCCACCACCGCATCCACCACCAGAGCCACTTCCGGCAGTACCTGGCGGACGACACCGGGCACGCTGCTGTCGGCATCATTGATTTTTTCCAGGATGCCCAGCGTCGGCAGCAGGTCGATGTCCAGTGTGTCCGGATTGCGCGACTCACTGGCAAGGGATCCGAGTTCTCTCGCGAGCGTTTTTTTCATATCCCCCTCGCCGGATGGGCGTACCTTTATCGTTAAGGGAATTTTTGCGGCCAAATCCGGACGACGCGGTCGCTGGATGCCACGGTCATGACTGGGTGAATCTGGCGGGTGATGTCTGCGCATGGCTGAAGTGTAATCAGGCCTGCTAATTGGTACCACCGGGCTGCGGGTAATTGATCGGATGTATGTCGGTTACAGGAAGAGTTATGCTTTGCGGGAATAAAAAAATATCGGATAGAAATTAATGAATCTGAATCAGATCACGTTGCCGGTGCGTGACATGCCTCAGGCCACAGCGTTTTACCGCCGTCTCGGTTTTTTACAGATTGTGGATACGCCGCACTACGCGCGTTTTGAATGCCCGCGGGGTGAGAGCAGTTTTTCGCTGGCACTGGAAGAGGGAGATTTCCGCAACGGCGCAGTGATTTATTTCGAGTGTGAGGATCTGGACGCGCGGGTGGCGGCGCTGCGAGAAAAAGGCGTTGAATTTGCGCAGATGCCGGAGGATATGCGCTGGCTGTGGCGCGAGGCGGTACTGTATGACCCCAGCGGCAACAAGCTCAAATTTTACTGGGCCGGGGAGAATCGACTCAACCCGCCGTGGCGGGTTGAGATCTCGGAGTAGCGCAATTATTTCTGCGCGTTGAATTGTTTGCCGTTGATACCGATGCTGTCATCGCCCATCAGGTAGAGATAGGTGGGCATGATGTCTTCCGGGGTGGCGACGGTTTTCGGGTCTTCCGCCGGGTAGGCGGCCGCACGCATGTTGGTGCGGGTGGCGCCGGGGTTGATGCTGTTGACACGAATATTGGACACGCCATCCACTTCATCTGCCAGCACCTGCATCATGCCCTCGGTGGCGAACTTTGACACTGCATAAGCGCCCCAGTAGGCGCGGCCTTTGAGGCCCACGCCGGAACCGGTGAAGATCACCGAGGCCGACCTGGACTCTTCCAGCAGCGGCAGCATGGCCTTGGTGAGGCCGAAGGCCGCGTTCACATTGACCTGCATCACCTGCTGCCACACCGAGTAGTGGTAGTTCGCCATCGGGGTGCGCTGCCCCAGCAGGCTGGCGTTGTGCAGTAGGCCGTCGAGGCGGCCGAATTCCTGTTCCACGCCCTGCGCCAGAAATTCCAGTTCTTCCCAGCGGACGCCCGCGAGATCGACCGGCAAAATGGCGGGTTTGGCACCGCCGGCGGCTTCGATTTCGTCGTACACCGCCTCCAGCTTGGGTACGGTGCGCCCCAGCAGGATGACCGTAGCGCCGTGGGCGGCATAGGTTTTGGCGGCCACGCGGCCGATGCCGTCGCCGGCGCCGGTGACGAGGATGATTTTGTCCTTCAGCAGGTCCGCAGGAGCTTGGTAGTCGGTGATGGTCTCAGACATCGGGAATCGGGCTCGTTGATGAGGTTTCTATCGCGCGCGGTGATTTTGTATGTCGCGCCGATTATTTGTTCAGGTAGTGCTGCTGGAGCAGGGGCCAGATTTCACTGGCGTTGTGAATCAGGTGGTCGGCCTTCCAGTTTTCGGGATCATCGCCGCTGTCGATATAGCCGTAGCTGCAGGCGATAGTGGGCATGCCGGCGGCGCGTCCGGCCATGATGTCGCGCTCGTGGTCGCCCACATAAACCGCCTCTGACGGGTGGCAGCCGATGCGGCTACAGGCGAGCAGAATAGGCTCCGGGTCCGGCTTGCGGTTGGCGACGTCATCGGGGCAGATGATCGCGCCGGGAGTGGGGAGGTGCGCAAATGCCTGCAGCAGCGGAATGGTGTAGGCCGAAGGCTTGTTGGTAACCACACCCCAGACGATACCGTATTCCGCCAGTTGGTTCAGCAGTCGTTCTATGCCGGGGAAGGGGACGGTGTGCTTGGCCAGGTGCATCAGGTACAGGTCCAGCAGGCGCTGGCGCAGGTCACTGAATCCCATTTCGCCCTCGTCGACGCCGAAGCCCAGGCGCACCATGGCGCGGGCGCCATTGGAAACCACTTCGCGGATGGTGGCATCTGCCAGTGGCGGCAGATGTTCCTGCTGGCGCAGCTGGTTGAGCACCACCACAAAGTCCGGGGCGGTGTCGAACAGGGTGCCGTCGAGGTCGAAGAGTACAGCTTTCATATCCGGGTACTTCTGGTTTTATTCTGCTGGGCGAATGGTGTGCATCAGGTAATTGACGTCTACGTCCCTCGGGTTGAGTTTGTACTGCTTGGTGAGGGGATTGTAGGTCATGCCGGTGATGTCGCGGGTTTGCAGGCCTGCTTCGCGCGCGCAGCGCCCGAGTTCCGACGGGCGGATGAATTTGCCGTATTCGTGGGTGCCCTTGGGAAGCATGCGTAGCACGTATTCGGCACCGACCACCGCAAACAGCCAGCCCTTGGGGGTGCGGTTGATGGTGGAGAAGAAAATGTGGCCGCCGGGCTTGACCAGTTTGGCGCAGGCACGGATGACGGATGCCGGGTCGGGCACGTGTTCGAGCATCTCCAAACAGGTGACGATGTCGTAACTGGCGGGCTCGGCTTCGGCGAGCTCTTCGACGGGGAGGCGGCGGTAGTTGATGTTGACGCCGCTTTCCAGGGCATGGAGTCTGGCGACGTTCAGCGGAGCTTCGCCCATGTCGATGCCGGTGACGTCGGCGCCGCGCTGTGCCATGGCTTCGGTAAGGATGCCGCCGCCGCAACCGACGTCGAGGACCTTTTTGCCGGCGACGGGGGCGCGCTGGTCGATGTAGTTGGCGCGCAGTGGGTTGATCTCGTGCAGGGGCTTGAATTCGCCCTGCATGTCCCACCAGCGGCTGGCCAGTTGTTCAAATTTGGCGATTTCCGCCGGATCTACGTTGATCATCTTGCTCTTTATCTTGTCTCTTGGCAGGTGGTTCTTCCCACCGTTACCCTGCCTATTGTGTGCGACCGGCGATTCTATCACGCCATACCCCGGCCCGTTGCCGCACTTCTTCCTCGTTCAGCGTCATTAGTCTGCGATCTTGCAGTAATAGTTTCCCCGCCACCCACACATTGCGCACATGGTGCCCGTTGGCGGTGTAAATCAGCTGCGAGAGGGGGTCGTGCAGCGGCTGTTGTTCCAGTTCGCTCAGGTCAATGGCGCACAGGTCTGCGGCTTTGCCCACTTCGATGCTGCCGGTTGCGTCGTCGATCCCCAGGGCGCGGGCGCCGTTGAGGGTTGCCATCGCCAGGGCCTGGTGGGCGGGAAGAGCGGAGGCATCACCGGAGATGGCTTTGGCGAGCAGCGCGGCGGTGTTGGTTTCCAGCAGTATGTCGAGGCCGTTGTTGCTGGCGGCGCCGTCGGTGCCGATGGCGACATTGATGCCGGCGTCCAGCAGTTTTGCAATGGGGGTAAAGCCGGAGGCGAGTTTCAGGTTGGAGCGGGGGCAGTGGGCAATGTGCGCACCGGTCTTCTGCAGCAGCGCGATGTCGGAGTCATCGACTGCGGTCATGTGGACGCAGAGCATCTGCGGCGACAGCAGGCCCAGGCTGTGCAGGCGCTGTATTGGGCGCTGGCCGGTGTCGGCAAAGGCCTTTGCGACCTCACCCGCCGTTTCGTGCAGGTGCATCTGCACCGGCATCTGCAGTTCGTTGGCATAGATGGCGATTTTTTTAAGGGTTTCATCGCCCACGGTGTAAGGAGCATGGGGGGCGAAGGCGAGGCCGATGCGGCTGTGGGAGCGGTAGTCGTCGCGGAGTGCCAGGCCTTTTTCGATAGCGTCGTCACCGTTTCTGGACCATGCATTGGGGAAGTCGATGATCGGGAAGGCAATCTGTACGCGCATGCCGGCCTCCCGTGCCGCAGCAGCGGTGGCTTCCGGGAAGAAATACTGGTCGGAGAAGGTGGTGGTGCCGCTGCGGAGCATTTCGGCCATCGCGAGGCGGGTGCCGTCGGCGACGAATTCGGGGCTGACCCACTGCTGTTCCGCCGGCCAGATGTGCTTCTGCAACCAGGTCATCAGCGGTTGGTCATCGGCAAAGCCCCTCAGCAGGCTCATGGCGGCATGGTTGTGGGTGTTGATCAGGCCGGGGATCAGGATCTGGTTGTCGAGCTGGTGTTCCTCTCGCGCACGGAAGCGGTTGCGCGCCTCTGCGGTGGGGAGGATGGCGGCGATGAGTCCGCCCTTGATGGCCAGCGAGCAGTTTTCATACAGCCGTCTTTCCGGCACCACGGGGATGATCCAGCGGGCGTGAATCAGGGCATCGACTGCCTGTTTATTGTTCGATTTTTCTGTGAAATCGCTGTTATTTGCTGTGGCCATTGTGTGTTTTTTGTCCCGGGGCAAAGCCGCAGACTTTAGCGGCGCTGGCGAGCGTGAACAAGTCTCTACAAGTCGTCCTACCGCGCGCCACTTGTGGTAGAATCGCCCGCTTGATCGGGGTCTGTGACCAGCTGGCCCCACCAGTTTCCCAGCCTGTTGCTGTGTTTACCCGGAGAGGGTGGCGGCGGTGGGTGGAGCCGGGGCCTGCCCCGCGGGCGGCGTTAACGATAAGGAATGCCTGAAAATATGGGCGAATTAGCCAAAGAAATTTCTCCGATCAATATCGAAGAAGAGCTGAAGCAATCCTACCTCGACTATGCGATGAGCGTGATTGTGGGCCGTGCGCTGCCGGATGTGCGCGACGGTCTGAAGCCGGTGCACCGCCGGGTGCTCTTCGCCATGAACGAACTCAAGAACGACTGGAACAAACCCTACAAGAAGTCAGCCCGTGTGGTGGGTGACGTGATCGGTAAATACCACCCGCACGGAGACAGTGCGGTGTATGACACCATCGTGCGTATGGCGCAGCCGTTCTCCCTGCGCTACATGCTGGTAGACGGTCAGGGTAACTTCGGTTCCATCGATGGTGACAGCGCAGCGGCGATGCGTTACACCGAGATCCGTATGGACAAGCTCGCCCACGAGCTGCTGTCGGACCTGGATAAAGAGACCGTCAACTTCATCGACAACTACGACGGTTCCGAGCAGATGCCGGAAGTGCTGCCGTCGCGGGTGCCGAACCTACTGGTGAATGGCTCCTCCGGTATTGCGGTGGGTATGGCCACCAATATTCCGCCGCACAACCTGAGCGAAGTGGTGCGCGGCTGTCTGGCACTGATCGACAACAGCGAACTCACTGTCGACGACCTGATGGAATATATCCCGGGCCCGGACTTTCCCACCGGAGCCACCATCAATGGCCGTGCCGGCATTCTCCTGGCGTACCGTACCGGCCGCGGCCGTATCTACGTGCGCGCCAAGGCAGAGGTGGTGCGCGACGAAAAAACCAGTCGTGAAACCATCATCATTCACGAGATTCCCTACCAGCTGAACAAGGCGCGCCTGATCGAGCGCATTGCCGAGCTGGTAAAAGAGAAGAAGATCGAAGGTATTTCCGAGCTGCGCGACGAGTCCGACAAAGACGGCCTGCGTGTGGTGATCGAGCTCAAGCGCGGCGAGCTTGGGGATGTGGTGTTGAACAACCTCTATTCCCAGACCCAGCTGGAAAGCGTGTTCGGTATCAATATGGTGGCGCTGGTCGACGGTCAGCCCAAACTGCTGAACCTGAAAGAGCTGCTGGAATACTTCATTCGCCACCGCCAGGAGGTGGTTACCCGCCGCACCGTATATCTGCTGCGCAAGGCGCGCGAGCGCGGGCACATCCTCGAAGGTCTGGCGATCGCCATTGCCAATATCGACCCGGTGATCGAGCTGATCAAGGCCTCCGCCACCCCGGCGGATGCCCGCGAAGCGCTGCTGGCCAAGGGTTGGCCGGTGGGTGACGTGCAGCAGTTCCTGGAACGCGCCGGTGCCGATGCCTGTCGCCCGGACGAGCTGCCGAAAGAATTTGGCATGCGCGATGGTGCCTACTACCTGTCCCCGGCTCAGGCCCAGGCAATCCTTGAGCTGCGCCTGCACCGCCTCACCGGTATGGAACACGACAAGCTGCTGGCGGAGTACAGTGAGCGCCTGGAGCAGATCGCCGAATACCTGGAGATTCTCGGCAGCCCCGAGCGTCTGATGCAGGTGATCCGCGAAGAGCTGGAACTGCTGGAAAAAGAGTACGGCGATGCCCGCCGCACCGACATTGTTGCTTCCCGTCAGGACCTGTCGGTAGAAGACCTGATTACCCCGGAAGACAAGGTGGTGACCATCTCCCACGGCGGCTACGCCAAGAGCCAGCCGCTGGCGGACTACCAGGCCCAGCGCCGTGGTGGCATGGGCAAGTCGGCCACCCAGGTGAAAGACGAAGACTTCGTTGAGCACCTGCTGATCGCCAACTCCCATGACACCATTCTGTGCTTCTCCAACCACGGCAAGGTGTACTGGCTGAAAGTTTACGAAGTGCCGACCGCCGGTCGCGCGTCTCGCGGTCGCCCGATGGTGAACATGCTGCCGCTGGAAGAGGGTGAGCGCATCAGCAGCCTGATGCCGGTGTCCGAATACGATGAAAACCACTTTATCTTCTTCGCTACCGCCAACGGCACGGTGAAGAAAACGCCGCTGACGTCCTTCTCGCGTCCGCGCAGCGTTGGTCTGCGGGCGATTGACCTGGATGAGGATGATCGTCTCGTGGCCACCGCGATTACCGATGGCAGCCGCGATGTACTGCTGTTGACCAGTGCCGGTAAGGCCGCCCGTTTTGCCGAGGAAAATGTGCGCTCCATGGGACGTGTGTCCCGCGGTGTGCGCGGTATCCGTATGGCGGATGGTGTCTCCGTGATTGCCATGGTGATTCCGGAAGAGGGTGGCTCGGTGATGATGGTGACCGAGAACGGTTACGGCAAGCGCACTGCCACTGCGGACTTCCCCACCAAGGGGCGTGGTACCCAGGGTGTTATTGCTATCGCTGAGAGCGAGCGCAATGGTGCATTGATCGGTGCCTGCCAGGTACACCCGGGTGAAGAAATCATGTTGATTTCCGACCAGGGCACCATGGTGCGCACGCGGGTGGATGAGGTTTCCGTGCTGGGTCGTAACACCCAGGGCGTGCGGGTAATTCGCCTGAAAGAGGGCGAGCAGCTGGTGGGGCTGGCGCGGATTCAGGAAACTGATGATGCCAGCAGCGAAGAGGGTGGTGCTGTCGATGATGGCGCCGCCGACGAGTGATGGCTGCACCCCGTGAACCCCGAGAAAGGCTGCGATGATTCGCGGCCTTTTTTGACTTTGGCGGCCCGAACCTGCGCGGTGGCGAAAGCCCTGTAACCGAGCTGGGAAAATTCCGTGATCGCCAGTTTAGTGATGGCCGGAATTGGCAAAGATTTAATTCGAGGCACCTCTAAAAATCTACTGCGCGTGCGCCTGGCGACGTCCGGCGGTGCTCGGAATGCTCATGTATCACCTATACACTGCGCTTCCTGTGCTCCGGCGGCCGCCACCAGCCACCCGCTCGCGACGATTTTTAGAGGTGCCCTTCAGATCTGTTTTTCTTCTGGGAAGTGGAATCAATGAGGAAGTTTAATTTCTGTGCGGGTCCTGCGGCGCTGCCGGAACCGGTGTTGCGCCAGGCGCAGGAAGAGTTGCTGGACTGGCAGGGTATCGGTTGCTCGGTGATGGAGGTCAGCCACCGCTCGCCGGAATTTGTCGCGGTGGCGGAGCAGTCCGAGCAGGATCTGCGCGACCTTCTGCAAATTCCCGACAACTACAAAGTGCTGTTTCTGCAGGGCGGGGCTACCGCCCAGTTCAGTGCGGTTCCGTGGAACCTGTTTGGTGCCGACAGCAGAAAGGCGGATTACATCCACACTGGCCAGTGGGCAGAAAAGGCCATCAAGGAAGCGGAGCGTTACGGTGAAGTCAACATCGTTGCTTCGGCGGAGGATCGCAACTTCTCCTACGCCCCTGCGGCAGATAGCTGGCAGGAAAGCGCGGACGCGGCCTATTTCCACTACACGCCCAATGAGACCATCGGTGGCGTGGAGTTTCCGTATATTCCGGAGGTGAAGAGCCCGCTGGTTGCGGACATGTCTTCGAACATCCTGTCGCAGCCGATTCCGGTGGAGAAATTTGGCTTTATCTACGCGGGTGCGCAGAAAAATATCGGCCCGTCCGGCATTGCTGTGGGAATCGTGCGCGATGACCTGCTGGATCGCGCGCTTCCGGAAATTCCGCGCAGCCTGAGCTGGAAGATCGCTGCGGAAGGCCAGTCCATGGATAACACGCCGCCGACGTTTGCGTGGTATCTCTCCGGGCTGGTGTTCAAGTGGCTCAAGGCTCAGGGTGGTGTCGACGCGATGGCAGAGCTCAGCCTGAAGAAGTCCGGTCTGCTGTACGGCTTCCTCGACCGTAGCGCATTTTTCTCCTGTCCGGTGGCGAAGGATAGTCGCTCGCGCATGAATGTGCCGTTTGTGTTGGCGGACGACAAGCTGGACAAGCTGTTCTTGCAAGAGTCGGAAGCGGCAGGGCTGTTGAACCTGAAAGGCCACCGTTCCGTTGGTGGTATGCGCGCGTCGCTGTACAACGCGGTTCCGCTGGAGGCGGTGGAGGCTCTGGTGGCCTTTATGGCTGACTTCGAGCAGCGTCACGGTTGATATAGCGTTAACGACAAGTTAAGTATTTAGGCGAGAGTTATGTCTGAAAATAAGCCGAAGCAGGACGAGCGCCTGCTCGAACTGCGCAATCGCATCGACACTATCGACAGCGAAATTGCGCGGCTGATTTCCGAGCGCGCCAACTGCGCGCTGGAAGTCGCGGAAGTAAAAAAGAGCAATGGCGAAGATGCGCTCTACTACCGCCCCGAGCGTGAAGCCCAGGTGCTGCGCCGGGCAATGGAGCGCAACCCCGGCCCACTTACCAATGAAGAGATGGCGCGTCTGTTTCGCGAGATCATGTCTGCCTGTCTGGCGCTCGAGGAGCCGATCAAGGTGGCTTACCTCGGGCCTGAAGGTACCTTTACCCAGCAGGCGGCGCTTAAGCACTTCGGGCATTCCGCGGTTTCCAAGCCGCTGGCGGCTATCGACGAGGTGTTCCGCGAAGTGGAGGCGGGTGCGGTCAACTACGGCGTGGTGCCGGTGGAGAATTCCACCGAGGGTGTGGTAAACCACACTCTGGACAATTTCATGACGTCCAACCTGAAAATCTGCGGCGAAGTGGAATTGCGGATTCACCAGCACCTGATGATTTCCGACATCACCCGCAAGGAATCCATTACCCGCATCTACTCCCATGCACAGAGCCTGGCGCAGTGCCGCAAGTGGTTGGACTCCTACTATCCCAATGTGGAGCGAGTCGCGGTCGCGAGTAATGCCGAGGCGGCCAGGCGTGTGAAGGGTGAGTGGAATGCGGCGGCCATCGCCGGCGATATGGCGGCGGAGCTGTACGGTCTCAAGATCCTCAATGAGAAGATCGAAGATCGCCCTGACAACTCTACCCGCTTTCTGATCATCGGTTCGCAAGCGGTACCGCCCAGTGGCGACGATAAAACGTCGCTGATGGTATCCATGCGCAACGCGCCGGGTGCGCTGCACGACTTACTGGCACCGTTCCAGCACCACAAAATCGATCTGACCCGGGTGGAAACACGCCCGGCCCAGAGTGGCAACTGGACCTATGTGTTCTTTATCGATTTCGTCGGACACCGCGAGCGCGAAAATGTGGCAGCGGCACTGAAAGAGGTAGGCGCCTGCGCTTCAGATATGAAAGTGCTGGGCTCCTACCCCCGCGGAGTGCTGTAAATGGCGGTGGCAGGCGAGCGCAATGGGCAGGAAGCCTTTGGGGTCGATGTCGGCCGCCTGGTGGTGGTCGGCATTGGCCTGATCGGCGGCAGTCTTGCGCTGGGGCTGAAGGCTGCCAGCGGTTGCCGCGAGGTTATCGGCGTGGCGCGCCGGGCACAGACCTGCGAGCAGGCGGTTGCGCTTGGCGTGGTGGATCGCGCGGTTACCGATCTCGGTGAAATCCTGCCGGAGCTGGAGGTGGGTGATGTAATTTTTGTCGCGGTGCCGACGCTTGCCGTGGAAGCGGTATTCACGCAGTTGAAGGATTCTTTGCCCGCCGGGGTGACCGTTACCGACGGTGCCAGCGTCAAGGGCAGTGTGGTTGCGGCGGCAAAAAATGTCTGGGGGCAGGTGCCGGATTTCCTGGTGCCGGGCCACCCGATCGCCGGTTCGGAGCAGAGTGGTGTAACCGCCGCGCGCGATGACCTCTACATTGCCCATCGCATCATTCTGACGCCGCTGGAAAACACTGCTGCGGTGCATGTGCAGCGGATTCACACCATGTGGGAAGCAGTCGGTGCGGAAGTGCTGACCATGCCGGTGGTGGAGCACGATGATGTGCTTGCGGCCACCAGCCACCTTCCCCATGTGATTGCCTTCGGGCTGGTGGATACCCTGGCCCACGACGCGGAAAACGAGAATATTTTCCGCTATGCCGCCGGTGGCTTTCGCGATTTTACCCGTATTGCCTCCAGCGACCCGGTGATGTGGCGGGACATCATGCTCGCCAACCGGGATGCGATTCTCAAAGCTATCGACCTATACACCTCCAATCTGGAATCCCTGCGCAGTGCCATTGCCAGCGGCGACAGCGAACACCTGATGGGGGTTTTTACCCGGGCCAAGGCGGCGCGGGATCACTTCACCAAAATGCTGGCCAAAAAAGCGTACACGGAAATTATGGAAGCGAAGGAAGTAACGTTTGTCGCCCGTCCGGGCGGCGCAGTGAACGGCGATCTGCGGGTGCCGGGCGACAAGTCCATGTCGCACCGCTCCATCATGCTGGGCTCTCTGGCTGAAGGTGTCACCGAGGTAGAGGGATTTCTTGAGGGGGAGGACGCACTGGCGACCCTGCAGGCTTTCCGCGATATGGGTGTGGTGATCGAGGGGCCGGTCAATGGTCGTGTCACCATTCACGGCGTGGGTATGCACGGATTGCAGGCGCCACCCGGGCCGCTGTATGTGGGCAATTCCGGAACCTCCATGCGACTGCTTGCGGGCCTGCTGGCGGGGCAGGCATTTGACTCTGTGTTGACCGGTGATGAATCCCTGTCCAAGCGCCCGATGAATCGCGTGGCCAATCCACTGCGGGAGATGGGGGCTGCGGTGGAGACCGCAGAGGACGGTCGTCCGCCGGTGAAGATCAATGGCGGCCAGTCCCTGAGGGCTATTGATTACACCCTGCCCATGGCCAGCGCCCAGGTGAAATCCTGTGTGCTGCTGGCGGGTCTCTATGCAGAAGGTGATACGCGTACCACCGAGCCTGCGCCCACCCGCGACCACACCGAGCGTATGCTGGCCGGGTTCGGCTATGACGTTAACCGCGATGGTCCCCGCGCCAGTGTGCGTGGCGGCGGCAAGCTGACCGCCTGTCATATTGATGTGCCTGCAGATATCTCATCTGCCACCTTCTTTATGGTGGCGGCCTCCATCGCTCCGGGATCCGATGTGCTGCTGCGGCATGTGGGTATCAACCCCACCCGCGATGGGGCAATAAACATCCTGCGGGCCATGGGCGCGGACATTACCCTTGAGAATCGCCGCGAGGTGGGCGGTGAGCCGGTGGCGGATATTCGCGTGCGCTACGCGCCGCTCAAGGGTATCCAGATCCCGGAAGATCAGGTGCCGCTCGCCATCGACGAGTTCCCGGCAATTTTTGTCGCCGCCTCCTGTGCGGAAGGGGAAACCGTACTTACCGGCGCGGAAGAGCTGCGGGTGAAGGAAAGTGATCGCATCCAGGCCATGGCGGACGGGCTCAAGATTCTCGGTATCAATGCCGAGCCTACGCCGGATGGCATTGTGATTCAGGGTAAGGGCGGCAACGGTGAAGTCGCGGTATTCGGCGGTGGCGAGGTGGACAGTCTCGGTGATCACCGGATTGCCATGTCGTTTGCGGTAGCGGCGTTGCGCGCGAGTGCGGACATCCGTATCTTGCACTGCGCCAATGTGGCCACGTCTTTCCCCAACTTTGCCGAGCTGGCGCAGGGTGCGGGAATGGATCTGGAGGTGCGCTGAGCGCACCTCTGGAAAACTCAAGGATGCGCTGAGCGCACCTTCATCCTGTACCGGCAAAAAGCAAACTAAAGCAGTACCAAATTAGTTATGACTGAAGCGATCACAAAAGCGCCTGTAATCACCATCGACGGACCGAGCGGTTCTGGCAAGGGCACCATTGCCAAGCTGTTGGCGGATAAGCTCGGGTTTGCGTTACTGGATTCCGGCGCGCTCTACCGCCTGACCGCGCTGGCGGCATTGAACGCAGACGTGGACCTTGCGGATGAGGCCCGGCTCGCGGATATCGCCGGCAACCTGGATATCCAGTTTGCCGTTGCGAACAATGAAGTGAGTGCGCTGTTGGGCGGTAAAGATGTCAGTCGCGATATTCGTATGGAGCGGGTGAGCATGGCGGCCTCAAAAGTGGCTGCCATTCCTGCGGTGCGGGATGCCCTGTTGCAGCGTCAGCGGGACTTTCGCGCATTGCCGGGCCTGGTGGCGGATGGCCGTGATATGGGCACCACGGTCTTCCCCGACGCGCCGGTCAAGATTTTCCTTACCGCCAGTGCGGAAGAGCGCGCCCGGCGGCGCTACGATCAGTTGCAGGGTAGGGGGGTTTCTGTTAGCCTCCGCGACCTGCTGGAGGACATCCGCGCCCGGGACGACCGGGATATGAATCGCGCAGCCTCCCCGCTGGCACCGGCGGAAGACGCCCTGGTGCTGGACAGCACGAGCATCGACATAAACGGTGTTCTGCAAAAAGTGCTTGAATTGGTTCATCAGCGCATCGGTTGATGCTTATTTTGAAACCGGTTCCTACAAACAGATTTTTAACAGCAGTGGCCGGGATCAGCCAGAATTGCCCGGCCGCCGTTGTCATCCGACCCGCGTACTGGCAGCGCGGTGGGGTTCCTACTGGCGGCTGACTAAACTTAACAGTTGTCATCGGTAGAGCCCATATATATAGGTAATGTAATGAGCGAGAGCTTTGCTGAACTATTTGAAGAGAGCCTGAAAAGCGTCGAAATGGCACCGGGTGCGATTGTTACCGGTGTTGTAATCGACGTGGACAAAGACTGGGTTACCGTACACGCGGGCCTGAAGTCTGAAGGCGTTATTCCTGCGGAACAGTTCAAGAACGAAAAAGGCGAACTGCTGCTGCAGGTGGGCGACGAAGTACAGGTTGCCCTGGAAGCGGTTGAAGATGGTTTCGGTGAAACCCGTCTGTCCCGTGAAAAAGCCAAGCGCGCTGAAGCCTGGAAAATCCTCGACGCTGCACACGCTGCAGACGAAGTGGTTAAAGGTGTTATCAGCGGCAAGGTTAAAGGCGGCTTTACTGTTGACGTTGCCAACATCCGCGCGTTCCTGCCGGGTTCTCTGGTAGACGTTCGTCCGGTTCGCGATACCGCGCACCTGGAAGGCAAAGAGCTCGACTTCAAAGTCATCAAGCTGGACGCCAAGCGCAACAACGTTGTTGTTTCCCGTCGCGCCGTGATGGAAGCAGCCAACAGCGAAGAGCGCGAAGCTCTGCTGGCCAGCCTGCAAGAAGGTATGGCAGTTAAGGGTATCGTGAAGAACCTGACCGACTACGGCGCGTTCGTAGATCTCGGCGGTATCGACGGCCTGCTGCACATCACCGACATGGCCTGGAAGCGTATCAAGCACCCGAGCGAGATCGTGAACGTTGGCGACGAGATCGAAGTCAAGGTTCTGAAGTTCGACCGCGATCGCAGCCGTGTATCCCTGGGTCTGAAGCAACTGGGCGAAGATCCGTGGGTATCCATCAAGCAGCGTTACCCGGAAAACAGCCGCGTGAAGGCGGTTGTAACCAATCTGACCGACTACGGCTGCTTCGCCGAGCTGGAAGAAGGTGTGGAAGGTCTGGTACACGTTTCCGAAATGGATTGGACCAACAAGAACATTCACCCGTCCAAAGTTGTCAATGTTGGCGACGAGGTCGAGGTAATGATCCTGGATATCGACGAAGAGCGTCGTCGTATCTCCCTGGGTATCAAGCAGTGCCAGGAAAACCCCTGGGACGCGTTCGCGCGTAAGTTTGCCAAGGGCGACAAGATCTCCGGTAAGATCAAGTCCATCACCGACTTCGGTATCTTCATCGGTCTGGACGGCAGTATCGACGGTCTGGTTCACCTGTCCGACATCTCCTGGAACGAAGCTGGCGAAGAAGCCGTGCGCAAGTTCAAGAAAGGTGACGAGCTGGAAACCGTTATCCTGGGTATCGACTCCGACCGCGAGCGTATCTCCCTGGGTATCAAGCAGCTGGAATCCGATCCGTTCTCTGATTACGTTGCCACCAACGATCGCGGCAGCATCGTAATGGGTACCGTGAAAGAAGTTGACGCCAAGCAGGCGATCATCACCCTGGCCGGCGAAGTGGAAGGTGTTCTGCGCGCTTCCGAAATCAGCCGCGACAAGGTTGAAGACGCCCGTAACGCCCTGAAAGAAGGCGATGAAGTAGAGACCAAGATCACCAGTGTGGATCGCAAGAACCGCGTGATCAGCCTCTCCATCAAGGCCAAAGATCAGGACGACGAGAAGCAAGCGATCAAGGATCACAGCAAGAAGCAGGCTGAACAGGTTCAGCCGGCTACTATCGGTGACCTGATCAAGGCGCAAATGAATAACAAAGACTAATAGGTCCTTGCTATTCAAGGCTCCAGCTCCATGAGCTGAAGCTATCCGGAAGCCGGACTGGGGTTGCCCAGTCCGGCTTTCTATTAGATGATTGCCGCTATTCCAGAATAATCAATGACTTAGAAAGGATTGCGGACAGCATGACCAAGTCTGAACTGATCGAGAAGATTGCTCTGAGGTTGGATCAGCTGCCGGTGAAGGATGTAGAGCTGGCGGTTAAAGTCATGTTGGACACCATGTCGGGTGTCCTGGCTGAAGGGGAGCGGATCGAAATCCGCGGATTCGGCAGTTTTTCCCTGCACTATCGGGCGCCGAGAACCGGGCGCAACCCCAAAACCGGTGACTCGGTCGAACTGGCAGGTAAATACGTACCACACTTCAAACCGGGGAAAGAACTCAGGGACAGGGTCAATCAGCAGCTGAGCCACGATGCGCTTGAAAGTGCGTGATTGCCGAGCTGATTGCAGTGGGCTAACACTGTAACGGACTTATCGTTTTTCACTCCCTCGGGAGCCGGAGGTTCTCTTGTCATTTCTGCGCTGGATATCGCGTCTGCTGTTCGGGGTGCTCGCCCTGGCCTGTATAGCTTTGGGCGTGTATTTCGCGGTCGATAATCCTGAAAGTATCACCCCGCGATTTGCCGGCTACCCGCTGTTTGCGGGCAGTGTCGGATTCTGGTTGATCGGATTTCTGCTGATTGGTGCCTTGCTGGGGTTTCTCGCCAGCCTGTTACCCTACTGGACCGAAAGGCGCCGGGTAAAAGGCTTGGAGCGCCAATTGTTGCGCACTGAGCGCGAGTTGCAGACGGTGCGCCGCCAGGTTGCCGGAGAATGAGTTGAGCGACCTGACGTTTTTCATCTTCATTTTTGCGTCCATCGCCATCGGGTGGTATCTCGGTCGCAAGAGTGGCAAAAAGAAAGGTGCAAAAAACAATCAGCACCATGCTCTGGCGCAATCCTATGCGCAGGGGCTCAATTATCTGCTGAGTGAGCGTCACAACGACGCAATCGAAAAATTCATTGATGCGCTTGAAGTGAGTAGCGCCACCTTTGAAACCCATCTAGCCCTCGGTAACCTGCTGCGTAAGCGCGGTGAGCACGACCAGGCCATTCGCGTGCACCAGAATCTGCTGGCGCGTCCCAGTCTTAACCGGATCAGCCAACAGAAAGCACAGCTGGAACTCGCGCGGGATTACATTGCCGCGGGCTGGCTCGACAGGGCGGAGCGGCTACTGCAGGAGCTGGTGGAAACTTCTTCGGAGCTGCGCAATACCAGTCTCGAATATCTGGTTGAGGTTTACCGGGATGAGCGCGAATGGGCCAAGGCGATCCACGCAGTAAACCTGCTGCACGGACGTCGCTTCAAACGTTTGCCGGGAGAGTGGGCACCGGTACAGGCGCACTTCTGCTGTGAACTGGCGGAAGAGGCGATTAATAGCAAGGATTACCTGAGTGCGCGCAAGCACATTGATGCGGCGCTCGGCTACGATCGGCACTCGGTGCGTGCCAACCTGCTGTTGGGGCGGCTTGAGTATCTGCTTGGGCGCCCGCAAGAGGCCATCAAGGTGCTCGAGAGGGTGCCAAAGCAGAACCCGGACTATATTCCTGAAATTCTCGACCTGTTGATTACCTGCTATGACGCCGTGGGCGATGAGCAGGGATTGGTTCAGTATCTGGAGGTGCTGCTCAAGGAGCATCCCTCGAACAGTGTGCTGATTGCGCTCACCGAACGTATTCACCAAGCGCGAAGTGAAGCGGAGGCCGCGGCTTTTATGGGCAAGCAGCTGGCCCTGCGCCCATCACTGCGGGGGCTTGGCTATTTCCTTAATCTGCATATTGACGGTACCGAGGGGCGCTCGCAGGAAAACCTGTTCCTGCTCAAAAATCTGATTGACCAGCTTATCGCCAGTCGCCCCCACTACCGCTGCAATAACTGTGGCTTTTCCGGTAACCAGTTGCATTGGCTGTGCCCGAGCTGCAAACACTGGGGCAGTGTGCGCTCGGTAAAAGGTATCGAGGGCGAGTAGCGCCCGCGCGGCTGTGCTCGCCGCAAATCCATTTTGAAGATAGAGGTGTTCATTGACTGATTCTGTTGCATCCCCAGTAATCGTGGCGCTGGATTATGACAATGCGGAAGCCGCGCTAGCGATGGCCGCACAATTGGACCCGGCGATTTGCCGTGTGAAGGTGGGCAAGGAGTTGTTCACTATCGCCGGGCCGGATCTGGTGCGGGAATTGGTGGGGAAGGGCTTTGATGTATTCCTCGATCTGAAATTTCACGATATTCCCAATACCGTTGCCGCGGCGGTGCGGGCGGCTGCCAGCCTGGGCGTGTGGATGGTCAATGTCCACGCCAGTGGCGGAGAGCGGATGATGCGTGCCGCCGCGGGTGCACTGGCGCCTCTGGGCGCAAAGCGCCCTCTGCTGATTGGTGTCACGGTGTTGACCAGTACTGCGGAAGACGAGCTGGCACCGGTTGGTGTAATCCGGCCGCTGAAAGAGCAGGTGGTCGCGTTGGCTCAGCTGGCCAAAAGCAGCGGGCTCGACGGCGTGGTTTGTTCGGCGCAGGAAGCGGAATCCCTCAAGCAAACTTGTGGCAGTGCGTTCTCCCTGGTTACCCCGGGTATCCGTCCTGCGGGTTCCGCTGCGGATGATCAGCGCAGAATCGTAACGCCGGTAGATGCTCTGAAAAATGGCTCCGACTATCTGGTAATTGGACGTCCGATCACCGGTGCAGAAAATCCCGCTGCCGCACTGCAGGCGATTGTCGAGGATATCCGCAACAGCGAGGTTTGATGGATCGGCAAGTGGGGCTGTTGGTTGTACCAAGGTCCCATTTAGTGCCCGGCTGTAATCACGTGTAATGGCGTGTAATCGCCAAAGGGTCAAAATGCGAGAAATTTGTTGGTAAAGTCACTTCCGCTTGGGGAGGTATGTGGTCCCATGGAATGACGACCAATAAACAGACTAAAAGGAATTTACCATGAAATTTTTCCGTATCCCGCTGGCAGCACTTTTCGCGATTTCTCTGATGCTGGTTAATGTCCAGCAAGCGAGTGCTGAAGAGCCTGTTGTACAGGAGCAGATACTGGTTAACCTGAATACTGCAACAGCCGAAGAGTTGTCTGCGGCGCTTGAAGGAGTAGGGCCTGCAAAAGCGGAGCTTATCGTTCAATACCGGGATCAGAACGGGAAATTCTCAAGCATCGAGCAGTTGCTCGAGGTAAAAGGAATCGGTGTTGCAACACTGGAGAAGAACAAGAGTCGAATTCAGTTGTAACAGAAATACCAAGACGGCGCCTCAGGGCGCTGTCTTTTTGTGAGTAGGGCCCGATTTTGCATCTGGGCCGAAATTGTTCTAACGGTGGCAATTTATCTATATGTGATGGGCGATCAGAGGTGGTTAGAGTTATATAGTTTTCTTATTTCTCGATTATGCGTGCGGAAGAGGAGCGTCTCGCCAGTGAACAACTGCAGATGTTCCTTGGCGAGCTGAAAGAGGCTAGCGCCCGTCAGGACGTCGAGGCCGTTCACCGTTCACCGTTTGCTGGTTGAGTCAGTAAAAGACTATGCGCCCAAGCAGCAGTTGATTGATACGGTATGGGCCCAGGCTTTGGAAGAAGAGGTTAGTGGTTTGCCGCTACCTGCTGCGCGTGCGGAGGTTAAGCGCTTGCCGGTGGTAACTCTGGGAAATACGCAGCGTATTACCGGGGAAATACCTGAGGTTTAATTTGCGTCGAGGTGGTGTTGGCAAAGCCCTGAGGGTCTCGCGGGGCTTTTGGCGTAGAAGGTGAATTTTTCCAGGGTAGAAAAGAAAAACCCCGCGACCTTTTCAGGTGCGGGGTTTCTTTATTTGGCTCCGCCTGCTGGGCTCGAACCAGCGACCCAATGATTAACAGTCATTTGCTCTACCAACTGAGCTAAGGCGGAACTGTATGGTTGAACGGCCTTTCATCCGCTCTAAAGAAAAACCTCGCAGTTGTTACCGGCTGCGAGGTTTCTTTGTTTGGCTCCGCCTGCTGGGCTCGAACCAGCGACCCAATGATTAACAGTCATTTGCTCTACCAACTGAGCTAAGGCGGAATAGTGTCTGATCGGTCTCGATTTAAGGTCTCGTTCAGATGGCGCGTATCTTATAGAGCACCTCAGGGCAGGTCAACCCTCTTTATTCAAAAATAACTCATTGATTTTACAGTGATTATATTCTGCTCGGTGGGGCGCGGTTCTGCCTGGTTTGTCCCACCCGGGGCATAGCGCCTACAATTTCCCGCTTGCATATGCCCGCTCCGGGCATGGACAGTTTAGGTGAATACTATGGAATCCAGACCGTTTCAGGTTGCCAGTAAGTATGCGCCCGCCGGCGATCAGCCGGCGGCTATCGAGGCGCTGGTAGAAGGCATCAATGATGGTCTGGCGCATCAGACACTGCTGGGTGTGACCGGCTCAGGGAAAACGTTCACAATGGCGAACGTCATCGAGCGGTTGCAGCGGCCTGCCATCGTGATGGCGCACAACAAAACGCTGGCGGCACAGCTCTACGGGGAGTTGCGGGATTTCTTCCCGCGCAATGCGGTGGAGTATTTCGTGTCCTATTACGACTACTATCAGCCTGAGGCCTATGTGCCTTCGTCCGATACTTTTATCGAGAAGGACGCTTCCGTTAACGAGCACATCGAGCAAATGCGCCTGTCCGCCACCAAGGCATTGATTGAGCGCAAGGATGTGATTGTCGTCGCCACCGTTTCTGCCATCTACGGCTTGGGTGACCCGGACAAGTACCTGAAAATGGTGCTTCACCTGGATCGGGGCGATATCGTTGACCAGCGAACCATTCTGCGCCGTCTCGCAGAGTTACAGTACACCCGCAATGACGCCGACTTTCGTCGCGCCACCTATCGCGTGCGCGGCGATATCATCGATATCTACCCGGCAGATTCTGACCTGGAAGCGGTACGCCTGTCACTTTTCGATGAGGAAATCGAAGAAATCACCCTGTTCGACCCCTTGACCGGTGAGGTGCTGCAGAAAGTGCCGCGCATCACCATCTTTCCCAAGTCCCACTATGTGACGCCGCGCGAGACGATTCTCGAAGCGATAGATCGGATCAAGGAGGAGCTGAAGGACCGCCTGGAACAGTTGCGTGAAAACAACAAGCTGCTGGAAGCGCAGCGCCTGGAGCAGCGCACCCGT
This sequence comes from Microbulbifer pacificus, assembly GCF_033723955.1. NCBI lineage: Bacteria > Pseudomonadati > Pseudomonadota > Gammaproteobacteria > Cellvibrionales > Microbulbiferaceae > Microbulbifer > Microbulbifer pacificus. The sequence continues at coordinate 520,676 of NZ_CP137555.1, read as the reverse complement.
TACGACCTGGAAATGATGCAGGAACTTGGATACTGCAACGGTGTGGAGAACTACTCTCGCTATCTGTCCGGTCGCGACGCCGGGCAGCCGCCGCCCACGCTGTTCGACTATCTGCCGCACGATTCCCTGTTGTTTATCGATGAGAGTCACGTCACTGTGCCGCAGATCGGCGGTATGTACCGAGGCGACCGTTCGCGCAAGGAGACGCTGGTGGAGTACGGCTTCCGGTTACCATCGGCGCTGGATAACCGCCCGCTGAAATTCGAAGAGTGGGAGCAGCTCTCCCCGCAGACCATTTTTGTCTCGGCCACACCGGGCAAGTACGAGGGCGAGCATGCCGGCGCTGTGGTGGAGCAGGTGGTCCGCCCCACGGGGCTTGTGGACCCGGTGGTGGAGGTGCGTCCCGCCGCTACCCAGGTGGATGACACCCTGTCGGAAATCCATCGTTGCGTTGCCGCTGACCAGCGTGTGCTGATCACCGTGTTGACCAAGCGCATGGCGGAAGACCTGACCGAGTATCTCCAGGACAACAATGTGCGGGTGCGTTATCTGCACTCGGATATCGACACGGTGGAGCGGGTCGAGATCATCCGTGATCTGCGTATTGGCGAATTCGATGTACTGGTGGGAATCAACCTGCTGCGGGAAGGTTTGGATATGCCGGAAGTATCCCTGGTGGCGATTTTCGATGCGGACAAGGAGGGTTTCCTGCGCTCCGATCGCTCACTGATCCAGACCATCGGTCGCGCTGCGCGTAATCTGGAGGGCAGGGCAATTCTGTATGCAGACCGCATCACCGACTCGATGCAGCGGGCCTTGGATGAAACCGAGCGCCGTCGCGAAAAGCAGTTACAGCACAACGCCGAGCACGGGATCACCCCGAAGGGGATTCGCAAAAGCGTTGCGGATATCTTGGAGGGGGCGATCGCACCCGGTGTGCCTGCTCGCGGGCGTCGCAAGGTGGCTGAGAAAGGTGGTACCTACAAGGCCGACCAGAAACCGCTCACCGAACAGCAGCGCTGGGCCCGAATCGAAGAGCTGGAAGAGCAGATGTATAACCACGCCAAGAACCTAGAATTCGAAGCAGCGGCCAAATTGCGTGACGAGATTTCCAGGCTCAAGGAGCCTGGCGACATCTAACTTGTCTGGTTCGGTTGTTTCACGTTTGGCGGTGGTTCCGGCGTGGGCGCACTCTGTACTGTAGATGTCTGTCCGTCAAAGGTATTTCCCGCGTTACGGCATGCCATCAAACAACTGCTTGATGCCGCTGCTCCATGCCCGGCGCAGCCGGTTGAAGTAGTCGTCGCCTTCCGCGATCCGCTCAATGGACAGTTCCAGTGTATTGTTGCGATAAATCGCTGTGTCCAGCGGCATGCCCACCGAGAGGTTGGAGTGCATGGTGGAGTCGAAAGAAATTAGCGCGCACTTCATGGCCTGCTCGAGACCGGTGTCATGGCGAATGATGCGATCCAGGATCGGCTTTCCGTATTTGCTTTCGCCGATCTGCAGATAGGGCGTGTCTTCGGTGCTCTCAATAAAATTGCCTTCCGGATAAATATGGAACAGGCTCGGTGCCTCTCCTTGGATCTGGCCGCCGAACAGAACGTGGCACCCAAAATCCACACCGGCGTGCTGCTGGCCCTTGGCGTTTGCGGCAATAATGGATTTGACCTGCTCGCCGATAATTTCCGCTGCCTGAAACATGCTGTGTGCGGTTAATAGGCTGGCCTGTTTGTCGTCTGTGGCCTGAATTTTCAGGCGGCTGACAAGGCTCTGGGAGGTGGCCAGGTTGCCGGAGGTCAGCAGGGCGAAGCTGCATTTTCCTGGCTGCTGAAACAGATGCATTTTGCGGAAGCTGGCAATCTGGTCGACACCGGCATTGGTGCGTGTATCTGCGGCAAAGATCAGCCCACCTTTCAGCCGCATGGCAATGCAGTACGTCATGGAATTCCTGTTCACATAATGTGCGAATGCAACATAGCACGGCGTTCGGAGCTTGTCATGACGCGGCCCGCTACTGCTGGGCCTGCTCTTCCGACTGGCGTCGGTCAATTTGGTCCACCAGCGCATAGGCGCGCATGGACTCGTTACCACCGCCCCAGCGAACCCCTCTAACTGGTGAGGCGTCCAGATAGTCGATGCCGTGCGCCAGCTTGAGGTGGCGATTGTTGGTGGCGAGACCGTTGCTGATATCAAAACTGTACCAGGCGTCGTTTACCCAGGCTTCGGCCCAGGCGTGGCTGGCAATGTGCTGGTCGTCTCCCGCGTGCAGATAACCGCTGACGTAGCGCGCCGGGATTCCCAGCCAGCGGCAGCAGGCAATAAAAATATGGCTGTGGTCCTGGCACACGCCGAAACCCTGGGCGAAGGCATCGGCGGCACTGCTCTGTACATGGGTGATCCCGGGGCGATAGGGGATGCGTTCCAGCAGCGCGGTCATCAGTTCGATCAACTGATGGCGTTCCGGCTGGCCTTTCTCGGTACTGAAACCGCGGGTAAATTCGCGCATGGACTCGCTCATTTCCGTGAGTTCAGATGTTCGCAGGAATACCTGTGGTGGCACCCGGTTTTCGGTTTCTGGTATTTCGGTTTCACTGATTTCCGCAGTGCCGCGCGCGCGAATAGTGATGCCGCGGTGCGGCTGGTCGACGGTACAGACGTGGAGTTTGTTGCCGTAGGCGTCGGTGGTCGCCTGCACCGATCCGGGGGTGTCGAGTTGCCACTGCAGAACCTTTTGGCCGGGCAATTGGCGGGGTGTCAGTCGCAGGTACTGGATGCTGTGGGCCACCTCGGTGTCATAGGAAAAATCCGTTACGTGATCGATGCTGAGTTTCATGCGCCCTCCCAGTAACTGAGGTGAATTTCATCGCCGATGGTGTGGATGCGCCGCAGCAGATCCTTGAGGTATTTGTGCAGGCCGAATTCGAGAATGAAATCTACCTCCCCGTATTCCAGGCGGGCCTGTAGTTCTGCGCACAGGCGTTTGGCCGCGAGCCCCTGGTCGCCGTTGATGACCACCAGCAGCTGCATGATGGAACCTACGCAATAGCGCAGCGAACGAGGCAGCTCGGCGGAGAGAATCAGCAGCTCGGTGACATTGCGCACCGAAAGACCGCCGGTATAGCTGTAGTGATAGGCCTCGTAGGCACCAAGGCTCTGGAGCAGGGAGTTCCACTGGTAAAAATCGATGGCCTGGTTACTGTCGTGCTGGTTGGCCATGGCTTCGAGTTTGGCACTGAGGATACGCGCCGTGTTGTCGGCGCGTTCGATGAAAGTCCCCAGGCGCATGAAGTGGAATGCCAGGTTGTGCAGCATGGTGCCGTAAGCGGCACCGCGAAATTCATGTGAGCGCTGCTTGATCCAGTCGAGCAGTCCCTTCACGCCTTCGTGGTGGATGCCTCGCTGGCGCCGATGGCGCAGTTCGAGCCAGGTTGCGTTAATGCTTTCCCACGCCTCGGAGGACAGTCGATCGCGCACGCTGTGGGCATTGGCGCGCGCCTGCTGAATACAGCTGAAGATTGAGCCGTCGTTCTGCTCATCAAACAGGAAGAAATCCAGCAGGGCTTCGGCGCTCACCTGTTGGTGGCGTTCGCGAAACTGGTCCAGGCGGCCGGTGATTGTCAGCGGCGCCAGTAATTCCTGTTGCCCACCCTTTGAATTTGGCATCAATGCCATGTTGTGAGTGACGTCCAGCAGGCGGGTGATGTTTTCCGCTCGCTCCAGGCTGCGCGCCATCCAGTAAATGTTGCTCGCGGTACGACTCAGCATGCGCTTCCCTCCAGAACCCAGGTGTCCTTGGTGCCCCCGCCCTGGGATGAGTTGACCACCAGTGAGCCCTTGCGCAGGGCTACTCGGGTGAGGCCGCCGGGCACGATCCTGACCTCGCGCCCGGTCAGTACAAATGGGCGCAGGTCGATATGCCGGGGCGCAATGCCTTCTTCCACCATGGTGGGGCAGGTGGAAAGGCACAGGGTGGGTTGCGCGATGTAGTTGGCGGGGTTGTTACGCAGCAGCTGCCGGAACCGCTCGATTTCGTCGCCGCTGGCCTTGGGGCCGATCAGCATCCCGTAACCGCCGGCGCCGTGGACTTCCTTGACCACCAGTTGATCGAGGTTTTCCAGTACGTAATCCAGGTCCTCCTGCTTGCGGCACTGCCAGGTGGGGACGTTGTTCAGGATTGGCGTTTCGTCCAGATAAAAGCGGATCATGTCCGGCACATACGGGTAAATGGATTTGTCGTCCGCCACCCCGGTGCCGAGAGCATTGGTGATCACCACGTTGCCGTCGCGATAGGCGGAGAGCAGTCCGGGCACGCCGAGCATGGAGTCGGGGTTGAATGCCAGCGGGTCGAGGAACGCATCATCGATTCGCCGGTAGATGACATGTACCCGGCGCGGGCCTGCCGTGGTGCGCATGAACACGCAGCCATTGCGCACGAACAGGTCGGCACCTTCCACCAGGGGTACGCCCATCTGCTGCGCAAGGAAGGCGTGCTCGAAAAACGCGCTGTTGTAGCGCCCCGGTGTCACCACCACCACGCAGGGGCTGTCCGCCTCGCTCGCGCACTGCAGGGTGTCGAGGAGCAGGTTGGGGTAGTGCTCAACCGGAGCCACACTTTGGGCCAGAAAGAGCTCCGGAAACAGGCGCATCATCATTTTGCGGTTTTCGAGCATGTACGACACGCCGGAGGGGGTGCGCAGGTTGTCCTCCAGTACGTAGTACTCGCCATCGCTTGCGCGAATTAGATCGACACCGGTGATGTGGGCATAGGTCTCCCCGGGCAGGTCCACACCCAGCATCGCCACCTGGAATTGCTGGTTGGTGAGCACCTGTTCTGCCGGGATGATGCCGGCATTAAGGATGTCCTGGTCGTGATAGATGTCGTGCAGGAAGCGGTTGAGGGCGGCAACCCGCTGGCGCAATCCGAGTTCCAGATATTGCCATTCCGTGGCGGGGATGATGCGGGGGATAAGGTCGAAGGGAATCAGGCGTTCGGTGCCTTCTTCCTCGCCATACACATTGAAGGTGATGCCGAAGCGGCGAAACAGGGTGTCGGCTTCGTTGCGCTTCTGTTCCAGGGTGAGGCTTGGGGTTGCTCGCAGCCAGTCTACGTAGGCCTGGTAGTGCTCTCTTGGGTGTTCGCCGGTAAGCGTCTCATCGTACTGCCCGGGGGAGGGGGGCTGGATCTCTGTCATCCGTGTATCCATTTATTGTTGCTCTGGTTTCAATTAGCAAGCACCGTGCCAGCGCCCTCACTTCACCTCGCGGTGCGCCGCCAGTGGCAATATGAAAAAGTCAGTCCTAAGTTGTTGATTTGCCTAAAAACCGGTGCTAAAGTTCGCGTCCTCTGCAGCAGGGGGCTACCCTGGCCTGCTACTCTTCAGACCCATAGCTCAGTTGGTTAGAGCGTTGCCTTGACATGGCAAAGGTCAGCAGTTCGAGTCTGCTTGGGTCTACCATTTTCCCGCGAGTTTTTTCTTTAAGTTTGATCTTGCTCGCTCCGGGCGCCATGCCCGCCACCACCAGTGTGAATCACGCGGTCTTTCGTAGGGATCGCCACTGATAGAAATAAGGAAGTGCAATGCCTGTTGTCACCCTCCCTGACGGTTCCCGTCGCGAATTTTCCGCTCCTGTTTCCGTATTCGACGTTGCCAATGATATCGGTCCCGGTCTGGCCAAAGCCGCACTCGCCGGTGTTGTCGACGGTAAGGAAGTGGATACCAGTTTTGTTATCGATCACGACGCGAATCTCGCCATCGTGACCGATCGCCAGCCGGAAGGGCTGGAAGTTATCCGTCACTCCACCGCCCACCTGCTGGCCCAGGCGGTCAAGCAGCTGTATCCCGGTGCCCAGGTCACTATTGGCCCGGTTATTGAAGACGGTTTCTATTACGATTTTGCCTACGAGCGTCAATTTACCCCCGAAGATCTCGAGAAGATCGAAGCGCGCATGGAAGAACTGGCCAAGGAAGATATTCCGGTCAGTCGTCGTCTGCTGCCGCGCGATGAGGCGGTAACTTATTTCCGCGAGATGGGTGAGGAGTACAAGGCGGAGATCATCGCCAGCATTCCCACCAATGAAGATATCTCCCTGTATCGCCAGGGCGACTTCGAAGACCTCTGTCGCGGTCCGCACGTGCCGTCTACCGGTAAGCTGAAAGCGTTCAAGCTCACCAAGGTGGCCGGTGCCTACTGGCGCGGTGATGCGAAGAACGAAATGCTGACCCGTGTTTACGGTACTGCGTGGGCGAACAAGAAAGACCTGAATGCCTACCTGCACCGCATTGCGGAAGCGGAAAAGCGCGACCACCGCAAGCTGGCCAAGAAGTTCGACCTGTTCCATATTCAGGAAGAGGCGCCGGGTATGGTGTTCTGGCACCCGAACGGCTGGACCGTGTACAGCACCATCGAGCAGTACATGCGCAGCCGCCAGCGCGAGCGCGGCTATAAAGAGATCAAGACCCCGCAGCTGGTGGATATCTCCCTGTGGCAGAAATCCGGCCATGCGGAAAAGTTTGCCGACGGCATGTTCACCCTGACCAGTGAAGAGCGTCAGTTTGCGATCAAGCCCATGAACTGTCCCTGCCACGTGCAGGTGTTCAATCAGGGCCTGCGCAGCTACCGCGACCTGCCGCTGCGTCTGGCGGAATTCGGTTCCTGTCACCGCAGTGAGCCCTCCGGCTCCCTGCACGGTTTGATGCGCGTGCGCGGCTTTGTGCAGGACGATGGCCACATTTTCTGTACCGAAGACCAGATCCAGTCCGAAGTGTCCGAGTTCATGGACCTGCTGCACGCGGTGTACAACGACTTCGGCTTCGACGAAGTGATCTATCGTTTATCTACCCGTCCTGAACAGCGCGTCGGTTCTGACGAAAGCTGGGACAAGGCGGAAAAGGCACTGGCAGACGCACTGAATGCCGCAGGCCTGCCGTGGGAAGAGCTGCCGGGCGAGGGCGCCTTCTACGGGCCCAAGATCGAGTTCTCCCTCAAGGACTGCCTCGGTCGTGTGTGGCAGTGCGGTACGATTCAGGTGGATTTCTCCATGCCCGGTCGCCTCGGCGCCCAGTATGTGGCGGAAGATGGTTCACGCCAGGCACCGGTGATGCTGCATCGCGCGACTCTTGGGTCATTCGAGCGCTTTATCGGCATTCTGATCGAAAACTACGAGGGTGCCTTCCCGACCTGGCTGGCGCCCCAGCAGGTGGCGGTGCTGAATATCACCGATCGCCAGTCCGAATACTGTCGCGGTCTCGAGTCAAAATTAGGTGAGGAAGGTTTCCGCGCCGCCGCCGACTTGAGAAACGAGAAGATCGGCTTTAAAATCCGCGAGCACACGCTCCAGCGTGTACCTTATCTGCTGGTGATCGGCGATAAGGAAGTGGAAAACCAGACGGTCGCCGTGCGTACCCGCAGCGGGGAAGACCTTGGAACCATGACTTATGAGTCGTTCCTTGGCCTCCTGCGTGAGGATGTCGCTCGCCGCGGCCGTTCGTCTATTGCGGGCGCACAAGAATAAGCGCCCCTAAGACTTTTTTGTTGGGTAACCGGAGACGAGAGTTATTAACCGAGAAATGAAAGGACGGTCCAAAAAGGCCCGTATCAATGATCAGATCGAAGCATCACAGGTACGTCTGATCGGTGCGGATGGTGAACAGGTAGGTGTTGTTTCTCTGGAAGAGGCGCTGGAAGTAGCGCAGAAGGCCAGCCTGGATCTCGTTGAAATTGCTCCGGACTCAGATCCCATAGTCTGTAAAGTCATGGACTACGGGAAGCATGTATTCGAGGCCAAGAAAGCCAAGAATGCTGCCAAGAAGAAACAAAAGCAGCAGCAGATCAAGGAAATGAAATTCCGCCCCGGTACCGATATCGGGGACTACAACATCAAGCTGCGCGCCCTGACCCGCTTCCTCGAAGACGGCGACAAGGCGAAAGTATCCCTGCGTTTCCGCGGCCGTGAAATGGCCCACCAGGAGCTGGGGATGGAAATGATGCAGCGCATCGAGAAAGATCTCGAGGAGCTGGGTATCGTGGAGCAGCGGCCGAAAATGGAAGGTCGCCAGATGATCATGGTCATCGCTCCCGGTAAAAAGAAAAAGTAAGCCTCAAGGGTAACCTTGGGTCTACTTTTCGGGAAGTGATCGGGCGACGGCTGCCTTCTCACTCCCGTTTAGTCGCAGGCCTCGGCCTGTGGCCAGTTAACAAAACCCATTCGTGGGTCAATATTCAATTTGGAGTACAAAATGCCGAAAGCAAAAGTACACAGTGGCGCTGCCAAGCGCTTCAAAAAGACTGCTGCGGGCTACAAGCACAAGCACGCTAACAAGAGCCACATCCTCACCAAGATGACCACCAAGCGTAAGCGTCAGCTGCGCGGCACCTCGACTATGAACAAGTCTGATGCCACCCTGGTCGATCGCATGCTGCGCGCCAGATAACTGGCACCATTCGCAAAGGTTTAAGAGGATAGAAGTATGGCCCGTGTAAAACGTGGTGTAGTGGCGCGTCGTAGTCACAAGAAAATTCTGAAGCAGGCTAAAGGTTACTACGGTGCACGTTCGCGTGTATTCCGCGTAGCCAAGCAGGCAGTCATCAAAGCTGGTCAGTACGCTTACCGCGACCGTCGCGTTAAGAAGCGTAACTTCCGCGCTCTGTGGATCACGCGTATCAACGCTCAGTCCCGCGCTGAAGGCATGAGCTACAGCCGACTGATTGCTGGCCTGAAAAAGGCGGATATCGCTCTGGATCGCCGTGTTCTGGCTGATCTGGCGGTATACGATAAAGCCGCTTTTGCTGCCGTAGTTGAAAAAGCCAAGGCAGCCCTGGCAGCTTAATTAGCGCCTACAGAATGAATCGGCCCGCGAGGGCGGATTTATGCTTTAAAAATAGGGAAGGGCTGTCCAGCTCTTCCCTATTTTTTTTATGGCTGCTTTTTGAAGAAAGTTGCCCATTAAAAAATAGAAAGAATTCGAAACGTATCCGGCGATTAACATCGGGTGCGGAAAACAGTACTTGTCACTCATTGATCACAACGAGAAGATTTCAATGCAAGAGTTGCAGTCCCTCACCGAGCAGGCGCTGGCACTGGTAGCCGAGGCCGGAGACCTGGCGGCCCTGGATCAGGTGCGGGTAGATTACCTGGGTAAAAAAGGCCAGATCACCGAGCAGCTGAAAGGTCTCGGCAAACTGTCTGCCGAGGAGCGTCCAGCGGCGGGTGCCAAAATTAACGAAGCCAAGCAGCAGGTACAGGACGCCATCAATGTGCGTCGCGAGGCGATGGGAAAAGCGGCCATCGAAGAGAAGCTGGCCAAGGAAACCATCGACGTCTCCTTGCCCGGTCGCGGTGAGCATCAGGGCAGCATGCACCCGATCACCCGCACCCTGCGCCGCATCGAAGAAATTTTCCAGCGCCTCGGATTTTCCGTGGAGCAGGGCCCGGAAGTGGAAGGGGACTACTACAACTTCGAAGCCCTGAATATTCCCGCGCACCACCCGGCGCGCGCCATGCACGATACCTTCTATATCGATCCCTCCACGGTGCTGCGCACGCACACTTCGTCCGTGCAGATCCGCACCATGGAGAAGACCAATCCGCCCCTGCGCATCATCTGCCCGGGCCGTGTGTACCGTTGCGACTCCGACGTTACCCACTCGCCGATGTTCCACCAGGTGGAAGGTCTGGTGATTGATGAGGGCGTGAGCTTCGCGCACCTGAAAGGCTGTATTGACCAGTTCCTGAAAGCCTTCTTTGAGGCCGATGTGCCGGTGCGTTTCCGCCCGTCCTATTTCCCGTTCACCGAGCCCTCCGCGGAGGCCGACATCCAGTGCACCAACTGTGGCGGCGAAGGCTGTCGCGTTTGCTCCGGTACCGGCTGGCTGGAAATCCTCGGCTGTGGCATGGTGCACCCGAACGTGTTGGCGTCCTGCGACATCGACAGCGAAAAATACTCCGGTTTTGCCTTTGGTCTCGGCGTAGAGCGCATGGCAATGCTGCGCTATGGCGTTAACGACCTGCGCCTGTTCTTCGACAACGACCTGCGATTCCTGAAGCAGTTCTAACGAAGCACACCTGTAAGAGCCTGCTCGCAGGCGAACAACAAACAGCGCAAAACAGAATTCAGAATTAGAGAACGATTATGAAATTCAGCAATGCATGGTTGCGGGAGTGGGTAAACCCGGACCTCACAGCACAACAGCTGGCCGACCAGATCACCATGGCAGGTCTGGAAGTGGACGCCGTGGAGCCGGTCGCTGGCAATTTTTCCGGTGTGGTAGTGGGCGAGATCGTCGCCTGTGAACAGCACCCGGACGCCGACAAGCTGCGTGTCTGTAAAGTAAAAGGCCACCCGGAAGGGGAAATGCAGGTGGTCTGCGGTGCGCCCAACGCGCGCGTCGGCATCAAGATCCCGTTTGCACTGGTTGGTGCGGCACTGCCCGGCGATTTCAAAATCAAGAAAGCCAAGCTGCGCGGCGTCGAGAGCTTCGGCATGCTGTGTTCGCAGACCGAGCTCGAGCTGGGTACTGATAACGATGGTATCTGGGAGTTGCCGGCGGATGCGCCCACCGGCGCCGATCTGCGCGAATACCTGCTGCTGAACGACAGCGCCATCGAGGTGGACCTGACCCCCAACCGCTCCGACTGCCTCGGCGTTGCCGGCATCGCGCGCGAAGTGGGTGTGCTCAACCGCTGTGCGGTCACCGCGCCCGCCATCGAGCCGGTAGCTGCTACTGTCGACGACAGTTTCCCGGTTTCCCTGCTGGCGGAAGATGCCTGCCCCCGTTATGTGGGTCGTATTATCCGCAATATCAACATTTCCACCGCTACTCCGCTGTGGATGCAGGAGCGCCTGCGCCGCAGTGGCGTGCGTTCCATCGACCCGGTTGTGGACGTCACCAACTACGTCCTGCTGGAACTGGGCCAGCCCATGCACGCCTTCGACCTCGCCAAACTGAGTGGCGGCATCAAGGTGCGCATGGCAGAGCAGGGCGAAAAGCTCACTCTGCTGGATGAGCAGGAGGTGGAACTGAAAGCCGACACCCTGCTGATTGCCGACGAGAAGGGCCCGCTGGCCATCGCCGGTATCATGGGTGGCCTCGATTCCTCCGTGACCGAAAGCACCAAGGATATCTTCCTCGAGAGCGCGTTCTTCAGCCCGCTGGCCATCGCCGGCAAGGCCCGCTCCTATGGCCTGCACACCGATTCCTCTCACCGTTTCGAACGCGGTGTGGATTACCGTCTGCAGGAAAAAGCCATCGAGCGCGCAACCCAGTTGCTGCTGGATATCGTCGGCGGTGAGCCGGGTCCGGTGCACCTGCGCGAAGTGACCGAATCCATGCCCGCGGAGCGCCGTATCACCCTGCGCCGTGCGCGTGTGAAAACCGGCCTAGGCATTGACCTGGCGGATAGCGAGATCGTCGACATCCTCACACGCCTGGGCCTGGAAAAGCTCTCCGAGGGCGAAGAGGGCTGGAGCTTCCTGGTGCCGAGCTTCCGCTTCGACATTTCCATCGAAGCCGACCTGCTGGAAGAGCTGGCGCGGGTGTACGGTTACAACCGCATTCCCAGCGTGAGCTTCAACGCCGCGCTGGATATCGTGCCGCGCGCCGAAGCCGCCGTGGCCCAGTCCCGCCTGGAGCAGACCCTGCTGGCGCGCGGTTACCAGGAAGCCATCACCTTCAGCTTTATCGATCGCGACACCTCCGCGCGCTTCGATCCGGAAGTGGCCCCGGTCGCCCTGCAGAACCCGATCAGCGCCGAACTCTCCGTCATGCGTACCACGCTGATGGCGGGCTTGGTCAAAACCCTGCAGTACAACCTCAACCGCCAGCAGGATCGCCTGCGCCTGTTTGAAACCGGCCTGCGCTTTGTGCCCGGCCAGTCCGTTCAGGAGCTGAAGCAGGAGCGCATGATCGCCGGCCTAATCTATGGCACCCGTCAGCCGGAAGGCTGGACCGGTGGCAAGGATCTGGTGGACTTCTTTGACATCAAGGCCGATGTGGAAGCGCTGCTGGCGCACTACGACGCCGGTGCCGAGTTCAGCTTCACCCCTGCGAAGCATCCCGCCCTGCACCCCGGCCAGTGCGCGCAGGTACTGCGCAAGGGCGTACCGGTTGGCATCATTGGTGCACTGCATCCGCAGCTGCAGCAGGCCTACGATCTGCCCAAGTCCGCCTACCTGTTCGAGCTCAGCCTGGATGGAATGGGGGAGGCCAAGATCCCGTCTTTCTCCCCGCTGTCCAAGTTCCCGGAAGTGCGCCGCGATCTGGCGGTACTGGCGGATGCGGAAACCCCGGTGGGCGAACTTGCCCAAACCGCGGTTGAAGCGGCCGGCGAATATTTGACGGACTTCAACATTTTTGACGTCTATCAGGGCAAAGGCATTGATTTTAATAGAAAAAGTGTCGCCATGGGCTTGACCTTTCAGCATCCCTCGCGCACCCTTAACGACGAAGAAATCAATGCCGCTGTCGAAGCGGTCGTCCGTCAACTGGAAAATAAATACAACGCCAGTCTGCGCTAAACCGGTCAACGCTCCGGGATACGCAAGCTGACGAGCGTATCCCGAGAGCGTCTGCCTCTGGGTTACAAGCCAATGCGGTACCAGGCTTAAAAACCGGGAGTCGACGCCTCTGAATCTGTTGGGTAGATACCAATGACAGAGGCACTGACCAAAGCCGGGCTCGCCGAGAAGTTGTACGAAGAGCTGGGTTTCAACAAGCGCGAAGCCAAAGAGATCGTCGAGTTTTTCTTCGAGGAAATCCGCAACGCCCTTGAAAATAACGAGCAGGTCAAACTGTCAGGGTTTGGCAATTTTGACCTGCGCGATAAAAGCCAGCGCCCGGGGCGTAACCCCAAAACTGGCGAAGAAATTCCCATATCCGCAAGAAGGGTGGTTACCTTCAAGCCCGGCCAAAAACTCAAGGCAAGAGTAGAAGAAGATGCTGGAAGCGAGTCATAACAGCGAACTCCCCGTCATCCCGGGGAAACGCTATTTCACCATTGGTGAGGTCAGCGAGCTGTGCGCCGTCAAACCGCATGTACTGCGCTACTGGGAGCAGGAATTCCCGCAACTCAGCCCGGTAAAGCGCCGCGGCAACCGTCGGTATTATCAGCATCAGGACGTCATCCTGATCCGGCAGATCCGCGCACTCCTCTACGAAGAGGGCTACACCATTGGTGGCGCCCGTTTGCAGATGGAAACCGGGAATTCCGAGAAAGTGCAGACCGTACACCTGCAGCAGGTCATCCCGCAGATGATCGCCGAGCTGGAGGGTGTGCTTGAATTGTTGGCGGCTGACGCATGATTCAAAAAAGGCGAAAATCGGACTTGCAATCCCTCGGTACTTCGGTATGATTTGCGCCTCATCGCCAAGCGATGTCCCCTTATAAATCAAGCACTTAGGTGATTTTCACGCAGCTTGGTTTAGACCTGTCGGAGTATAGCGCAGCCTGGTAGCGCACCACACTGGGGGTGTGGGGGTCGTCAGTTCAAATCTGGCTACTCCGACCATTATTCAGTCCCATTTCGGGGCATTCTGTCGCGAACTGATTGATTTTCTTACAATCAGTTCGCGGTATCTCTCCCATCCCGTCCCATCCAAACCCACCGAAGCCCAGCGCTTTTACGGTATTTCTAGCGGTATTTGCCCCATTCTCCGTTTGCATACCGTCACCCTGTGTTATGCGGGGGTGCGAGCATGGGCAAATTAACCGTCACCGCCGTGCAAAAAGCCAAGCCGCGTGACCGGGACTACAAGCTCGCCGATGGTGCCGGGCTTTATCTGTATGTGCTGTCTTCCGGTGGGCGTAGCTGGCGTCTGGATTACCGCTACGGCGGCAAGCGCAAAACGCTGACCCTGGGACGCTTTCCCCGGGTGAGTCTGGCCGACGCGCGTCACCTTGTCATTGAAGCCCATTCCAAACTCGCGCAGGGGGTTGACCCCGCCATCGAGCGCAAGGTCCTCAAGGCCACCGCCTATCTCAATAGCAATGAGACCTTCGAGGCGGTGGCGCGCGAGTGGGCCGAGATGCACCTCGCGGACAAGTCCGCTTCCCACAAAACACGCTCCAAAGCCCTGCTGGAGAATGATCTCATTCCGGTACTGGGCGGCATCCCGATGCGGGATCTCAATGCCGTGCTGCTGCTCGGGGCCCTGCGCAAGGTCGAATCCCGCAGTATCGATATGGCCCACCGCGCCAGGGCGCTGGCGGGCCAAATCCTGCGTTACGCCGTGGCGACGGGCAGGGCGGAGCGCGATTTTACCCCCGACCTGCGCGGTGCCTTGCGCTCCCGCCGCAAATCCCATTACCCGGCGATCACCGACCCGAAGGAATTCGCGAAGTTGATGCTCGCCATCGACTATTACAACGGCACCATGACGGTGCGCAATGCGCTGAAAATTGCTCCGCTACTGATGTTGCGACCGGGCGAGCTTCGGCATATGACCTGGGAGCATGTCAATTGGGAAAAGGCGCAGCTGGAGTTTCCGGTCGGTTACATGAAGCGCAAAGATGCGCCGCACATCGTGCCGTTGTCTCGCCAGGCACTGGCGATTTTGCGGGAGCAGCAGCGCTTCAACGGGCGGTTTCCACCGGTGTTCCCCTCCGGGCACGGCCGGCGATCCTTTCTGAGCGAGAACGGTGTGCGCGCGGCACTGCGCAATATGGGCTATGCGAACTCGGTGCAAACCGTGCATGGGTTTCGCGCTTCCGCGCGGACCATTATGGACGAGGTGTTGGGTGAACGACCCGATCTGCTCGAGGCTCAACTGCACCACATGGTTCGCGACAGCACGGGACGGGCCTACAACCGTACCAGCCATCTGGAAGCGCGCCGGGAAATGCTGCAGCGCTGGGCGGACTGGATTGATGAGTCAAAACGTAATCTGAATGTGAGTGACTAACTGATTTGGCGAGTGGTGGCGTGTGATCGGTAGGGCGTATTCATACTACGCCCGATTTTCAATTGGCATGGACATCGAAGGAATATGCAATGGATGACAATTTATACCTCAAGATGGGGGACTTTCCTGGTGTAGACGAGCTGGATTATCTGCTGCGCCAGGTCGACCCAAAGGCGGGCCCCTATGAATTGTGGATTGCTCCTTTCCAGGGGCGACTCAACCTGACCCACAAGGACGAGGAGTTAATCTATGAGTCCGGTCCGAATAAGGGAGAGCCTTTGGAAAAGATCCCCTTTTTTGTGATCAAGTCTTTTCATTGTGGCAGTCCAAACCTGGGGCCCCAGCGAATCTACAACATTAGGCTGCTGCATGATCTTAAACACAGAATTTGGACGCGCTGGGACAGTTTCCGTAGATCCAGTGGTCATGAGCAAATGCGTCGTGAGGAGCTGGAGTCCATTGATCCCGAATTGCTCCGGTTGGCTTCCCCTGCATTTTTTGAAAGCGACCGAAAACTCGCAGAGCTGAAGCAGGTGCATTCGCAGCTTCAGGATGAGCGGGATCTTTTTCTGCGCGCCATCTCGGCGCTATCCATCGTGGTTGATCGCACGCGCTAGCGTGAAAATGTTGCGAGCGACGGGTCCAGCACCGGCGCTCGCAGTCAGGGCGGCAAATTATCCGATGTATGCTCATTGCTCGATCAATAACCCAAGGGGTTTGATATGGATAACGGTGAAGATGAAAAAGGGGAAAAAAATAACGAGAGTCCCGTGGATGCATTTTTCCTGCAGCATCCCGAGCGCTTGGTGCGGCTACCGGAAGTGCTTCGTCTGGTCGGTGTTTCCCGATCGACCTGGCATCGCTGGATCATTGCCGGAAAGGCGCCGCGCCCCGTGAAATTTTTCACGGGCGGGTCCGCTTGGCGGTATCGGGATATCATGGCATTTTTGGAGGCCCCAGCGGACTATATTGCTGTTGAGGAGGAAGAGCCGACGCTGGAAGAATAGTGGCGTGGGGGCGGGCAGCTTGTGCTGCCCGCTTGCATGGCCTGCGGAGAAGGCTGGGTTTGAATTAATCCAACGAATTCAGCTCAGCATTCTTCAAAGCGGATCTCGAGTTGCCCGTGTGCATGGTGCGCTGGTGGGGTTGCAGGTTCTGCTTGAGCAGAGGATCGCTGTGAACTGCTGCGTTTTTCACCCTTTTGTTGGTCGATCCAGTTTGCCCAGCGCTGCAGCGCTTTTCGACGGGCCTCCAAATGACTGGTGCGGTTGTATGCACGTCCATTCCTATCCTTGACCAGATGGTGCAGCTGATGCTCGAGCTGGTGCGGCGGGATCTCTAGAACTTCTTCCATAATAGTCCGTGCCGATGCCCGAAACCCATGGACGGTTTGAACGCCTGAAAACCCGAGTGCCTTTAAGGCCCGCTGCATTGCCGTGGGTCCCATGGGTTTGCGGCGGCCGTGAGGGGAGGGGAAAACTGGGCCGAAATTCCCGCCGTAACGATGCTGCTCCTGCAGTATGGCCAGGGCCTGTCGGCATAGCGGAACAATGTGCGGTCGGAGCTTATCTTTCATATAGCCGACCGGAAATTCCAACTGCTCCTTCTCCCAGTTGACGTGTTCCCAGGTCATCAGGCGAAGCTCACTCGGCCGCAACATCAGCAGCGGAGCAATTCTCAAAGCGTTACGGACGGTCATGGTCCCATCGTAATGGTCTATCGCTAGCATCATGCCAGCAAACCCGGTGGGTTCGGTAATGGCGGCATAGTGCGCTTTTCGGTGGGTTTTTAGTGCGCCGCGGAGATCCGGTGTGAAATCGCGCTCGGCGCGTCCAGTAGCGACGGCATAGCGCAGTACCTGCCCGGCCATGCTCCTTGCTCGATTGGCCATATCGACACTGCGGCCTTCGACTTTGCGGAGTGCGCCCAGTAACAGCACGGCATTGAGATCCCGCATAGGGATACCGCCGAGCACCGGAATGAGATCCTTCTCCAGCAGGGCTTTCGAGCGTGTTTTGTGAGAAACGGACTTGTCCGCCAGGTGCATCTCTGCCCACTCGCGCGCCACTGCCTCGAAGGTCTCGTTGCTGTTGAGATAGGCGGTGACCTTGAGAACCTTGCGCTCGATGGTGGGGTTAATCCCTTGGGCCAGTTTGGCGCGGGCTTCCGTGGTCAGGCGACGCGCGTCTGCCAGAGTCACCCGGGGAAAGAGCCCCAATGTCATTGTTTTACGCTTGCCGGCGAAGCGGTAGTCCATGCGAAATGATTTCCCGCCGCTATGTAGCACCATCACATACAGCCCATGGCTATCAGCCAGTTTGTACGACTTTTCTTTAGCCTTGGCCTTTCGGATCTGGATATCGGTCAACATTACTCGTTTTCCTCATACGGCGGTTAGTAAGGGGGCGCGTACGGGATAGTTTGCCGGGCGAAAACAAGCTGGATGTTCGCGAGCGACCGGCCACAGGGTGGCGCTCACGACCTTTTTACAGCAGTGAGAAGTTCATCTTGTTTCCTTTCGGGTCTGGATTCATTTGGGGCTGTTGATGGGGGGCGTCGATAGAGTGTTTGAAATCTAATCGCTCTGTTTAATCTGCGATCGAAGTGGCGTGTTGTGAATGTATTGGTTAACGCAATGGTTCAATCGAGGGCGAATTGTGATTAAGATCACAGGATTATTTGGGCGATACAAAAAACAAAATCCGCTCCGAGGTCAATTGACCAGAGCCCATCGTTATAGGGTTGTGTGGTGGCAGTTGAACAAATTTTAGTAAGCTGGGTTGGTGGAAAAGATCTCGCTGCGGGAGTGGGGGGCGCGCAGCAGCCGGGACCCGTGGCGCAGGTGCTCGCCAATCAGCAGTTCGACCGAATTGAGCTCCTGTATAACTACTCCGAGGCCCAGATGGCCGGGTATCTGGAGTGGCTAAAGCCACGCACCGAAACTCCGCTCTTTACTGTACGCAGTGCCCTTTCATCTCCAGTCAATTTTGGAGAGATCTATCTGGCAGCGGAAGCGGTTCTTTCTCGCCTGGTCAGGACCAATCCAGCAGCGAAGCTAAATATCCTGTTGAGTCCAGGTACTCCAGCAATGCAGGCGGTCTGGATTTTACTGGGCAAGACGCGCTTCCCGGCTACTTTCTGGCAGTCCTCTTTGGAGGAGGGGGTGCAGCGGGTCGAGATACCCTTTGAGATCGCCGCAGAATATCTCCCCATAGCGGGCAGCGTCGGTTCGCGTGCGATCAGTGAGCTATCTACGGTTACAGCGCCTGCCAATGCGGCCTTTGCCGATATCATCACTCAGAACCCCCAGATGGAGCGCCTCAAGGCGCAGGCCGCCATCCTGGCGGTGCGGGAAGTGCCGGTGCTGGTCTACGGTGAATCCGGCACTGGCAAAGAGCTGTTTGCCCGTGCGATACACAATACCAGCAGTCGAAGTGCCCGTCCTTTCGTTGCGGTCAACTGCGGCGCTTTCCCGTCCGAGCTGATTGATTCCATTCTCTTCGGTCACAAGAAGGGTGCCTTCACTGGTGCGTCCGCAGATCAGGAGGGGGTATTCCAGCAGGCCGACGGCGGCACGCTGTTTCTGGACGAATTCGGTGAGCTGGATCCGGCAGTACAGGTGCGCCTGTTGCGTGTGCTGCAGGACGGTACCTTCACCCCGGTCGGGGGCCGGCAAGAGGTTAGGGTCGATGTCCGTATTGTGGCTGCGACCAATCGCGATCTGATGCAAGCGGTGACCGAGGGCATCTTCCGCGAAGACCTTTTCTACCGTGTCGCCGTAGGGGTATTGCACCTGCCGCCGCTGCGGGAACGGCAGGGGGACCTGGGGCTGCTCGCCGAGCGCGTTCTCGATGGCCTGGGCCATCAGGATGCCCATCTGAAAGATAAAAAATTTTCTGTTTCAGCTAAAAATCTTATCCTTCGACACCCCTGGCGCGGCAACATGCGCGAGCTGCACTCGACTCTGTTGCGGGCCGCGCTCTGGAGTGCCACGTCGACCATCGAAGCAGAGGACCTCCGAGAGGCGCTGTTACAGATGCCGGAGCGGCAGCAGGGTGTACTGGATCGGGATGTCTCCCAAGGTATTGATATTCAAGAACTTTGTGATGAAGTGTGGCGCCACTACATCCCTCGTGCCATGGACGCCGCACAGGGCAAGAAGACCCGTGCGGCGGCGCTGCTCGGCCTGAATAACTACCAGACGTTGACCAATTTGATGGACAAACTCGACCTGAAATGAAAGCTGGCACGCTCTTCGCAATCAGGCGGGCATGGATAGAATTTTTTATATGAAATCGCAGAACTTCGAATTCCTTCGGCCGGCAAACGAGACCCTCGCCAACCTCGGCGGTCTCGCCGAGGCGGTGTTGCATGTTGATCCGGGCAGTGCGCTGACGCGCCTACGCGGCTTTGCCGAGGAAGTGACCAAGAGCATCTACAAGGAGGAGTATCTGCCGCGCATGCCGCAGGCGAACTTCTACGAGCTGGTCAGGAATTCTGTGTTTGAAAGCTGTGTGGACCGCTCGCTGATTCACCAGATCAATTTTCTGCGGGTACAGGGCAATGAAACCGCCCACGGCGCCGAAGGCAATCTGCGCAATGCACAGATGGCACTGGGCACCGCGCACCAGCTGGCCATGTACATGGCCCTCAAGTACTACCGCAAAACCAAGTCGGATATTCCTCCGTACCGGGATGTCGAAGACCCCACGGCGCGGCTGAGCCAATTACAGAAGTCCGTCAGCAAATATGAAAGGGAGCTGGAGCAGCAGGGCGCGCAGCTGGAGCGGGTTATCGAGGAACTGGAGAAAGAGCGCACCCGCAACAGCGCCAATATCGAACCGCCGCACAAGCAGGACGCCGCGGCCAAGCAGGCCCGGAGTCATCAGGTCGCGGACTCCCTGCAGTGGAGCGAAGCCAAGACCCGCCAGTTGCTGATCGACACCATGCTGGCCCAGGCCGGCTGGGATCTGAACAACAAGGAGCAGGTTTCCTTGGAATTCGAGGTCACCCATCAGCCGACGCCGAGCGGCAAGGGCTATGCCGACTATGTACTGTGGGGCGAAGACGGCCAGCCGCTGGCCGTGATCGAGGCCAAGAAATCCGGCGAAGTGAACCTGCAGGCGGGTAGGGAGCAGGCTCGCCTGTATGCGGACTCCCTGGAGAAAATGGGTTACCGCCGCCCGGTGCTCTTCTACACCAACGGCTACGAGACCTTCATCTGGGATGATGCCCAGTACAACACCTATCGCCCGGTGTATGGCTTTTATAGCCGCGAAAGCCTTGAGTACCTGATTTTCCAGCGCCAGTACCGCGAGCCGCACCCGGAGCAGTTCAATCCGAAAACCGATATCGCCGGTCGCCCCTACCAGATTGAAGCCATCAAGGCCGTCGCCAATCGCTTTCAGGAGCAGCGCCGCAGCGCGCTGATCGTGCAGGCCACCGGCACCGGCAAAACGCGGGTGGCGATCGCCATCAGCGAACTGTTGCTGCGCACCAACTGGGGCAAGCGCGTGCTGTTCCTGTGTGACCGCAAGGAGCTGCGCACCCAGGCCGATACCGCCTTCAAGGAGCTGCTGCCGAGTGAGCCGCGCTGCGTCATCGGCCAGAGCAACAAGATCGACCAGTCCGCGCGCATCTACATCGCCACCTATCCCGGAATGATGAATCGGTTCGCACAGCTGGATGTGGGCTTCTTCGACCTGATCATCGCCGATGAATCCCACCGCAGTATCTACAACAAGTACCGCGATCTGTTCGACTACTTCGATGCGCTGCAACTGGGTCTTACCGCCACCCCGGTCAAGTTCATCAGCCGCAACACCTTCGATATGTTCGGCTGCGAGAGCACCGATCCCACCTTCGAGTTTGGTCTCGATGCCGCCATCAACAATGAACCGCCGTATCTGGTGCCGTTTCGGGTCAAGGACCTCACCACCGAATTCTTGCGCGAGGGCATCCACTACCAGGACCTGAGCGACGAGCAGCGCGCGCAGCTGGAAGAGGATCTCGGCGAGGAAGAGGCGCAGAAGGCCAAGTTTGCCGGTAAGGATATTGGCCGCAAGATCTTCAGCGAGGATACCGATCGCATCATCCTCGAGAATCTGGTGAACAACGGCATCAAGGACGAAACCGAGTCGCTGGTGGGCAAGAGCATCATCTTCGCCCAGAACCAGAAGCACGCCGAGCACCTGGAAAAGCTGTTCTGCAAGCTCTACCCGCAGTACGGCACCCGCGTGTGCAAGGTGATCCACAACGCCGTACCCAAGGCCGAGAGCCTGATCGGCGAGTTCAAGAAAGCCGGCACCGACTTCCGCATCGCCATCTCGGTGGACATGATGGACACCGGCATCGACGTGCCCCAGGTAGTCAACCTGGTGTTTGCCCGTCCGGTGAAATCCTGGGTGAAGTTCTGGCAGATGATCGGCCGCGGCACGCGCCTGTGCGAAAACCTGTTCGGCCCCGGCAAGCACAAATCCGAGTTCCTGATCTTCGACCACTACGGCAACTTCAGTTTCTTTGACGAGGAGTATCAGGAAGCTGAAGACACCGGCAGCAAATCCCTGCTGCAGACCCTGTTCGAAGCGCGCCTCGAACTGGCGCTCGCCAGCCTCAAGGTCAACCACCGCGAGGGCTTCGATACCGCGCTGGAACTGCTCAAGGCAGACATCAACGACCTGCCAGAGAGCAGCATCGCGGTAAAGCGTGAACTGCGCACCGTGCACCAGCTGCAGCAGACCGATGCCCTGCAACGCATGGACGGCAATACCCAGCACATTCTGCAAAGCACCATCGCGCCATTGATGGGCGCGCGGGTACTACCGGACAAGTTCGCCATCGGTCTCGACCGCCTTGTCGCCACCATCCAGCGCTGCCTGGTGGAGAAGGCCAGCTGCTTTGACGATGGCAAGGATCTGCTGCTGCAGGAGCTCGACAAGCTGGCGGTGAACATCCAGGCCGTGCGCCAGAAAGACAAGGTGATCGACGAGGTACGCAGCGCCGACTTCTGGCACAACGCCAGTGTCGAGCGTTTGGAACGTGCGCGTGGAGAACTGCGCGGCATTATGAAATACCGCCAGGCTGGGGGTGGCGGCCTCTATGGCACGCCGAGCACCCGCACCACCGACCAGGGCATTGAGGAGACCGAGCGCAAGGTCACCATCGCCGGCGCCAACGAGGCCATGCTCTATCGCCGCCGCGTCAAGGCCATCCTCGACCAGATGCTTGAGCGCAACCCCATCCTGCAGAAGGTGCGCCACGGCGAGCCGGTCAGAGAGGAAGAACTCAACAGTCTCGCCTCCAGCATCCTCACCCAGCACCCGGGCGTGAGCCTCGAGGCCTTGAACGAATTCTATGGCCGCACCGCCAGCGAGCTTCAGCTCACCCTACAGGAGCTGGTGGGCATGGACCCGCAGGCAGTCGAAGCCCACTTCACAGGCTTCCTGCACGCGCATCCGCAGCTCACTCACGCTCAGGTGCGCTTTATGAACCTGCTCAAGAACCATATCGCCGAGCACGGCACCATCACCGTGGAAAAACTCTACGAGGCACCGTTCACCTCTGTGTCCCACGAAGGCGTGGATGGCGTGTTTCAGGCGGAGCACGTTAGTGAGCTTGTAGCTGTGCTGAAGCCATTTCTGAAAGAAAGCAGCCAGGCTGGCGCACTCTGATCAACTGAAGGGATATTGAACATCATGACATTTCAGCAATTACCCATCGAGTATTGGGCGCTGGCAGGCGGTGTCGCCATCTTTCTGGCCATCGCTGGCTATGTCATTGCGACAATGCGCAAGAACAAGGAGATCGGTGAGATTAACGGCCAGCTTAGTGAGGCTGTTGACGAGGTGAAGCGGGTCGAGGGGCTAAATCACGCGCAAGAAGTGCAGCAGGGCAAACTGCAAGAAAAGCTCGCAGGGCTGATCGGGAAGAATGAAGACCTGGTGGCGTCCCACAAGGAAAGGCTCCAAGAGCTGAATGGTGAGCTCGCAGAGTCACGCCGCAAACTGGATTCGGTGCGAGAAGAGGCTGAGCGCTTGGCAAAGCAGGCGCGCGGCGCGGAGGTAAAAGCCCAGGAGACTGAGTCGAAGTACCAGGACCTGAAGTCCGAACGCGACAGGCTCCAGCAGAAACATGACAACCTGCAGGAGAGCCATCAGCGACTGTCTGCGGAATTTACCGAATTGAAAACAACGCTCGAGCAGAAGGAGGAGCATTTCTCCCAGCAGATGGCTCAGCTCACCGATGCCAAACAGGCATTGACCAAAGAGTTTGAGAATCTGGCGAATAAGATCTTCGAAGAGAAGGGCAGAACCTTCACCGATACCAGCAAGAGCAGCATCGACCAGCTGCTCAAGCCATTCCGCGAGCAAATTCAGGGCTTCCAGAGCCGCATTAACGAAGTACACGATGCCTCCCTGAAAGGGAATACGGCCCTGAATGCAGAGATCCACAAGGTGCTGGAAATCGGCCTCAAAATGAGCGCCGAGGCCAATAACCTGACCTCCGCGCTCAAGGGCGATTCCCAGCAGCGCGGTGCCTGGGGTGAGGCGCAGCTGAAGCGCACACTCGAGATGAGTGGCCTGATCGAGGATGCGCACTACGAAACCCAGAGCTCGTTTGAAGATACCGAGGGTAAGCGCAAGCAGACCGACTACCTGATCAAGCTGCCGGACAACAAGCACATCATCATCGACAGCAAGGTGTCGCTGGTGGCTTACGACAAGGCCGTTTCCGCGGAGTCCCCGGAAGAGTTCCAGCTCGCCATGGTCGAGCATGTCAAAGCGGTGAAAAGGCACATCGACGATCTGGCATCCAAGGACTACACCAACCTGGTTGGCGTGCGCAGCCCAAATTTTGTGCTGATGTTTATGCCGATCGAGCCCGCCTATATCGACGCGCTGAAGAGTAACAAGGACCTGTTCAGCTATGGCTATGAGAAGGGCATCGTGCTGGTCTCCCATACCACGCTGATTCCCATTCTGCGCACCGTCGCCAACCTGTGGATGATGGAGCGCAGCAATGCCGAGGCCCGTGAAATCAGCGCCAAGGCGGGCGAGATCTACAACCAGGTGTGCCTGGTGGCCGAGCGCCTGCAAAAACTGGGCGGCACCCTGAACACCGTCAGTGGTCACTACAACAATACGGTGAAGGCACTGGTAGGCCAGCAGGGGCTGCACGGCAAGGTTGAGCGCTTCGCCCAGATCTCCAGCAAGGTCACCAAGTCCATGCCGAAAATGGAAGCCGCCACCCTCGATTTCGAAACCGAGCGCCTTTCCTTCGTCGTCGAGGCGATTGACGAGGAGCCCGCGCCGCCACAGCTCGAGCATGTACCGGCTGACAGTGCCGGCGAAGAAGTAACGAACACAGAAGTAGAAGAGACGAATTAAATGCTGACCGGACAAATCCGCAACGATATCGACAAACTCTGGGAGAAATTCTGGACCGGCGGTATCGCCAACCCCCTCACTGTGATCGAGCAGATCTCTTACCTCATGTTCGCGCGCATGCTCGATATGCAGGAAGAGGTGGCCGAGCGCAAGGCCGCGCGCACCGGTAAGGACTTCCCGCACCTGTTCCCACAGACGCCCGCAGGCCAGCTGCTGCGCTGGAAGAACTTCAAGAACATGGCCGGCAAGGAGATGCTCAAGCACCTCAAGAAGGAAGTATTTCCCTTCTTTGCCAACCTCGGTCATAAGGACATCGGCGAAGACGGCAGCACCGTGCACGCCCTCGCCGGCATCGGCGAATACATGCAGGACGCGGATATCGAGATCAAGAACGAGTCCGTACTGGTCGCCGCGGTCGAGATGATCGACCAGCTGCCGCTGACCCAGTCCGACGTGAAAGGGGATATCTACGAGTACCTGCTGAGCAAGCTCACCACCGCCGGCATCAATGGCCAGTTTCGCACCCCGCGCCATATCATCGACACCATGATCGCCATGGCCGACCCACAGCCGGATGCGGTCATCTGCGACCCCGCGTGTGGCACCGCCGGTTTCCTCGCCCGCACCATGGAATACCTGAACCGCAAGTACTCCAGCGAAGCGGGCACCTTCAAGGACGAAGATGGCAACCCCCATTACACCGGCGACCTGCTGGAGCCCTACCGCGAACACATCAACCGCGACATGTTCTGGGGCTTCGACTTCGACACCACCATGCTGCGTGTCTCCAGCATGAACATGCTGCTGCACGGGGTGGCCGGGGCCAATATCCACTACCAGGACAGCCTGAACAAATCCATCCGCGAGAACTTCCCCCGCCAGGAGGAAAATTTCTTCGATGTGATCCTCGCCAACCCGCCGTTCAAGGGCAGCTTGGACGAGAGTAACGTCAACCCGGACGTGCTCGGCATGGTCAAGACCAAGAAGACCGAGCTGCTGTTCGTCGCCCATATCCTGCGCGCGCTCAAGCCCGGCGGCTTCGCCGCGGTGATCGTGCCCGACGGCGTACTGTTCGGTTCCTCCAAGGCGCACCAGCAACTGCGCCAGGAACTACTGGAGCACAACCAGCTGGAGGGCATCGTCAGCCTGCCATCCGGCGTGTTCAAACCCTACGCCGGCGTCTCTACCGCCGTGCTGCTGTTTACCAAGGGCGGCACCACCGAACGGGTCTGGTTCTACGACCTGCAGGCGGACGGCTACTCGCTGGACGACAAGCGCAGCCCCATCAAGGACAACGACCTGCCGGATGCCCTTGAAAAATGGCAGGCCTACCGCCAGCTGGTGTTGGCCAATGCTAGCGCCAAAGAAATCAAAAAACAGTTTGGCGATAAGTCCCGCAAGGCGTTTACGGTGGATGTCGCCGATATCGCTGCCAACAAATACGACCTCTCCATCAACCGCTACAAAGAGGTGGTCTACGAGGAGGAGCAGTACGATCCGCCCAAGGAGATTCTTGCACGGCTGCTGAAGCTGGAGGATGAGATTGTTAGCGAGCTGAAGGCGCTGGAGGGGATGCTGTGAATCATCCTATAGTCAAATTGAACGAAATTTGTCGACCTAAGCAGTGGAAGACAATCGCGGCGTCGGCGCTGCTCGAAGACGGCTATCCAGTCTATGGTGCTAACGGAAAAATCGGGTTTTTTTCAGAGTTTACTCACGAAAGCCCAACATTAATGATTACTTGCCGCGGTGCAACCTGCGGCAATGTACATATTTCAGAGCCTAAGTCATACATCAATGGTAACGCCATGGCTCTGGATGACTTGGATTTATCAAGGGTAGATATCAAGTATCTTTACTACTTCTTCAAAAAGCGTGGATTTAATGACGTAATCTCTGGGTCTGCACAGCCTCAGATTACTGGTCAGGGACTCACTAAGGTAACGGTTCCACTGCCCCCCCTAAAAGAACAACAACGCATCGCCGCCATCCTCGACAAGGCCGACGCCATCCGCCGCAAACGCCAACAAGCCATCGCCCTCGCCGACGAATTCCTGCGTGCGGTGTTTCTGGATATGTTTGGTGATCCGGTGACGAATCCGAAGGGGTGGAGGAAAAAGCAATGCTCTGAAATCAGCCGGCAGATAACCGTGGGATTGGTAATCAAGCCAGCTTCCTATTATGTGGAGCATGGGATTCCTGCAATTAGATCACTGAATATTAAAAGTTCAGGAATCGATAAAAATAATTTTGTCTTTTTTTCCAAAGAAGATAACGAACAACGCCTCGCGAAATCGAGGGTTTTCGCCGGAGATATTGTGATAGTACGTTCAGGTCAGCCAGGAAAGGCAGCTGTTGTGCCGCAAGATTTGGATGGTGTGAATGCAATTGATGTTTTGATACTTAGACCTGATGGAAGCTTCATTGATCCAGACTACTTTGCCTATTTTTTAAACTCTGGAGCTGGAAAACGGTTGGTTATGGCAGAAGGGAGAGGGCAGATACAGCAACATCTCAACGTAGGTTCATTGAATCAGGCAGCGGTTCCGGTTCCACCTCTTGATCTTCAAAGGCGCTTCGTTTCGGTGCTTAAGAATATACGTAGAATGTTTACTATTAGAAATGAAAGCGATGATACAGATTTGACCTCAGCAATAAGTCAAAGAGCTTTCTCGGGTCAGCTATAAAGGGGTCGTATGTCACAAGAAGTGGAAGCCAATACGGTACCTCGTCAAGAAATTGAATTGCGGTTGCCGAGCTTTACCGTGGAAGAGGGTGTTTGACCTAGCCCTAATGACAAGCTAGGTCGAAAAAACGAGATTGAGAACCTCACTCCTGTTTTATTGAATGCGAAAGCACCGTTGGCGTTTGGAATCGAGGCTCCGTGGGGCGCCGGAAAAACAACGTTCATTGAGCTATGGGGTGAGTACCTGAAATCCCAAGGCTACGTCTCTCTGAACCTCAATGCCTGGGAGAGCGATTTTTGCGAGGACCCACTGTTACCACTTCTCTCAGTGCTGGATGATTGGCTCTCAGAGTTAAGGGGTGAGGGTCCTGTGGCTGAGGCTTGGGAAAAGGTAAAAACCCTTGCACCGGGATTGCTTAAAGCGGGAGCGGTGGCTGCAGTTAAAGCCGGGACATTTGGTGTTCTGGACCTCGAGAAGAGTGTTGAAGGAGCCTTTGCATCTGCTGCAGGCGAGGCGACTGGCAATATTGTTGATTCTTTCAAAAGCAAAAAAAACACCCTCGCTAAATTTAAAGAGCTACTTGCTTCAGCCCTGAATGCGCTGCCTACAGGGCAGAATAACTTACTCATTTTTGTTGACGAGCTGGACCGTTGTCGTCCGAGCTATGCACTCGAGGTGTTGGAGCGGATCAAGCACCTATTTGATGTAGAGCGAGTGGTTTTTGTGCTTGCAATAAATAGAGCTCAACTGGGTAGTAGTTTACAGGGTGTATATGGTCCGAAATTTGATGGTGAAAGTTACCTAAAGCGGTTTATAGATCTTGACTATGCACTAAAAATTCCCGATATGGGGGCATACATAACGTCTAGGTTTGAGCAAGAAGATATTCTTGGGCGAACCAGGAACAGCGAATCTGCAAAGCAAGAATTTGATTGGGTCGTAAAGGGATTTTGCTGGCTTTCTGAGCGGTTTAATTGTCAGTTGCGAGATGTTAATCAGTTAATTCTGCGTTTTCGGTTGATACTGCGCGCAATTCAAACAGATGAATCTTTAGATCCTCAAATCTTAACAGTCATGCTCTTCTTGCGAGAGTATAGTTCGGAACACTTTTCTCTACTTGTCCACGAACCATTGCGAATTAATGAAGTGATCAATTTTCTAATTGATGAAAATATTCGCAAGCGAGATGTTCCAGATGCGTTGCCCGTTATAGCCGGTGTAACGCTGGGTTCTTTAACCCGAAAAGAAGATAGGTCTGAAATATTTCAGTTTTGGTGTGATAAGAGAGATAAATTCGACAAAAGCGATAGTCGATATGATTCACTTGAATGGATGCGTGAAATTGCAGCTAGAGAGGATCCGTGGGAATCTGGAAGGCTATTGAATCGGGTCTATGAACGAGTTGAGCTTGTCCAGCGCTTAAATGTGGCCGGTTGAAACTTGAAATTTTGATAAATGAGTGGCCGCCAGAAGCATAAGTTGTTGGTTATATTTTGGTGTTCGGTCAATAGCATGACAATGGACTAGTCGTGGGCTTGGCCTCCCTAGTCGAAGAAGGGTAGAGGAATGGAATTCAATAAGGGTGATCGGGTTCGCAACCCAAAGATGCTTGGATGGGGTGTCGGTGAAGTGTTGGAAGATACAGCAGGCGGCGATCGGGTGCGCGTATTTTTCGTAGGCGCCGGCGAGAAGCTGATTTCACTCAACCATGTGGGATTGGAGAAAGTCACTGGCCTAGAAGCCGCGCACATGGTGCTCGATAACCTGAAGCTCCCCAAGGCAGGGGAGGTGATCAAATATCATAGCCTGGAGGAGTCAGTGGAGTTCTTCAAAGCTGAATTTCCTGAGGGCTTCTATGGCGATAAGTACCGTGCGCATGAGCGGGACTACAAGGACAAAGCCCATCGGCTATTTGTTGAGGAGCTCGGTAAGGACGTTTTCGGACAGCTCTTGGCCGAGGAGCGCTTCGATGAGATCAGTCGGCGTGCGCTCCGGCTATGCAATGCCACCAACCTGATCTTTCCCAACGAGAAAATGGCCCTGAAAGGTGGCCTGCTGGAGTCCGACAACCAGAAGCGTTTCAGCTTGGGACTTTACGACTTGCTGTACGGCGAAGGCGAGCTGGAGCCACGGTTTACTGCATTTGCACGTGTACTCGAACATCTCAATGCGGCGAAGTGGACCACGATGACCTATTTCCTGTTCTTCGCGCACCCGGACACACATATGTTCGTCAAGCCCACTATTGCCAAGCACGCTTCGGAGTTGTCGGCATTTGAGATCAACTATAAACCCGAGCTGAACTGGCTGACCTACAAGTCCATATTGAATTTCTCCCGGTATCTCGCTTCAAACCTTGAGGCGCTTGAGCCGCGTGACATGATTGATATTCAGTCCTTCATGTGGTGTATCGCACCGGGAAACTATTCATGAATTTAGGGTTTCAGCTAAAGACTGTTTCATAGCTTATAAAGCATATAAAAGGCCTCTAAAACGAGGCAGGTCGGGAGGGGAAGGGGTGCTTTTCAAAAGAGACGGCCTGAAACAGATAAACAAGGAATTGGCGCAAGAGTCATTGCAGCGCATTGATGCATTACTCGAGTCTAAACGTATTCGGCAACTGGTGCGTGTAAATGCCAGTCTGGAAGAGGCAGAAACTACCTTGGATAGACGGCTCAGAAGGCTAGAAGAGCTTCGGAAAGGGGAAAAGCTTGGCAATATGCTTTACCTGTTCTTCAGGGCTCAAGATGAAAGCGTGCTGCAGAAACGCGTAGCCGAACTCAAGAAACTGAAATCTGCACTGCAGGCGGTCACCGGAATCAAGGATATTGGGGGTTTTGTTGAGCGGCTCCAACAAAAAAAGATGATGGTATCCAAAAGGCGGGGATTACTTGACAAGGAAGTCATCTGCTACTCACGGGAGATCCGACGCGAACTCGAAATCGAGGTGGAAGGAAAAAAGCTGGCCAGATTTTCGCTGCTTGCCTTCCTGATGGGATTTGGTGTGCAGGCCGCGGTCAATGCGTATCAGGCTGGTGGTGTCTATGACGCCTTTCGCAGAGTCAACCCGGCGTATGTGAATGAGTCAGATACTGAGATTTGGTGGGATATGGTCATGCTCGGACTGTCTGATCCCGCTGCGATGACGGGTATGGTCAATCTGGTTAAGGGGGCCTATTTCGAGCAGCTGGTTGCACAGGAAAGCGGCGGTGTATTGCATGCCGATTTTAATCACCCGGAAACCGATATCACCATTGACGGTATTGAATACCAGCTCAAGGCAACCGATAGCGCTGACTATGTCGATTCCGTGAACCCAGATATTCCGGTAATTTCCACCCATGAGGTGGCCGCTCAGACTGACACCATAGATTCAGGGATCTCTAATGAACATTTGGATGAAACCACCGAGAGTGCATTGGGTGGGGATATTTTGGATGTAGCTGACGCCCTTGAGACCGGAGTGTCCATTGCGGCAGGAACCATTGGTTTTATTCCCGTAATGCATGGCTTGGTGCGAATGGGGCAGGTTTTGGAGCAAAACAATCCGAAAGCGACAGATGACTTAACCTATCACTTGGATTCTTGGTTCGAGGCGGTAGTAACCGGAGCGGAAACTACTCTAGAGGTTTTTCTGCAGCGGCTTCCTTATGTGTGGGACTTCTTGTTGAGTATTATTCGCGTTCCACTGAATGTCCTGCATGCTATTTTCAAGCTGATATTCCGCTTGTGAACTTAGGGATCTCGATAGTCACGACTTAAGCACAGACTAAATTTTGCGATTGAAGGCGCTGTATTTGTGGCAAACGCGTTATATATCGCTTAGAAAAAATAAAGGAAGGCAAATTATGCCAGTTGAGCAACCGGCGCCAGCGAAACTTCAATTCGATTTTGTCAAAAAAATCAATTTCGCCTGCCACCAAAGCGCATTCGCGGTACTGCGCGGGCTTAAGATCGAGAATCTGGACAATGAACTGGATCTGTCGGATCTGTCGGTTACGCTGGAAGCCTCTCCTGCCTTCCTGAAGCCGAAGACTTGGACCGTGGACCGACTTTCAGCTGGTGGTGAGCTGGTGATCAAAGACCGCGATCTGGAGCTTGATGGCGGCTTCCTGTTCGGACTGACGGAATCCATGCGGGGTAAGGTGAGCGTTCGGGTCTGCCAGGGCGGACACGTGTTGGCAGAGCAGGGTACTACGGTAGAGTTGCTCGCCTGTAACGAGTGGGGCGGCGCTGAATTTATGCCGGAGTTGCTGGCAGCATTCAGTACGCCGAATGATCCGGCGGTAGACCGCGTGCTGGGGCAGGCGAGCCAGATATTGAGAAAAGCCGGCAAGCCTGATGCCATCAACGGCTACGAAGCCGGGAACCGTGAGCGGGTCTGGCTGATGGCATCCGCCATTTACTCATCCATCGTCAAGTTGCAGTTGGGCTACGCGTTGCCGCCTTCCAGTTTTGAGCGCAATGGTCAGAAGATTCGGCTTCCCGGGCTGATTGAAGCTGGAAAGCTCGCCACCTGTCTGGATTCCACGTTGCTGTTCGCCGCAGCGTTCGAGCAGGCAGGTCTCAACCCGCTGGTGGTAATAACCGAAGGGCACGCGCTGGTCGGGCTTTGGTTGGAGCCCGACAATCTGTCCAGTGTCGTGGTGACAGAGGGGGAAGTACTGCGCCAGCGCCTTCCACTTAAAGAGCTAATTCTGATTGAAACCACGACCGTAACCTCACATCCGGCGGTACCTTTTTCCAAAGCGGTACAGCAGGGGGCTGACGCTGTGGCGCTGGAGAAGGAGCGCGAGTTTATCGCGGCGGTGGATATTCGCCGTGCAAGGGCCCACTGCATCAACCCCATTAGTCTCAAGGCACCGCCCAGTACCGTCGTAGTTGAAGGCGCAATTGAGATTATCGAGCCGGGGCTGGAGGACGCGCCGGCGCTGCCGAGTTATACGTCTGTGGAAACTGCGGACGTTGCTGATAATTCCCCAGGTGGTCGTCTTGAGCGCTGGCAGCGCAAGCTGCTGGATCTCTCTGCGCGCAATCCTCTACTCAATCACAAACCGGGCAAAACGAGCCTGACGTTTGTGTGCGATGACCCGGGTGCGTTAGAGGACGTGCTGGCTACCGGTGCGCGCATTTCGGTAGCACCCTTTCCGAAACTGCAGGCCGAGGATCAGGATGAGGACCTCTTTCGCCAGCGCACTGGCCACGAGCTGAAGCAGGAGTATGCTCGGGACGCGCTTGCCAAGAAGCAGCTGCTGGTCGAGTTGACCCGTGAAGAACTGGAAAAGCGCGCGGTAGAAATCTACCGCAAAGCTCAAACTTCTCTGAAGGAGGGTGGCTCCAACACACTGTTCCTTGCTATCGGTTTTCTGTTATGGAAGCCACAGGATAAGGGCGACAGCCGCTACCGTGCGCCGCTGATCTTGTTACCGGTATCGCTAGAGCGCAAGTCCGTACGTAGCGGCGTCAAGATGACCGCCAGCGAGGATGAGCCCAGGTTCAATACCACGCTGCTGGAGTTGCTGAAGAAAGATTTCGGCATTGATATCAAAGGGTTGCATGGCGCCTTGCCACAGGATCACAGTGGTATTGATGTGGCGGGAATCTGGCATCGGGTTCGCCTTGCCATCAAGGATGTGCCGGGATTTGAAGTGGTCGAGGAGGTCGCCCTCGGCCATTTCTCCTTTGCCAAGTATTTGATGTGGAAGGACCTGGTGGATCGGGCGGATGCCCTGAAGGAAAATCGGGTGGTGAAACATCTGATCGATACACCTCGGGAGCCTTACGAGAGCGATATCCGCTTTGTTGATCCGGGCGATATCGATCGCGAATACACACCCGCAGACCTGCTCACACCACTGCCGGCGGATTCCTCGCAAATGTCCGCCATTGCCACCGCAGATCGCGGCAAAGATTTCGTTATTATAGGCCCTCCGGGAACCGGCAAGAGCCAGACCATCAGTAACCTGATTGCGCACATGCTCGGCACCGGAAAAAGGGTGCTGTTTGTTTCCGAGAAAACCGCGGCGCTGGAGGTGGTACACCGCCGCCTGAAAGATATCGGCCTGGGCCAGTTCTGCCTGGAGTTGCATTCCAATAAAGCCAAGAAAGCGGACGTACTGGAGCAGCTGCGAAGCTCCTGGGACAGCTTTTCCCAATCGGGCGTGCAAAACTGGCAGGTGGAAGCGGAGCGCCTGAAAACTCTGCGCGACCGCCTGAACCAGGTCGTCAATGCGTTGCATAAACCGCGGCGCAATGGCTTAACCGCGCACTACGCCATCGGCGTTAAGGTGCGCGATGAAGCGTTGGCGGCGAAAGTAAAACTGAGCTGGCGTATAGCGGACTACCACGACCAAGCGCATTTGCAGAAGCTACGGGAAATGGCCGAACTGCTGGGTGTACAGGCCAGAGCGGTAGGTAACCTCGCAGATCACCCCCTCAAGATCATTGCCAACCACGACTGGCGCCCGCAATGGCAGGAAACCGTGGTGAAAGCCGCGGGCCTGCTCAAGGCCAGCGCGCAGCAGGTTGCTACCAGTCTGGCGGCCCTGGAGAAGGCTACCGGCCTGAGGCTCCGTGAGCTAGATCTGTCCGGACTTACCGCAGTAGCGGAGCTAGGACAGGTACTACTCGACGCCTACCGTAAGCAGGCAGCCTTTGCGCTGGAACCGGATGCGGCAGATCGCCTGGATGCACTGGAAGAAGCCGTCACCCAATTGAAGTCCTATATCGCGCAGCAGTCCCAACTGAGCTGCCGCTACGAAGATCTCGCCTGGAAGAAGCTCGATGCCGATGCGTTGGAGCAGGCGTGGGGTGCAGCCAACGAGACCTGGTGGCCGAATAGCTTCTTTGCCAAGCGCAAGGTACTGAAGCTGATGCGCGCAAGTGGTGCTCTGGGGGAGCCAGATCCGGATAACGATATTCCGGTCCTCAAGCAGTTGCGCGACACCGGTGGCAAGATCGACCGCCTCGACAGCGTGTTAAAGGGGCTGCGCGAATGGAATTCCTACGATTCGAACCCGAGCGATATCGCATCCTTAAAGCTGTTAGGCACCCGCGCCCGTACCGCCGTGGGTAAATTGGCGGAGGATGCGGAGGCCCTCGGGACTCTGCGCGCTGCCGTTCGCAAGCTCATGTACGATGCCAATGACCTGCTGGCACCGGAGGCGTCCGTCGGTCGAGCGGTGACGCAGTTCCTCGAGACTCTGAAGCGCTTCGATGCGATCAGGGAGAAATTCGAAGCTCTGATCGGCGCTGGTCTGGATACCGCTACGCCTGGTAATGCACTGACACTCCCGGCCCTTGATGCCCTTTGCCAGCAAATTACGGATCATCACGCCTCACTTAAAGACTGGTGTGCGTGGGTGCGTCGGCGCTCCGAAGCTCTCGACTGCCAGCTGGGGCCACTGGTATCTGCAATCGAAAGCGGCAATGTGACTCCCGCTGAAGTACCGGAGGTTTTCGAGGCCGCCTATTGCGCCTGGTGGTCATCAGCGGTGATCGGTGAGGATGAGGTGTTGCGCACCTTCTCGTCGCCGGAACACGAATCGGCGATCCAGAACTTCAGAGTACTGGACTCTCAGTTCAGCAAGCTTACCGCCCAATATATTGCCGCCAAGCTGGGTGGGCAGATCCCCAATCCGGATGACGTCAAACGCAGTTCTTCTTGGGGCGTCCTGCGCCACGAGCTGCAGAAAAAAATGCGGCACAAGCCGGTGCGGCAGATGATGGAGGAAATTCCGGATGTGATTACCTCCCTGGCACCGTGTTTAATGATGTCGCCGCTTTCTATTAGCCAGTACTTATCCGCAGGACAGGCGCTGTTTGACGTGGTGATCTTTGACGAAGCGTCTCAGATCACGGTCTGGGATGCGGTAGGGTCCTTGGCACGTGGTAAACAGGTGATTATCGCCGGCGACCCGAAGCAGATGCCTCCCACCAATTTCTTCTCCCGAGCGGACGACGATCCCGATGGCGAAGAGGACTCCGAAGGTGATCTGGAAAGTATTCTGGATGAACTAATTGGAGCCAGCATTCCCCAGCGTGTACTCAATCTACATTACCGCTCGCGCCGCGAGAGTTTGATTGCCTTCTCGAATAACCGCTATTACGACAGCTCGCTGGTAACTTTCCCGGCACCGGTACACCCCGATAAGGGTGTCTCACTGGTCCGTCCGGAGGGCTTCTATGCGCGCGGCAAGGCCCGCCACAACCAGGGAGAGGCCAAGGCCATTGTTGCCGAGATAGTGCGGCGCCTCACCTCGCCGAACGTCATGGTGCGCAACCAGTCCATCGGCGTGGTGACGTTTAATACGGAACAGCAGACGCTGATCGAGGACCTGCTGGACAAGGCCCGTGCAGAAGATCCGAGTATCGAATGGGCCTTCTCTGAGGAGGCAACACTGGAGCCGGTATTCGTCAAGAACTTGGAGACGGTGCAGGGGGATGAGCGGGATGTAATCCTGTTCAGTATCACTTACGGCCCCGATGAAACGGACCATATCACCATGAACTTTGGTCCCCTTAACCGCACGGGCGGCGAGCGTCGACTGAACGTAGCGATGACGCGCGCGCGTTCGGAAATGGTCGTGTTTGCCACCATGGCGCCGGAGCGCATTGATCTCTCTCGCACCAAGGCCCGTGCGGTTGCCGACCTGAAGCACTTTCTGGAATACGCCGAGCGCGGTCCTGCTGCGCTGGCCGCCGCGGTACACGGCTCCAAGGGCGATTTTGAGTCGCCGTTCGAAGTGGCCGTGGCCAGAGGGCTGCAGGACAAAGGCTGGATTGTGCATCCACAGATCGGCGTGTCCGCTTACCGAATCGATCTGGGCATTGTGCACCCGGATGAACCTGGCCTCTATCTCGCGGGTGTCGAGTGCGATGGCGCGATGTATCACAGCTCAGCATACGCGAGAGAGCGGGACAAAATTCGTCAGGCAGTCCTCGAAGGTCTCGGATGGACCCTTTTCCGGGTATGGTCCACAGATTGGTGGACCAATAGCGCCAAAGCGCTCGAGGAACTCCACTGTTCGTTGCAGAAACGCTTGGAAAGCGCGAAGGTAGCAAAAGCGCGGAGTGGCAAATCGACGGAGGAAACCGCAGATGAAGTTGCTTCTGATGCTGAGAGCGAAGAGTGAAAGTTCTTGGTTGATTGGAAGCAAGATGTGAACAGTGCAATCATGCTGCATGAATAAAGTACAAATTCGCAGTTAGTGTATTTTTGTCGAGAGAAAAAGAATGAATATCAGCGACTATTTTGCACGAGTGCTCCAGGCTCCACTGAAGAATATCCAGTGGTCATGGGGTGCCGAGAACGATCACGCGGTTTTTCTGCGCAGCTGGATCCCCGAGTATGACGGCCGCCGCGTCTATGTTCTGGGCGACCGGGACGACTATGGCAGCCCTGGTTATGGAGAACGCATCCAGCATATCGAGTCCATTAGATCCGGAAAGCCGGGCTATGTCATATTGCTCGAGCCCGTCGATCCGACGGCAGAAAAGTGGACGATCAAGCGCTTCGAGGAGAAGGTCTACCCGATCACTTCCTTCGAGCAGCAGGCCGACGAGTGGTTTGCATTGCTGGCAGCTGGCGTGGATGTCGCAATAGCTAACGGGTTTGATCCGGAAGCGGAGCTGAAAAACTTGCTGAAATGCAAAGCTGCTGAAGTGATTGAGAAAGCAGCAAAAGCCTGGAAGTTGATTGCGGTTAACGGCAATGAAGCAGTATTCAAGCACCCGACAAAATTGCTCCGGTTGATTGTTAATATTGACACAGGGGAATATCGAAGAGTCTAGTTTCTATAGCAACGCCCTACAGATAGATCCATAAAATAATAACTTCTTGCAACAGAGCATTGAGCATGTTGGATTTTTTCAAAAGAATTCTTTCCAGCGATGCGCCGTCCGGTGCCGAGCGAAAAATTCTTCCGTCTTCGCATCAATCCAATTCCGAAAGAAAAACTAGTATCGATGTTCGGCGTGCCATATTGGACTGGCGTGATCAATTCACGGAAGACGCAGAATTGCAGTTTCGTAGTGAATTTTCTCAGCTATTGAATACTTTCGATACTGTCATGAATGAGGCAAGTATCCGAGAGTTGCTGAACAAGAAATTCGCGAAGGCTCATCTTGAACCGCTTTATCTAGAGTGGCAGGAGAGGGAGGTGAAGCGATTTCTTCTGCGTGCAGAAAAAGGCCAGAAGAGCACGCTGGTTACTCAGTTGAGGTTTTCTAGTCAAGAAGTGGCTGCTTTCGATGATTCGTCAAGTGGCATCTTGAACCTATTGCTGCCTACCGCCGCTACGGGTATCGGCGTTGCGGCTGTGCCGTCGGTTGGGGCTGCCTCAGTGGTATCGGCGGGTGGATTGCTTGGTGTTTTCGGAGTTACGACCATCAGCTGGCCGATATTGCTCTCCGGTCTTGCCATCAGTACTGTCCTGGTCTCCACCGGAGTAATCAAAGGCGCAAAGCTAAAAGACAAGTTGCGAGAAAAGATTCGTAATCGTGTCGGGCAGCAGTTGACCCTACAATTTCTAGGCGATGGAGCTGGTTCTTCGCTGGTGGAGAATCTCCAAAAATATATTCATGATGTCGCCAACGATGCTTTAGGAAGGTTGTGAGTATGCCTATCCCTTTTGACGTTCCCGCCAAATATATTGCCGGCCTTGAGCAGGGCAACCTAACTCGTATTGGTGCATTGATCAAAGACTCATCAAGTGGCCAGATAGTGGCACATGTCCAGGAAACTGGGGTGCTAGGTAATCTTGCACATTCCGGCTTGTGTAGCGCATTGTCGCCATTGACAGCCGTTAGTTCGGTTGGAAGCAATATACAGCTAGCTCAACTTAAGTCGATGGTTGAGGGGCTTCAGGTATTGCAGTTTGCCAATCTAGGGGCGACGGTCGCCGGGCTGGGTATAAGTTGTGCAGGATTTGCCGTCCTGAATAACAGAATCAGGAAATTGCAGGAAAGTCTTGAAGGCGTGGCTGAGTCCATCCTGTATGCGATCGGCGAGATGCGTGCCAGCCAGGTTCGAGAGCATTTGGCGCAAGTCAATTTTGCGGTAGAGGAGGGCGCACTGCTCGAGGCGAATGGTGGTGGTGAGCTAGAGTGGCATAGTGTAAGTCAGACCCTGGGGCGGGAGACGCAGTACTACCTTGGCGAAGTAAAATATCTTTTGTCTCGTAATGAGTTTGAACAAGAGTCATTCGAGCAGTTTCTTGAGCTATCTTGTCTTGCGTTCAAGGCTAGGTTGCAAGCGTTCTTCCATATGGGACGACTGGACTTGGCAATGGGCGCAGCCCAGAAAATGTCTCATGATTTCAACATTGTTCTAGATCCTGTGAGTCCAATTGCATTGGCAAAAAAGCTACCTTGGACGAATTCAGCATGTGCTGAGCAAGATCTGCGCAAGAATCTGGAAGGTACCAGATTGCTGGTGCAATCAGTAAGAGATAGCCAAGACTGCTTGGCTTCGATTCCTGAGCTGATCCAAACACTGACGCTGCGCAAAATTAACGGCGCGGAATACATACGATCAGCGAAATCGAACCTTAATGATCCAGTGTTGATTCTCGAAGCTGCTTAATGTGCGCATGATTGATTGCGGTTTCGCATCAATGGCCAATAATTGGTCAATTGAGTAACCGAGACATTTGTTGGGGTTTCGGCTGATTGTTTTTAAATAAGGGATATAGATTTGAAGAACAAGGAAAAAATTGCGGTTTTCATTGATGCCGACAACGCACCTGCATCCAAGTTTGACAAGATTTTATCGGAGTTGGCGAAATACGGTGTAGTAATTGTTCGAAAGGCCTATGGCAACTGGGTCAGTTCTAATTTAAAACCTTGGACAGAAATTCTGCATGAACATGCTATCCAGCCAATGCAGCAATTTGATTTGACCAAGGGAAAAAATGCCACAGATATCGCTTTGGTTATTGATGTCATGGATGTCCTGTACACGAAAGATATTGACGTGATTTGCTTGGTGTCCTCAGACTGTGACTTTACGCCGTTGGTTTACCGGGCCCTTTCGGAAGGGAAGACTGTGCTCGGTTTCGGTGAGAGAAAGGCTCCTAAGGCCTTTGTTAATTGCTGCTCTAAGTTTTTGTTTTTAGATGATAAGGACTCTGAAGAAGAGATCTGCGATACGGTTCGACGTATTCAGTTGAAGTCAGATACCAAGCTGATCAACCTCCTGCGCCAGGCAATTGAGGCTGTGGAGGATGATGAGGGATGGGCTAGCCTCGCGCAGGTGGGCAGTCATATCAACAACCAGGCTTCATTCGACCACAGAAACTATGGCTTTGAGAAATTAAGTGAGTTGTTCAAGGCGATTGACCTGTTTGAGTGCCGGGCGGAGAGCGGTACCGAGTTTTTCGTAAAGGATAAGAAACGGAACAAGCGGGTGAGCAAAAAGGACCAGGAGTCAATATTGAGCTCTTCACTTGCTTAAGTTCCTGGGGATAATTGGATTATTATTTTCGGCATTTTTTGGCTGGTGGATGCCGTCACGATTTATAGGTATCTAATAAATATTTGAGAGAAAACATGGATACAACTGGTCAACTTCCCCATCCAGATGATCGTTGCGGTGAATTCTTCGTCTACCGCGACTTCTTTGAATGCAGCGATTCTTGGAAGCGCTCTGGGGTACACAATATCCCCGAGCAATTGGAAACCTACGATGCCATCCGGCAGATTTGTAGGGACGTTCTAGACCCGGTCTCGGAGGTATTCGGGAAGGTTCACCTGACCTATGGGTTTAGCTCTTCCGCCCTGTTAGCGGAGGTGAAGAAGAATCCATATCCAAATGTCACCCCATCCGGGGACCAACACGCGGGTTCGGAGTTGAACAGAACGGGTAGCCTCGTCTGCGATCGTCGAGGTATAGCGGTTGACTGTTTCGTTGCTGGGGTTAGCTCTCTAGAGGTGGCGCGCTGGATTGTGGCGAACACCCCCTTTGACCGTCTGTATTTCTATTCAGCTCATCGCCCCTTCCATGTCAGTGTTGGTCCGGACAATAGTCGATACGTGGTCTGGATGGATGGATACCGGGGCGGACGACACCAGCCCCGGATGGTTTCAACCGACAAGTTTACCAGGGGAGACTTTCCCTAAGTTTAGCGGGTGATCGTTTTGTGTCCATTTCGGCTGATAAATAACCTGTATCCCACTGTTTTTCCCCTCTTTGCCCATAAGTAGGCAGGTCAGCCTGAATGTCGATTCCATCACATGATTCGACATGTTAAATTCACATTAATGGCGCATGAATCGTCTTTGAGGGTCGAAAGAAGGCCTTCGTTGAGAATAAGAAAAGGGGAGTGAAAGCCCCTCTGTAGGCAAGCATCAGGCGATATGTGGTCAAAATGTGATCGCTCAATTGTCAGGATGCGATATAGGCCTGAAAGGTCCCCACCAGCCTTAGCGATTATGGGCTCATCTTCTGTGCTGCCTGCCCCCTTTCTTTTACGGGGGGATTCTCATGTCCTCTCGTTAGTTGATTCTTAGCGCCTGAACATATTTTGTACGATTGGCGCCTTGCACCGTCTTCCCTATGAGAGCGATACGGTCCGCGTGTTCAGCGTACATAAATTTTTTTATTTCGTTGCTTAATTCTTTATTTGCGGACTGCTCTATTGATGAGTCTCCCGCAAAAAATGTCGCTAAAACAAAGGGTTACGTTAATTTCAGAGTTGGCACATTCATTGTTATAGATCTTGAGATCGACAAAGAAGGAGTGTGTTTATGTCTGAAAAGATTGTGGTTCGGTTTGCGGAAGATGTGTGTTGTCCTCACTGCATCAAGTTATTTCCGCTCGCAGATGGTCTTTTGCGGTCACCGATAAGGGAATCGGAGTCCTGTACTGAGCTGCCAGTAGTACCTGAGGATCGGGAGGGGCCTTTGGTCTCACGTAGTAAGCGATAAATGGTCAACCGGGGAGGGAGCTAAGCGATGCCGGAAATCAGTAAAGCACTGATCGTCGACGAGCCTTGGATTACGTACCTACTGCAGGGTAAGAAAGCCTGGGAGCTTCGCAGTCGCAAGACGCAATATCGCGGTTGGCTCGGTCTGATAAAGAAGGGCTCTGGGCAAGTCGTCGGAATCGCTCGGCTTACCGGGGTTAGTGAATATCTGAATGATGCAGAACTGGAGCGGAGCTTGGATAAGCATCAGGTAGGACCTGAAGTCTATAAGCGAGCCGACTACAAGTGGCGCTTCGCCTGGAAGCTGGAAGACATACGGGCACTGAATCAACCGGTCTCCTATCACCACAAAAGTGGAGCAGTGACATGGGTAACATTGAATCCGGAAGCTCAGGTCCTTCTAAAGCTTGCCTGCGGTGAGCTGGCTATCAGCTGGGAGCACCCTGAAACCTCGCAGGAAAAGCCGGTTAACGCTATTGGTGCTACTCGTGTTGAGTTCGAAAAGGAAAGTGTCAGCGATCGGTCGGCAGGATGGGAAGGTACTGCCGGCATATTGATGAAGACTACCAATCATCAGAATTCTTCATCACCCGATGGCGGCGCAGAGCGTCGCAAAGTTAATGGGGTAGGTCTGGGTATTTCCTACGTACCTATTGCCCGCGATGGTTCCCGGTTTTTACCGGAAGTTTGTAATGGGAAAGGACACTACACCGTCGGAGATAAGGGCGATGAGAAGCAATTTTCCGATTACGAAGCAGCATTGAAATATCTGCGCGACATGCCCAAGGCAAAATGGCGCCGACCAAATAGCGCCGGGAACTGGGGTATCGTAAGTGCGATAGATTGGGTTAAGAACTGAGTAAATCGAAGTTAAAAAGAAGGCTAGGTAGTACCTTATTATGGAGCAGTCAACATATAGTCTCGGAAATTTGTGGCCTCAATTTGGCTCCATTTTTGATGGGCGGCTCTCAAGCCCGGAGGGGCTTAGCGCGGTCTTTGTGACTTTTCTCATTTTGGCTACGGTCATTTTCGGTGGATGGGCACTAAATAGGCTTCAGTCTGCTCGAAAGGCGCTCGCTTTTTACGAGTCACTTGTGGCTGGAGTAAAGCCAGAAAGCCTACTAGAGCAACGTCGCGATCTTACCAATAGAGCCATGCAAAGCGCTCGCTACGGTGATCTTTGGCGGGAGTTCGATGAATCGCTCGTGCCTGTTCCCCAAAAGCAGCGGCTCTGCAATACCCTTGATGCCGCGCACTTTTTCAATACACATACGCTTGCTCGTAGCCTCACAGAGAACAGGCTACTGGCGGCAGTGCCAGGTTTCCTGACGGCCATCGGTGTTATCGGTACCTTCGCAGGCCTTACCATGGGCCTAGGTGCGCTCAATATAGACACATCTTCCACCGATGTGGATAAGCTTCGTGACGGCATTTTTGGAATGATCGGAGGCGCTAAGATCGCCTTTATGACCTCGGTGTGGGGGGTGTTTACTAGTGTGGTATTTAACCTTTATGAAAAGCTGCTTGAGCGTAATATCCGGGCCCGTATCAGCCGTTTCCAAGCGCGGATTGATAACCTATTCCCCCGCATAACCGCGGAACAAAGCTTGTCTAACATTGAAGATTTCTCTCGTCAGAGCATGGAAAAGCTCGCAGAACTTGACGAAAAAATCGGTCACAAGATGCAGGAGGCGATGCAAAAAGCTTCTGTGGTGATTCGGGACGGTATGGAGCAAAGTCTGAATAACATCTTGGGGCCTGCGATTCAGCAGCTAGTACAGAACGCACATTCGGGTTCGGAGAAGGCTCTGGAATCGCTGCTGGAGCGTTTCCTCAAGGGTGTGGGCGATGCAGGTAAAGCACAGGAACAGATGCTCAAAGGTGCAGCTACTGACATGGGGCAGGCATCAGAACAGATGGTCTCTGGGTTGAATGAATTCACCTCGCAGCTAAAAGGGGAGATGGGTACCTTCACCGAGCGCAACGCGACTGCTATTCGGGAAATACAAGAGGCAATGTCTGCCCACTTGGCCAAGCAGCATGAGCGGGAAGAGCAGGCACAGAAGGCCGCGGATGCTCAGTTCAACCGCTTTATCAGTGCGCAAGATGGCCTGACAGAGGGTATACAGAAAACCCTGGACACTCAGCAAGCTCAGCATGAATCGATCAGTGCAGAGCTAAATGATCTCGTTGAAAGGTTCAAGAGTTTGGCTGAGAGTCATGTTGCAGCAACTCAGTCCATGCAGCAGGCAGCCAGTGACATGAAGGGCTCATCCAATCAGCTCGGCATGTTGTCGACCAATCTACGCCAGGCAAGCGACAGCCTAGAAGAGCATCTGGAAACTTCGGCTGATCAGTTTGAACGGATAAGTAGTCAAAACGAGGCGGTGTTGAAAGCTTATGAGGCGCTGTCAAACAAAATGGAACAGGTCACTGTCACTATGAGTGGTGCGACCGATAACTTGATGTCTGCAGCGGAAATGGCTGAGTCAGGTCTAGGCAAAGTTCAGGAGAGCTTTGATACGTTGGGGCAAAGTATGAAGCAGCATGTTTCTGAGCTGCAAGAGAGGATGAATCGCGCGCTTAAGGACTATGCCGACGCCGTACAAGTACAGACATCGAATCGTATGTCTGCGTGGAATGAACAAACAAATAACTACATATCTTCAATGACCAATGCGGTAAGCACCATTAATGAGCTTGTCGATGAAATTGACGGAAAGCTTAGCGTGAGGGGTAAAGTAGGTCATGCGATTAGCTAACGGGAGCCATCATAGATCCTCAGCGGACGAGGAAAATCCATACTGGATGTCTTTCTCCGACATCATGGCCGGTCTCCTTGTCATCTTTGTTTTGGCGGTAGTTGCGTTAGTGCTCGAGTTAATGCAAAAGCGCCAAGACTGGGATGAGGCCATTCAGGAAATCGCAAAGGCTGAGCAGGTTCGCGAGAACTTGCTGCGTGAAATCGAGAGGGAGTTAAACGATAAGGGCATACCGGTGTCCATTAGTGAGAATGACACCGTGCTGCGGATCCCTGAGGACGTACTTGCC
This sequence comes from Microbulbifer pacificus, assembly GCF_033723955.1. NCBI lineage: Bacteria > Pseudomonadati > Pseudomonadota > Gammaproteobacteria > Cellvibrionales > Microbulbiferaceae > Microbulbifer > Microbulbifer pacificus. The sequence continues at coordinate 476,726 of NZ_CP137555.1, read as the reverse complement.
TTTCGCTCCGGTAAGTATCAGGTTCCGCAGGATGATCGTTCCCAGCAAGTGACATTGGAGATCGGCAGGGTACTGTTTATTGCGATTACGAAAGACGATCGGCGAAAGTATCTGGACACAGTATTTGTAGAAGGACACACCGATAAAGTCCCATATCGAAATGCTGCCATTCAGGAGAATTGGGGGCTCTCTACTTTCAGGGCGATCTCAGTCTGGCGTTTCTGGAATGAGATGCTTCCAGAGGGGCAACGGCTTGAGGATATTTACAACCATGACGATAAGAAGTTGTTTTCCGTCAGTGGTTACGCGGAGACGCGGCCTCGAATGGATACAGTTGAGGATCCGGATAATCCGGAATCATTGAAGAAGAATCGTCGTATTGACATCCGTTTCACAATCAAAAGGCCATCTTTGGCCGATTTTGAGAGAATCAAAGCTCAGTTGAACTAGCATGCTGCCAATACTTGCATTTGACCTGCCTGAGTGGACGGAGAACGACTTTGCTCCTCTTAGGAAAGCCGAAAAAAAGATGAAGGAAATCGGGTCTGGCTCTGGCGAGAGCTCCCCCCGGTTCCGTCGTGCCTGCGAATTATTGAGGAAGTTAGCATCTGTACGGGAAATTGACGCGATTCACCGGGCAATCAGTGACACGCTTCACGTCAGGGCGTACACATTTCTACTCTACAGCGATGAACAATTTGCTAGATGTGTGGGGGTTGGAGCGGGCTGCTTGAGTCGAATGCGTGCGGTAAGGGAGCCGATGACCAAGTTATCACTCCTCCAGCTGGTGCGGGCATACTTTAATCACTTTGATAGTATTTCAAATGAAGAAGAGCTATCTGCTTGGTCTGACTTCATACAAGAACAACTGGCCCCACAGGCTCGAAGGGGAGGGCAGACCGATTTGGCAGTCTATGCTGAACACCGGGGCGAACTATTTTCACCTTTTGCGCCATATCGCCTGGTAAAGGCTGCGCGGAAACAACAGATAGACTTTGACGGTTTAATTAGGCGGTACCACCTTGGCACCTTTTCCGGTGGCGTTTTCCTGAGCCGATGCCAAAACATCTACTACTTGGAAACCATTCGTAATATCCCTGTTGGTGAGAATGATCCGGTGCTACAGGAAGTGGTCAAGCCCTCGGTCTGCAATTCGAATTACATTCCTGGGAAACTGTTGGGCCTGGAGGTTCTTGAAATCCTCATTGACAGAAGCCCACAGGGCGAGGTTAGTCAAGCTTGGCAGAATGCAATTCTTTCCATCGCAGGTGATCCGCGTGTTCCCCGATCAAATCCTAGCTACCAGAAGTGGTGGTCACTACTTGGCGATGAGCGAGTCTCCAAGGTCAGGGGCTGGCTCAGTCGCTTCGATTTGAAGCTCTTCCTCGATGTGCTCGAGCAAAGTGCGCGTGACGGCAAGATCGATGATATGGAGAGAATGTTCAAGCCGCGGAAAGCCTTCATGGAAGGCCTGCTCGAATCCGGAGTTGTTTCTGAGTCTCGTCTATTTTTAGGCGACTATGCTGAGCATTACCTGAAGAGGCAGTACAAAAGAGAAGAGCTGCCTGCCTATACGAGAGTACACTCCCGCCAGACCTCTATGATTTACCTCAATTTAGCAGGTTCAGTTCACATGATTGAAGGCAGCCATAGCTTCCGCCTGAAGCTGCTGGATAAGCTACCGAGCAACCAGAAAGTTAGAAATTACGATATCCGTACAATCGATGATAGCTACCTTCGTAGCCAGTTGATGTTCGACTATCACCGTGAATATGGTGCTAGTGAAGAGGTATTAGAGTTGACTCACGATGTCCATTTTAACTGGCAACGAAAAGCAATAGCTTACCTAAAGTATAAGGGTGTGAAGGCAGAACCTGCGAAGTTGATTCATCCGGATCAATATCGAGCATTTAAGCAGAAGGTAGGGGTGATCTGATGGGGATTGCGCAATTTCTCAAGCGATTTTCTGGCCGTCACGAAGAAGAGTCACTTATCTGGCGGGTCGATCCGGTTGAGGGACTTGATTTTATTTTCACAGAACGCGGCCTGGCTGATCCTGAAGGATATTCGTTAGAAAACCCTATCTTTGGGATGAAGTACACATATCTGAAGAGTCTCCATGAGCAGGGATTGGCTTGTCGAAACGCCAACGGATTTACCCTGGCATCGTCGACAGTCTGCGATTTAGATGATGATTTTTCAACCTTGTTCAGACTGCCGAAGAAGTTCAACGGGGCTTTCAAGTGTGCTATCCCTGAAAGCTCGGCGAAGTCATCATTCCGTGTTACCACAACGCTTCTCATGCCAGGTGGCGAGGAGCTAACTTACTTCAAACTACATGGTCCATTCCTATTCTTGGGGGAAACTGAGCAGTATCGGCTCACGCCGGCCCAATGGTCTGCTCTCGAAGCCCTTGAAAAGCATGACAAGCTTTCTCCTTCCGAGAGAAACGAATATGAGAACAACTGGCTGATATTCAAGCTCCAAACCGCAAAAAAAGCGGGTGTCGACCTTGACCTTGCCCATTTTAATCAGATCGATCTTGTCAATCCTGAGTCAGTTGGTGTGGGAGTTGAAGAACTTGATAGTGGAGATCTTGTACTAACCCCAACTTTTGGGCCCGGTATTGATCTGGAACAGATCAAACGGCGCTTGGGGCAGCTAAAGCCCAGTGAAGAAAGCGGGATTTTACGGGTTAACAATCGCTTTGTGCTATTAGATTCTGAGAGGCTTGAGGCAGTAGAGGAGATACTGACCAACCGGGTCATTCCGAAGTCCCAAGTGAAGTCTTTTTTCGAGTCTCCCACGGCCTATCTCAATGCAGCGATGATTGATCTTGATACAGGCTTTTCGCTGCGAGTCCTCGGTGCTGAACGCTTTGAGCACAAATATTTTGGAGATGTAGAGAAATCTGGAACTAATTGGTTCGATGCGGAAAGTAAACTTATCGAGCCAACCGGTAATCTAGCGGCAATAGCCAAAAGCCGAGAGCTTTTGGATGAAATTCTCCAGCGTGTGACTGATGCTAAAAAGCATAGCGCTGGCGTTGTTGAGATCGACGGCAGGAAGTTTGATATTGCTGATGAAGAGGCCGTTAAGCAGGTATTGGAGCGGTCCGTTCAGGCGCTTTCTGCCACAGAGGATTTTCTCGACAACGAGACTTCTCTGTCACCAGGTTTGCAGAGGGCGACTTCTGATCAAGTCGTTATTGCAATTGGCAGTAATGATGAGGAAGAGGATTTCTGTAAAGAAACAGAGCTTAGCAATTTCGATACTGAGCGACAGAATTACGATAAGAGTAATTTGAAACGGACCGCTTACTCTCATCAGGACGAGGGTATTCGATGGCTCTTGGCGCATATGGAATCAGCGCTATCCAGTAGCAAGGACTCGGGTGCGTTATTGGCCGATGATATGGGTCTAGGTAAGACCTATATGACCCTCGTAGCGACCTCAGAGTTTCTCAGGCGAATACAGCAGGCAGGTAAGCAGAGCAAGCCAGTGCTGATTGTGGCTCCCCTTAGTCTGCTGGAAAACTGGCAGTCGGAAGTCTTTGAAACATTCCACCGTTCCCCTTTTGAGGATATTGTGACTCTACAGACCGGGGCAGATCTGAAGAAATTCAGGGTTGCCGGCGCGGGTAGAGAAACGTCTCAAGAGTTTGAAGGGGCTGAAAGGATTGAGGATCTAGGGTCGATTCGCTACTCGTTGAAGGTTGGCAAGTTATATGGGACGGATCGACTCGATCTTCCTGGACGACTGGTGTTAACAACCTACCAAACCCTCAGGGACTATCAGTTCTCACTGAGCCGTGTTGACTGGAGTGTGGTCGCATTTGACGAAGCCCAGAATATCAAGAATCCAAACGCATTGGCGACTCGTGCGGCAAAAGCATTGAAGTCTGATTTCAAGTTGCTGGCGAGTGGAACTCCTGTTGAGAACTCACTGAAGGATTTCTGGTGTCTCATGGATACAGCAGTTCCGGGCCTTTTGGGTGCCTGGCAATCATTCCGGGAAGCATACATCTCCCCGATTTTGGATGCTTCCGATGAAGATAAGCGTGATGTGAAGATAAGAGTTGGCAAGCAGCTTAGGGATAAGGTTGGTGCCTACATGTTGCGCCGGACCAAAGAGGAACGTTTAGAAGGCCTTCCTCAGAAGTTGATTTTTACTGGCAACCAAACTGCGGTTAAATCTCATTACCTGCCAGTGCTCGCTGGAGTTATGAAGGGGAGTCAACTGGCTGCCTACGAAGATGTTCTCTTTACGGTCAAAAATTCATCTGAACAGGACCGGCGAGGGGTTGTTCTGCCCAGCTTGCTCAAGCTGAAAGTGAGCTCTATCCACCATGGTCTATTAGCTCAAGAGGCTATTCCATCGGATCTCAAAGGGCTTTTAGACTTTGCACGGTCTTCAGTAAAGATCGAATCCATGCTGGCGGTACTTGATGAGATTCGCAAGGACAAAGAAAAGGTCATCATTTTTGCGACAACAAAGTCAATTCAACGCTTCGTCAGCGTCTTGGTCTCTTCTCTCTATAAAATAAAGGTCGATATCATCAATGGCGAGACCAAGGCAGTTTCTAATCGACAATCTGACCAGACGAGAAAGTCGATCATAGATGCTTTCCAGACAGGGCCTGGTTTTGGTGTGATCATTATGTCGCCAGTAGCAGCGGGTGTCGGCTTAACAGTGACAGGTGCAAACAATGTTATACACCTTGAGCGTCATTGGAATCCCGCAAAGGAAGCCCAGGCTACTGATAGAGTTTACAGAATTGGTCAGAAGAAAGATGTAAAGGTTTATCTTCCGATGGCCCTCCACCCTGAAATTAAGTCATTTGACTTACAGCTTGATGGACTACTAGGAAACAAGATTGATCTGAGTGATGCGGTGGTCGCAAATGAGGCAGTGGAGGCTTCAGATCTTACTAGTGTCTTTTGACTTAAAGTTTTAACCAGCGTGCTCTGAAGTTGTTCGCTGCCTAAATGGAGCAGAAGGCTTCGCGGAACTTGGTAATAAAGCGATCAGGTTATATCAGAGAGAGTTTAGTTCCGAGAATTGCAGGTTCTCGGAAGCAGTTTAGGGGGCGATAGCTAATAGTTTTTTTCAATGAAACATGTATCTTTTGTATCATTAGTTAGTTTCGAGAATTGTGTGTTCTCGGAAGTAGTTGGCTAGTGGCTAAGGTGTCCATTTCGCGTGATTGTTTATTTAACTATAGTTAGCAGGTATTGGCTTGATTTGGTTAAATAGCAACCAATTCTATATGGCGTAAATAAGACTTTACGCTATGTAGAACGGGGCAAACGGTACACGTTTTTTGGTTATAATTCGTTCAAGTCTTCTCGCCTACCCAGTGAAACGATTTGGCACGGAGAATTCGACGTTGCATTTGCCAGATTTTTTTCTATTTTTTAAATAATGCCGATTTAAATGGGTTAACCATCTTATTTATAGCGGCACTTTTGACGGCACTTAGTTGCACAGCTTCCATCTGATTGAGGTTTATCAATGGTTTTAGCGCCAAGGCTCTACGAGGCTACTCCGACCATTATTCATGTTGAGCAATCAACGACTCAAAAGCCCGCCTTGAGCGGGCTTTTTTGTGTCTGTAATTTAAGTCCACTTGGATACTTGGCCTCCATTGCTGTCAGGGAAAGCAGTTGGCCCGTTAACAAGGGGAGATGTTTAGGGGGGCTTAGCCGAAGGGTGATAAAAAGTCACTTCATGACTTTAGGGGCGATGTTTTGGTGAAGCGAAAGGCCGCGTCTCTTCAAGTAGCCCTCCGCACCCCTCACTTCGTTTGCGTCACCTGCGCTGCGCCGGTGTCGTCTAGCCGCTGCATGTCCGGCACATTGATGGAAAATTCACCGAGCCACTTATTGATGGAAACCGGTTCGAATCGGCCCTTTTCTTCGACCGGGAAGCGAATGGGCTGACCTGGCCGAACTGGCAGGACATTGCCTTTGTTCACGACGATGGTGCCGTGGACGATCACGTACGGAATGCCCGTAGGTGGCAACCCGTTTTCGCCAGCCTTGTAGGTCGCGTTTGCTTTCACCGTCTTGGGATCGAACAGGGTCAGATCTGCGATCTTGCCCACCTGCACACGACCCCGTTCCTTCATCGCTTCCAGCCCCGTGTCGCCCAGGTGCTTCGCGTTCCAGTAGCTCAGCTGTGCGAGCGTGAACATCAGTGGCACGCCATTCTCTCTACCGAGCTGCAGCGTCGTCGAGTAGGATGACGCCGTGCGCGGGTGGCCGGCATAGTGGCTGACGTCCGCATCCCAGGGCAGGAGCTTTCCGTCCTTGTCCACACCCTGCATCGCGTCCGATGCCACGACCATTTCCGGGATTGTCAGCCAGTACTTCATCCACTTCTTACGCGGCGGAATGTGCACGACAATGAAGTAGCCGGGCCGCTCCTTTACGGCCTTCAGGTACTCGTCCTTGGTCAGGAACTTGTCCGCACCCGGGTCATAGATGGTTTCCTCGTACTTGTAGCCGTTCACCTTCTCCCAGACATCGGGGCGCAGGAAGTCGGCGCTGATGATGGTCGAGCCGGCGGCGAAGGGATAGTACTCGGCCCAGACGTTATAGCCCTGGGCGCGCGCGAGTTTGAGCTTCTCCTCGTTCTCCCACCAGCCGTAGTCGTTGTCGTGCGCCAGGAGCAGGGGCGCCCGTAGCACCATGGCGTTTGCCAGCACCTCATCGAGCGCGATTGGCGCCTCGGTAGGTGTCTGAGTATTGAGGTGATAGCGCGTGTGGACGGACGTTAGGCGCCCGTATCGTGCAGTGGTGCGTTGCGCCTCGAACAACTCGTAGCTGCTCACCCCGCGCGCAGAATAGGCCGGCGCGGCGCCGAGCCCCAAAGCCCCTTGGCGCAGGTCTTCATCGAGCAATCGCATGATCTGGTTCATCTGCTCGATGCTGCTGCGGGTAACGGACCAACCGGGCACGCCGTCTTTGGCCGCCTCGTCGATGTAGCCTCCGGCGTTCGTCGCGTCGATCGGTTCATCGACCCTCACCTCGGGATCGTGCACGAGCAACCGGGTCTGGTTAAGGCTCGTCGTCGTGCCGAAGTTGACCTGCCAGCCCGCCTTCTCCTTGATGGCGTACCACTCACCGACGCGCGTCGAGCCCGCCTCCAGGTCCATACCCGTGGTAACTCCGTCTGCCACGACCATCTTGGTCGCAAACGGGTCGATCGAGTGGAAGTGCGTGTCGATGAAGCCTGGAGCGACGACCAATCCCTTGGCGTTGATGGTTTCCTTGCCGGTGATCCTGTCTTTGGTGATGGTGACAATCCTGCCATCGCTGATGCCGACATTGGCGATGTCGTCGTACATCGTTTCTGGGTCCATCACCCGGCCACCGTTAATGACAAGATCGTATTCAGTGGCGAACGCTACCGAAGGAAGTTCGATACTCGCGACCAGAATCCCGATCGATGCAGCCAAAACACGCGGCGTAACCAGTGCCATGAAGATGCTCCTCCCTGAGCTCAGTAAAGCAGTGACGCTGTTTGGTACCTGGAGAAAGTGTCTGATATCCGGGTCCGCCCAAGACGAGCTAAAAAAAATAGTTTGTGGGGCAGGGCGACACTATTTAGTCAGCTACTCGTCCCGTTATCTTAGACCCTCGTCAGCGCGATGGTCGACCGCATGCGCTGCCGGGGGAATGCTACGCCCCACTGGCCGGATTCAATTTCGGATTCTGAAAAGATGGAAAGCCCCGAGCATTGAACGTCGCAATCAGCCACAACATTTGCGCCGGCTTGCGGTTGGATCGATCTTCTGATGGATGTCCGGAGTGGGTCGAAAGCCGATGCTCAACGAAAAACCTTTCGATGACGCCTAATGCCTAACAGTTTGTTTAAGAGCGCCCGCTGTATAATTAGGTCTCTTTTTAATTCGGAGGTAGGCCTCCGTGAAACTGCTAAAACGTTACTTTTTCAATCTTTTGGTGCAATCCGGACATCGTGACGGCTGAAAATGTGAGCAATCGAAGTTTTGGGAATATTTGAAATTTCACTGCCGATTAAATTTGAATTCCGCGTAAATCAAACACTTCGCGTTGTTTTTCTGAATTATATGGAGGCAGCTGTTTAAAAGGGGGCTGGCCACTCCCTGGAAGTAAATATCCAATTTATAAAGGAGTAGTTGAGAGTAATTCCAGTCGCTATTTTTCTAAATGCATCAAGCAGCTTTATGTCGCAGTGCTCCGTACAGTTATTGACAGTGCTCCAAGGGAGGGGCGTTTGCCCATCTTTTATGACGTGCAGGGGGCGCAGCGGTAGGCTTGCTCGTTCTGGCGAGGGGCCACCAGATAGCTCCGTAAAGGTTTCCCTGTCCCCTTTGTCCGCAGCCACGATGAGTCCTTTCAATAGCTCACAATCAATTGAGTCCAGTACGCCCTCCAATTACTTACTGTGCGCAAGCCTACGGGACTCCCTCCAGGCGGTGACACTTGGGGCACCAATTTGCTGAAACTGCCGGATCTTCCTGGTGGATGCCCAAGCGCGGTTGCGGACCACGCTCTGGATTGTATATCAGCTCTTTTTCGCCAATGAAGAGGTCGCAAGCTGCGCAAGGTTGATGGTGAGCGCGAGTATTTGCTCATCTTTTTCGGGGTTCTGCTCAAGATGCGCATCGAGGGTTTGGCCGTGAAAAATCTGAATCAGGGTCTGCACCAGTTCCCCCATCATCGGCATTCGGCTCGCGATATCGGGTATTAGCTGTTTGGCGAGCGCGATATTTTCACGCCGGTTTTCAAGGAAGACCGGACGAAAAACATCCCGCAGTTCCGTATCTGTGCGGGCGGCTTGCTGGAGCTCGAACCAGGCGAGCTGTTCCGGGCTGCGGGTGATCTGGTGGAGCGCGTGGATGGCCACGGCGACGTCTTCATTGCCGTTACCCAGCAGATGATCTACCTGGGCCCGGTAGTTGTCGATAAAGCGCCGTGAAAGCGTTATTGCGGTAAGTTCCAGCAGGGTGAGGCGACTGTCAAAGTGGCGAAACAGCGCGCCCTGAGACAACCCCGCGCTGCGTGCAACAGCCAGCGTGGATGTCTGGTGGTAGCCTTTCTCAACCAGGCAATCGATACAAGCCTGCACAAGACGTGCAATGCTATCTTCGCGTCGCTCGGCCTGGGTACGTCGTGTGGGGTTAGGCTTGCTCGCCATCGCGTTATCCCTGTTGCTGGTTTTTGCGTGGCAGGAACTGGCCAACCCCCTGCTCGCGCCCGAGCGCGGGATCAAATCCCTGGCCATCCCATACTTGCCGACCATTGATGATCACGGTGCGGACCACCTCGTCATTGCGATTGACGATGCGCATAAGGCCGCCGAGCTCCTCGAATGGGGCTTCCGCGTAGCGTTGCAGATCGGCATTCGCCAGCGCCACGGGGTCAATGATGGCGATATCTGCCCGGTCTCCAACGCGCAGTTTTCCCGCATCGATGTTGTACCAGTCCGCGATTTCGCCGCTGCATCGCCATACCGCCTTCTCGGGCGTCAGTGCCGGGTTTTCCTGCAGGGAAAATTTGAGTACATGCAGTGGGAAGTTGTAGAAGGCCATGTTGCGCAGATGGGCCCCGGCATCTGAAAAGCCGATCAGTGCGCAGGGCTGGGTGATGTTGCGTTTGACCACGTGCTCGCGGTGATTGGCGATGACGGTGCGCCAGCGGAGCTTGCGGCCGTGGTCAATGATCAGATCCAGGAAGGTGTCGACCTCGTGATCGTTGCGCTCTTTTGCCACATCGGCCACGGACTTGCCGACCACGGTTTCATCCGGGCAATCCACGATCCAGGCATCACCGAAATCCCGGTGCCAGACCCGCCCGCCGAAGCGTTTTCGGTAATCGTTCTTGAATTGCTCCCGGTAGCTGGGTGTCTTGAACAGCTCGTTGCGCTGCAGGTCCTGTTGCAGGTGCAGGGCAATTTCACCGGATGGAAATTCCTCGAACACGATGAAGTCGATACCGTCGGCATAGACCTCGAAGGGGCTGGGCAGTGCCTGCCAGCGGAAGTTGGCGCCCAGCCAGCGATTGAAAAAGTTCGCGCCCATGGCCGTGAGGCTGGACAACCAGGGGTCGGCTTTGGGATCCATCAGGGTGATCAGGGTTGTGCGCAGTTTGCGGCGGAACCACAGGCTGGCCGAGGTGAAGAGGAAAAAGACCGCGTTGATCTTGGTGGTGAGATTGGGCGCGGATTGCAGAATGGCATCTTTCTGTCGCAGCAGTTTGTGCAGGCGGCGATATTCCTTCCAACGCGCATAGACAGAGGGCAGGGCACTGGAGCGGTGACGGTCCCCGTCTACCTTGTCCCAGGGGTTGGTCATGCTGGACAGGCCGAGCAGCCCCTGGTCCAGCCCCTCGTTGAGCAGTGTTTCCATGCGTTGCATTTCTTCTTCGCTGGGCGTGACCTTCGGGGATACCGCCCGCTCAAGCCCCATGACGGCGGTGCGCAGATCGCTGTGACCCATATAGCTAGCGATATTGGGGCCCAGGGGCTGTTGCTGCAGGAATTCCACATAGCCTTTGGCGTCACTCCAGGTCTTGTGCTGGTGGAGTATGGGCAGCACATACTCGCGCGGGATCGATTCCACTCGGGTGAAGATATCGGAGGCATCTTCCGGTGGGGAAAAAATCATGCTGATGGAGCAGCTGCCCACAAAGCAGGTGGTGACGCCGTGTCGCACCGACTCCGACAGCGAAGGTGAAACGATCATCTCTGCGTCGTAGTGGGTGTGCAGGTCGATGAATCCGGGTGTCACCCAGTGACCGTTTGCGTTGATGTCGCGCTCTGCGGTGGCGTCGCCTAGGCCGCTCTCACTGATGGCGGCCACATGGCCACCAGTAATGCCGACGTCTGCAAAGATCGCAGGGTTACCACAGCCGTCAAAAACCCGGCCGCCGCGGATGATGATGTCGTAGTGCATGTGAAAGTCTCACATAGAGAGTGAATGCTCTCTATCTTGTCACGACTTCGGATAATGGCAAGTACGGCGTTCCGGTTTTGTCTGTTATGTCTGCAAAGGGGGCTGCGGGGAGAAGGGAAAAGGTGGGGCGCACAGGGGTAAAAACTGCAGTGCGGCATATTTCTCGGCAATGAATTGTGCGCCATGTTTTTCGCTTGCGCGAATTGACTGTTGCAAAGCTCCGTTAACGCCCTAGAATTCCCGTATCAATCAGGAGAACACCGTGATCAGGTTATCGAGCTTTCACAATTCCATACCGCGCACCGCCCCACAAGGGACGCGGGTGTGGAGTATTTGTGTGGAGAAAAATCTGAGATAACTGCCTCCTGTTCCCGGGAGGCGCGAGCCTTCCGGACACGGTATCAAAACCCCCGCAGGTTCGCCTCCGGGGTTTTTTTGTTTTTGGGCCGGTAGCTCATCCGGTAAGAGCAATCTCTTCATAAGGGATAGGAGGCGGTTCGAGTCCGCCACGGCCTACCAAAATTTTCATCATTGAAAAAACGTAGATGGAATTCCAATCCGCTCGATTGGTGGAGCAGTCAATAGAGAGCGATTTAGCAAAAATTGGGAAATATGAAGCAGAAATTACGACTGAAAACAGGGAATAGCTGAGCGTATGCCACGCTCTCACCGGCTCCAAAGCCCATTTATTTATGCCGAAAATTCGGTAGGTCATGCCTCGTTTTGAATAATCGTAAGTTATTGAAAAATATGGAAAAATTCAAAAATAAGCTTGAAAACCATTTTTTTCGTGATAGCTTTAAAAAGAACTCGGGACAAACGGCGTTCCGATGAAAAAAATTTCGCCGCGTCGCGGCATAAGAGCTGGTAGCTGAAATGTTAAATCTGCAATGCCATAAAACCACCCGCGGGAGGTCCCAAGATTTGGGGCGGAACCTGTGTAGTAGTGCATTGCCCAGAAGTTTCATGCGTTGGCCAACAATAAATTCGTCGAAAGGAGCAGAGATTTATTTTGGAGATCGCTTGAAAGCGTAGTTCGACCTGTCCGGTCGGCTGCGCGCCGGCCGGACTTTGGAACACAACGTGTGAAAAGCCCGGTTGGCGACTCCCGCCATCCGGGTTTTTTTATGGCGGGTTGAAAGTGCGCTGGCACTGACACCCAGCACGTTCGTTAACAAACTGGTCGCTTTTTTTTGTCGTGGCTTAGCTCAGGGGTAGAGCACATTCTTGATAAGGGTGCGGTCCGAAGTTCGAATCTTCGAGCCACGATTAGTTGTGTCCCCATCGTCGAACCGGAGTAGTACAGTTGCCTTTCACGCAGCAAATACGGGTTCGAGCCCCGTTGGGGATGCCATTTACAGAGTTCATCTTTGGCGCGTGGTAGAGCGGTTATACACCGGCCTTTTAAGCCGGCACACGCGGGTTCAAATCCCGCTGCGCCAAACATGAATTCTGTTGGGTCATTAGCTCAATTGGTAGAGCTCCGGTCTCCAAAACCGGACGTTGCGGGTTCGAGTCCCGCGTGGCCCGCCACTCTCCCGGCAACATTTGGGTTGGGAGAGGGATCTACTACGGTGGAATGGCCGAGTGGTTTATGGCATCTGTCTTGAAAACAGAAGGGTGGTATGAACTGCCCCTAGAGTTCGAATCTCTATTCCACCTCCAAATCACTCCCCTCACTCTGCGCCGGTGGCGGAATGGGTAGACGCGGCAGCTTTAAACCCTGCTTACTGTTGCGAGTTCGAGTCTCGCCCGGCGTACCACCTGAAGTATTGTCCAGCGTTTTTCCCGATCCGCTCGGCAATAGTTTTCATTAAACAATTGGCGGATGTGAGTAGCTGGAAACTCGCAAGCCTCTGAAGATTGAGTCCCCGGTTCGAGCCCGGGTCCGCCTGCCAACTACGTTGCTTCGGCAGCACAACATTTTTTCTTTCTGTCCCCTTGGCCGAGTGCTTTAGGCAGCGGTCTGCAACACCGCACACGGCGGTTGGATTCCGCCAGGGGACTCCAGATTTCTTATTGGTAGCTCAGGGGGAGAGCAACGGCTTTGCACACCATAAGTCGGGAGTTCAAAAGTCGCCCAAGTTCAACTCTCCCAATATGCACCAGGTTTTGAGGAGTAGCAAAGCGGTAATGCACCCGGCTGTTAACCGGGAGAGCGCGGGTTCGAATCCCGCCTCCTCAGCCAGTAACAGGGCCGCGGCTCTGAAGCGCGGGAATGGCAATGAGTTTGCCCGTTGAATTGTGGCGGCTGTGGCAGAGTGGTTATGCGCATGAATGTGGCTCATGTATACGCCGGTTCAAATCCGGCCTGCCGCCCCAAATTTTTTAGAGCACCCGTGGCCAAATTGGACTCAAGGCACTGGATTACGAATCCAGAGATTGCAGGTTCGAATCCTGCCGGGTGTGCCATATGCAGCGGTCAAATCCTTCTCCCGAATCGTTGCACTGGGGGGCTGTCAGCGGACAGTCGTGTTCATCGCGTTGGCGGGGCGGTGAAAATATTTCTGTAGAAGTAGAGCAGGTATTGAGTTTGTCGGGCTCGAGACTGGTCGCGAGAGCTCTGGTGGTTCGATTCTACTTTTACACCGTTGCAAAGGAGCCTTGGCAGAGCGGTTTATTGCGCTCGATTGCTAATCGAGGGTCCCGGAAGGGGTGCGTGAGTTCGAATCTCACAGGCTCTGCCAAATACACGAAATGACGTGCCGGTGTTGGAATACGTAGGCGCGATAGGTTGTTCAGAATATGTCTATGTGAATCGCCAAAGCTGAATGCGGCCTTGACCGAGAGGTTAGGTACCGGTCTTCCAAGCCGGAAAGGTGGGTTCGAGTCCCACAGGCCGCTCCAGAATTTCCTGCTGGGCAATGATAGAGCTTTGAACCCTACTAAGGAGAGTGTGCTTGGCATCAACCTGGATCACAGGTACCCGACCCATCCCACTCATATGGGGGACCACGCCATCCTGAACTTACAGCGGTAGTCAGCTGTACCGGCGCATCCTTCTCAGCAGCACACGCCCACGTAGCTCAGTTGGCTAGAGCAATCGCCTTGTAAGCGATAGGACGAAGGTTCGAATCCGTTCCGTGGGCACCATTCCAACTCATCGATCCCGTAGCTCAATTGGACCAGAGCACAGGTTTCCGAAGCCTACGGTTGCCGGTTCGAGTCCGGTCGGGATCGCCAATCATGCGAGGTCATATCATACGTCTCATCATTGGGGCCGGCGATCACGGCGCGGGCCTGGCTACGACGAACTATGTCAGTGCCAAGCGCATTATGCGTGAATACCCCGTGTCGATCTTACAGATCGTCCAGCCGCAGCCAAGCCGGGAAAGCCTGATTACTTTCCTGTCGTGGTGCAATGGCCGGCACTGTCTACCTCTACGTGTAGTGCTAAACCAGGTGTCTACTGAGGACCGCCGACTGGCCATGCATTACCTAATGGCGCGAGGGTATCGCACTGCGGATCGTGTGACATTTATGAAACTCTAAGACGCCCGTAGCTCAATTGGCAGAGCAGGATCCTTCTAAGGTCTTGGTTGGGGGTTCGACTCCCCCCGGGCGTGCCAGAAAAAAGCGGCCAGGTTTTTTGCTCGAAGGGAAGAACAATGGCTCGAGTATTGTATTTAGACGCGGGAGGTAGACCTATCCGTTGGATCGATCTACAGCGCGCGGCATATTTGTATGCAAAAGATCAGGTGTTGTGGGAAATTGGAACATTCAAGACGATTCTGCGCGGCGGGTATCGGAACTGTGGCCATCGTTCAATACTCGCGATTGCGCCGGTAATTGCAGGACGAAAAGCTGACCGTATTCGTTCAAGGCATCGTCCTGCTCTTACCAACATGAGTCTGTTCGCCCGCGATCAGCACCTATGCCTTTACTGTGGTGAGAGTTTTCGCAGTTCTGAGCTGACGAGAGATCACGTAATGCCGACGTCCCGTGGCGGAACCGATTGTTGGGAAAATGTGGTTGCTGCTTGTAAGGGTTGCAACAACCGCAAAGGTGCCATGACACCGGATGAGGCGGGTATGCCACTTCTCGCAGTGCCGTTTCTGCCCAATCCTTATGAAGCGATTCTTCTCCAGGCTCACCAGATCCTGTCTGACCAGATGGAGTATTTACAGGTAGGGCTGAGCAACAGGCGGAATTGGCAAGAAGGAAGGTGACATTAGGGTCAAGGCAGGACGCACGGTAATTAGGGTTGCGTCCCTACAATTACTGGCCATAGCGCCGTTTATTGAATTCAGATTAATCAGGGAAAATTTATGCCAGTAAAAATGGTACTCAACAGCAATGCGCCTTCCGGTACGGTACCGGTGAAAATTTACACGGAAGATGTGGAAAATTCTGCATTGCAACAACTTAAAAATATCGCGCAACTGCCCATTATCCATTCCCATGTGGCGGCAATGCCGGATGTACATATGGGGATTGGGGCTACAGTTGGATCAGTTATCCCGACGGTCGGTGCGATTATTCCCGCGGCCGTGGGTGTGGATATCGGTTGCGGGATGAACGCAGTGTGTACTTCCCTGCATGCCAACCAATTGCCCGATAACCTGAAGCCGCTGCGTGAGGCGATCGAGCGGCGTGTGCCCGTGGGTTTCGCCCGCCACAAGCGGATCAGCGCGCGGGAGGCGGCGGCCAAGAATCTGGCTGCCGGTGCGGACCTGTTGTTTGCCAAACACCCGCAATTGCTGAAAAAACTGCGCGATCCCCGCGAAACATGGGTGACGCAGCTGGGCACTCTAGGGGGCGGCAATCACTTTATCGAGATCTGTCTCGATGAAAACAACCGGGTTTGGATCATGCTCCACTCCGGCAGCCGGGGAATCGGCAATGCCATTGGGCAGCATTTCATCCAGTTGGCTAAGCGGGATATGGAAGGGCATGTGCACAATCTTCCGGATCGCGACCTGGCATATTTCAGTGAGGGTAATGGACACTTCGATGACTATATCGAAGCGGTGCATTGGGCCCAGGAATATGCTCGGGTTAACCGGCAGGAAATGATGAAGCTGGTTGTGAGTGTGCTGCAGCAACATCTTCCGCCGTTTACGCTGGAGTCTGAGGCAATTAACTGCCACCACAATTACGTGGTGCGGGAACAGCACTTCGGGCGCGATGTCTTTGTGACCCGCAAGGGCGCGATCAGTGCGCAGCTGGACCAGCTCGGCATTATTCCCGGTTCCATGGGCGCCCGCTCCTATATCGTGCGCGGCCTGGGGAATGCGGAGTCATTCTGCTCCTGTGCCCACGGCGCAGGCCGGCGAATGAGTCGTACTGCCGCACGCAAGCGTTTCACCCGCGACGATCTGGAAGCCCAGACCCAGGGTGTGCAGTGTCGGAAGGACAAGGGCGTGATCGACGAGATCCCAGCCGCCTACAAGGATATCGATCAGGTCATGGAGAATCAGCGTGATCTGGTGGATGTGGTACATACCCTGAAACAGGTGATCTGTATCAAGGGCTAAGCAAGCTAATAAGGAGAGGTTATTGAAGAAAAAAGCCGAGCGGAAAATAGCCATTACTGTTTCCGCAGAAGAACGGCGTGCCCCGGGCAATCCGGTTGCACAGAATCCGCTGTTACGCAAAGGCGGTGCCCACGTCCGGGCAAAGTCCGCTGAGCGTTTTTCCAGCAAGCAAAAAACCAAAAAGGCAGCGCGGGAGTGGGAACGCTCCCGCGGTGCTGTCTATATCTCTTACTGTCTACTCGGATTCTTAAACATTTTCCCGTGTCCCGGAATAATCCAGTCGGCAATTTCCTGAATTTTCTTGC
Source organism: Microbulbifer pacificus (assembly GCF_033723955.1). Classification (NCBI taxonomy): domain Bacteria; kingdom Pseudomonadati; phylum Pseudomonadota; class Gammaproteobacteria; order Cellvibrionales; family Microbulbiferaceae; genus Microbulbifer; species Microbulbifer pacificus. The sequence continues at coordinate 460,002 of NZ_CP137555.1, read as the reverse complement.
GGTTTTTATCGAGGTCACTTTGGCTGGATGCCAGTGGGTCCTGAGCTGGTGTCATGTCAGGAAACCACCACAGATGTGTCAATACGTAGGTACCGTCCCGGGTATTTACCACAAGTGATGCATCTTCGTCGGTATGGCCGGGCGTGTGTATCACCTTGATGCCGGGTGCCAGTTCATAGCTATCAGGATGGTCGTGCCAGGTGTCTCCGCGGTACCGTCCCCAGAAGTCGATCACCTCTGCGTTGGGAAACAGGGCAATATTGACGGTGTGATCGGGGTGATGATGGCTGACAAAGACGTGGGTGACCTGTTCCGGGAAAACACCCTGCCTTTTCAGTGCATCTAGAATCAGCCTCCTCCGCTCACCATGCCGGGATCGGCCACCAGGGTAATGTCCTTTCCTTGGACCAGAGCCACGGTGCCCGCAACTTTCCGCGCACCATCCGCGGATTTACCCGGCACAAATTCCCTTCCTTCAATAGGGCTGACATAGCCTTCGACAAGAACCGTCACTTTATTTTATTTTGGCGGCGTTTCAGCGTGCGCCAATGGCACTAGAAGCATTGAAAGAAGAATTAGAAATTCGGACAGGAAAGTCGAAGTGCGCATGGTGAATTTTTCCGGGGGGAGATGTCGGGTGATGGAGGCCTGTTTGGTCGGATATCCAATCATTATAGATCTTCCATCCCGGAGGACTCTGGCACCAAGTTGGTGCCTGATTCGCTAACCTTTTGTGTGCCGCGGCTGATGAGCCGAATATTACTCGTATGGTCCCCCTTCAGGACGCATGCCAACTCGCGCCCAATCTGCCCACTTGCCCCGAGTATTGTTTATATACGTTATTATTACTTAGTCGGTACTTTCCGATGCGAGGTTGGCATCCAATCAATCAGTACATTTGATGATCGCGCTTACGAACACATATCAGCGTTATGGTCTCGTCGCCATAGTACTTCATTGGCTGATGGCGGTATTGCTCATTGCGCTTATTGCACTTGGCCTTTATATGAGCGGTTTGCCGGATGTCGGCTTCAACAAGCAAAAGCTCCTACTGATTTTCTATCACAAGGAATACGGAATTCTCGCGCTGGGGTTTGTCACGCTGAGGCTGGCATGGCGCATTGGTAATGCGCTGCCGGCACTGGCCGAGGGGCTTCCGGACTGGCAAAAGATAGCCGCCCGGTTTGTCCACCTTTCGTTTTACGCACTGATGTTCGCACTGCCGGTCAGCGGTTGGCTCATGTCTTCTGCTGCGGGTATCCCTGTGTTTTTTTTCGGATTCAGGCTGCCGGATTTCATTGCAAAAAATGAGAACCTGTTCCAGATGCTCATTGAAGTTCACAAGTGGCTTGGCTATACGCTGATTGGCCTCATCCTGATCCATGCCACTGCGGCATTGAGGCATCACTTTCTTAGCCGGGACGATACCCTGAAAAAAATGCTGCCCGGCATGCGTGACTAAACGGCGCTCATCGCACCGCCTCGAGTACAAACACTGTTACCTCTTGCAGGGCTTTCGCCGTGGCTTCGTTAGCTGCTGCTACGCCGGCGTATGGTGTGTTTTCCTGTAGTTGCTCTTGCAGCGAAATCACCCAGCTGGACATGATCCGTTTCGAGGTGCCGTCGCTGAGTTGCACGCGCAGGGAAAGGTGTAGGGTTGCTGGATCGGAAGAGAAATCCTGCGTGAGTTCGAGAATCTCCGTGTGTAGTGCATAAGTGTATGGCCCAAAGTAGGGCGGACTGACGACTGTACTGAAGTAGTGAGTGTTCTCCAGCGAGAGCGTCAACAGAGGATGTAGCATCTGTGCAGGTGTAGCACCCCATTCGTGTTTGCTGAAGTAGTCTATCTGGTACGGCTCTACCCGGTAGACCATTCGCGTGGTGTCGTAAACCGGGTTGGTTGCTGGTGCCAGTACCAGCAGGGTTTCTGCGTGGGTCTCCCGTTGGGGTATTTCTGCTGGCAGTTTGTTGATCAGTGCTACCTGAGTTTCATTATCTACCCGGGAAAATAGTGAGCAGCCCGATAGCATTGTTGTGAGACATGCGGCCAGAAGGAATTTGGCTAGTGTAAGGTAGCCGTTTTCTGTCATCGGGTTTCGCCCGGGCCGAGTGGTGGTGGGGTGGTGCCGCGCACGAGAATGGAAGGATCGCGGTTCAGTTTTACTGTCAGACGTTCCATAGAGTTCGCCAGCTTATTCAGGTTGGCGATTGACCGGTATGCCTCGGGAAGAACTTGGATCTGGAGTGCATTGATGGTGTCGTTACTGGACGCCAGTAGTGGCCCGAGTTGTCCGCTTGCCTGTTCGGTATTGACGATGATTGCGCTGAGCCGTTCTTGATTCTCGGCCAGCATACGGCTGGTCTGTCGCAGTGCGGTCATGGTGTCGTTGCTCGATGCCAGCAAGGGGCCGAGTTGGCCACTGGCTTGTTCGGTATTTGCGATGATCGACGCGAGCCGCTCCTGATTCTCCGCGAGTACCTGGCTGACCTTTTGTAAATTCTGCGCAGTATGCTTTAGCGACGTGATGGTCTCGCCATCCAGCAGGGCGCGTACGAGCTCTGTCAGGATTTGCACGTTGTGATTGACCTGGCTGATAGCCGTGTCCAGATTCACCGAGCGTGATGGTGCACTGGGCAACCGCGGATAGGTGCTGCCAGGAGCTTGCGTTAGCGGGCTTTGGTCTGTGCCGGTGTCTTCCAGCAGGATGTAGACATAGCCAGTGAATCCGCGGGTGGCGAGTCCTCTGGCGGTGATGGTGGCAACCGTCGCTCTGGTGACAGGCGCATCCTTCTTTACCTTCAGCAGGATACGGACGCTGCGGGGACCGGTGAGGTCGACCTGGCTGACCGTTCCCACATCCACACCATGGAACTCCACCGGCGCCCCGACCATCAGGCCGGATACGGAATCCTGGGTGAGGATCTCGTAGGTGGTGAAGCGACCGGCTGCCAGATGGTACCAAATCGCCCCTGCCACAAGGCCGAAAAGCACCATGATCGCAAAGGCTAATTTTGCCCGGTTCTCTATGCTGAAGCTCATCGAGCGGTTCTCCGCCGGTCGGATCGGTACGGATTTCGGTCGATGGAAGTCTAGATCAATTTGCAGGTGCGGATTTTCCGGGCATCTTGCGACTGTGGTGCACCTTACACAAGAAAATGGCGGCCATTGGCCGCCATTTTCTTTAACCGGTGGTGGTTAGGGTGTGGCCTGGGCCTCTAGGGTTACGCCGGAATAGGCGGTATAGCCCCGAATACTGATATACCAGGTGCCGGACTGAGGGTTGCTGAAGCTGCAGTTTTCGCTATTGCCGGAAACATACGGGCGGCAGTTATAACTGCTGGTGGTCGGCTGGGCGCCGTAGCGGACATACAGGTCAGCGTCGCCACTACCACCAGACATCTGCACATTCAGCGCGGACATGCCGGAGGGTACGTCCAGTGTAAAGTGCTGCCAGGAGCTGCGGCTACCGGAGAGGTTGGTTTCGACCCAGCCATCGCCATTGCCGCCACCGCCATTGCCTTCGTCGAAGCTGCCGATCAGGCTTACACCTGAGAAGCTGCTGTAGGCGCGGACCATGACGTAATAGGTTCCTGCCTGCACGTTGGAAATATTGCAGGTTTCACTGTTGCCGTTGAGGTACGGACGGCAGTCGTAACTGGACGTCGTGGGCGCGGAGCCGTAGCGTACGTACAGGTCTGCATCGCCGCTGCCGCCGGAAATCTGGAAGCTCAGGTTAGTGGCGCCAGCCGGTACTTCCAGGGTGTATTGGATATCGCCCCCGGTGCTGGCGGAAAGGTTGGTCTGTGCCACGCCATTTTCCAGTTCACCGCCACCAGAGTTACCGCCACCGCCACCGCAACTGGAGGTAGAAACGCCGACGGTACTAAATGCAGAAGACACGGCGACTAAATCGTAAGCCAGGTCTTCTGTCGCCGACATCACACCGCAGGCGGCATTGATGTAATCCGAAGTGGAGTTCCAGTACATCTGGTTCGCCAGTACGAAGATATCGAACGCCTTGCGGGTATCCCAGCCGCTGGTATTCGCAATCAGGTAGAAGGCACGGTTGAACACCCCCGAACTGTAGTGAACATCCATACCGGAATAGTAATTGGAGGCGTGGCCGATAGAGCTGCCGTCAAGGGTGGGGTCCTGCATATACCGCAGAGCACCATTGGCCTTGATGATATCGGCACCTACCAGCCAGTCGTTGCTGCCGCGCATATAGAATTCCGCAGCTTCACCGGCCATATCGGAAAAGGCCTCGTTGATGCCGCCGGATTGTCCCGAGTACTGCAGCCCCGAGTTCTGCTCGGTAAAGCCGTGGCTCACTTCGTGGGCAGACACATCGAGGCTGACGAGCGGATGGAAGGTACTGCCACCATCCCCGAAGGTCATCTGGCTGCCGTCCCAGAATGCGTTTTCGTAGTTGTTGCTGTAGTGCACGCGCATACGCAATTTTTGCGTCAGTGGCGCCGTGTTGTACCAGTCGTTGTACAGGCCGAAAACCACACCGCCAAAGTAGTGTGCATCGTTCAGCGGCGAATAGGCGCCGTTAATCGTTTTGTAGTCATTGTACGGACAGGTAAACGAGAAGATGCTGCCGCCGCTGGAGGCGTTGTTCATGTTGACGGTTTCGACGTTGGTCGTATCCATGCGGCAGCTGCTGTCTACCTGCATCGCCGGGTAATCGGTACCGTATTCGTAGCGCCCGGTTTTCAGGTTACCGCCTGGGCCGGTTGCATCCTGATGTGCAAGCCCATCCCAATGTTCAATCACTTCACCGGTCAGTGCATCGATAAAGTAGAAGGGCCGCGAGGGTTCATCACCGTATTCCACCCAGCTCACCAGATACGCGAGTCGCGCCTGGTTCTGGCTGTCCACGTGAATGTACAGATGTTGCTTCTGGTTCTTTGCTGCGAGCTTCAGCGCGGGCATGGACAGCGCACCGTTGATCAGGCCCTGTTGTGCGCGCTGATCAATCTTGTGGCTCATTGCCCGCTGGATTGCATTGGAGGCCGCAATGGATGCCTTGGTAGAAGGTACATCCAGAGTCAGGCCCATGAGCACGTCACCTTTCACCTGCGCCGATACCCCCTGGCCAGAGCTGGTGATGGTTTGCCCCCATACCGGAATTCCCTGATGTGTCTGTCGGTAGCGGGTGATGACTTTGCCGTTTGGCAGGGTCCGTGAACGGATTTCCTCAAGTGCGATGTCAGTGCCACTGGTGGCGGCCAGTGCTTGCGGGGAAAGCATATCCGGGGTCGCCGGAACGCGGTCCGCAGCATGGGCACTGATGGCGAGCGCCAGTGTGCAAGTAATTCCTAGAAAACGCGTCATTGCAAATTGTTCCTTATTTTTTTTGGTTTGCCTTTCGAACATCGAATTCCTGAGGGATCGCCTCTGCAGTGCGCACAATACAAATGCACGGCAAGCGCGTGCGCACTGCCACTCGATTTCGAAAACATGGAAGGTAAGACTGCAGAAGACCAACAGGAGTGCAGGGCGCTCGCCAGCGCGGCGAGGATTCAGCCAGTTGAATCTGGCTGAATCGGAGGTGCACTCTACTTTCTCAAACCGGAGCTGTTCGGGGTTCCCGAACCGGCCGGATAGTACCCCGTGTACTCACATTTACAATTAAGTGATGATGACGATACTGCTTGCTATGAGTTTTTTGAATTGTATTGAGCAATTAGTCTCAAAAACGGGCTGACTATCCCGCCTGATTTGGTCAGTTTGTACGTTTGTACTAGGGGGATTTGGCACATAAAGCCACCCGCAGCTAGTACATCCGTGTTAACTGCTGCGGTGTAGGCAAAGGGAAGGTAGATGTCGGCGCTAAATTTATGCGTCGTTAGTGAGTCGAGAACTCGACCGTAAAATCACACACCGACAATCCGCGCGCGGAAATTGCGGCCCTTGATTTTTCCCGAGCCAAGCTTGTTCAGCGCCTTCTTGGCCACGGGTCTCTCCACTGCAACAAAGGTGGAAAAATCAAAAATCTGGATCTTGCCGATCTGTGTGCCTTCAATTCCGCCTTCGCCGGTCAGCGCGCCCACCACATCACCGGCGCGCACTTTCTGTTTCTTGCCGCCGTCGATCTGCAGGGTCGACATGGTCGGGCGGGATGGCGCGAATCCTTTGGGTGGCGCAGGGACTTCCTGCAGCGTAATCGGCTGCTGCATCATTTCTTCCAGCCGCTCGACCTTGTAGATTTCCTTTTTACTCACCAGCGTCAGGGCAATGCCTTTCTGGCCCGCGCGCCCGGTACGGCCGACTCTGTGGGTGTGTACTTCCGGATCGCGGGACAGGTGGTAGTTCACTACCATCGGCAGTTCTTCAATATCCAGTCCGCGCGCGGCGACGTCGGTGGCAACCAGAATCGAGGCGCTGCCGTTGGCGAACAGCGCCAGGGTGCGGTCGCGGTCTTTCTGCTCCATATCACCGTGCAGTGCCAGCGCTGCGAAACCGGCACTTTTCAGCGACTGTGCGGCCTCGTCGGTTTCCTTCTTGGTGTTGCAGAAAACCACGGCGGAGGAGGGGCTGTAGTTGGCCAGCAGCTGATACAGTGCGGCGGGCCGCTCCTCGTTGTTTTCGACCCGGTAGTACTTCTGTTCGATGGTGCTCTGGGTGTGAGTCGCCGTCACCTCCACTTTCACCGGGTTTTGCAGTACCCGTGTTGCCAGGGCATCAATGGTCTTGGGGTAGGTGGCGGAGAACAGCAGTGTCTGACGCTCCTTCGGCAGCTCGGCGAGGATCTGGTCCAGCACCGCCTGGAAACCCATGTCGAGCATGCGGTCCGCTTCGTCGAGCACCAGGGTTTGCACTTCGCCCAGGTCGAGGTTGCCCTTGCGGATATGGTCTTCAATGCGGCCCGGGGTGCCCACCACGATATGTGCGCCGTGCTTGAGCGAGCCGATTTGCGGGCCGAACGGCATGCCGCCACACAGGGTCAGGATCTTGATGTTGTGAATGGCCCGCGCCAGCTTGCGCAACTCGCGCGCGACCTGGTCCGCCAGTTCGCGGGTAGGGCACAACACCAGTGCCTGCACGCGGAAGCGCTCCGGCTGCAGTTTGTGCAGCACGCCGAGACCAAAGGCGACGGTCTTGCCCGAGCCGGTCTTGGCCTGCCCGATAACATCCCGTCCTTCCACAATCGCAGGTAGCGCTGCCGCCTGAATTTCGGTGAGCTGCTTGAAGCCGAGGTCCTGCAGGTTCTGCAGGAGAGACGGTTGTAACGGCAACGTCTGGAAGTCGCGTGGGGCGTTGTTACTGGACAGGGGGGTACTGGACATGGGGCAAGGAAGCTCGGCTGCAGAGAAAACGGCGAATTGTAGGTAAGAGACCGCCAAACTCCTAATAAATCTGCCGGATGCTCTACCCATGCCGTATTCGGTCAAAGGCTGACTCTGCAGACAGGTGGGGCTGCTCCACCGCGTTCCTGCTAATCAGGCAAATGGCCGCAACATTTCGATATGTGGAATGCCGTCTTCCTCGTAGGGCTCTGCAATCTGTGCAAAGCCGAATTCTTCGTAGAATTTCTTCAGATATAGCTGTGCGGAGATGCGGATCGGCTCCTGCGGGAACGCCCGCTGCGTATGTTCGATGGCGCACTGCATCAGTTCCCGGCCAAGGCCGGTACCCCTTGCGGCCTCCACGGTGAGCACCCTGCCAATCGAAGGCTCCGCGTATTTTTTACCGGGGAATACCACCCGCAGGTAGGCCAGCAGTGATGGGGAATCAGACGCGCCGTCCCAGCATGCCAGGTGCCATGCGTATTGGTCCTTGCCATCGGCGTCCTGGTAAACACAGTCCTGCTCCACGGCGAAAACCTCCTGACGGGCGCGCAGGATCTCGTACAGCTCATTGATGGTGAGTTGGTCGAATAAGGACCAGCGAAAAATGGGGGGAGAGGCAAGGGATGACATTTGGGTTGCTTTGGCGCGTCGTTGGTTGGTTCTCGATAACCGGCAATATAGCGTTTGTTGGGACAGCACGTGAACCCGGGGATTGCCGATACGTTTGGCGGTCGCTTTACATATTCGGGTGTTGGACTAGATTCCGGTGGTGTTCTCGAAACGTCGATCTTCTCTTGATTCTGGTAGACCTCTACAGGTGATTCATGCGGGCCCACTGGGCACATTTCAGCCACCAGGCGGACATGGGGCTGCGCGGTACCGGGGCAACCCTGGCGCAGGCCTTTGAGCAGGCGGCACTGGCGCTCACTGCCACGGTGACCGAGCTGGAAACCGTGGCTCCGCAGCTGGCGGTGGCGATTGAATGTGACTGTTCAGATCCCGAGCTGTTGCTGGTGGATTGGCTGAATGCACTGGTCTACGAGATGGCGACTCGCCATATGTTGTTTTCCCGGTTTGAAATTACGATCAGGGGAGGGCGGCTCAGCGCAACTGCCTGGGGCGAGAAGGTAGACCGGCACAAGCACGCCCCGGCGGTGGAAGTGAAGGGCGCAACGTATACGGCACTGAACGTCGCCCAGCGGGAAAATGGCGACTGGGTTGCCCAGTGTGTCGTAGATATCTGAGGTGGTTGCAATGAGTACGCGTTACCCGCTCATACATGAATCGGAATACAGCTGGCGAATCGATCCCTCCGGCAAAATGCGCGTGCCCGCGATCATCTACGCCGACGAGACACTGATCCGGGAAATGGACGACAAGGTCTTCGAGCAGCTGTGCAATGTGGCGAGTCTGCCGGGCATAGTGCAGGCCGCTTACGCCATGCCCGATGCACACTGGGGATACGGCTTTCCTATCGGCGGCGTCGCGGCGTTTGACCCGGATGAGGGCGGTATTGTTTCCGCCGGCGGTGTCGGCTTCGATATCTCCTGCGGTGTGCGTGCATTGCGCACCGGTGTCTCGATCGATGAAATAGAACCGGTCAAGAAGCAGCTGGCGGATGCACTGTTCAGGCATGTGCCGGTGGGGGTGGGCAGCACCGGGCGCATTCACCTGAACGACAAGGGGATGCAGGCGATGCTGCGCGGTGGCGCGCAGTGGGCGGTGGAGCAGGGTTTTGGTGATCCGGCGGACCTTGAACATATCGAGGAGCGGGGCTGTATGCGCGGTGCAGTGCCCGAGGAAGTGTCGGAGCGGGCGCGCACTCGCCAGCAGGATGAGATGGGCACGCTGGGCTCCGGTAACCACTACCTGGAAGTTCAGCGGGTGGCCGAGATTTATGATCAGCGTATCGCCACCGCCTTCGGGCTGAAGGAAAACGATGCGGTGGTGTTTATCCATTGTGGCTCGCGCGGTCTCGGGCACCAGATTGGCACCGAATTCCTGAAATACATGGTGCTGGCCGCCGGCAAGCACGGCATAGACCTGCCGGACCGCGAGCTGGCCTGTGCACCGATCAATTCCGAGCTGGGGCAGTCGTACCTCGGCGCGATGCGCGCCGGCATCAACTGCGCGCTGGCGAACCGGCAGATCATCACCCATCTCACCCGCGAGGTATTCGCCGAGGTCGTTCCCATGGCGGATCTGACCCTGTTGTTCGACGTCTCCCACAATACCTGCAAGGTGGAAGAGCATCTTGTGGAAGGCCGGCAGCGCAAACTGTACGTCCATCGCAAGGGGGCCACGCGCGCCTTTGGTCCAGGTAACCGGGAAATTCCGGAGACGCTGCGGGCAGCGGGGCAGCCGGTCCTGATCGGCGGTTCCATGGGTACCGAGTCCCATATTCTTGCGGGTTCCGTCGAGGGCGCGGGGCTGTCCTTCAATTCCGCCTGCCACGGCGCCGGTCGCGCCATGAGTCGCCACCAGGCCACAAAACGCTGGCGGGGACGTGCGCTGGTCGATGAATTGGCGGATCGCGGAATCCTTATCCGCAGCCCGTCAATGCGCGGGGTGGCCGAAGAAGCGCCCGGTGCCTACAAGAATGTGCGCGCGGTGGTAGATGCGGCGGAGAAGGCCGGTCTCGCCCACAAGGTGGCGCGGATGGAGCCACGGGTCTGTATCAAAGGCTGAAGCGCATGAATAATTTCCGTTGCCACTTGCAAGGGCTATGAACCACGAAGCATTTGTTCGCGTCATGCTTGCCGGTGATGTCATGACCGGGCGGGGTATCGACCAGGTGTTGCCTTACGCCGGGGACCCGAAAATTTATGAGTCGTATATCCGTTCCGCCGACGGCTACGTGGCGCTGGCGGAGGCGCGCAGTGGTGACATTCCCGCGCCCGTAGCGTTCGACTACATATGGGGGGACGCACTCGCGGCCATGGCGGCGCGGCAGCCGGACTGCAGGCTGATCAATCTGGAAACTGCGGTCACTCGCAGCGATGAGGCCTGGCCCTACAAGGGGATCAACTACCGGATGCACCCGGGTAATATCCCGGTGCTGACGGCCGCCCGGGTCGACATCTGCAGTCTCGCGAACAATCACGTGCTGGACTGGGGGTACGCCGGCCTCGCCGAAACCATCAGCAGTCTGCAACGCGCGGGGATGCAAACCGTCGGAGCCGGTGAAAACAGGTGTGCGGCGGAGCAGCCGGCAATAATGTCGTTCGGGCGCAATCGCCTGCGGGTGTTTGCCTGCGGTCATCCCGGCAGTGGAGTTCCCGATGAATGGGCGGCGACGGAGAATAAAGCCGGAGTGAATTTTATTGGCGATCTTTCCGAAGCAACCGCTGTGAATCTCTCCCGGCAATGGAGTGATGATCGGCAGCCTGGCGATCTGGTCATTATTTCCATTCACTGGGGAGGAAACTGGGGCTACCGCATCGATCGGCAGAAGAGAGAGTTTGCCCACCGGCTGATCGACTCTGGCGCGGACTTGGTGTTCGGCCACTCCTCTCACCATCCCATTGGTATCGAGGTGTATCGGGAGCGTGCAATCCTCTATGGCTGCGGGGATCTCATCAATGACTATGAAGGTATCGGCGGCCATGAAGAATACCGCTCCGACCTCCGGCTCCTGTACTGCGTTGACCTGGCGCGTGAGAACGGTGCGCTGCGCCGATTTGAACTGATTCCGTATGAGATGCGGCGGTTCCGCCTGCAAGATGCCTCCACCGTAGATCGCGAATGGCTGTGGGCCTGCCTGAACCGCGAATGTCGATCTCTGTCAGCGGCACTGCAACTGTCTGCCGATGGAGGAACCTATTTACTGGGCTGGTGATTGACGCCGGACAGGTGCAAGCACTTGGGTTAACTCATTTGTGTAAGAGTTTGAGTATCGATTGGTGGTCGACGTCGCACAGTTCCAGATACTTGGCCTGCGCCTCCGTATCTCCGCAAAGATGGCACCGCAGAAAAAGGGCGATAGCGCGACCTGCCGCAAGGCGACCAGTGTCTGAGTCGGCGGGAAAGTCGATGTAACCCCGGCCGCATGTCTCATCAGGTGGTGTACAGATAGAAAAATGGTTGGCACCTCGGAGTAGCAGCAGTGTGTTTTTGCCACCATTCTCCGCCACGGCTTTGTTAAAGGTTTGCTCGACGCGGTCTGTGGCGCTTGCGTTTGACGAGCCATAACCGGCGGCACTTTGGGCAATACAGCCATCCTTGTCGCCGCCAATCAAAAGCACGGGAATATCTGCACTGATTGGCAGCAGGGTTTCATCGGGCCAACCCAACGCGGTGGCCGCGCCGGTATGGGCACCATAGGCGAACACCGCGCGCACTGCGGGAAACCAGCACGGGCGCGCATTCAGCAGTGCCAGCATGCCGCCGGCACTGTGGCCGCCGAGGGCAATACGGTTCAGGTCCAGTTTGCCGGCAAGTACCCCGTTGCGGTTCAACCGCTCAAGCATGGTGAGGATGGCGGGCAGGGCGATGGCGGATGGCCGTTTGCCAAAATCGCCCGGGGTAAGAGCCAGTATGTCCATCCCCGGAGTGGCCGTCACGTGGCCGGGCATTTCCTCGGCCACCAGCTGGTAGGTCACGGTCACGATACCGGAAGGTGCCAGGGCTTCTGCCAGCCAGCGGTAGCCTGAGGGGTCGGTATTCATTCCCTGGAACAGGATCATCACCGGGCAGGGAGCCATGGTTTCGTCCACCGGGACAACACCGGTTCTGCGCTCTTCGATGGTGTCCCCGAATTGGCCGGGGTAGTAAATTCTGGCAATGCCCGTATCGTAGGGGGGCTGCAGGGAATCTACTTTGAAGGCATCGAAAATACTGCGAGTCATGTACATAAAGAACGGCCTGGAAATATTGCTTGGGGTTTCCTGATTCGAGATTATCGAGCTGCCTGCTGTCGCGGATTGATAATTGTCAATTCATGTCGCCGGGAGTTGCGGTATCCATGATCCGTAATTCCCATCCCGGCGTAACCTGTGCGCAAGACCATTTTAATTCCCTGCCTGCGAGGTAGATTGAGTGAACGTATTTCGTACCTTCGGATTCATTTCGATCCTGCTTGGGATCGCCTCACAGGCGCAGTCGGCGACGACGGGTGCCGATCCACTGACAACGGACGAGGCCTTCTGTGCGCGTATGCAGCAGTTTATCGCCGGCACGGATATGCCGGTGGAAAATATACTGTACGAGGAAGACAGCTACTGGACCGGGTTCAAGAAGTCCAAACCGCTGGCGCAGCCACTGACCACCCACCAGTATGTTCGCTATCAATTCGCCGACGGCGAACGCGCGGATTATCCAGTCACCGTGGCCTGCAAGATGAAAACCGCCGAACGTATCCGTATCGCCAACGCGGGCATGAGCGAAATCCGCATCGCGGATGAGGATCGCGAGTGCCAGAAGTGGCAGGCGCTGATGCTGGATGATGTCTACGGGGAACTGGAGGCTCAGGGCAAAGTTGACCTTTTATCCCGCGATCGTGTTGCACTCGCGGAGGAGGACAGTGTGTTTATCGGCCCGTTGTGGCTGCGCCCGGAGTTGTATCAGGTGGCCTACAGTGAGGGCGATACGCTGAAATTGCGTACCAAGGTACTGCATGTGGAGTATCGCCGTTTCATGCCGGTGCCCGACAGTTTTATGGGTACCCATTACTGCACCATGATCACGCCGGAGTACCTGGCCAAGCTTCTGCAGGGCGAAGCGGACGCTCCGCCACTGCAGGATTAAGCCGGATTTTTTAGGACTTATACCTCTACCGCGCGGCGCATCTGCTCCGCGCCCATCCGCAGGGTCAGCATCTGCTGAACACCTTCTTCACCGAATACCTTGGTGGCCAGTTTGTTCATCGGGTCGCGCTCGTAGCACAGGCGGCGCAGCTGGTGGTCGTCGCGGCGCAGTGCTTCGCGCTCGCTTGCTGCCAGCGGCTCGGCTTCGTCGTACCAGCGCAGCCAGTGGGCCAGCATGCGGCGGGCGTAATCCTCGAGGATATCGATGTTTTCGTCGTTCAGGTCGGCCATCAGGCTCTGGGTGGACGGGTTGATCAGTGCGCGCATGTAGGGGCCGTGGCTCACAGACCACTGGAAATTCGGGTTGCCGCGCAGTGCCAGGTATTCGTCATTGATCGGGGCGTAGTACTTGTCGAGGTATGCACTGTCCACCAGCAGGTTGCGGCGGGGCATGAAATCAAAATAGAAAAACAGCTTGGGGATGGTGCCGAAGACCATCACGAAATGCGGTACGTCGGTCTTCTGCCCCAAATAGGCGGTGGCGTTCATATCGAGGATGCTGGCCTTGCGGTTGCCCAGCCAGGAGTTCACCAGCCACTCGCAGTCACCGCCGCTCCAGGCCTGGAAAGAACCCTCGAATTCCCCGTTGGGAGAGGTGTAATATTCGCGGCCGTGACAGGCCGGCTCCAGCTCCAACCCGCTAAAGCGGCTGGCGATGGTCTGTTTCACGTCGGTGAGAATGCCCCAGCAGCGCTCCCACGCTTTGCTCACGTCCACATTAGGGTTTTCTGACAGGAACTGGTCAATAGTTTTGGTATCGGAACTCATGGCTCGCCTCATGGATCACACAGGTGATGGACAGTTATTGTTTTTGGCCTTTCTCTCAGACCGTTTCGCTTTCCTGCAAATAGGCCGCATTGGGATCACCGTGGGCGACGCGGTAGCCGGTGCCGTAGATTTTTTCCGCTGAAATCCGGCGGTTAGGCGCCTTGATCTGGTTCAGGAATTCCAGCCGTGTAAGTCCCTCGGCATCGCAGATGGCGTCAAATACGCGGGCATTGGTGGCCGGAATGCGTTCGTTGTCGCACACATTAAAAATGCCGCTGAGCTGGTGGTCGATCGCGTGGGCCACCGCACCGACCACATCCTCAAAGTGAATCGCGTAGAGCAGGGCATCGGCGCCGAACAGTGCCTTGCCGCCGAAATAGGAGTGCGCCAGTTTTACCCGCTCGGGGAAGCTCAGGTCGCCCGGCGCGCCGTACATGTCCGGGAAACGCAACACGCAACCGCCGCTGCGGGAAAGGATGTGCTGCTCCGCCTGCTGGTAATACAGGGAGGAGGGTTCCTCGTGGTTGCTGGTGGGGGTGTCTTCGGTAATGGGGGTGCTGCCTTCGCCGCCGTCGCCGTATACGGAGAAAGACGACAGGAAAATCATCCGCTCGCAACTGGCGGCGGCGCTGGTACAGGTATCCACCAGGGTCTGCTTATAATGCTGGTGGCGCTCTTCCGGAGTGCGGGTATTTCTCACATTGGGAGCGACGGTGACCACGATCAGGTCGACCCCCGCGGCCGCCGCGGCGACCTTGTCGGACTCGTGGCCCTTCAGTACCACGACTTCGTCCGCGAACGGCTTGAGCGCGTCGACTTTTTCCGGTGTGGTTGTGGAACCGATGACCTCGTGGCCGTTGTCGCGGAGGCGTTGGCTCAGGGCCTTGCCCACGTGCCCCATGCCCAGTATCAGTATTCTCATTATTGTCTCCCGCCATTGAGGGTATTAATCCGCTCAGATACTAGGCGAGGGGGGATGGGCCGCATTGACCATTGTCAATTCCGGCCAGGGGGTAAGGTGTCAGATCGCCGGTTCGACAGCCGGGTGCTGCGCGCTGGTGACGCCGCCGCGGGATTCAAAATACTGCACTTCCGCCAGCTCGTAGCGGGTCTGCATGTATCCCTCCACTTCTGCACGCAAGAACAGGTAGTCGTCGTCCGCGGTGCACCAGACGTTGTAGGGCGGGTGCTCCTCCGGAAGGTCGGCTGCGGTGTCTGTAACCTGGAAGTGGCGTGCACGGAAAGTGCCAGCCTCCACGGTGATTTCCGTCTCGCCCACATACACCAGGGAAAACCCCATCTTGAACAGCAGTGGCCCGGTGGCACCGCGGTGGTCCGGTGACGACAGCATCATATGCGGGAAGTGCTGCTTGCCGGGGCCCTGGGAGGGGTCGTACAGGCGCATCAACAGCGCATCGCCGGCAATCGGGTGGCACTGCATCCACTGCACCGGTGCGGTGAGTTCGATGCGCTGGCTGATACGGCCATCCCGGTGGTTGAAGGTTTCGCACTCCGCCTGTTTGTCGGTAAAACGGAACCAGCCGGTGCCCTCGAAGCGGTCGCCGACGGTCAGGCGTACCGAGCAGTCCAGCGGCGCCGAATCGGAATGTCGCAGTGCCTGCACTATGTCGCGGGTGACACTGGGGGTGTCGTCGATTTCACAGTGAGCCTGCAGTACATCGATGCCGTCCGCCTGCTGGGTAATGCTGAAAAATTCCCGGCCGCGTTCGTGGCCCAGGCGATCGGGTTTGCGGCTGGTGTAGCGGATATGTCCGCGAATGGTGCGGTAGGGCATGGTCTTCTCGTCTTTGGCTGTCTTTATTGTTCGGTTAGTGTTTTTTCTCGTACTCGTTGCGGCTTATCGCTCAATCAGTTCGATCCGCTCACCGTCGTGGCCGTATACCGTACAGCTGCGTCGACCGTCATAAGGGGCTTCCCGGTGGCGATAGGTCACGGCACCGGCGGGCAGGCGATTGATCATAAACGTCATCATGGCAATACCGCCGCCGAGGCTATCGGTTTGCGCGGGCACCTCCGCCAGGTCTTCCAGTTGGTCGATCTCTATCAGGGTGCTGTCGGCCAGCTGGAGTGTGGCCAGCGGGTGTGTCTGCTCCAGCGGCAGCCCGCGCAGCTGGTTGATCACCGTAACCTTGGTATCAAAACTGAGGCCGCGGTGCTGCGCCAGGGATTCGTAATTGGCCAACGAGGCGGAGCGATCGCGGCTCGCCAGCACTGGAATAAACAGGTGGTCGACGGCACAGCGTGCTTGCGGCAGCTGGAACGGCGGCACCTCGCCGGCAATCCGGGTGAGGTACAGCAGTTCACCGCAGGGACCCTGCACTTGAACCGCGCGTATCTTGTCGCTGAGCTCCAGGTTGGCGGCGGGGCGCAGTACCTTGAATGGTGAAGACGCGAGCGCTGTTGCCAGTACATCCGGGTCTTCTACCAATATCTCAAGGGACATCCAGCCGGCGCGGGAGAGGGGGGCGATGGGCTGGGCAGCGGCGTCTTCAATAAGGCGCAGCCAGGGTTGCCCGAGCCTGTTGCCGAGCAGCCAGCAGCGTGCGTATTCAAGGCTTTGGCATCCCCATTGTTCGGCAACCCCGGGGGTCAGGTTTTCACTGGCGAGTACCTGGCACTGCAGGTGGCTGCAGTAGTCGTCTACCAGTCGTGCGGCCTCCGGGCTTGCCAGGGTTGCAATGGTGCAGGGGCCGAGTTGGGGTTTTTGCTCTGTAATGCTCATTGATGGCAAATCGCTGTTCTCAAAGATCTAATGTTATAATAATATATCAAATGATGAGATAAAAGATCTGGCCTGACTGCAGGGTACAGGAGGGTAGTAAATATGGCGATATCCGGCGCAAGCACATTGTTCGACAAACTGTGGTCGGATCACACCGTCTGTGATCTCGACAGCGGCGAAACCCTGTTATATCTCGACCGCGTCTTCCTGCACGAGAGGACGGGTTCCATCGCGTTGCAGAGTTTGCACTCGGCAGGCTACGAGGTGCGGGATGCGCGCCGGGTGTTCTGTACCATGGACCATATCGTCGACACCTTTCCCGGGCGCGGCGACAAAACCCTGATGCCCTCCGGCTCGGACTTTATCCTGGCCACCCGCAGTGAAACCCGCGCGGCCAATATTCGCCTGTTTGACGTCAATGATGCTGATCAGGGCATCGTGCATGTGATCAGTCCTGAGCAGGGACTGTTGTTGCCGGGCCTCACCCTGGTCTGCCCGGACAGCCATACCTGTACCCAGGGTGGTATCGGTGCGCTGGCCTGGGGCATTGGCTCGAGCGAAGCAGAGCATGCGCTGGCCACCGGCACATTGCGGGTGCGCAAGCCAAAAAACATGCGTGTGATTGTCGATGGCGAGCTGCGCTCCGGCGTTACCGCCAAGGATCTGGTGCTGTATCTGATCGCCCAGTTCGGCACCAACGGCGGTGCGGGTTATGCGGTGGAGTTCTCTGGTTCTGCGATCCGCCAGTTGCCGGTGGAGGCTCGCTTCACCCTGTGCAACATGGCAGTGGAGTTTTCTGCGTTTACCGCCATCATCGCGCCGGACGAGAAAGTGGAAGCTTATTTTGCCGGCCGCGATTTCGCGCCCAAGGGCGAGCACTGGGAAGATGCCTGCAGTTACTGGCGTACGTTGCGCAGCGATGACGACGCGGCGTTCGATCGCGAGCTGCGTATCGATGGCAGCCTGATCAAGCCCATGGTGACCTGGGGCACCAGCCCTGAACAGGTGGCCGGATTACACGAGCATATTCCCGATCCTGAAAATTTTGAGGAGTTGCATCGCCGGGAAGCCGCCCAGCGCGCGCTTGATTACCAGGCGCTGCAACCCGGGCAGGCGATTGCCGACATTCCCATCAATGCCGCGTTTATCGGTTCCTGCACTAACAGCCGTATCAGCGACCTGCGTGCCGCCGCAGCGGTGGTGCATGGGCGACACATCGCACCCGGCGTGCGGGGCGTGGTGGTGCCGGGCTCGCGCCGGGTAAAACGCGAAGCGGAAAGGGAAGGGCTGGACCGAATTTTTGTCGAAGCCGGTTTTGAGTGGCGAGATTCCGGCTGCTCCATGTGCTTTTACGCCGGCGGGGAGACCTTTGGGGAACACCAGCGTGTGATATCCAGCACCAACCGCAATTTTGAGGGGCGCCAGGGGCCGAATACCCGTACGCATCTGGCCAGCCCCACCACCGTGGCTGCCTCGGCGATTACCGGCTATATCACCTCCGCCGAGGCACTGGTCAACAGCGAGGCACTGATTGCATGAAGCCGTTCGTAACCCACACCGGCATTGCCGCGCCTCTGCTGCGACGCAACATCGACACGGATGCGATCATTCCATCGCGGGAGATGAAACGGGTATCCAAGCGCGGTCTCGGCGAGGGGCTGTTTGCCGGCTGGCGCTACACCTTGCCCGGCGGTCGTGAACGTAATCCGGCGTTTGTCCTCAACCAGCCCGAGTACACCGGGACATCAATTCTTGTTGCCCTAGACAATTTTGGCTGCGGGTCTTCCCGCGAGCACGCGGTTTGGGCACTGGCGGAATATGGTATTCGCGCAGTGGTCGCCAGCGGCTTCGGGGCCATATTTCACACCAACTGTATTCGCAACGGGATTTTGCCGGTCCGTCTCGATGAGCACAGTATTGAGGCGCTGGCGGAACGGGTACAGCAGGACCCGCAAAACAATCAGGTCACCATCGACCTGCAGTGCTGCCTGGTGCGGTGCGGTGATTTGCTGTGGCCGTTTTCGTTGGAAGAAAGCGCGCGATACCTGCTGTTAAATGGCCTGGACCCGATTGCGCTGACCCTGCGGCAGCGCAAGGAGATCGATGTTTTTGAACAGGCGCGGCGCAAAGCGCGCGCCTGGGCCTATGCACCGATGGAAGATTGTGTGGAAGGAGTGCTGTTGTGAAGTTTCCCCCAACGCTACTGCAGCAGCTGGTAAGTCTGCTCGCACGTGACATCGACGGCGCGACGCTGGAGCGGGCGCAACAGCACCTGCTCGACTGGCTCGGCTGTGCCGCCTACGGCGCGCGCAGTGAAGTGGCGACAAAGCTGCGAAATTACCTGATCCAGTGGGGCGCAAAAGGCGAATACTGGAATCTCGGCGGACTCGACAGCAGCTGGCAGGATGCGCTGCAATACCACGGCACACTCGGCAGCATCGCCGAGATGGACGACGTGCACCGGACTTCTACCCTGCACCCGGGTCCGGTCATCGTGCCCGCCGCGCTGGTTGTCGCAGAGATGGTACGAGCAACACCGAAGGCATTACTGGAAGCCATTGTGGTGGGCTACGAGGCGATGATCCGCATCGGCCGCGCGCTCGGCCGAGATCATTACGCGCTGTATCACAACACCTCTACGTGTGGCTCCTTTGGTGCTGCCGCGGCCGCGGCAAAATTACTGAATCTCGATCCGGAGCAGACCGTGTGGGCGCTCGCCAATGCCGGCAGCCGCACCGGCGGTTTCTGGCAGATGCGCCACGAAGCGGTGGACACCAAACCGCTGCACAACGCCGGTGCTGCGCAGGCCGGCGTGCAGGCGGCACTACTGGCTGCAAGCAACCTGCGCGGGCCGGCGAGTCTGTTGGAGGGTACCCAGGGCTTTTTTGCCGCGACCTCCCCCCAGGCCATGCCACTCGCCGTGGTCGACAACGGAGTCGATAACTGGCTGATTTTCCAGTGCAGTTTCAAACCCTGGCCCGCTTGTCGCCACACCCATCCGGCGATCGATGCGGTGCGTGCACTGGGTGAAATTTCCCATACAGACATCCGCTCGCTGCAGATAAGCACGTATTCCGATGCACTGCAGTTCTGCGATCGGCCCCAGCCAAAGACTCCGGCGGAGGCGCGTTTCAGCCTGCAGCACTGTGCCGCCATTACGCTGCTGCACGGGAAGCCGACCATTGCCCACTTCGAAAGCGATTATCTGCAGCGGTCGGAAGTGGTTGCGCTGCGGGAGATAGTATCCGTAGTGCTGGATGAGGAACACGATCGCGCTTACCCGGGCCATTTTGGCGCGACGGCACTGGTGACGCTGAATGACGATACGGTGCTGAACATTATTTTGCGGGATGCCTGGGGCGATCCCGAGTGGCCGATGACACAAGAGGACATCGTCACCAAGGCGCGTATGCTGTTTAGCGCGGCTGCGGTCAGTAAAGAGTGCGCGGAGGACGTGATTGAAATCGGCTTGAACCTGGTCAAGCAAAAGGAACTCGGCAACTTGTTTGCCGCGCTGCGCGCACTGGGAGCGAATTGTGCCTGAGTACGAACAGCAGCTGGTCGAGCATGTTGCCGGGGCAGAATTTCATCACCTGGACCCAGCAGCATTAGGCGCGTGCAAGACATTTATTCTCGATTCGATCGGTGTTGGCATCAGCGGTTCGCGCCTTGAATTGGCGGCCGAACTTCTGCGGGCTGCAGAAGGGTGGGGCAGCACTGAAAAAGAGAGCATGGCCACCGTTTGGGGTACAGGCGCGCGCCTGCCGGTTGCCCATGCGGCGATGGTGAATGCCTTCCAGATCCACAATCAGGAATTCGATTGCGTGCACGAGCACGCGGTGGTGCATCCGATGGCAGTGATCCTGTCGTCGCTACTGGCGGATGCCGAGGCGCGAAAGGTGGATGGCCGCTCTCTGCTGCTGGCCGTGGCGCTGGCGGTGGATGTGGCCACGGTGCTGGGAATGAGTGCCAGCAAACCCATGCGCTTCTTCCGACCCGGAACGGCGGGCTGTATTGGCGCCGCTGCGGGCATTGCCAAATTGCGCGGCTACGACCGCGAGAAAATCCTGCAGGCCATGTCCATCGCTTACAGCCAGACCGGCGGTACCATGCAGGCGCACACTGAAGGCGTGGCGGTACTGCCGATGCAGGTGGCCTTCAATGCGCGCAATGCAGTCACCGCAGCAGATATGGCGGGGTTCGGTCTGGTAGGCCCGCGTCGCTTTCTGAGCGGCGATTTTGGCTACTTCTCGATCATGGAATCCGACGGTAACGCCGCGGATGCTTTTTCACGGCTCGGTCGCGAGTGGCAGATCTGCCGCGTCAGCCACAAACCGTTTCCCACCGGGCGCGCGGCACACGGCACCCTTGATGCACTGATGCAGTTGCGTGCGGCCCACGGTTTTTCCGCAACGGATATCGAAGCTGTGCGTATCGAGGCGCCGCCGTTGGTACGCCGCCTGGTGGACCGCCCGATGCAGCCCGGAATGAGCGTGAACTATGCGCGGCTGTGTATCGGTTATGTGGCAGCAACGCTGTTACTGTATGGCGACGTGGGGGTGGAAGATTTTGATTCCGCGGCACTGTCCGACCCGCAGCGCCGGGCATTGGCGGCGCGCGTCATGATGGTGCCTTCCGCCAGTAACGACCCCAATGCACTGGCGCCGCAGACTGTGACCGTGCAACTCAAGGGCGGCACCGAGTATTGCCTGGAAATGGCGGCAATCCTCGGTCATCCGGAAAACCCTCTGGACCGGGCGCGACAGCTAGACAAATTCCAGCGCTGCCTGGTCTCGGCGCGTACGCCGTTCGATAGCGAGAACGCACACGCGATCATTGCCCGGATAGATCGGCTGGATTCACTGGAATCTGTTGCGGAATTAACCGGGTTGCTGGCGGCCATACGGCAACCGGTCGAAGCAATGATCTGATTCGATGGCCATTTAAAGATAACCACTGGAAGCGAGCGCGGGTTTTTCATGCCTTACCCAAGTTATTTCGAGAGTTTTGATGTGCAGCAGGCGCTGGCGGACTATCCGCTGGGTGACGCCTTTCTGGAAACCTACGCCGGTATGTCGCGGGACGCGCTGCGGGAACTGCAGAACCAGCGCTTTCTGAAACTGGTGGCGCGCGGCTGGCAGATTCCGTTTTACCAGCGTTTGTGGGGCGAGACCGGCGTAGAACCCGGTGATATCCGCAGTCTCGATGACATCGAAAAACTGCCGGTCTTTTCCAAATCCGACATCATGCACAGCGTGGAGCAGTTCCCGCCCATCGGCGATTTCAGCGGGCTGGAAGGGTTGGCGCCGGAGAAGCGGCCGCCGATTGTGTTCCATACCACCAGTGGTACCACAGGTCGGCCGCAGCCGATCATTTTTGGCCCGCGCGGTCGCGAGATTCAGGCCATGCTGGTGGCGCGGGCCTACCGCTTTATGGGGCTGAAGCCCGCGGCGACGGTGCAGTCCACCTACGGCCACGGCATGATCAATGGCGGGCACTATATCCGCGAGGCGGTAACACGCTATACCAATGCGCTGTTTCTGTCCGCCGGTACCGGCCTGGAAACCCGCTCTGCGCAGCAAGTGCAATTGATGCGGGATTTTGGTGTGAATGTGCTGGTGGGCTTTGCGGACTACATCAAGAAGCTCGCCAGTGTCGCGGAAGAAATGGGCCTGACGCCGGGCGAAGACCTGCGCATCGACATGATCATTGGCCACCTCGGTCAGGAAACCCGCGCGGCATTGAGCGAAGCCTGGGGCGGCGCCAAGCTTTACGACTGGTACGGGGTGGCGGATACCGGCTGTATCGCCGCAGAAGGCCCGGACCAGAACGGTCTGTACGTGTGGGAAGATGCCCACTACCTGGAGCTGCTCGATGTAGAAAGCGGGCGACCCGTGGCCGCCGGGGACACCGGTAATATGGTGGTCACCTGCCTGTACAAGGACGATATTTACCCGGTGATCCGCTTCAATACCTGTGATATCTCTTCGGAGATTCCCGGAGAAAACCCGTTCCAGCTGCCGTTCAGGCGCATACGCGGTTTTCTCGGCCGCTCCGACAATATGGTCAAGCTGCGCGGTATCAATGTGTATCCCCACGGCATCGGCGGCATGCTGGCGGAGCTGGAGGGTTTTACCGGCGAATATGTGTGTATTGCCGAGCGGGACGACAGCGGCCGCGAGACCCTGACGGTGTTGGTGGAGCTGGGTGTGGCGACGGAGCAGCATTCGGCAATTGCCGTACACTGCGCGGAACTACTCAAACGCAAGCTGGGTATCGAAGTGGGAGTGGAACCGGTGGCCGCCGGCGGTACTGCACAGTGGACCGAGATCGACCGCAGGCAGAAACCGTTGCGGTTGATCGACCGGCGGTTTGACTGAATCTATGCGTTTTCTTCTTCGGAAAAAGCCTATGTTTCAAAGTGGCATTTGTGATGACTTGCTGAGCAAGGATGCGACGGAGCTGGCGGCATGCCTGCAACGGGGCGAGTTCAGTATTCAGGCGCTGACCGCGCGCACCCTCGCTGCAATTACACGCAGTAAGGACAGCATCAACGCGTATGTTTACCTGGACCGCGAAGGTGCAATGAATGCGGCGCGGGCAGCCGATGTACGGCGGAGGATGGGGCAAACCTTATCCCCGTTCGATGGGTTGACCGTTGCGGTGAAAGACAACATCGACGTGGCCGGCATGCCGACAGCCAATGGCCTTGGCTACCGCGGTGTAGCACCTATCGCGAGGGAGGATGCTGCGGTCGTCGCGCGCTTGCGTGCGGCTGGGCTGATTGTGCTGGGCAAGTTGAACATGCACGAAATTGCCCTCGGCGCCACCAACGACAACCCCCACTGGGGGCGCTGTGAGAATCCGTTGCGCGCGGGTTTTACCCCCGGAGGCTCCAGTGGTGGCTCCGCTGCAGCGGTAGCGGCAGGGCTCTGCGCCTTCGCCTTGGGAACCGACACCATGGGCTCGGTGCGTATTCCCGCCAGTTACTGTGGTGTCAGTGGACTCAAGCCGGGGCGGGATTCGGTGAGTACCAATGGTGTCACCCGACTGTGCCGGCAGCTCGATACCGTTGGCCCCCTGGCGCGTTCGAGCCGGGACCTGCGTGCACTCTGGCCATTTTTACAGGACGCAGGTGGAGAAGATGCTTTCGGTCGCGCCGATCTGGCGTCCACACACTGGGCGCTTGTAGGCGACTTTGAACAGTTGGGTGTGGCCGCAGATATTTCTGCGGCGTTTCGGCGATTTGCGGACGCATTGCCGGGCGCCGTTCAGCGTCGTAGGAAATTCGCAGAGACCGATTTCTCGGCGTTTCGGCGTGCAGGCCTGTTGATGTGCGAGGCTGAGGCCAATGTCACCTTCGCAGATGAATTGTCACAGATGCCCGCGCTGTTTTCCGATGAGTTGCAGCGCTTGTTGCAGTGGGGCGCTGCGCGCAGCGCACCGGACCTGGTCCGCGCTCAGGACGTGGTTGAAACGGCGGGAAACTGGCTGCGCGGGCAATTGCAGGATGTAGATTTCCTGCTGACGCCGACCACATTGCAGACCGCGTTTCCATTTAGCCAGGTCGCACCGGTGAATCAGGCCAATCTCACCGCGTGTGTAAATATGGCGGGGCTGGCGGCGGCGAGTATTCCGTTGGGTGTGTCCGGTGACGGCTTGCCATTCGGTGTACAGATTATTGCCCGTGCGGGTGCGGAAACTGCATTGCTGGATACCTGCGTTGCGTTGGAGCAGTGGCTGCACAGCAAGTCCAGTACCTATAACGAGATGGCGTGAAGTCAGGCGGGGGAGAGGGAAGGATGACAACGGAAGCACCTCAGGTTTCGACCGCAAAAATTGGCTTTGCCATCGAAGGCGGCCTGGCGCGGATCACCATCGACAACCCTGCCCAGCGCAATGCGATGACGGTGGCCATGTGGCAACAGTTGTCCGATCTACTCGATCGCGTGACCGAAGATAATGGCATTCGCGCGGTGTTAGTCACCGGCGCCGGAAAGCGGGCCTTTTGTGCCGGTGCCAATATCGATGAACTGACCGCCGCCATGGAAAACCCGTCCGAAATGCGCCGGCAGAATGCACTGATCCGCAACGTGCAGCTTAAGCTTGAGCAGCTGCCGCGCCCAACACTGGCGGTCATCCGCGGTGCCTGTTATGGCGGCGGTTGTGGTTTGGCGCTGGCCTGCGATATTCGCCTGGCTGATAGCGCGGCGACGTTTGCCATCACGCCGGCGAAGCTGGGCGTTCTCTACAGCCTGCTGGACACCCGGCGACTGGTGAATGTTGTCGGTGCGGCCAATGCGCGGGATATGTTGCTGACGGGGTTGCCGGTTTCCGCTGCGCGGGCGCAGCAGATCGGGCTGGTGCAGCACCTGGCAGAAGCTCCCACGTTGGAAAGCAAAGAGGGCGAGCTGGTGCGGAGCCTGCTGGAAAACTCCCAGTATTCCCTGCGCTGGACCAAGGCCACGCTGGATTATCTCACTGGGCATGGCGGTGAATCTGAAATCGATGAAGCAACATTGCGACAAGCGTTTGACGACGCGTTTTCCGGCGGTGATTTCCGCGAGGGCAGTGCCGCTTTTCTCGAACGGCGCCGCGCGCAATTTCGCTGGCCGGAGAAGTAACCAATTACTGCCTGAACGGTAGGCATGAAAAAAGCCCTGCAAATTTGCAGGGCTTTTTGGTTTTTGCGGAAGTGATCAGGTCTCAATTACTTGCCAGCTCTTCGATAAGTTCCTCGAGCTCCGTGGTCGCACTGACATTTTCCTTGCGCGCCTGCTGCCGGGCTTCGCGGTCTTCGTCGAACTGTTCGATTTCCTGCTGGATCACCCGCAGAATTCGCGCGATAAATTCCTGGTGCCAGAGGCCGCGTTCGCGGGCGGCCGCGGTGTCGGGCTCGTAGTTTTCAATATCGGTACGTTGCAGCAGCTCGCGGGCTTGCAGCAGGCGTTCAAGCGTATCGATCCGCTCGCGGGCGACCGCGAGTTCTCCGGCGAGCGCCATCAGCATCGATAGCAGTCGATCGGTATCCGCGTCCTTGAAAAACACCGGGCGCTTGCCCCGGGCCTTGGTGCCCGCCATGTCGATCGGGTCAATGGTCATGGCCTTACTCCGCATCATTCCTTGGGTCGTCGTTGCGTATCACTTGCTGGCGATATAGGTATGCCAAGCCGGCTTGCGCCCGTAGTCTTCGCTGTCTGCCGCCGCCTTGGCGGCACTGGGAAACAGGGTTTCATCCACCACCGCGAACAGGCCGTGGGTGGTGATGTTTTCTCGTGCAAATCCGGCCTGTTCCATCGCCTCGAACAGATCCAGGTCGTGCAGCGTGCCCCAGAACGGCTCGTTGTTATTGCGGGTGTCCCAGTCGCGCATGAACTGCTCGTAGGGCGGCATTTCCGGAGTGAACTGCGGCTGTTCGATATGCACCACCTTGCCGCCATCGGCGAGCAGGCGATGGGTTTCTGCAAGAATGCGCGGTAGTGCGCGGCTCGAGGTTTCGTGCAGGAACATACACGTGATGATCAGGTCGAAGCTGCCATCTTCCGCGGCAATGGCCTCGGCGTTTTCCTGGCGGAAGGTGATGTTGTCGACGCCGAGGGAGCGGGCCCGCGCGTGGGCGTAGCGTAGTACCGGGGCGGAAACATCAATGGCGAGAATTTCGCTTTCCGGGAATGCCTGCGCCAGCGGCACGATGTTGTGGCCGACGGTACAGCCGATATCGAGAATGCGCTTGGGCTTGTAACCGGACTTCGCTTCTTCCTTCAACCATTCCACCAGCGCCTGGCCGCCACCATCACTGTAGCGGCCGAGCATGCCAGCGGTGGTGACAAAAATTCCAGAGTCGTAGTTGGCGCCCGCGGCGATATCGTCGTCGACGTATTCGGTATGGTAGCTCCCGGGCATGCAGTGGGTATCCACCGCACTGACATAGCGCGGAATTTCCACCGACCGATCAAGTAGCAGGGCATTGCTGTCCTGATTCAATTCCCGCGCCTTTTCAACAAGCTCCGGCAGCTGGCGGAACACCATGGCGCGGCTGTTTTGCTGGCGCATTTCCATGGTGTTGCGGCGCAGGCTGCTCCACAGCTGATACAGGGATTCGCGCTTGAGTAATTCACCGACTTCACGCCGGTTTGTCGGCGCGGCCTTGCCCTCTGTGCGACTGTCATAGGCCTTGCGCACACCGGGAAGTATCCGGGAGGCCAGGTGCATGTTCAGGTTGGTGAGAAAGTTGAAGCGGGCAATTTCATCGTGATTGGCTTCGGGAAATACACCGTGGCGCCCGACCGCATTCCAGGCGGGGGGTACCTGCCGATCTGTATTTGCCATGGACAACTCCGCAGTTTGCGAGGATTTTCGCTAGTCTAGCGGCGCACGAAATGCTGCCCATGATAAAAGTCAACTTGTGCGGCACCTGTGCTGGCGCACACACAAGGGCGGAGAAAGGGGATAGGTCGCAGGTGGGCAGGGTAGGTCTTGGAGAAGGGCGAGCAGCGTGCTTCAGTGCACGCTGGCCAGTTCTTCCAGCACGCTGCGATCGAGTATGCGGATGCGATGGGCGCTCACGATTTCGATCAGTTGCATGGCCTTCAGGCGTGCGAAGGCACGGCTGACGGTTTCGATGGTGAGGCCGAGATAGTCGGCGA
This sequence comes from Microbulbifer pacificus, assembly GCF_033723955.1. NCBI lineage: Bacteria > Pseudomonadati > Pseudomonadota > Gammaproteobacteria > Cellvibrionales > Microbulbiferaceae > Microbulbifer > Microbulbifer pacificus. The sequence goes on along the minus strand of NZ_CP137555.1, from coordinate 432,742 downwards.
TGTCCTGGCGGCTCATGATCAGTTCGATATCGGCATTCTGCGTACCGCACTGGCGGCGACCGATCTGGGCGAGCAGGAAGCACAGCCGCTCGTGGGCCTTTTTTTGCCCCAGTGCGAACAGCTGGTCCAGGGTCTGAGCCAAAACGTTGCCGCCGATCTGGCGGGCATTGGTCTTGAGGGTGGTGAATCGATCCACCAGGGCGAGAAATTCCCGGCGGACGAAAGACTGCAGTTCGGTCTCGCGAAGCGCGACCACACTGTATTCATAGTCGTCGGTATTGGTAAATCCGATGTAGTCGCCGGAATAGGCGAAGGCAATGACCTGACGGCGACCGGAGCGGGACAGGCGTTCGATCATAAGGGTGCCGGACACAACGACGTACACATTTTGCGCAGTGCTGTGTTGCTTGATCAATTGTTCGCCAGCGGAGATCCGGCGGCGCTGACAAATGGCGGTCAGCTCCGTCAGTTCCTCATTGCCAAGGCCGCGAAACAATTTGGAATGGAAAAACGTTTCCAGAGGTTTCAGCGCTGGGCTGTTCACGGTGACCTGTCCTCAAAAAGCTTCTCCGCAGACTAATCGCAAAGGCGCCTGCTGTCTATCAAAGGCGCCTGCTGTCTATCAAAGCTGCCTGCTGTCTACGTCGGGGGAGGTCATACTGCCATCTCCTCGCGGTGACTGGCCTGCAGCACCCCGTGCTTGATCAGAGCCTCGATCTGGGATTCACTCAGGCCCACAGCACGCGCGACCTCGATGCTTTGTTCGCCCACTTTCGGAATGTCGCGACGCAGGCCTGGGCGGCGGCCGCCGAACTCCACCGGCAGTGCCGGGAGGAGCGTGCGCTGGCCGTTGTCCAGGGTGAGTTCCACCAATCCACCGGCGGCGTTCAGATGCGGGTCCTCGAACAGGTCGGTAGGCTTGTTGATCGGCGCGAATGGGATGCCGGCGCGATCCAGCCGCGCCATCAGCTCCGATTTAGGCAGGCTCGCAAACAGTGCGCTGATGCGCGGCAGCAGGCGCTCCCGTGCGGTAACCCGTCCGGCGTTGCTGGCGAGGGTAGAATCCTCGGCGAGATCGGTCAGCTTGAATTCGCTGCAGAAGGCCCGCCACAGGGTGTCACTGACCACGCCGACGAAAACGCGATCGCCCTCGGCGCTGTGGAATATGTCGTAAATGGACCAGGCGCTGCGGCGCACTGACATGGGCGGTGGCTCCTCGCCGGTCACTGCCTGTTGCGCCATATGCTGACCCACCAGGAAGGCGGTGGTCTCGAACAGGGAACTGGTCACATGCTGGCCGCGCCCGGTGGCGTGGCGCTGCTGCAACGCGGACAGGATGGCGATGACCCCGAACATGCCGCCGGTAATGTCGATAACCGAAGTGCCGGCGCGCAGCGGGCGGTCGGGCAGGCCGGTCATATAGGCGAGCCCGCCCATCATCTGGGTGACTTCATCCAGCGCGGTGCGGTGTTCGTAAGGGCCGCTGAGGAAACCTTTCAGCGAGCAGTAAATCAACCCCGGGTTCCGCTCGCTGAGCGCCGCATAGCCAAAGCCGAGACGATCCATGGCACCGTGGCGAAAGTTCTCGATGACCACATCGGCCTCGTCCACAAGACGCAGCGCGACGTCGCGGCCCTCCGGGGATTTCAGGTCCAGCGCCAGGCTGCGCTTGTTGCGGTTGTACATGGCAAAGTAGCCCGCACCCGAACCCTGAAGCCGCCGGGTGTTATCTCCCTCGTAGGGCTCGACCTTGGTGACCTCAGCGCCCAGGTCCGCAAGAATGCAGCCTGCGGCGGGGCCCATCACCATATGGGTAAACTCGACCACCTTGATGCCGGCGAGCGGTAAAACTTCCTGATGTGCCATCAACGGCTCTCCAATGAAATGCCCGAAATGGAATGTTCCATGCAGGTACTGGTCAATATGATATAATAATATAACAATAGATCAAGCGGCCGGTGTCGACAGGCCCGAGAGACAAGCTTGAATTGCCAGAGCAAACAGACGAGGGAAGTGCGAGTGGGTGACATTGATATCGAGATCAGCGAAGTAGGGCCGCGCGATGGTCTGCAGAGCATCAGCAGCATCATGGCGACAGCTGACAAAAAACGCTGGATTACCGCACTTGCGGCCGCCGGTTTGCGGGAAATTGAAGTCGGCTCCTTTGTGCCGGCAAAAGTGTTGCCGCAGCTGGCAGATACCGCGGAGATCGTACAGTTCGCGCGGACCATTCCCGGCCTCACGGTGGCGGTGCTGGTACCCAATCTGCGCGGTGCGCAGGGTGCCGTTGCCGCCGGCGCGCACAAACTGACCATTCCGCTATCGGTGAGTGAAACCCATAGCCTGAAAAACCTGCGCCGCACGCATGATCAGGTACTGGAAGAGGTGCGGGGGATTCGCGCTTTGCTAAACGGCCTGCCAGCGGAACAGCGGCCGAGCTTCGAGGGTAGCCTGTCCACCTGTTTTGGTTGCACCCTGGAGGGCGCGGTTGCCGAAGATGCGGTGTTGCGCCTGGCCGAAGCGCTGATGGAAGCCGGTTGTGACGAAGTGGGACTTTCGGATACCACCGGCTATGGCAACCCGGTGCAGGTGCGCAGGATGATTCGCCGTATATGGGAGAACCTGGGGCGCGACGCGCTGCACGGCATCCATCTGCACAACACCCGTGGTCAGGGGCTGGCGAATGTGCTGGCGGCCATCGAGGAGGGGATTACCACTGTGGATGCTTCCATGGGTGGCATCGGCGGCTGTCCGTTTGCGCCCGGCGCCAGTGGCAATATCGTCACCGAAGACCTGGTATTCCTGCTGGAGGCCATGGGCTATCGCACCGGGGTGGACTTTGAGAAATTGATGGGGGCGCGTGAAATACTCGCCGCAGCGCTACCGGAAGAGCCACTGTACGGGTTTCTGCCGGATGCTGGCCTGCCGAAAGGCTTTCGGCGTGCGGGAATTGCGCAGGTGGAATTCGCCTGACGAGATCTGAGCTTCTTTCTATCTGAAATATCGTTGCCTGTTGCCGCGCAGTAGCGGGGATTAAATTTATCTCCACTCGCGCGGCTTTTTATTTTCCCGGGGACATAAAAAAACCGGCAGCGGAACTGCCGGTCAACACGACCATCAAGAGATCAAGGAGAAATCAGGCAATGCGGGCGTAGTGTCCGCGATGAAACAGCAGGGGTTCGTGATCCTGGGTGTGCATGGCCTCGACTCGGCCAACCATGATGAGGTGGTCACCACCTTCGTAGCGGGCCGCGACGGAGCACTGCAGGCGCGCACAGAATTCATTCAGCAGGGGAACGCCCTGTTCATTGATCTCGTAATCCAGTCCGGCGAAGCGGTCGACACCGCGGCGGGCGAACAGGGAAGAGAGTGATTCCTGCTCCTCATTCAATACGTGAATCGCAAAATGTTCACAGCGATTGAACGCATCGAAGCAGCCGGTGTTCTTGCCGATACACCAGAGAATCAGTGCCGGGTCCAGGGAAACCGTATTGAAACTGCTCGCGGTCATGCCCACCGGTTCACCGGCTTCATTGCTGGTGGTGATGATGGTGACACCGGTTGCGAACTGGCCGAACACCTGGCGCAGCTGCAGCGGTTCAACGGTGTGCTTCTGGGTGAGGATTTCCGTGCTGATCGGTCTCAGCAGCTCCGCTTCAATCGACATGGTTTGCTCCCAGTATCAGGTCACCCTGTTCCCAGCGCAGCACGCCGAAGGTGGTGTATTTTTCTTTCTGCGACTGCATGAACTGCCAGGCGCACACCAGGGTGTAATCTTCATCCACCTGGGTTTCCCGCGACCAGAGCTTGAAGGCCTGGCCAAATACATGGCGCACCGAGTAGAGGTAGCGGCCGTAGGACATACCGTTACCGAACATATCCGGGCCGTGGTACTGGTGGTGGTTGCCGGTGCGGGTGCGCATGGCGGTCCACTTGGCATTCACCACGCCGCTGATTTCGATAGTCTGCTCCGAGTGCAGCAGGTTCAGTGGCTTGTGATGGATCACCACATCGTTGTGGCCCACCAGCTCCTGCTTGTCGTTGTAGACCTCGAAACGGCCGGAAAACTTGCCCGCGTGTTTGACCGGCAGGTTGAACGGGCGTTTGCCATCGCTCTTTTCCTTGTCCAGAAATGCGGTCACGCGCTTCTGGGTTGCCGGGTTGGTCTGGTGGTCCTGGGTGACGACGTACAGACCATTGAACACGCCTACCAGGGTGTCCGCCTCGAACAGCTGGGATGAGTACACCTGGATGCCCAGTTCCGGCACCACATGGTTCATGGTGCGCAGATTCACGTTCCAGCCCGGGGAAAAGTAATTGGAGTCCACCAGCAGTCCGTAAGGGCGGCCGCTGCCGAAAAAGTCCGGGCCGGTGTAGATACGGTCCTGGTCGGAATCGATAACGCCAAAGCGGAACGGGGAACCGATTTCAAAGCGGTCGTTCAGTGGGCCGGTAGCGTCGAATCGGGTGTTCATCCAGTAGGTGGTGCGCCCGTTTTCGAATTCACTGGCGCGGCTGACTTTGTTGTAACCGACGTGGGTACCGTCCGCCTCGAACAGTGAGGGCAGGCCGTGCCATTCGCCTTCGATCGCCTTTTGCCAGTTGCTGGGTGTTTTATCGTTGCTCATACATGTTCTACCGGTTCTGCGTAATTGGGTTACGCATGACGTTATTCGATATCAGCTGCCATCCTAACCTGCGGATGCCTGTCTGCCTTGCCAATTATCAATTCTGCATTATTGGTGTGGTCAGTTCGCTGAGGGCGGAGGCGTGTTTGCACGCATCGCCCACCAGCGCAAAGCCCTGCAATTGCCCGTTGCTGGCGATAAAGTGCGCGACAATGCCGCGGGCATCGCTGCGCTCAAAACGCCAGTCGCCAGCGGCATTGCGCGGCGGAGGTGACACGGTCACCGGACACAGGGTGGTCTTGATACTGACCGGCATATTGCCGTAATGCACTGGGGTCGGGCTACCCGCCAGGGTCTGCGCCAGCGCGCGGGCACCCGCCAGTAATGGCGCGATATAGCAGAGATTGTGGCCGTCTACTTCCGCGCAATCGCCCAGGGCATAGACGTGTTCCGCACTGGTGGCCAGATAGCGGTCGGTGACAATGCCGCGGGCGGTGTGGATGCCGCTGCGCTCTGCCAGTTCCACCCGCGGGCGCACGCCAATGGCGCTGATCACCCGGTCAACCTGCAGCTGGGTACCGTCCGCCAGTTCGGCACGGGTGCCTCCCACCGAATATTCCAATGCCTTGACGGTGGTGCCCAGATGAAAGCGCACACCGGCGTTTTCCAGAGTATTTTGTACCAGGCTGCCTGCGGTAGCGGGAATAAGGTTGCCGAGTACATTGGCCTGAGGCTCGACCACATGCACTGCATATCCTGACTGAATAAGGTCATTGGCGTATTCACAGCCAATCAGTCCGGCACCGATTACCAGCACGGACATTGCGCCGGGTACGGCGGTGAAGAATCGCTGGAAATCCTGCAGATCGTTGATGCTGTACGCAGAGCCCGCTGCGCTGCCGGCCATCGGTACTTCTATCGGATCGGAGCCCAGGGCCAGTACCAGTTTGCCGTAGTGCATCCGCTGGTCGTGGGAGCCCGCGCGCAGGGTCAAAACCCTGGATGCGGTATCCAGGGCGGTGACATGGGTAAAGGTGAGAATTCGGGCATCATGGCTTTCCGCCATTTCCCGCGCGGTGTTGCTCACCAGCTGCTCCGGTGTGCGCTGTTTGTGAAACGCGGTACTGAGCTGCGGTTTCGAATAGTGTGCGCCATCGTCCGCGGAAATCATGACCAGCGGGGTTTTCTGATCGAGTTTGCGCAGTTCTTTGGCCAGGTGGTAACCGGCGAGTCCGGTACCGACGATAACGATCGGTTCCAGGTTGAAGTCAACTTGTGACGATGCGGCCACCTGCACCGGAGCAGGGGGTGCAGGCTTATCCTCGGTGGCCGGGGCTTCTGTGGTCAGCGCAATGCGGCGCACCTCGACCATTTCGAAATCGTCTTTACCGACGCCGCACTCCGGGCACTGCCAGTCTTTAGGCACGTCTTCCCAGCGGGTGCCTGGTGGGATGCCATCTTCCGGCGCGCCCTTGGATTCATCGTAAACCCAGCCGCAAACCAGGCACTCCCAAATTCGATACTCCTGCATGTGCTACTTCCCGATCATTATTACTTTGTTGTCGGTATGCCGCAGCGAACGTCTGCGGACGATGAGCACAGCATAAAAAGGTGTGTTGCCCGGGTGGATGACAATTATCAAGCCCGGCAACACGCCCTGGGTCAAATCGGGAATCAGGCCGGGGTAGATTCCACCAGGTGTTGCCAGATGGAAGAGCGGAAGGGGGTTTCGTGCACTGGGCCTTCGCTGCCGCGAGGGTCCAGCGCATGGCGGCGGTCACAGGTCGGCGACAGGCGAACACCGCGTGCGGTCAGGGTGCGGGTGGCAACGCCGTCCCGATACAGTACCGTGTGGCGAACCCGCTGGCCGGGCGCGGTGAGCATAATGAAGTCCGGCTCCATATAAACATCGCAGGCCTGGCCAAGACGCAGTGCATTGAAAGTCAGAATGCCGACACCGCCGGACACCCCGACATTTTCATAGGCGCCGGGGCCGAGCGGATCGAATACCAGCAGGTTGTCGCGCAGCTGGCCGGTAAAGGTTTTCGCAGTGGGATTACGGCCGCGAAAGTGCACGTTGGTCAGTTGCAGTCGCTGCCCATCGAAATCCAGGTAAACCAGATTGTCGAACGGGCTGGGTCCCGGTGTGCCGCTGCCCGCGGTGGTATCGTCTTCCAGCGGACGGCCGTCGAGGTGAAAAAGCTCCACCTGGTCGTGCCAGGTGCCGCGCATAAGCATGAGGTTGTAACCCACGGAGCCAATGGGGAAGGTGGGGTAGCTGGTAGAAGTTGCAGGTTTGTCGGCAGAAATTTCGGACATTTTGCTATCGTCTTGCATTAAAGGTGTTAATGATATAACAATAACTCAAAATAACGCCTGCAACCAGTATCTCGGCACGGGCTGCCTTCAATCCGACTTGCCTATTAACGAGGGAAATTTATGAAAACGGTAGTAATTACAGGTAGCACCCGTGGTATCGGCCGTGGCCTGGCAGAAAACTTCCTCGCCAGCGGCTGTCGGGTGATCGTGAGTGCCCGCTCCCAGAGTAAAGTGGATGAAGCCGTCAGCGAGTTGCAGGCCGTGTACGGCATTGAAGCGGTGGCGGGGTTGCGCTGCGAAATCACATCTGAGCAGGAATTGGCCGAGCTGTGGACATTCGCCAGTGAAAAAGGTCCGGTGGATTACTGGATCAACAACGCCGGCATGAGCATTGTGCGCAAGCCGCTCGCCGAACAGTCGGCGGATGATCTGCGAAGGATTGTCGATACCAACCTCACCGGCCTGTTGCTAGCCTGCAAGATTGCTCTGGCGGGCATGCAGAAACAGGGCTTCGGCCAGATCTGGAATATGGAAGGGTTCGGCAGCACGGGACAGACCAATACCGGCATGGCCGCCTATGGGGCCACCAAGCGCGCACTCAATTACGTCACTACTTCGCTGCAGAAAGAAGTGAAGGGCACGGCGGTGCAGGTCAATACCCTGAGCCCCGGTATTGTTGTGACGGATCTGCTAGTCGGCGATTATGACTTCACTTCCAGTGAGTGGCAGAAAACCCGCAAGATTCTCAATATTCTCGGCGATACCGTCGAGACAGTCACACCCTATCTGGTGCAGGGTGTACTGAAAGCGCAGAAAAGCGGCAGTCGCGTAGCCTGGTTGACGACTCGCAAGGCTTTCTGGCGTTTTCTCACCGCCGGCTTTAACAAGCGCGACCTGTTTGCCGTTTACGATTCCCATCCCGCCTGACGCCATTCCCCATCAACTCTCCCCGCCGTCTGCTCCCCGGCAGGCGGTAAGCAGACTGCTTCACAGAATGATTCTCCGGTGGTGAAAATTCCGCCATTGTTTTTCCAATGACTGCAATTCGCTATTGCAGTCACTTGCAGTTGCACACTATAAAGAAAACGCATAAAGATATATTAATATAACGTTATGTGTTTATGCTTTTAAAATGGCGTTGCTGTCTGGCAGACGTCGCCGAAGGTTGTTGCTTTGTGGTCCTGCGTTGGTGCGCCCGGGGGAGGGCGTCCGTGCGGTTGGGCATCGGCTGGCCAGAACCCTGATCCACTACAACCATTCGGGAGAAAGCCATGAGGCTAATCAGACTTGTGAAGATGGCGGCATTGATTGCCGCAACATTTATGTACCACGCTACCGCCAATGCGGATGCCCAGGCTGAGGTAGACGCGGCCATGACGTCATCGCCATTGGTGAAAGTATTCCAGAAACGCGACTGGGTCGGTGTCTCCCTGTTTTTCGGTTTCCAGCCCGCCCAGCCGGTCTCTTCTAAAGGGTTAATTATTTATCCGGGCGCTTTCGTAGACCCCCGCGCTTATGCGCCACTCGCTCGCCACTTTGCTGACCTCGGTTATCGCGCTGCAGTGGTAACTCCGCCCTTTAACCTGGGGCTGCTTGGAAGTAATTATGCGGACTATGTAAAGTTGTACTGGAAGGGTGATGTCAACGGCTGGGTGATCGGTGGCCACTCATTGGGTGGTGTCGTTGCTGCTGACTATGTGAATATCCACCGCGCTTCCTGGGATCTGGTTGATGCTCTTTTCCTGCTTGCGGCCTACCCCCAGGATCTTGCCAATCTGGCGACGCTAGATATCCCCATTACCTCGATATGGGGGGCTGTCGATGGTCTGACCACCGAGCAGGATATCGAGGACAGCAAGGCCAGGCTGCCGGCCCATACAAAATATGTACGTATCGAGGGTGGCAACCATACCCAGTTCTATTACTCAGATACCCTGCAGAGTGACGACAATCCCGCGCTGATCAGCCGGGACGCTCAGCAGGCCATTGTCGAGCAGGAAATCGCCACACTTCTGAATTAAATTTGAAGTCTGTGTAGTGCCACGCCGGTTCGCAAGGGCCGGCGTGTTTATGTCTGGAAATAGGGGAGCCCATGCTCAGCTTTTTGTTTGTCGCACTCGCTTTGTCGCACCTTAGTCTGTTTGTGTGGAGTTGGCGGCAGCCAGCCGTGGGTTTCCCGAGCTGGTTCCTGCGCTGTCTATTATTGGCGCTGACATTCGACAACCTGGTGATCGCGCTAGGCCCAATACTAGTCGAATCGCCGAGCTACCTCTTGTTAAGCACGCTGCGCTTCTGGGTGCATGCCCTGGTGTTGCCCTGGCTATTGGTGTTTGTTGCCTGTGTTTTGCAGGGCAGGGTAAAAAGTGCGCGCGTGCGCTACTGGCTGCCGCCGATTGCCTGCCTGCTTGCCGCTGTAGCCGTTATCGCGGGATATGTCTTTGATCTCGCATCCCTTGAGCTGGTCCGCGCAGACTATTACCCGCGCCTTGTGGCCAGTGTTGCCCAGCCGCCATTTGCCACCATCGCGGTCAACTTGTTGGTAGTGATTGCCGGGATCTGGTTGTGGCGCACTGGGAAGTGGCCCTGGCTATTTGCGGGTGCGCTGCAGATTTTCCTGCTGAATGGCGTGGCTGCCGGGCGTGATTGGGGCTTTTGCGTTGGCAACATGGCGGAGCTGGTATTTGTGTTTAGTCTGTGCGCCACCTTGTATGTATTGACGCAGTCCGGCGATACCTGTCGCTTGGGTCCAGTAAGCGCTGCGATACAGTAAATTCCAGTATCTCCCTGATAATCGTTTTCTGACACTGCTATTGCGTGCTCGTCACTTCCTGATCCCATTGCTCGACACATTCAAAGAGTGCCACCAATAAAAAAGCCCGCAGCAGCGGGCTTTTTTGTGCTTGGTAAAAACGGCGATGGTTACGCAGTTTCACCGACCAATTGCGTCCGCGCTTCACCACTCGCAGAGCGCCGTTCCAGAACAATCGCCCACACCAGCACCAGCGTTGCCACCACACTGAAAAACACAAACGGCCCCGAAGCGCGCCAAGTATCAAACAGGTAACCGCCCACGACGCTCGCCGCCAGAATACCCACGGCACCGGACAGGGTGAAGAATCCGATGACCGCGCCGCGGTGGGATTCCGGGGCCTGCTGGGCCACGAGTACGCCACTGGTGATGATGCAGCCGATTTCCCCGAGGCCGATCAGTACGGCGCATACGATCATCCCCGGGGTGAACGGGTCGTGGATGAAAATGGTGGAGCCGTAGCCGATGGCGGAGATCAGCAGTGCGATGATCAGTGCGCGCACGCGGGTAATTTTGTCGGCCATGATGCCGAACACGGGTGCGGCGAGCGTTGCGCATCCCTGGGCGATAGCGATAAACATGCCCGCGCGGGCCAGTGCGTCCGCAGGGCTCATACCCATCTCGGCGGTGCCGTAGTTGGTGACCCACAGGGAAAAGAAGGTGCCCACGATCATCAGGTTGCCGCGCGCCACAAATGAGGCGCCGTAGGCGAGGGCGATTTGCGGGTCCTTTGCGGCGCGCAGGCCGTTGCGGGCGATGCTCAGCAGGCTTTCGCTGTGCTCACTGGGGGCGCGACTGCTGCCGGGCTTGAGGCCGATCAGCATCAGAATCCCGGTGATAAAGGATATCGCGGCCACAATGCTGTAGGTCTGGATGCCCGCTTCATGGGCGGTGGCGCCGCCGCGCTGGAGTATGGCCGGGAGTTGCAGCAGCAGGAACACGCAAATCATGGCACCGACGCCGTTCATCACACCTTGCAAGCCGGTGGCGAGGCCCCGACTTTCGTCCCGCACATAGTCCGCAACCAGGGCGACAATGGTGGTGGTAACCGCCGCCAGTCCGACCGCATAAATCAGGCGGATGATGAGTAGTTCGCCCAAATTGCTCGCGTGGGGGTAGAGCGCGATTCCTGCGGACATCAGTAGGAAACCGATACCGGTAATCGGGCGACGGCCGAAACGGTCGGAGAGCGGGCCAAAGATCGCGACGGCAATGATGATGGCAATCTCGGCCCAGAAGTTCAGCAGCCCGCTCACCATGCCGTGGCGTTCCTGCGGGATATTGAGGAATTCTGTCAGCAGGAATGGCTGGCTCTGGGGAATGAAGGAGGCGAACATGATGGCGGTGAGGCAGGCGAAGTAGAATGTCAGCACATTCGGAACAGTCACGTTTTCCGCGCGGAACCAGCGTTCCTGTTGAGTGGTCATGGCAGTGTCTCCCTGATGATCCGTAAATGCGTTTTTCTTGTCTGGCGCGAACTTTGTGTCGTTATTACGTCACCGGATCTTATTTGGATTCTTGTTGAAAAGATATAATGATAGTAGTTTATAACAAATGACCCGATAACAATCAGAAAGGCTTCCCACATACGGAGGGTGAGGCCGTCTTGGAGGTAGATCGCAAAATGAGCAACAACACCATTCGCGTGGCGGCGGCGCAATTCCATGTGGGTACCGATGTGGATGCCAACCTGGCTACGGTACTGCGCATGCTGGACAAGGCGGCTGAGGGCAAGCCGGACCTGGTCGTACTGCCGGAATTCTGCAATCACCTGTCGTGGTATGACAGCCAGGAACACTGCGCCGCGGTATCGGTGACCCTGGACGGCCCCTTCCTGGCGGCGGTGGCCAAAAAGGCGCGGGAGCTCAGTGTGCATGTGGTGGTTAATTGCACCGTGGTGCGCGATAACGGCACGGTGACCGGCTCCAGCCTGCTGTATTCTCCGCAGGGGCAGTTGATTGGCGACAACACCAAGCAGATCTACATCGGCCATGAAAACGATTTCCTTGAGTCTGCGCATGCGCCCGGGCCGGTGGTGGAGACACCGCTGGGGCGACTCGGTCTCTACGCCTGCATGGATGGCGTGATCAACGAGCCGCCCCGTACCCTGGCGCTGCGTGGCGCGCAAATTTTATGTAACAGCCTGAACTCCTTTGCCAGCGATGAAGGCTCGCTGCACGTACCAGTACGTGCACCGGAGAGTCGTGTATTTATCGTCGCGGCCAACAAGGTTGGGCCGCTGGTGCCAGAACCGATCCTGGTGCCGGTCAGTGAAGCCACCGGTATTCCGCTGAAGTTTCTGAGTGGTGCGGGCGAGAGCCAGATCGTTGCGCCAGACGGCACGGTTTTGGCCTGCGCGTCCATGGACCGTGAGGAAGTGGTTTTTGCGGATATCGACCCGTCGCAGGCGGATTACAAGCGTCGTGCCGACGGTACCGACGTGATCGCCAGCCGGCGTCCGGAACTGTACCAGGCGATTTCCCAGGACCCGGCGAACCAGCCCTATCCCCAGTGGAAGGGTGCTGCGGAGCTCGCCGCCGCGGTAGTCGATCCGATGGCGGTTGGTCGTGAAGGTTTGCGCGAAGCCGCGTCCCTGGTGCCGCAGGCCATCGCCGGCGGCGCCAGGCTTGTGGCGGTACCGCCGCTGCTAGATGCGGACACCATTGCCGCAGACTTGCCGGCCGCACTGGATTTCGCCGGCGAGGTGGTCGAAACCCTGCGCCAGTGTTGTGAGGGTGGAAGCTTTGTTTCCACGTCACTGCCGCTGCGCGGTGAGGATGGAGAACCCCGTTACTGCGCGCTGGTGATCGGTGCCGAGGGCGTGTTGCTCGCCCAGGCACAGGTGCACCGCAGCGTGCGCTTTGCGTGGTCGGCACCGGTGGATGAATTCAAAACCCTGGAGCTGCCATTCGGCCGCATTGCGGTGATGACCTCCGACGACAGTATTTATCCGGAGAGCTTCCGCCTGCTGGCGATGGCCGGCGTGGATACCGCGGTGGTGCCACTGGAGCCCATGGAGGCCTGGGAATTGCGCACCGGTTTGCTGGAGCGCTCGGCGGAGAACCGCATCAACCTGCTCGCCGCGGCCATCGGCTCGCCGTTGGGGCAGGGGTTTGCTACTGCACTGCAGCGGGACTTCACCGTATTGACAGAGTGGAAGGAGCGTCCCTTTGATGGCCTGCTGAGCCAGCCGGAACTCCATGTGCTGCCGGCCGGCGAGAAACTGCTGGCGGTAACGCTGTACCCGGCAGCGGCGGAAAACAAGGAAGTCTCCCGCAATACCGATCTGGTGACCAATCGCCCGTGGAAATTGTGCGGCCCGATTACCGCGGTTTAAGCGCGGGGCGAGCGTAAATTTACCCTAGGTTTCCTGGTGCGTTGTTGGTTGGCGCCTTATTGAGAATTATCAATGTGGCGCCGCCGCGACTTGCCGACAATCAGTCTCAACACAACATCCCAACATAATAAATACGTCCGGAGTCCGTTATGAGTGCAGCTTCACTGCCCCAGGCACTGGCACAGAAAACCCGCGACCAGCTCATCGAAAAACTCGGCCTTACCGAGATCCCCGGTGAAGACGGCGGCCCTTACATGACACTCGAAAGCCACGCGCCGATGGCGCAGGGGAAGGTAGGTGAGGTGCGGGTCTACTCCGGCGGCGGACTGCAGCAGATGATCACCTGTGCATTGGTAGTACCGCAGATCGGTCTCGACTCCCACATGCTGTTTGCGTTTACCCCGGGTGAAAGTGCGGTACCGCATTTCACCCTGGATTCCGTGAGCGGTGGCCCCTACTGCGCTTTTCACCTCGACCTGGTGCCGCGCCTCGATCTCGGTGCGAACCTCGCCTACATGGATGAGGTGTATACCCCGCTGACCGAGACCTGCAAGGCCGCGCGCGCGATGGAAGGTTTGAGTACCGCGCAGCTGGATATCCGCCAGCTGGCGGTGATGTCGCCATGGATGCTGGTTCACCGCGCCACGCCGGAAGCGTTCGCGAAGATCGACGACACCGTGAGTGCCTACCTGGATCACTGGTTCGCGCTGCTGGAAAAAGGCGTGAGCGAAAAGGCGCTGGAAGCCGTTGACAGCGCCGCGCTGGCGGAGCGGGATCGTCGCAACCGCGAAATCGTTTTCGATCCGCAGGTGGATAAAGTCTGGAATCAGATCAGTGGCTTGATTGGCCGTGACAGCAGCGAAGCGCTGCGGGCGCTGCTGAAAAACAACGCCTGAATGTTGTTCGAAAGAGTTGAGTAGAAAATCGTATCTGGAGTGATCGCTCCGGTGTCGTACTGAGCGCACAGGATAAAACGGGTAGGGGATAATTATGAAACTGACCGGTGAAGTACTGCTCGAGGATATGAGCGAGGCGGAACGCGCCCGCGCGGAAGTGGTGGAGTCGGTATTGTCGGCCGTGCGGGCAGTCGCACGCGAGGTGGATGCCAACGCCCAGTTTCATATGCCGCACGTGCGCCACTTCAGTGAAGCGGGCTTGCTCGGCCTGATTATCCCCACCGAATACGGCGGTCTTGGCGGCGGCTTGCGCGATCTCGCGGCGGCCTGCTTTGCCCTCGGTTCTGCCTGCCCGTCAACGGCGCTGGCGTTCTTCTTCCATTGCAGCGCCGCATCCCGTGGCCTGCTGGCAATGGAAGCACTGGAAGCCGGATTGTTCAACGACGAAGAAGCACCGGTGGTGCGCCGCTTCGCCGAGAGCGTGCTTTACGGCATGGGGCGTGACGGTTTCTGGTTTGCGAATTTCGCCAGTGAGTCGGTGAAGTCGGAAAAGGCCGCAGTCACCATCAGTACCGAGGCGCGCAAGGTCGATGGCGGTTACCTGCTGAACGGGGTGAAATCCTTCGGCACCGGCACCGGTGTTGCGGACAAATACCTGGTAACCGCGAGTCTCGCCGGTTACGACACCGCGGAAGGGCTCTGTACTTTTTTTGTGGATCGCGATGGCGAGGGCGTGCGCCCGCGTGCACCCTGGGATGCGATCGGCATGCGCGGTACCAGTTCTGGCGGCATCGTGCTGGAAAATTATTTTGTGCCGGATGAACTGGCGCTGGCCATTCCCGGTGCCTTTACCCGCTGCATGCAGATGAGCCGCGGCAGTTTTGTCGGCAACCAGATGGCGGCGGTGTGCGGTTATGCCGGTGCCGCACACACGGCCTACCAGAATGTGCTGCATCATCTGACCGAGAAAAAATTCGCCGACACCGGCAAGCCCATCGGCACCGCGCCCTATCAGCAGGAGCTGATCGGCAAGATGATGGTTGATCTGCAAACCTCCATCCTGTGGCTGCGCCGCCAGTTGCAGCTGGAAACCAGCGAGCCGCCGATTGCGCCCAAAAATGAAGTGATCAAGCAGTGGCGCCTGTGCAAGGGTGTGGTGGCGGAGTGCGGTTTCAGCATTGCCGCCAACGCGCTCAAGGCCAGCGGTACCTCCGGCACCATGGGTGATCCCGCCCGTTTCCTGCGTGAACTGACCATGGGCATAGTGCAGGCGTTTCCCGCTGAACGCGGCCGTTTGATGGCGGCGCAGATGGAAGTGGAGGGCGCTGAGCAGAACCTGTTTGGTGTTGCAGATAAAGCTGCAGAAAAAGAGCCAGGCTGAGCCGACATGGAAACCACAAAGATGCTGATCGGGGGTGAGGCGGTATCTGCGGCGAGCGATGCCACCTTCGACGTCATTGCTCCGGCGACCGGAAGTATAGTTGGGCAGGTGCCGCGCGCCGGCGCCACCGATGTGGACCGCGCAGTAAGGGCGGCAGCCCGTGGCTTCGATGACTGGTATCGCCTGCGCCCGGCAGAGCGGGAAGCGGCGCTGTTGCGCGCGGCAGACCTGGTGGCCCGGGAAGGCCATGCACGATTTCTGGATACGCTGATCGACGAAAGCGGCTCCACCATTACCAAGGCGCGGGGCGAAATCGCCTATACCGTGGATCTCCTGCGCACTGCGGCTGGCGAAGCGCGCCGGCTGTATGGTGAGACGTTTCCCAACGACGATCCCCGTCGTATCTCCATGGTGATCCGCGAACCGCTCGGCGTGGTTGCGGTCGTGTCTCCCTACAATGCGCCGCTGTCACTGCTCACAAAAATGTGTGCCTTTCCATTGGCAGCGGGCAACAGCCTTGTGATTAAACCCTCCGAAGAAACCCCGCTGACGGCGCTGGCGTTCGGCCGCTTGCTGCTGGATGCCGGTGTGCCTCCGGCGGCGGTGAGTGTTGTCACCGGCTTCGGTGCCGAGTGCGGTGCCGAGTTGATCAATCATCCGGGTGTGCGCTGTATTGCGCTCACCGGCTCCACCAATACCGGCATTGCCGTGGGGCAGTCCGCATTGGGGCGTATGCGCCGTATGCAGCTGGAACTCGGTGGCAAGAGCGCGCTGCTGGTCTTGCGCGACGCCGACCCGCAACAGGCGGCGAAAATCGCGGCCCAGGGTATTTTTACCCACGCCGGCCAGATCTGCATGGCGAACTCGCGCATCGTGGTTGAACGGGAAATTTACCAGCCGTTTATCGCCGCGCTGAAAGCGGAAGCGGAATCCCTGTACCTGGGTGATCTGCGCGATGAGCGCACGGTTTACGGGCCGCTCATTAATGGGCGCGCGGTGGAGAAAGTACTGGAACATGTGCGCGAGGCGGTTGCTGGCGGGGCGGAACTGCTCACCGGTGGCGAGGTTATGCACGGCCTGGTGGTGAAGCCGACCGTGCTGCTTGAACCGCCGCGCAATTGCAGTGCCTGGCGCGAGGAAAGCTTCGGCCCTGTCACCAGTGTGGTGGCGGCGGACGATCTCGAACAGGCCATCGAATTTGCCAACGACAGCGACTATGGGCTTTCCGCCGCAGTGCTGACCCACAACTTGCAGTGGGGGCTGCACGCGGCACGGCGCATCGCGTCCGGTGCGGTGCACATCGGCATGCACGCGTTTCAGAGCAATGCCTTGGCACCCATTGGCGGCGTAGGCCTGTCCGGTGTTGGCCGCAGCGGTGGCCATTACAGTACCGAGGAATTTACCGAAGTTAAGTGGATCAGCGCCGACGTTGGGAGCCTGCCGCGGTGATCGAGCCGTTCCCGAGCACTATTCGACGCGGCTATCTCGATGCGGAGCTGTGTGGCGAATTTGCACAACTGCACTTCCGCAGCTGTGGTCGCGAAGAGGCGCCGCTGGTGCTGTTGTTGCACCAGACCCCCAGCTCTTCGGCGATGTACCAGAATCTGATGCCGTTGCTGGCCAGGGATTTTTTTGTTCTGGCGATCGATACCCCAGGATTCGGCAACAGCGATCCGCTTCCAGCAACTTTTCCCGGTGGAATCTCCATCGCCGGCTTCGCCGATGCCATCTATCGCGCAGTGAGTTCGAAATTCGATCGCCCTGCACTGGTGTTCGGGCACCACACCGGTGCCGCCATTGCGGTGCAGCTGGCGTTTGACCAGCCCGCATTTGTGCGCGCTCTGGCCCTTAGCGGCCCCACACTGCTGACCGACGAACAAAAGGCCGCGTTGCCACTGGCGGCGCAGACAATTGCCGCGGATGCGGAAGGTGCGCACTGGCAGCGGATGTGGCAGCGCTTGCGGGCAAAAGATCCACAGGCGGAACTCTCCCTCAGCCAGCGTGAAGCCCTGCTGGCGTTTACCTGTGGTGATTATTACGAAGCGTCCTACCGCGCGGTGGTGGAGCAGGATGTGGTTCCGCAGCTGGCGGCTATCCAGTGCCCGACGCTGGTATTTGCCGGTGGTCGCGACCTGTTGCGTGCCGCAGTGGAGCCGACGGTGCAGCTGCTGCCTAAGGGCAGGGCGGCAGAGCTGCCGGAAGATGCCGGCACCTACGTCTGTGATCGCCAGCCCGCTGCGGTCGCCGAATTGTTACAACCATTTTTTCTCGAAATCGTCAGGGCCGGTTGAAGTTCTCGCAGGCCTTTCAAAAAACCATAGCTAGCTGGACAAGGTGCAGGTCAAACATGGATCTGGAACGAAAAAGTCTCGGTCTTGGTAAGCGACCGGCGTTGTTGCTGGTGGACATGGTGGTGGGATTTACCAGCAGCCGTTGCCCGCTGGGTACCGATTGCCCCGATGTGGTGGAAGCCAACCGCGTTTTGCTGGAGCGCTTCCGCGCCCTGGGGCTGCCGGTGGTGTTTACCACCGTGGTCTATCACCACGACGGCGAAGCGCGGGTGTTTCGCGATCGCATCAAGCATCTCAACTTGCTGACGCCCGACTCGGAGTGGGTGCAGATCGATCCGCGGCTGGCACCGCGCGAAAACGAGCCCGTGATCAGCAAGCAGTGGGCGAGCAGTTTCCATCGCACGAGCCTGGACAGCTGGCTGCGGGAGCAGGGCGCGGATTCGCTGGTGGTGACCGGGCTTACCACCAGCGGCTGTGTGCGCGCGACGGTGGTGGATGGCCTGCAGTACGACTACCCGGTAGTGGTGCCGCGCGAGGCGGTGGGCGATCGCAACCCGGAAGCGCACACGGCCAACCTGTTTGATATGCACGCAAAGTATGCCGACGTGATGGCACTGTCCGAAGTACTTGCACAATTACCTGAAACCCGGGCGGAGACGGCTTGAGCCGCGCGTAACCGGTATCCGAAAACTTAAAACAATAATTGGCGAGTGGTTATGTCTACACAGCAACCCGTGATCATCGCCGGTGCCGGTCCCAGTGGCTGTGTGCTGGCCCTGTCGCTGGCCAAGCAGGGTATTCCTGTGCGGCTGCTGGAAAAGTGCGAGCGTCTACCTATCGATTTGCGGGCATCCACCTTTCACCCGCCGTCGCTGGAAATGATTGCAGACCTCGGCGACGGCATCATCGAAAAAATGCTGGCGCGGGGGCTCAAGGCCGATCGCTACCAGTACCGGGATCGCAGCACCGGCGAGGTGGCGACCTTCGATATGTCCCTGATCGCCGATGAAACCCGCTTTCCGTTTCGCCTGCAGCTGGAACAGTACGAGCTGACCCAGTTCGTTTGCGAGGTATTGCAGGATTATTCCTGTGCAGAAGTGCGCTTCGGTTGTGAGCTGATCGATTACGAACAGGAGGCCGGTGGCGTTACCGCAATTGTGCGCACCGGCAATGGGGAAGAGCGACTCTCCGGCAGCTACCTGGTCGGTGCCGAGGGCGCACGCAGTGTGGTGCGCAAAAAATCCGGCATCGGTTTTATGGGCTTTACCTACGACGAAAAATTCCTTGTGGTCAGCACCAGTTTCCCGTTCGAACAGGTGTTTGAGGATTTCTCCTGGGTGAACTATGTATCGGACCCGGAAGAGTGGTGCGTGATCCTGCGTACCGACAAGCTCTGGCGCGTGCTGGTGCCGGTGTTCCCTGCCAGCGAGGAAGAGGAAGCCTATTACCTGTCCGACGAATTTGTGCAGTCGCGCCTTAAACGCCTGCACGATCGCGGTAGCGACTACGACATTCACCACCGCAGTATCTATGCGGTAAACCAGCGTGTGGCGGAAACCTACGTCCAGGGCCGTGCCTTGTTGGTCGGTGATGCCTGCCATATCAACAACCCGCTGGGCGGCATGGGCATGAATGGCGGCCTGCACGACGCGTTCAACCTGGCGGACAAGCTGAGTCAGGTGCTATTGCAAAACGCGGACCCGGAAACGGCCTTTGCCGTATACGACCGCCAGCGCCGTGGTCTCGCCGTGCAGTTTGTGCAGCGTCACACCATCGAGAACAAGAAACTGATGGAAGCCCGCGACCCGGATGTACAGCGCAAACGCCAGCAGATGCTGATGGAAACCGCCGCCGACCTCGAGCGCGCGCGAGCCTTCCTGCTGGAACGTTCGATGATCAATTGCGTGCGCGAGAGTCTCGCAGTCCAGTAATTCCTGTTCGAATAGAACAGTCTGCTTTTGGCCATCGGCCCGGAGAGAAAACAACATGGCATTTCCAACCCAGATCGATCTGTCGAAAACCCGCGAGCGGTCGCAGCTGACCAATGGCCACCGGGATAACTATATCGGTCACCGCGCCAAGATCGGCGTGGTGATCCCGTCCACCAATACCTCGGTGGAATACGACTGCCAGCGCCTGCTGCCGCGCGGCGTCACCTGGCACACGACGCGCTTCATGATCGACCACCCGGACCTGAGCGACGACGCCAACTTTATGCGCTTTCTCGAGCGGTTGCGGGAAACCATCGGCGACTCCATCGAGAGCCTGATGACCTGCAAACCCGACCACGTGATGATGGGGATGTCCGCGGAGACTTTCTGGGGCGGTATCAAGGGCAACGACGGCTTTGTCGACCGCATCCAGGAGTTGGTGGGCGAGGGCACCGGGCTTACCACCGGCGCCAACGCGGTTATTTCCGCGCTGGAGGCGTTGGGTGTGCCGGAGCAGTCGGGCAAGACCTTGTCCATCCTCACGCCCTATCAGCCGGTGGGTGACAAGAACGTGCGGCTGTTTTTCGAGGATGCCGGCTACCGTATCAAGCATCTCGTAGGCCTGCGCTGTGCCAACGCCCACGATGCCATCGCGCTGGTGCCGGAGCCGCAGATTCTGGATATCGTGCGCGAGATCGACGGTGACGACGTGGATGCGATCGTGCAGGTGGGTACCAATCTGTCCACCCTCGGCGTATTCCCGGCCATGGAAAAAATGCTGCAGAAACCGGTATTGCCGATCAACGTGGCGACCTGCTGGCACGCACTGCGCAGCTGCGGCATACAAGACCGTTTCGACAATATGGGTTGGCTGCTGGAAGAGCACTGAGCCAGGTCCGCGTATTAACCATCGCCAGGAGGCGAAGCGACCATGATGATCGCGGTATTTATTGTTCTGCTGGACATGATCGGCTTTGCAATCATGTTGCCGATCCTGGCCTATTACGCGCTGCAATTGGGGGCCAGCCCCGGCATGGCGACCTTCTGTATGGCGCTTTACGTCATCGGCATGTTTTTCTCGACCCCGATATGGGGGCGTCTCAGTGACCGCTTCGGGCGCAAGCCGATCCTGATGATAAGCCTCGCGGGGGCAGTGCTCGGTTATGTGGTTCTGGGTTTTGCCTCCGCGGTGTGGATGGTGGCTGTCTCCCGCCTGTTCAGTGGCCTTATGGCCGGCAACCTGTCGGTGGCCCAGGCCTACGTGGCCGACGTGACCACCGAGCAGGATCGGGCCAAGGCGATGGGTATGCTGGGTGCGGCATTCGGTATCAGCTTTATCGTCGGGCCTGCGCTCGGTGGCTACCTCGCCGGTGACAGTTTCGCCGATGCCAACCTGCAGCTGCCGGCCATGGTTTCCGGATTGTTGTCCCTGTCGGCGTTACTGGTGGTGGTTTTCTTCCTGAAGGAGAGCCTGCCCGGGGGTGCGGACAATCCGCGAGTGACAGTGTCCTCCCGGGAGGTTATTTCCTGGATTGGTGGCCGGCGCAGCCTCTGTCTGCTGCTGGCAGGGGTACTGGTCTATAACCTCGCGGCCGGGTTTGTAGAATCCGTATTCCCGATCTGGGCGGACGCCACCAATATCGCACACGGCCCCAAAGACCTGGTACCGGTACTGCTGGCCGCCGGGATCGCCATGGTGATCGTACAGGGCGGATTGATCGGCCCGCTGACGCGCGCTTTCGGGGAGCGCCGATTGATGCGCGCCGGTGCGGTGATATTCGGGATATCAGTGATCCTGGTAACCCTGGCCGGCTCAATCGCCAGCGTGCCGGCAGTGGCAGCGGCGTTGATGTCGCAGGCGGTGGGCGCGGCCTTCGTACTGACCTCCATGCAGTCGCTCACGTCCAAAGAGACGGTGGCGGGCAATCGCGGCGCCGTGATGGGTATTTACAATGCCCTGGGCACGCTCGGCCGGGGGATGGGGACGGCGCTGACGGGTTCGGCGTTTGCCGGTATCGGTGTGCATGCCCCGTATTATCTCGGCGCCACCCTGATGGGCCTGCTGTTGATCATTGCGCTGATGTTGAGAGCCCCGCGCGTTGAGACTACGGCGCCGGTCGCTTCCGAAGCAGCCACCTGAAATTCTTGATAATTGTCATGCCGGCCGCCGCGGGCGGCCGGTATAACTTCCGGAAGAACATCTGGGAGTTTCTATGGATAATTATCAAATCGCCCGCCGCGCGCAGATCGGCGTCATCATTCCCTCCACCAATACCGGGGTCGAATACGACCTGCAGCAGATACGCATCGACGGCGTTACCTGGCATCCCTCCCGCTTTTGGATCGAATTGCGCAACTGGTCCGACGAAATGTCCCGCAGTGGTGACGACGAAAACACCGTGTTTGAGCGCTTCCTTGAAATCATGCGCGGAGAGATTCCTGTATCAATTCGTAACATCCTTTCCGCCAAGGTTTCCCACATCATGTTGGGTATGTCCGCGGAAACGTTCTGGGGTGGGCTCGAAGGAAATATCGCCTTTGAACGCGAGATTCGCGACCAGATTGGTGATCTTGGGCTCACAACCGGTGCAGGAGCGACCAAAGATGCACTGAACTGCTTTGGGGCTAAGCGCATTTCGGTGATTACTCCTTATCCACCGGTGGGCGATGACAACGTGCGGCGCTTCTTCTCCGATATCGGTTTTGAAGTGGTGAACGTCAAGGGAATGAACAGACCATCGGCTACCGCCATTGCAGAAACCTCGATCCAGGACGTCATACAAGCAGTGAGGGAAGTGGATGGTGACGATGTCGACGCGATCATCCAGTGCGGCACCAACCTCTCCACCATGGATATTTTCCCAACCCTCGAACACTGGCTGCAGAAACCCCTGATTCCAATCAACATCGCCACCGTCTGGCACGCATTGCGGGCCTGCGGCATTGAAGACCGGATCACCGGTAAAGGCCGTTTGCTGGAAGAATTCTGAGTAAATGGTACAGATGGCAACGGTGCAGCTTGATTTAAGTGAACACGTGGAGAGTTGTGGATGAATAAGGCATTGAAAGGTATCCGAATCCTTGATTTGACGCATATGTTGTCTGGCCCCTACGGCGCGATGATTCTCGCCGACCTGGGTGCAGATATGATCAAGGTGGAGCCTCTGGCGGGAGAGGGCACACGCAAATTGCTCGCCAATGATCCAGAAAATTCCATCGACGGTTTCGGTGCCTATTACCTGACTCTGAACCGCAACAAACGCAGCGTGGCGCTGAACCTGAAAAGCGAGCGCGGGCGCCAGGCGTTCTATGACCTGGTAAAGCAGGCGGATGTGGTCATCAGCAATTTCGGCCCCGGCGTACCAGAGCGACTCGGGATTGATTATGAAACCTTGAGTGAAATCAACCCGCGCATCATTACCTGCTGTGTCTCCGGTTTCGGCTCCGACGGCCCCGGCGCAAGGCGCCCGGCGTTCGACCAGGTAGCCCAGGCCTACGGCGGCGGCATGTCGATTACCGGTGATGATCCGAACAACCCGGTGCGTGCGGGCATTCCCATCGGCGACCTTGGCGGCGGCATGTTTGCGGTGATGGGTATTCTCGCGGCGGTGGCGGAGCGCGCAACCAGCGGTCGCGGTCAGCACGTGGATATTTCCATGGTGGATTGCCAGATTTCCATGCTGAACTATATGGCCACCATGTTCTTCCTCAGTGGCAAGAACCCTTATCCCATCGGCAACGCGCATTTTGTGCATGTTCCCTACAACAGCTACGCCACTAGCGACGGCTTTGTCATCATCGCGGTGATCACCGACAATTTCTGGCAGAACCTGAAGCCGGTGGTGAAGGTGCCGGAATTTGATGATCCCAAGTACGACGGTCAGCCCGGTCGCTTTGCGGACAAGGATTTTATCGACGCGAAACTGGCGGAGATCTTCGCCACCGATACCACCGACAACTGGTTGGCACAGCTGGAGGAGCAGCGCATTCCCTGCGCGCCGATCAACAACCTCGAGGGGGCCCTTAGCGATCCGCAGGTGCTGCACCGCAATATGGTGGTGGATATCGCCCATCCCAACGGCAAGACCACCAAGGCGCCGGGCAACCCGATCAAACTGTCGCGCACTCACGAAGATTCCTTTTCACCAGCACCGCATATCGGTCAGCACACCGACCAGATCCTGAGCCAACTGTGTGGCTATACCCAGGCGGATATCGAAGCGCTGAGGGAAAGTGGTGACGCGGGCTGATTTCGGGAGATGACCGTATGCGCGAAAAAATACTGATCAACGATGTGGGGCCCAGGGACGGATTGCAGAACCAGTCCCGGGTACTGACCGTGGCACAGCGGGTGCAACTGATTCAGGCTCTGCTCAATGCGGGCGTGCGGTCGGTGGAGGCGGGGGCCTTTGTCTCGCCGAAAGCGGTGCCCGCCATGGCCGGAACTGATGAGGTTCTCGCCGGCTTGCCTGCGGATACGGGGGCAGATTTCCAGGTCCTTATCCCGAACCTGAAAGGCTATCAGCTGGCGCGCAGCTCGGGTGCCAACACCGTGGTGCTGGTGGTGTGTGCCAGCGAGACCATGAACCAGCGCAATGTGCGTATGTCGGTCGACGAATCGCTGGTGCAGGCGAGGGAAATCTGTGCGGCCGCACGG
This sequence comes from Microbulbifer pacificus, assembly GCF_033723955.1. NCBI lineage: Bacteria > Pseudomonadati > Pseudomonadota > Gammaproteobacteria > Cellvibrionales > Microbulbiferaceae > Microbulbifer > Microbulbifer pacificus. The sequence continues at coordinate 408,493 of NZ_CP137555.1, read as the reverse complement.
GTCGATGGCGTGCGTGTGGTGGCCTGCATCGCCGTGGCCTGGCGCTGTCCTTTCGAGGGTGCGACGGATCCGGTCAGGGTGCTGGATCTTGCCGGGCGCTTGTTTGCCATGGGGGCCGATGACGTGAACATTGCCGATACCATCGGCGCGGCCAACCCCATGGCGGTAGCGCGGTTGATGGGAGAGCTGGCGCGGGAGTACAGTGCCGATAGGTTGGCCTGTCATTTCCACGACACCCGTGCTTTCGGGGTTGCGAATGTCTATGCCGCGGTCGAAGCGGGAATCCGCAAGTTCGACAGTGCAATTGGTGGTATTGGCGGTTGCCCGTTTGCGCCGGGGGCCACGGGCAATGTGGCAAGTGAAGATGTGGTGATGTTGCTGGAGCAGATGGGTTTCGATACCGGGATTGATCTGCCGGCGCTGATGGCCGCGGGCCAACTGGTCGGTGATATGCTGGGTATCGCTGCCGGCGGTAGGGCCTATGCCTGGCGTCGTTTGCAGCTGGAAAAGCAGGTGCCGATCATCTGATTTCGCGTACAGTACGTAACACGACAACGGTATCGTTTTACCGCATTTTTTACTGCTTTTTTTAACGACAAGGAGAGCTGGCCGATGAACCATCCAATACTTCGTCTCTGTCGGGGTGCGCTGCTGTTTTTCACCTGTGGCGTGGGGTTTGCCAGCGCGGAGACCGCGAACGTCCGGCTGATGGTATCGAATGTCCATTCCCAGGTAGGGAAGTTGTACATATCGGTGTACGACTCAAAAGACACCTTTCTCGGCGATACCAAGTTTTATGCAGAAGAGGTGGGGCTCGAGAATCTCAAGGATGGAAAGCTCGAAGTGGATCTGAGCCTGCCCTACGGTAAATACGCCATCACCGTGCACCACGACAACAATGCCAATGGCAAAATGGATCGTAATTTCGTCGGTATCCCGAAGGAGCCGGTGGGACTGTCCAATGGTCATGTTCCCCGTTTTGGTCCGCCAAAATTCTCCAAGGCGTTGATCGAGATAGCGCAGCCGGAACAGGTTGAAGCTATAGCGCTGATCGATTGAGCTGGGTATTTAGCTAAACCAGCAAACAAAGAAGGGGGCTATCGCCCCCCGAGCAGATCCTGTGGCGAAACGCCGATCACCCGCGCCCCGGTAAAGAATTCGATGGACTGGGCGTGGCCTTCCTCACCCAGGCCGGACAGGCCCCAGGCGCTGCGCGGCGTTCCCTCACCGATGCTGAGCAGGCTGTAGCCGTTGATCTTCACCCCACCGGTGCGCATGCGCCGGGCAAACGCGAAGGCCCGCTCAATGTTTTCACTGTACACATAACCTGCAAGTCCGAGATCGGTGCCGTTGGCCAGTGCCAGTGCCTCATCGTCATTGCGGAAACTGTGTACCGCCGCCACCGGCCCGAAAATTTCCTCGCGGGTGTCTTCCGGCTGGCAACCGTCCACCAGCGTCGGCGCAACAAAGTTGCCTTGCAGGTCCGGCAGTGGGGTTGAAGAAAGCAAGTGTCCACCGTGTGCCTGCAGGCGTTCAATATCCGCCAGAATCTGCTCGAAATGTCCGCGGTGTACCAGCGGCCCCATATCACTCGCTTCGTCGAGGGAGTGGCCGAGGCGGAAGCCGGACAGCAGGCTCAACACCTTGTCGAGCAACACGTCTTTCACGGATTCATGCACCAGCAGGCGCCCGAGCGCGCGACACCACTGGCCATTCAGGTTGGTGAGGCCGTAGACGATACCGGTGGCAGCCTTGTCCAGGTCGGCGTCCTCGAAAACTACCAGCTGGTTATTGCCGCCGAGTTCCAGTTGGGTGGGGATAAAGTCGGCGGCACAGGCGCGCGCAATGGCGCGACCGCCGGCCAAGCCGCCGGTGAAGGAGACCGCCTTGATGCGCGGGTCTTCCACCATTTTTCCCCCGACATTGCGATCCCCCAGCGTCAGCTGGAATGCGCCCTCGGGCAGGCCTGCGCGATGTGCAGCGCGCGCCATCATGATGGCGGAGTGCGGGGTGAATTCCGATGGCTTGAGAATACAGGGAGCACCGGCAGCCAGGGCGCTCGCCACCTTGTGGGAACCGATGGCGGTGGGGCCGTTCCAGGGGGCGATCAACAGCGCCGGTCCCCAGGGGCGTTGCAGGTATTCCACCTCCCCGCAGGGGCCGGGTACCTTGCGATCCAGATGTCCCTGGCGCAGATAGGCGGCAGCGCCGCGAAACACCAGTGGCAAAATTTTCGCCATCTTGCGGGTGGTGCGGATCACGGCACCGGAGGTAAGGCTGTCGGCAACAGTGATGGTCTCCGCGTACTCCTCACCCGCGAGCTCTTCGGCCATTTTCTCCAGCAGCACGGCGCGTTCCTGGGCCGGAGTTTCCTCCCAGGTTCCATCGCTATGGGTATGGTCTGCCACCTCAAGCGCGGCCGACACCTGCTGCATATCGCTGTTGCGGCGCTCCTGCAGGGGTTCACCGGTGTTGGCATCGCAGAGATACTGGCCGCGGCTGATGGCGGGAGCAGAAAAGGCGCCGCCGATGTAATTGGTGAGTTCCGGAAGTTGATCATCACGGCTCATAAAACGGTACCGATTATTCGTATTGGTATTCTTCGCTCGCCGCCAACAGTTCGTCGGCGCCGAGCAGGCTGTTCACCGCGGTCAGGTCGATCATCTGGTCGCGCATAGATTGCAAGTGGCCACTGTGGCGCAGCTCCGCCAGCATTTTCTGGGCGGCGGGGATGAACAGATGTAGCAGGGAAGCGGGGTAGAGGGCGATTCGGTAATCCAGGGCTTGCAGTTCTTCCAGCGTCTGCACCGGCGTGTTTCCACCCTCCACCAGATTGTGGATGAGCGGTGTGCGACGGCCGAACTGTGCGCCGATGATCTGCATCTGTTCCACGGTTTTCGGTGCCTCGATAAAAATCGCATCGGCACCGGCCTCGAGGTAGCGCTCGGCGCGCTCCAGGGCGTCTTCGAAACCGTGGACTCCGAGGGCATCGGTGCGGGCAAAGATCAGCGTGTCGCTGCTGTGCCGCGCATCCAGCGCTGCATGGATTTTGCCGACCATTTCACCGCTGCTGATCACCTGCTTGCCCTGCATATGGCCACAGCGCTTCGGCATCAGCTGGTCTTCCATCTGCAGCGCCGAGGCACCGGCGCGTTCGAAGGTGGCGACGGTGCGCTTCACATTGAGGGCGTTGCCGAAGCCGGTATCCATATCCACGATCAGTGGCAGCTCGGTGCGCTCACGGATCACCGCCACCGATTCCGCCACCTCGGCCGCGCTCACCAGCCCCATATCCGGGCGACCGAAGCGCGCAAAAGACAGGCAGGCACCGGACAGGAAGGCGGCCTCGAAGCCCGCCAGCTCTACCAGGCGGGCGCTGAGGCCGTCGTAGATGCCCGGCACTGACAGCACCGTGCCTCTCGCCAGTAATTGCTTCAGTGGTGCAGGCATGGTGCGGGCCTCAGTCTGGTTTCGTAGCACGCATCAAGAGCGTTCTTCGGCGCACAGGATGCGCACCAGGCGATCGGCCATGGGCTTGCCGACGAGACGCTCGGCAATCGGGTTGGCCGGGTCCAGGTGCACGATATTGCGGCGCACAAGCTGGTCGCGCTGTTTCAATTGCACGCGTACATCCGCGGATTCGACCGGCTTTGCCGCGTGCACCAGGCTCAGCCAGTGATCCACATAGGCAAAAATCTTGGGCTCGACCTTGGCGCGGTAAAACTCCAGCGGTACCACACCGGCCAGCGCTACCGGGGACAGGGAGGAGCGGATAAACGGCATCGCGGCATTGAACGGCTTCACGCCGGCTTCAAACAGGTCGTTCTGCAGTTCCATGTAGATGCTGTTCAGCGGCGCCAGGTATTTTTGCAGGTAATCAGGGTAGGCGACCGGTTCATAGCGCGGCATCGGGTCGATATAGAAAAACGCATCGGGCAGGGTGCCGAATGCCATTCCCAGGTGGGGAATGTCCACGCTGTCGTCCATGTAGATGGTCAGGTGAATATTGGTGAAGGTTTTCTGCGGTGTGCCGATGTTGGAGTGGATGATCCAGTCCACCGGTGACGCGTCACCGGTAAAGGTACGCATGCGGCCCACATGTTCGCCGTTCAGATCGTCAAAGGAGCGCAGGTCCTCACAGCGCAGGTCTTCCTTCAGTGAAAGGCTGCCCTGGATCATTTCCCAGATGGCGTCGCGGGTCGCCAGGACCGCGTTAAAGATTTCACTGGTATCGATATGAGTGCCTGTGTTCAGGTGCGCGGCAAATTCTTTGGTCAGGTTTTGTGCGTTTTCCATATCAATAACTCACACTTGGCTGGTTGAAATTTCAGGGGCGGAAACCTGAGCAGGTTCCCCATTCTTTTGGTTCAGTTGTTTGCGAAGCCACATGCTCCACAGGAATACCGCAAAATTGAGTGCGCCGAATAGTACAAATGGGGCACTCGGTGAAATTTTTGCGAATAACACGCCGCCGCCAGAGGTGCCAATCAGGATGCCGCAGGCACCGGCGACCCCGAAGAAGCCGATGGTAGCGCCGCGGTAGGCTTCCGGCGCCTGCTGGCCTACCAAAGCCTGGCTGCTGACAAAGGCACTGATCTCGGCAATGCCCATTACGAACAGCAGGCCGATGACCCAGTCGGCAGTGGGGTCGGAAACGAGGAAAACGGCACCGTATACGGCGGCGGCCAGTCCCGAAGCCAGGGCCACGGCGGTCACACGGGATGCGCGGTCGGCAATGAATCCCATGATCATGGAGCCGAGCAGGGCGCCGGCGACGGTTGCCAGCACCCGGGGAACCGCCAGTTGGAACAGGGCCTCGCTGGCACTGAGTCCGAGTTCGCGGGTGCCGTACTGCACCAGCCAGAGTGAAATGAAAGCGCCGGTTACCGCGAGATCGCCGCGGGAGATGAATGCGGCTCCGTAGGAGAGTGCCGTCTGTGGATCGCGCGCGGCCCTTAATCCCCCAACCAACGTGGCTTTGAAAGACTCCCTGGCGACAGAGGCGGTCTGCTGCATCTTAGTAGCCAGTCCCACCAGCGCAATGACCGCAGCAACGAGGCCTAGGGCACCGCCGATGGCGAAGGTCCACTGTTGCGCGGCCAGCTCGTCAAATCCGCGGCCGCTGAACACCTTGGGCAGGCTCGCCAGTATCGGCGGAACGAAAGCGCCGAGGGTCGCCATCAGTGCCTGTACGCCATTGGCGCGTCCGCGGGATTCGCCGGTCGCGTAATCTGCGACTACCGTCACCATCATGCCGATCATGGCCGCACTGCCAACGGCCACCAGCAGGCGGAACGCCACCAGTTGCGTTATAGATCCGGCGTGGGCGTAAAGTGCAAAACCAATGCCGGTGAGCGCAAGCCCGAATACGTAGACCGGGCGGCGGCCAAGGCGATCGGACAAGGCGCCGGCAGCGCCAAGGAGAAGGATAAACACCAGCTCCTGCAGCGCGCTGAGGAAACCCGTAAGCATGGCCTGGGTATCGGCGGCGATCCCCATGACATGCAATAGCCCCGGCTGAAGCACCGAAAGGGCACCGGCATATCCGGAAGAAATAAACACCGCAAACAGATAAGTGCTGAAGTTGCCGCGGGATATACCCGGGGCTAGTTGTATGCCAAGCCAGTGTGGTTGCGCCATGGTCGATAGCCTCGCCAGTGGGGATACTTTCGGTTTATTGTTTTGGGCCGTTTATTTTGGGGCCGTTTATTGTTCTGAATTGTTTGTTGTTCTGAATCGTTACAGGGCGGTGTTCAGAGCCCGTGCCGCGCGAACTGGTCTTCCCGCTTTCTGACCATGCCCACAAGCATGCGTGTGGCCATCTTGCCGCCGGTCAGCCAGCGGATTTTTTCGCCGCTTTTATTGCAGTTCAGTATTTTCTGGACCAAAAATTCCGCGACGGTATCGACCTGGTCCACCAGATTGTTCATGAACTTGCGCGAGCGGGCGAAGCGGTCCGGATTGGACCGGGCTTCGCGAATCACTGCGTCTGTGACCACCATGCCGGGACGGATCTTGCCCACCAGAATACCGCTTGGTTTCAGTTCCTTGCCCAGCGCATCGGTAAAGTAATCCAGCCCCCGTTTGGTGCTGCCATAGATGCCCATTCCCGGGAAATACTCGCCGTCGCTGCCGCCACCGAGCATATTGAAAATCTTGCCCTGGCCCTGCAGTTGCATACCGGCGGCTGCGACGCGGCATCCGTTGATGGTGCCCATTAGGTTGGTGTGCACCATCGCCTCGATTTCTTCCTGGGGAATATCCAGGATTGACCAGCCAGTGCGGGCCAGGCCGGCGTTGTTGATCCAGATGTCGACGCTACCGAGGGACACCTGTGCGTATTGCCACAAGGCTTCCACCTGCTGACGATCGCTGGTGTCACAGACGAAACCCTGGCATTTGCAGGCCGGTGTCTGCAGGCGATCCAGGGCTTCGCGGACGCTTTCGTTACTGCGACCGCTGATGATCACCTTGTGACCGCATTTGATAAATGCCTTGGCTAGACCGAAGCCGATACCCTTGGTACTGCCGGTGATGACGATGTTTGCCATGCTGCGAGTTCCCGGTGCAATGGTGCAATGAGGATAGGTTGTGGGAGTTAGTGTAATAAAGATATATCAATAGTACAATTGGGTGATTGATCGTCTTTCCCCATGGGACACCAGCGGGGTACTTCACTCTGTCATCGGATGGAAGCAGCTATGCCAAAGGTCGCCGCCTTGCAGTTCGCCACGGGTACGGATATCCCGGAAAACCTCAACACTTGTCTGCGCATGATCGATAGTGCCGCCGCGGGTGGTGCGCAGCTGATGGTGCTGCCGGAATTCTGCAATCACATTTCCTGGTACCGGGACAGGGAGCGGGCCTGGAAGTGTGCCCTGGATCTGGACGGCTCCTTCCTCGGCGCGATTGCCGAGCGTGCGCGCCACTACCGCAGTTACATACTGATCAATGTCTCACTGCGACGTAAATCACCGGTAATCACGGTGACATCGCTGCTGTATGGTCCCGAGGGAACCCTGCTCGGCGAAGCGGACAAGCAGAGCCTGATGGGGCACGAAAACGATTTTTTTGTGCCGGCCACCCGGGCCGGCGGTCTGGTGGAAACCGAACTTGGCAAAATCGGTTTTATCGCCTGCCGCGACGGTATCAGCTTTGAACCTTCAAGACGCTTGGCTCTGGCCGGTGCTGACATATTGTGTAATTCCCTGAATTCCTTTGCCTTCGATGAGGCCAGCCTGCACGTGCGGGCGAGGGCGGCGGAAAACCGCCTGTTTATGGTGGCTGCAAACAAGGTCGGGCCTCTGGTGCCGGTTTCGGATTTGCAAATGGTCAGCGCGATGACTGCGATTCCCGAGGCATTGCTTTACGGTGCCGGCGAGAGCCAGGTGGTTGGGCCGGATGGTCGCCCGGTTGTCGCTGGCCTGCGCGGGAAGGAGGAGGTGATTTTTGCAGATATTCCCGAGCGCGGTGAGCGGTTGCAGTTGAGCCTGGGCGCGCTGGCGAGGCGCCGGCCCCTCATTTACCAGCCCCTTGAAAAATCCGCTGAGGACCCGACTTCCGTTGCCGCAGAGCAGATAGGTGTAGCCCTGGTTGACCCGCAAGGTGTGGGGCTTGCGGCCATCGAGCGCGCCGCGGACCTGGTGCGCGAGTTACCTGGCAATATCGAGCTGGTGCTGCTGCCGGCGATTTTCCCGCAGCGCGATGCCGCGAAAAACTGGTCGCGGACCGCGGCGCTTTGCCGTGAGGCGGAGGCGCGGCTGGTGGAAGTCTGTCGAGACAAGGGGCTTCAGGTCTGTACCAGCGTGATCCAAGAAGGTGAAAACAGCTGGCAGCATCTCGGGGTTTTGCTGGATGGTACTGGTCGCCGTATGGCCCAGCCGCAATTGCATCGCTGTCCGCTGGGCTTGGCCCCGCGGGGTCGCGAACTGCACACGGTGGATTTGCCCTGGGGGCGTGTTGCGATTCTGGTGGGAGACGACGGCCTGCACCCGGAGCTTGCGCGCATGGCTGCGCTTGATGGTGTGCACTGCCTGCTGATGCCGCTGGGCGCGGAAACGGCGGGCATGGGTAACAAAAAACGCAATCTTTCCCTGCTGTTTTCTGCACGAGCTGCGGAAAACCGAGTGTGTGTTGCCGCTGCCGCTCACGGCGCGGAAGGCGGCGTGCTGGCGACCCTGGAGCGGGAATTTACCCTGATGGAGCCGTGGCAGGAGCGCCGCTTCGACGGCAATATCAATCATCCTCTGGTTACCCCCCAGGGTGGCGAAGTCACCATCGCCACGCTGCACCCGTGTGCCGCGGCCAACAAAATGATCTCTGCCAACACGCACCTCCTGCGCAGCCGCGCGCATACATCGACAAAACGATTGCTGCTAACCGCTGAAGAGGTGGTTTGATGGCGGGCGGTGGCAAGACTGCTCCCATCGCACAGGGAGAATACGAATATCTGTGTGATGGAAACCCGGTGCCGGTTTTTGAGCACTGGTCACTATTCCGATTGGGCGAAAAATTTGTTTTGCATAGCGCGCGCGAGATCCCCGCGTTGTCGGTTTTGATTTCGGCGCGTGCACAGGTGGCAGGGGGGGAGATTCTGCGCTGCCTGCTGCGCTGGTGTGATATGGGACGGCAGAAAAGTATTGCCGCGTCCAGTTATCGAGCATTGGGCAAAGGCATCAATGGCGGCGTATATCGCGTTCGCGGTGCCGGTATCGAGACCCGAAGCGTTTCTGCCGAGGGGGCGTTATATTTTCCGCTGCTGCGTATTTTCGCGGGGCAGCTGCTCGGTGCGCTGGCGGCACAGGATCAGGCGGAGGCGCGGGTTCTGGTGCCCTGGATTCACGATCCAGCGCAGGCCGCAAAACTGTTTGAGCCGGAAATTTCCCTGCGCCGCGTGCGTTTTCTGCAATCCGTGGACGCGGGGGTGTCGGGCCGCACATGGGACAGCTTTGAATATTCGGGCGGTCAGTACGACGGCGGGGCGGTTTACGATCTGGCTGACGGGCTGTTGCAGGAATACCACTGGCAACAGGGCCAAAGTCATTGGACGGTACGGCTTAAAAATCTGCAGGGGAGCTGGCCGGGCGAGGAGCTATGGCCTCACGCCATTGCTCCCGCTACGCCTGTCGACAGACTAGAGACCTGAGCCTACTCAGAGTTCGTCTGTCTTCAGGTCCATCTGGTATTTGAAGCGGTCCGGGTGATACAGCACGTGCATCAGGTCCACCAGCTGCTCCTTGCCGTTTACCTTGGTGAAAGAGCGGCGAGTGAGGCTGAGCAGTGGGGCGCCCACGGTGGTGGCCAGTTCACGGGCGCTTTCACTGGTGGCTGCCTCGGCGCTCAGGGTCTGGGTTACATGGGTGATTTCCAGTCCCTGCTTGCGGAAGATTTCCAGTCGCGGTGTCTTGGCAAATTGCTTGGCGTTTACCTTGCGTGACAGTCCCGCTGTCCAGCTGACGTAATAACCGAAGGGCGCGCCATCGCGGGAGCGGGTACGTTCCAGCAGCAGTGCGGTTTCGCCAGTGCCGAGACCGAGTTCCTCGCGAATTTCCGCCGGCGGCTGCAGCATTTCACAGCTGCGTACGTCCACGTCGGAGTGACGGGCCATACTTTCAATTTCCTGCAGCATACCTACCAGCGGTGCTTTTACCGGCTGTTGCTTGTATTCGTAGGTGACGTGGGTGCCCTTGCCGCGGCGCCGCTCCACCAGGCTTTCTCCGGCCAATTCATCCATGGCGCGCTTGGCGGTAATGCGGGAAACACCGAATGCCTCTGCCAGCTGCAATTCCGTCGGCATCTGGTCACCGCGCTCCAGGGTGCCGTTCAGAATGGCATTTTTCAGCAGCGCATACAGCTGGTAGTAGAGTGGCGCGTGCGACTCTTCTTTCAAAGATTCCAGCTGCTGTTTGCTGAACAGTGTGTTTACGGCTTCCATAGTGTGCATCCTTGACCCGGGCGAAAGCGCATAATGATATAACATTCTATGTCAAATGCCAGCCGCGCCTCAGGCGGGCTCCAGTTCGGGCTGCGAACACTGTTGCAGCAGGCTACTTGCAGACGCGCTGAACACGCCGTGCTGGGCGGTGACAAATTCCAGAATGCGCTCCAGGTAAGCGATACGGTGCGGCTGCCCCAGCATCCACGGGTGGATGTTGAGGGCGAGGATGCGGCCTCCCTGATTGCGCGCCTCGCTGAGCAGGAAGCGGCAGGCATCTTCGACCTGCTCCGCGTAGGAGGTTTCCGAGTGCTGGTTCATGCGCAGGATAAACTGGTCTTCCAGTTCGGTTGATAGCGGCATGGCCCACAGATCGCCGCTGCCGGTACGGAAGCGATAGGGCATATCGTCGTTGACCCAGTCACAGAAATATTTAATCCCGTGCTCGGCCAGCAGTGCCGGGGTGTTTTCGCTGTGGATCTTGCCCGGGCTCAGCCAGCCGGTTACCGCCTGTCCACTCGCTTCGCGCAGGGTTTCGAGGGTTTTGCGGATCAGCAGTTGTTCTTCATCGCGTGGTTGACCGCCATAGTGGGGGCAATCCATATTCCAGCCGTGGGCGATAATCTCATCGCCCCGTTCCCGCAGCATGTGCATCAGGTAGGGGGTGCGCTCCGCCAGCTCGCCGTTGATCGCGAAGGTCGGGCGCACGCCGTAGCGGTCAAGTGCGCGCAGTACACGGAAAATACCCACGCGGTTGCCGTAGTCCCGCAGGGAAAAATGCCGCAGGTCCGGGTAGGACATGGTCATGCCGCCGGGTGGTGGAAAGGGAATGCCGCGCTGGTTGAGCGGGAAAAACTGCAGGCTGACATTCACCCACAGCGCGAGCTTGCCCTCGGCCCACTGCACAGGTGGGCGGTCGGTGAGCATCTGCCAGTCGTAGTAAGCGTGGTCCATGCCGTAGTGGCGTTCGGGATACTGGAGGTGTTCTGGCCCAAGGCCTTTCTGGTTGCTCATGGGCAGGTTACCTCTTCGCTGGCCAGAGTGCTCTGGGCCGGTGTGCCTTTGGTCTGGATGTCCGCGCGCGCCGCTTCGTAGTAATGCTGCAGGTAATATTCCGCAATTTCGCGGCCGGTGGTCACCCACACATCGGAGTGGCCGGTAATGTATTCGAGGGCTTCCTCGAACGCGCGCAACCGGTGAGGGCAGCTCACCTGGTAGTTGTGGGTGGGGATACACATGACGGTGCCGCTGTCGGTGCCTTCCTGATACAGGCGGTCGAAATTTTCTTTCAGCATCTTGCCGTAGCGGCGCGGTTCGACCTTGTTCACCACATAGGCGATGGTGTCGTTCATTTCCAGCGAGTAGGGCACCGAGACAAAGCGCTTGCCGCTGCGCAGGTTGATGGGAGTAGGCTGGTCATCGTGGAACAGGTCGCAGGTATAAAACCCGGCCTCATCCCCGAACATTTCCGTACCGACTTCCGCAAACAGATCCAGGGTGTCTTCCGAGTGGGACAGGGCCGGCGCCAGGTAGCCCGCGCACTTCTGCCCGGTATGTCGATAAATGCTTTCCATCGAGTCTCGGATCATGTCGCGTTCCTGCTCGATGGACATGCCGTAGGTGTAGCGGGTGTTGTAAATCCCGTGACTGAAAAACTCCCACTGGCGTTCGCGGCACAACTCGATGATTTCCGGGTGGTGATCGCACAGCGCTGTAGACAGGGAAATGGAGCCGCGGACTCCGTACTTGTCGAGCACCGCCATCTGGCGCATATGTCCGACACGGTTGCCGTAATCGCGAATGCTGTAGCCGGGCACTGCCGGGCTCGGCTGTGGCCAGGCTTTGCGGTGTGGGTTTGCCGGCGGATTCAGTTCGTAAAACTCAATATTGGGAGCGACCCAGAAGGCCACCCTGGCGCCGTTCGGCCAGGTGATTTTGGGCCTCTGTTGATAGGGCCAGTAGTCATAGAAACCGGGATCGGCTTTTTCGTTCGCCATTACTCACCTCGTTCCAGCCACTGGAAGACTTCGGCCACATCCACCACGTCGGCATATTTCAGTGAGAGATCGGTCAGGTTGGCGTAGTGGTAACTCTCGTGTTTATCCGCCACGCACTCCTCGGGAACAATGGTACGGTAGCCGCGGGAGAGGCTGTCTATCGCGGTGGCGCGGATGCAACCGGAAGTGGAGCCACCGGTCAGGATGATCGTGTCTACCTGGTGCCATACCAGCAGGGACTGCAGCTGGGTCTCAAAAAAGGCGCTGGGCATTTTTTTGCAGTAAATGACATCGCGCTTGCGGTCAATTTCCAGGCGGTCATCGAACTCGCTGCGGGTGGAATCGAACTTGATGTTCTGCAGGGAGTCGGGGGTGTCGGTGCGTGTGCCCCAGATGCCGGCGTCTTCCCCGGAATCCATGTAGGCCACGTGGGTCCATACCACCGGCCAACCCTTGCTGCGGAAGCTCTTCGCCAGTTCGTTAATGTAGTGGAGCTGGTTCGGATCGGTTTCGTAGGCCGTCTTGAACAGATCGGTGCGGGTGTAGGCCTTCTGCGGGTCGATATTGACCAGTACTGCCTTGCGCCCGAATCCGAAGCGCTTGCGCGCCGGGTTGGCTTTGACTTCCAGGTAGAGTTCTTTGGCCGTTTTGGTTGTTGTTTCCATTGGCTACCCCTGAGCAGTGGCTGGATTGAATTTGTTGTTTTAATTGTAATTGTTGATATAAAGGTATATCAATATATCTAATACGGCAATGCGCACTGGAGCCGGTTGTCCTCTGAGGACCCCAGACGCAAGGGTTGCCTGCCGTTATCGTTCTGGCGATATTGTTACCTCAACTAAAAAGAATTAACCAGCATGAGCGCGTACCTGTTTGTAAAGCTGTTGCACAACCTGTGCTTTGTTTACTGGCTTGGGGGGGATCTCGGCACCTTTTATGCGAGCCGCTATGTGACCCGTTCCGACTTGTCGCCACAGGCGCGGACTACCGCGCTCACCATCATGATGGGATGTGACCAAGGGCCGCGCTTTTGTATGCCGCTGATCCTGCCCCTGGGATTGCAGCTCGCGCATATGAGTGGCCAGATGCCGGTGGCGAGCGTATGGCTGTGGCTGGCGTGGGCCTTCTGTCTGGGCTGGCTGCTATTGGTGGCCACCTTGCACTTTGCCCACGGCAAGGCGTTTGTGCCGGCGCTGACCCGGTTCGACTTCTATCTGCGGGTGGTGATCATCGTTGCGCTGCTGTCACTGGCCGTCTATGCGCTGGTCACCAACGTGATCCTCGCGTCAAACTGGCTTGCCATCAAGCTGGGGATCTTTGCGCTGCTGGTGCTGTGCGGGCTGATGATCCGGGTGCGCCTGAAATCGTTTGGTGCAGCCTGGGGTAAGTTGATGTCCGGTGACGACAGCGATTCGGTGAACGGGACCATTCGCGGTTCCATTGCCTCCTGTCGGCCGTTTGTTTACACCATCTGGGTGGGGTTGCTGGCAAATGCCGCCTACGGCCTGCACCTGATTTACTGATTGCGGGAGATCTGCTGTGAAACTGTACAACCTGCCTCATTCCCCCTATGCCGCACGGGTGCGAATCCAGATTCGCCTGCAGAATCTGCCGGTTGAGGTGGCGCCACCGCCGGTGCCCCTGCGTACAGAAGCGTTTATGGAACGTTTCCCGCTGGGCAAGGTACCGGTGCTGGAGCTCGACGGTGGTGAAACCATTGCCGAAAGCTGGGCAATAATGGAGTACCTGGCGGAGGTCAATGCTGAGGGTGGCAGTGCGCTGCTCCCCGGGGATGCCCTGGTGCGGGCGCAGATGCGCATGCTCGGGCGCTATGCGGATCTGCATCTTGCGGTAAATGCGCTGTTCCCGCTGTTCCGGGCGGCCATGGGCACTGCGGGTGATACTGCCGGGATTGCGCAGAACCTGCGCGCAGAGCTGGCTAAAGGCGAGCGCCTGCTGGCCAGCTTCGGTGATGCGGAGCGGCCGCTGCACCTGGGGGATATCGCACTGGCGCCCACCATGCTGTACCTGCACGAACTGGCGCCGCTGGTGGGCATTGCCGATCCGCTGGCGGAATTTCCCCGTTTCGCGGGCTGGTGGAAGTGGGTCAACAGTTTTGCTCCGGTGCGCGAGGTGCTGGAAGAGGTGCGCGTTGCCTACCACGCCTTTATCGAAGGTCTTGCCGCCAAGGCTTAGGCCCTGCTGCTTATCTACTGCTGTTCACTTAACTTAATTGCGGGAGAAGGTGTCGCTGCCGGGTGCGGTCTTGCGAGACCTTCCGCGAGAGGGGCCGAAGGCGCCGCGAATACATGGAGCGGCCGGGCCACCTCGCGGAAGAGCCCCCATGGATGGGTTGAGGGGGAGCGCCTAGCTCGTGTCTCGCAAGACCGCACCCGGTGGCGACACCGCCACTCATCTCTTCTTTGTAACTGTCCTGTTGTGCCGAAGTGTGGGCGTTTTCGCAGCATTCTGAAGTGGCGCGCGCTATCAAATGTTATATTGACATAACATTAGCTCAAGAATACGATGGTCAGACCATAATGATCATCAAGCGGAGGCGCTACCGTGACTACCACTATCGTTGTGCTGTTCAACCTCAAGCCGGGCGTCAGCCCCTCCGATTACGAGCAGTGGGCGAGGACGACCGACCTTCCCACCGTGCGCAATCTCAACTCCATCGATCAGTTTTCCGTGTTGCGTACCACCGGCCTGCTGGGCTCGGAAGTACCGGCGCCGTATCAGTATGTGGAACTGCTGGTGGTGAAGGATATGCAGCAGCTGGGTGCGGATGTATCCAGCGAAACCATGCAGAAGGTTGCCGCGGAGTTCCAGCAGTTTGCGGATAACCCGCAGTTCATGCTGACCGAAATCGTCTGACCAGAACCCGTCTTTACAGAGACATTCCCGAGGAGACGCACCATGACAGAAGTGCAGGGTAAGTACCCGGAACTGGCAGGCAAGGTGGCGGTGATCACCGGTGCCGGCCGCCGCAAGGGGCTCGGTGAAGCCATGGCGAAACGCCTGGCAGCGGAAGGCGTGAAAGTGGTGCTGACGGATATCGGCCACGCCGCCGGTGAAAACATGCCGGAGCAGGCGGTGGGCACCAGCGCGGAGATGGAACAGATCGCGGCGGAAATCCGCGTGGCCGGTGGCGAGGTGGCCACCTATGCCTGCAATGTTCTCGAGCCCCAGGAAGTCCAAGCCGCAGCGGAGTTTGCCCTGGGGCATTTCGGCAGCCTGGATATCTGGGTCAACAACGCCGGTATCGGTTACCTGATGGAACCGATCGTGGATATGGCCGTGGACAAATGGGATGCGGTGCTGGGGGTCAACCTGCGGGGGACCTTCCTCGGTATCAAGTACGCGGCGGAGATCATGCTGCGCCAGGGGCGCGGAGGCCGGATTATCAATATCGGCAGCCAGGCGTCCAAGTCCGGCTTTGCCCACGCATCCGCCTATACCGCGTCCAAACACGGCATGGTGGGGCTGACGCGCTCGGCGGCACAGGAGTTGGGGCCGGCTGGCATTACCGTGAATACCATCTGCCCGAACCACGTGACCACCGGTCTGGGTGCCTGGCAGAACGCGCATTTTTCCGAAGTGACCGGCAAGGGCTACGACCGCTATATGGACGATATGCGCGCGCGCATACCACTGGGCCGCCCCGGACTGCAGGAGGATATCGCCAAGGCCTGTGCCTTCCTCTGCTCCGATGAAGCGTCCTACATCACCGGCGAGGCGATGAACGTCTCCGGCGGTGAGGAATATCACTGAGTCAGTAACGAGAGTGTGTCGGGCATGAGCAAAAAGGTTTTGTGGCCGGGGGATGCCCGGCTCGCACTGTCGATTGTGGTGAATGTGGAGGAGGGCTCCGAGAGTACGCTGCTGGACGGCGACCGTGGCCCTGAACCCGTCGACGAACTGGGGGTGGCGCCGCGCAAACCGATCCGCGCGCACGCCAACGAAAGCAATTACGAGTACGGCGTCCGCGAGGGCTGGCCGCGTATTCAGGCGCTGCTGGAGCGTTACCAGGTGCCGGCTACTTTCTGCGCGGCAGCGGTAGCCCTGGAGCGGGCACCACAGATCGCACGGTTTATTGCCGAGGGCGAACACGAAGTGTGCAGCCACGGCTATCGCTGGCAGCACCAGTTCGGTATGGATGAAGACACCGAGCGCAAATTCATTCGCGATGCCATTGCGTCGATTAGCAAAACCACAGGGCAGCGCCCCCGTGGCTGGCTGAGCCGCTATCTGCACACCGACAACACCCGGCGCCTACTGCAGGAGGAGGGCTTCGATTACCACATGGACGACTACAGTGCCGACGAGCCTTTCTGGGCGCCGGTGCAAGGGTCGGACAAACCCATGCTGGTCTTGCCGTACGCCATCGACTCCAACGATATGAAATTCTGGACCGCGCCGTCGCTGACGCCACAGGCGTGGCTCGATTACGCCTGTCGTACGCTGGATACCCTGCTGGCGGAGGGTGCCGAGCGCACGCGCATGATGTCCCTCGGCCTGCATCTGCGCATTATCGGCCGCCCGGGGCGTATTGGCGCACTGGAAGAGTTCCTGCGCTACGCCAAGGCCCAAGACGGTGTCTGGTTTACCACCCGCGCGGCGATCGCCGATGCGTTTGCCGCAGAGGTTCCACCATCGCAGGTGCGTGAACCCCTGCGCGGCTGGGAGCACTTCTGATGTTTACCGCGCGCAGCCTGTTATTTGTGCCAGGACATCGCCCGGACCGCTTTGAGAAGGCGCTGGATAGTGGTGCCGACCTGGTGTGCATCGATCTGGAAGATGCGGTGCCTTTGGCTCAAAAGGGGGATGCCCGCACCGCGGTGTGTGGGTTTCTGGAGCGCTGTGAGCCTGCATTGCTCGAGCGAATTGTGGTTCGCGTCAGTGCCGCAAGCAGCGATGAGGGCAGGGCGGATCTCTACGCGCTTTTGCATGCGCGCTTGCCCGCGCGGTTGATGCTGGCGAAAACCGAAAATGCCGAGGAGATCGCGGAAGCGTCGAGCCTGCTGGGGCAGCCGGTGCGCTGGATCGCATTGATCGAGAGCGCCTCCGGCCTGCTGGGTATGGAACGCATCTGTAGGGATTGCTCGCTGGATGCGGTGATGTTTGGCGGTGGTGACTTTGCGGCGCAGGTGGGCGCAGAGTTTGCGTGGGAGCCCCTGCTGTGGGCGCGTTCGCAAATGGCGGTGATTGCCGCAGCCTATCGCCTGCCGGTGATCGATGTGCCGTTTCTGGATGTGCGCGACGTGCAGGGACTTGAGGCTGAAACCCGCCGCGTGTCTGCCCTGGGCTTTTCCGCCAAGGCGGCGATTCACCCTTCGCAGATCGAGGGAATCCATCGCGGCTTTGCGCCGACTGCCGATGCCCTGAACCAGGCACAGAAAATCGTGCGTGCATTCGAGCAGGCACAGGGTGGCGCAGTCGTGGTAGAGGGGCGCATGGTGGATCAGCCCATCGTCGACAGCGCACGCAAGCTGATCGCGCGTGTGCGCACCGAAAAAGAATTTGTGTAAACCGCAGTGGAATCTTAGCTATGGCTGGAGAAGTAAAGCAGGTCGGTGAAAACCGCTACCGTGAGACCTTTGGGCGTTTCTTTGACGATTTCAAAGTGGGTGATATCTACGAGCATCGCCCGGGGCGCACCATTACCGAAACCGACAATACCTGGTTCACGCTGCTGACCATGAATACGCATCCTGCGCATTTCGACAAGGTATATGCGGCGGGTACGGAATTTGGTAAGCCGCTGGTGTGCAGCCCGTTCACCGTAGCGCTGATGGTGGGGATGAGTGTTACCGATATCAGCCAGAAGGCGATCGCCAACCTGGGCTGGGACGATATCCGTATGACCGCGCCATTGTTTGTGGGCGATACGCTTTATGCGGAGTCGGAAGTGCTGGAAAAACGCGAATCCAAATCGCGCCCGAACCAGGGCATCGTCACCGTGCGCACCCGCGGCACCAAACAGGACGGTACCGAGGTGTGTTCCTTCGTGCGCAAAGTGCTGGTGTGGAAGCGCGGAGCGGAAATGGAAGACAAGGTTAATTATTGATCCGGGCGAGCAGTAACAGGAGGCAGCAATGAGCTGGACCGCAGAAGATGAGGCCGCGATTCTCGATACCATAGACCGCTTCGTGGCCAACGAAGTTGCACCGATTGCGCGGGAAAAAGATCTCGCCGATGAGTATCCACACGAGCTGGTGGAAACCATGAAATCCCTGGGACTGTTCGGTGCCACCATCGGTGAAAACTACGGGGGCCTGGCGCTGTCCGCCGCCACCTATGCGCGTATCGTGCAGAAAATTTCCGCGGTGTGGATGGCACCCGGCGGCATTTTCAATTCCCACCTGATCATGGCCGCCGCCATCGAGCGCTTTGGTACCGAAGAGCAGAAGCAGCGCTTCCTGCCTCTGATGGCCGAAGGCACCCTGCGCGGCGGTATCGCGCTGACGGAGCCCAATGCCGGTTCGGACCTGCAGGCAATCCGCTGTGTGGCCAGACGCGATGGTGACGAATACGTGATCAACGGCAGCAAGATGTGGATCACCAACGCCATGAACGGCAACTGCCTGGGCCTGCTGGTGAAAACCGATCCCAATGCGGAGCCCCGCCATCGCGGTATGTCGCTGTTTGCCATTCGCACTAAGGACGATGCTGGAAATCTGCTGCCGGGGATTACCGTCAACAAAATCAAGAAGACCTGCTACCGCGCC
The DNA here is from genome assembly GCF_033723955.1 of Microbulbifer pacificus. Classification (NCBI taxonomy): domain Bacteria; kingdom Pseudomonadati; phylum Pseudomonadota; class Gammaproteobacteria; order Cellvibrionales; family Microbulbiferaceae; genus Microbulbifer; species Microbulbifer pacificus. Next base: position 389,831 of record NZ_CP137555.1, on the reverse strand, counting down.
ATCGATACCGCGGAAGTGGTGTTCGAGGATTTTCGCGTGTCCGTTGAGGATCTGGTCGGCGGTGAAGAGGGGCGCGGTTTCCATATGGCGGTGGGTGGTCTGGAACTCGGCCGTATCAACGTGGCCGCGCGCGGTGCCGGTATCGCCCAGGGTGCGCTGAAGCTGGCGGTGCGCTATGCCACCGAGCGGGAAACCTTTGGCAAACCGATCATCCAGCACCAGGCCATCCAGCTGAAGCTGGGTGAAATGGCGGCGAAGGTCGAGGCAGCAAAGCTGCTGGTGGAACAGGCGGCGCGCATGTACGACAGCGGCCAGCGCTGTGACATGGAAGCGGGTATGGCCAAGTATTTTGCCAGTGAGGCCGGCGTCTTCTGTGCCCAGGAAGCCATGCGTATCTTCGGCGGCTACGGTTTTTCCACCGAGTATGAGATCGAGCGCTACTACCGCGATGCCATGCTGATGTGTGTGGGCGAGGGCACCAACGAAATGCAGCGTATCATCATCGCCAAGCAGTTGGCGGCGCGCGAGGCGGCGCTGTAATGCAGACGAAGCCACTGGCGGGCATCCGCGTCATTGCCGTGGAGCAGTATGGAGCCGGTCCCTTCGGCTCCATGCAGCTGGCGGACATGGGGGCCGAGGTCATCAAGATCGAAAACCCCACCACCGGCGGCGACGTCGCCCGCCAGTCCGGACCCTATTTTCTGGGGGATAACGACAGCGATTTTTTCCAGACCTTCAATCGCAACAAGAAGAGCTTAACGCTGGATCTGAAGAGTGCGGAAGGGCGGAAGATTTTCGAACGCCTGGTGCAGAGCGCCGATATCGTGATGAACAACCTGCGCGGTGACCAGCCGGCAAAACTGGGGCTGGATTACGACAGCCTCGGTGCGGTAAAGCGGGAAATTATCTGCGGTCATCTCTCTGCCTATGGTCGCGACAACGATCGCGCGGGCTGGCCCGGTTACGACTACCTGATGCAGGCAGAGGCGGGCTTTATGGACCTGACCGGGGAGCCGGGAACACCACCTGCGCGCTTCGGGCTGTCGATGGTGGACTTCATGAGCGGAGTAATCCTCGCCATGGGGATGCTCGGTGCACTGGTCGGTGTTTTGCGCGGCGGCGCCGGGCGCGATGTGGATGTAAACCTGTTTGATGTGGCGGCCACCCAGCTGACCTATCCCGCTACCTGGTATCTCAATCGCGGCCATGAAACCGCGCGCGTGCCGCGCTCCGGCCACCCGTCGACCGTACCCTGCCAGATCTACCGCAGTGCCGATGGTTGGGTGTTTGTCATGGCGATGACGGAAAAATTCTGGCAGATCCTGGTGGAGGGACTGGACCGCGCAGATCTGTTGGCTGACGAGCGCTTTGCCACGGTGGCGGCGCGCCGTAAGCATCGGGAGATTCTCACAGAAATTCTCGATGGCGAATTCATGCGCGCGCAGAACGCCCACTGGATGAGAGTTTTTGCGGGTCGTCTGCCGCTGGCGCCGGTAAACAGTTTTGCCCAGGCCATGGACAATCCCTGGCTGGCCCAGACCGGCATGCTGCAGTCGCTGCCCCATGTTGACAATAGTCAATTCAGAGTACTGGCAAGCCCGTTAAAATTTGACGGAAACAGGCCCTCAGGAACCGGCTGTTCCGCACTTGGTGCAGACAGCGAGAACCTGCTGCTCGGGCTCGGTTATTCCGCTGAAGAAATTGCAGTCTGGAAAAACGGGCAGGTTATCTGAGCTGGGCGTACCACTGTGCTGACCGGAGGCAAATCGCCCAATGAAGCTGCAAGGCATACGTGTTGTCGACCTTTCGCTCTTTTTGCCGGGGCCGCACCTGACCATGATGATGGCGGATCACGGGGCCGAAGTGATCAAGGTGGAGCCGCCCTCTGGTGAGCCGACGCGTCATATCGGGCTGCGTAAAAATGGCGAATCGGTGTGGTTTCGCAACACCCACCGGGGCAAGAAAAGTTTGTGCCTCAATCTCAAGGACGAGGCGCAAAAAGCGCAATTGCTGGCGCTGATTGACAGCGCCGATGTGTTTGTCGAGGGCTTCCGTCCAGGCGCAGTGGCCCGCCTGGGTCTGGACTACGCCACCCTCAGTGCGCGCAATCCCAGTCTCGTCTACTGCTCCATTTCCGCGTTTGGCCAGACTGGAACCAAGAGCCAGAAGCCGGCGCACGATCTCAGTATCCAGGCTGATTCCGGAACAGTTTTCCTCAATGAGGGTGCCGATGGCGAACCCTGTTCCCCCGCGATGCCGGTGGCGGATATGACGGCGTCACTGATGGCGCTTTCCGGCATACTCATGGCGCTGCTGCGACGGAAAGATACCGGGCGAGGGGACTATCTGGATATTTCCATGCAGGACAGCCTGGTGGCCTGGTTGCCCAATGCCCTTGGCCCGGTGTTTGCGGAGAATCGCTCGCCGGTCGTCAAACAGGAGCGCTCCTGGGGCGGCAATGCCATGTACCGAATCTATCGCACGGCAGACGGTCGCCATCTGACCCTGGGCGGAAGTGAACTCAAATTCGCGGAAAACCTGTTCCAAAAACTGGGAAAACCGGAGCTGGCAGAAATCTGCGAGCGTTCCCCCGGCGAGCAGCAAGAGGCGATCGAGTTTCTGCAGCGGGAATTTTCCACGCGTACCCTGGCGGAATGGAGCCTGTGGTTTGACGGCCTCGATGTCTGCTGGTCACCTGTTCGCCTGTTGCACGAGGCATTGGCGGAGGAGCACCTGTGGCAGCGGCAGATGGTATTTGAAGACGGCGAAGGCAACCGTCATCTGGGGGTACCGATCAAATTCCTGCACGAGCCCGCCAGCGTGAACACCCAGCTGCCGAAACTGGGCGAGCACAATCAGAGTCTGTTGCCTTTGGCGCAGGCAATCTGACGGAAAAAATTACACATAAATATAAAACGAGTGATCTCACTGGCGCGAAGGCGCGTACACAGGCAGATCAATAACACACTGAGGTGGTAATCATGCTGACGAACCTTTGGTATGTGGCTGAGTGGTCCAAAGCGGTTAAAGACAAACCCGTAAGGGCCAAACTGCTGGGGCAGAACTTTGTCCTGTTTCGTGACAAGAGTGGTAAGGTCAACTGCCTGAGTGATGTGTGTATTCACCGCGGTGGTTCACTGTCCAAGGGCTTTACCACCAAGCGCGATTGCGTGGCCTGCCCCTACCACGGCTGGGAATTCGATGCTGAAGGCAAGGTGCAGTTCATTCCTTCGCGTGGGGAGGGTGCACCCATTCCCGAGCGTGCGCGCATCGACGCCTACCCCACGGAGGAGCGCTACGGCATGATCTGGGTGTTCCTCGGTGACCTGCCCGAAGAGGAACGCTATCCCATCCCGGAATTCCCGGAGTATGAGGACAAGGCCAACTGGCGTGCGGTGGATGTCGAGTACAGCTGGACCGGTTCCGTGGATCGCGTGGTCGAGAACGGTATCGACATTGCGCATACATCCTTTGTGCACCCCGGTTTCGGCTACCAGGAAATGGCCGACAAGAATGAAATCCTCAAAGTGGATCGCGGCGAATACTGGGGGTCATCCGACAACGTGCTTTACCCGCCGCAGCTGGAAGGCAATTTCGGTCTGATGAAACTGTTCCGTGCCGACAAGGCGGCCACTTATGTGAGCCCGGCATTTTATCTTCCGGGGCATTGCGTGCGCCTGCACATCAAGGTCAATTCCTGGATGGAAATGATCATATTCGATGCCAATACGCCGGTTGATGAAACTACCACGCGCTCGTTTGCGGTGCAGGTGCGCAATTTCTTCAAATGGCCAATGTTCGACAACGGGGCGAAAAAACGCACGCGCAAGGTATTTGGCGAAGATGGCGATATCGTGGCGGAGCTGTCACCCAACTACCTGCCCGAGTCCCTCGAACACGAAGTATCCGTTGAGCAGGACAAGTTCATGAGTGCCTGGCGAATGATTCGCCGCAAGCATATCGAAGAGAAAGGCTGGAAAATCGACACCAAGGCGATGAAGCCGTTTGAGGGCGAAAAGGTGTTCACCATTCCCTCGCCGTCACGTCGTACCAATCCGCATTTCAAGTGGGCATTGGATACGGTGCCGTTGGTACCCCCGACCCGTCGCAGCGCGGCGACCCAGGCTGAAGACTCATCGGCAGCGGAGCCGGCCTGAAAGCGTAAATAAAGCGTAAATAAGGGAGGTTGTATATCTACAGCAAAAGCCGCGCATAAGCGCGGCTTTTTTTATGCCCCTGACCTTTTTATTCCGATCAATTGGGAAGCACAGTGATATGCCGGTAGTGTGGTTAATTGACGGTCCTTGTTGCTGCCTTTTGCTTGGACCTTGTAGACGCTGCCATTTTCAGCGAGGGGAGAAACAGTACCAGTAACGCTGTGCTGAACGGGATCAGGCGTTCGGCCCAGTCGCCAGTGGTGTTCGGCAACAGTGACAGTATTACGGCGAGTACAAAACCGGTCGCGATGGAGCGCAATACCGCCGCCGGTGACAGTTCCGCACTCGCGAGCCGCGCCAGTATGGTCGGCGCAAAGGCAGATCCAATCGCGATCCATGCAAACAATACGCGTTCGAAGATGGTGGCGGGCAGGTACAGTGCGATCAATACTGCCAGAATCGATACGCCCAGCATGGACAGGCGGGATAACAGCAGTTCCCTATGCGGCATCAGGCGCTGCAGTTTCAGGTCATAGGAAATGGTTGAGGCCACCACCAGCAGCATGCTATCGGCCGTCGACATAATGGCTGACAGCACTGCCGCCAGCAGAACCGCGGCCCCAAACGGAGGCAATAGCTGGGTCGCTAATTGAAAAAACAGCGATTCCGGGTCCTGCAGATCTGGTACAAGTATCCTGCCCATCAGTCCCAGGCTATACATGCTGAAAAATATAATAGATAACCAGCCGATGGATAATATTTGTGCCTGCTTGAGCGCACGCTCGTTTCTCAATGCCATAAAGCGATTGAGCAGGTGCGGTTGCCCCAGTGTGCCGATGCCGATGGCAAGATTGCCAAGCGCGAAGCCGAGTGCAGCGAGCCCGGTATTTGCTCCGCTGAGCGACAGTGATTGCGGGGTGAAAACGCCGGCTTGTCGAATTTCCTCCCAGCCACCGATATGGTGAAACGCCACTACCGGTAGCAGTATCGCTGCCACCAGCATAAGCCCACCCTGCAATGTGTCCGTGATGCTCGCGGCCCAAAAGCCCCCCAGGAAGGTGTAAATGGTGATAACGGCGGCACCGAGAATCAGGCTTTCGATCAATGGTCTGGCGAAGGCGGTGGAAAAGGTGGTGGCGGCGCCCTGAAATTGCGCGGCGATATAGAACACAAACGACAGCAGAATCACGATGGAGGCAAGCAATTTGATCTTGCGGTTTGCATCGTGGTTTGCGGGCGCCGGGTCATCGGCGAGAAACGCGGTAAGCGTGATTTGATCCCTGGCGCGGGTATGCCGCATAAGCCGGGGTGCAATCCACAACCAGGCTGTGGCGCAACCGGCAATGGCTCCCGCCACAATCCAGATTGCGGAAATACCCAATACAAAAGCCGCACCGCTCATTCCCAGGAGCGTCCAGGCAGAAGCGCTGCTGGCGCCGTAGCTGATGGCCGCCACGATTGGGCCCAGGTTGCGGCCACCGAGAAAATAATCGGTGGTGTTCTTGGTTCGTTGTTGGGACCAGAAGCCAATCAGCAGCAGTACTGCCTTGTAAGCAATTAGCGTATAGAGCGCGACCATAATGTCCATGCGGTATCCCGTTGTTTTTATTGATAGCGCAATTTTCTTATGTATTCACAGTAGGCGAAATTTCGTTTCCACACGATTTTGCGAAATATCAAAAAACATCTATATCAAAATATTTTGATGCAGGTTCTTGTGGGTAGACTGGGTACATGGAGTCGTGAGGAGGTGTTTCTCACGCCCTTGAATGAGTCAATAAAAAGGAAAACCCCCCCCATGTCTGAATATACCGTTTTTACTTCGGAATCCGTTTCCGAAGGTCACCCGGACAAAATGGCCGATCAGATTTCCGATGCCGTATTGGATGCGATCATTGCGCGCGATCCTCACGCCCGTGTGGCCGTCGAAACTGTCGTCAAAACCGGGCTTGCAATGTTGGCTGGTGAGGTCACTACCAGTTGTTATGTGGACCTGGAAGACGTGGTACGCGACGTCATTACCAACATTGGATACAACAGCTCCGAAGTGGGCTATGACGGTTCCACCTGCGCCGTTCTGAATGCGATTGGCAAGCAATCGGTGGATATCAACCAGGGTGTTGATCGCGCTAAGCCGGAAGACCAGGGCGCTGGCGACCAGGGACTGATGTTCGGCTACGCCACCAACGAAACACCAACCCTGATGCCGGCGCCGATTTACTACGCGCACCGCCTGGTTGAGCGGCAGGCGTACCTGCGCAAGAAAAATATACTGCCGTGGCTGCGCCCGGATGCGAAAAGTCAGGTGACCTTCCGTTACGGTGAAGATGGCAAACCGGAAGCGATCGATGCCGTCGTGCTCTCTACCCAGCACGCGCCGGATATTTCCCAGGAAGACCTGAAAGCGGCGGTGATGGAGAACATCATCCTCGAAGTGTTGCCAGCCGATCTCCTGCATAAAGACACCCGCTACCACATCAATCCCACCGGCAACTTTGTCATTGGTGGCCCGGTAGGGGATGCCGGTGTCACCGGCCGCAAGATCATCGTAGATACCTACGGTGGTATGGCGCGGCACGGCGGCGGCGCTTTTTCGGGCAAGGATCCCTCCAAGGTGGATCGCTCCGCCGCTTACGCCGGGCGCTATGTGGCGAAGAACGTGGTGGCGGCGGGGCTCGCCGACCGCTGTGAGGTTCAGGTTTCCTATGCCATCGGCGTGGCAGAACCCACTTCGGTTTCCGTGAATACGTTTGGTACTGGAAAGGTGAGCGACAAGCAATTGATCCAGGCGATTCGCGAAGTCTTCGACCTGCGTCCCTACGCGATTACCCGTGTGCTCAATCTCCAGCATCCCATGTACCAGCTCACGGCCTCTTACGGTCACTTTGGCCGCGAGCCTTTCGAGCACACCTACACCTGGAAAGAGGGTGGGGAAGAGAAGCACGCAACCTTCACCGCGTTTACCTGGGAGAAAACCGACAAGGTTGACGCCCTGAAGCAAGCTCTCGGTATTTGAATGGATGGCCCGGCACTGAGAGTGTCGGGCGTTACCTGGACCAAGCGAACTGACGAATAACCGGCGCAGAGAGCGATACTCGGGCATTGCATCGAGCATCGCGAATTGCGCGCAAATGGATATGAATATGAGTAATTTCAACGACTACAAGGTTGCGGACATCGCGCTGGCGGACTGGGGACGCAAGGAAATCGCCATTGCCGAAGGTGAAATGCCGGCACTGATGGCGCTGCGCCGAAAATACCAGGAGTCCCAGCCTCTTGCCGGTGCGAAGATCATGGGGTGCATCCACATGACCATCCAGACCGCGGTGCTGATCGAGACACTGGTGGCATTGGGTGCAGAAGTGCGCTGGTCATCGTGCAATATTTTTTCCACGCAGGATCATGCCGCCGCCGCCATCGCCGCTGCGGGTATTCCGGTGTTTGCCTGGAAGGGCGAGACAGAAACCGAATTCTGGTGGTGTATTGAGCAGACGATCCTCGCGGAAAAGGACGGAGAGACCCCGTGGGATGCAAATATGATCCTGGATGACGGCGGCGATCTGACCCAGCTCTGCCATGAAAAATACCCGGCGCTGCTCGACAAGATTCACGGCATCAGTGAGGAAACCACGACCGGTGTTCACCGCTTGCTGGAAATGCTGGAAAAGGGCGAGTTGAAAGTACCGGCCATCAATGTGAACGACGCGGTGACCAAGTCGAAGAACGATAACAAGTACGGCTGCCGGCACTCTCTCAGTGATGCCATCAAGCGCGGTACGGATCATCTTCTGTCCGGTAAGAAAGCGCTAGTCATTGGCTACGGGGATGTAGGCAAGGGTTCCGCGGCGTCGCTACGTCAGGAAGGCATGATCGTCAAGGTCACGGAAATCGATCCTATCTGTGCCATGCAGGCCTGTATGGACGGTTTCGAAGTGGTTTCGGCCTACAAGGGCGGGATCAATACCGGAGAGCTTGCTGATATCGACAAGGTGCTGTTGGGCACAACGGACCTGCTTGTCACCACCACAGGCAATATAAATGTCTGTGATGCAGCCATGCTGCAGAGCCTGAAAAACGGCGCGGTGGTGTGCAACATCGGCCATTTTGACAACGAGATCGATACGGCGTTTATGCGTGAACACTACCAGTGGGAGGAGATCAAGCCACAGGTGCACAAGGTGTATCGGAATCGCGCAAAAAATGACCACTTGATCCTGCTGTCGGAAGGACGCCTGGTCAACCTGGGTAATGCCACAGGGCACCCCTCGCGCATCATGGATGGTTCTTTCGCCAATCAGGTGCTGGCCCAAATGTATTTGTGGGAGCGCAAGTTTGCCGATCTACCGCCAGTGGCAAAGCCCGGCCGGCTCTACGTGAAGGTCCTGCCGAAGAAGCTGGATGAGGAAGTGGCGAAAGATATGGTCGAAGGTTTTGGCGGTGTGATAACCCGTTTGACGCCGGCCCAGGCTGAGTACATCCACGTAAGCGTAGATGGCCCCTACAAGCAGGAAAGCTACAAGTATTAAGCCTTAGTCCGGCGCCTTTACGATAACAGACACCCCTCTGTGCCAAGCACGGTAGGGGTTTTCTTGTTTTTGCGGGCCGGTTTTTCGCATGTCCTACTTCGTGTAGTGAATGAGCCCAGATTCAGTGCGAAAAGGCTGATATCAGGGAAAAGGTGCCAGCTTATTGTGCAGTGCAAAAATTGGTCAGTTGGAAATCAATTCGACGCACAGCCAAAAATTGATTTTTCTCAATTTTCCTGTATGTTCACTTTAAAAGATATATTGATAGGTCATTTGCCTCTTGCTACTGTGACGGTGATGTTAAAAAAGCCAACTACGGGTTACGTCGGCAAAGGGAAATTGGATCTTTCCTATCCATGCATTTGCCCTTAATGTTGTTGCAGACCACTCAGGCGTTAATAAAAGCAAAATTGAGCCCTGGAGGGATAGATGTCCAAGTTCAAGCGGCAGCCGCTCTATATCGCGGTCGTGGCAGGTAGTCTCGCATCAACAGCTATTGCAGCCCCTGATGACAGTGTAAGCCAGGCCGGCGCGTCCACACGAGGGCAGCCGGTGCTGGAAGAGGTAACGGTAACGGCGCGTAACCGGACGGAAAGCCTGCAGGAGATTCCGGTCGCGATCAACGCATTCTCGGCCAAGGATATCGAACGGTCCGCCATGCAGGATCTTCGGGATGTGGTGCGTAGCTCCCCGGGCCTGGTTTACGATTCTTCAGGCACCATCGCTACCGGCGCCATCAGTATCCGCGGCATGAGCCAGCCGGGCCTGATCGGTGACGACACCAACGTGGCAATGTTTGTCGACGGCGTATATGTTTCGGGCCGTGCCTCTACCTTTTTGCCAATGATGGGGCTTGAGCGTATCGAAGTGGTCCGCGGGCCGCAGTCGGCGATTTATGGCCGCAATGCCTTCTCCGGTGCCATGAACTACATCACCGCAAAGCCCGGTGAAGAATTTGAGGGCAAGTTCGAGGTTACCGGTGGTGCCGAGGGGCAGGCCGGAATCAGTGGCCGGGTGGCGGCTCCAATAGGAGACATGCTGGCATTTAGCCTGGATGTTGTTAACTCCGAGTCCGGTTCCACCTTCAAGTACAACGACGAATATCTGGGTGCGATCGACAACGAAGCCCAGCGTCTGCGTGTACTGTTCAACCCTACAGACACTCTCGAGTTTGATTTCTCTGCCGCGCATGTCGATATGCAGGAGCATCACAATGCCGGTTACGAGATCGAGAGAAACGCCGAGATACCGTTTGGTGAGATAACCGACCCCACACATCCGCCATTTTTGTGGCCGTTTGGTCCGGATGGCGTAACTGGTCCGTTTGGGCCGTTTGTGCCAATAGCTGGCGAGTACCATACGGACACCAATACCCTCACGCCCGAGGCGATTGCGCTGTTAACCGGTTCGCCCACCGCCTACTACGGTGAGGCCAAGGCGGCGGATCCCGATGGCTTTGCCGGTAACCCGTTCGGTGTAACCAATAAATCCGATCTATACAGCATGCGTGTCAACTGGGATGTGGGCAATGTGACCCTCACTTCCATTACTGCCGCATCCGATACAGAGACCCGCTCCCTGCTCGGTTATGCAAACGCCTATATGTCACCCACCATTGTGTTTGCACCGGTTATTGCGGTCGATACCGGGTCAGGCCCTGTCACCGCGACCGAAGATATGCCCAACTATGTCGGTGATTTTTCTCTGGGGGGCACAACCGCCTACCTGCTTAATGTGAATGCCTACAACTATGGTGGCCAGCCCAACGATGACCGCCAGGTAATTAGTCAGGAATTCCGTATCCAGTCCAATGACTCTGCTGCCTTGCAGTGGAGCGCGGGCTTGCTGTATTCCGAAACCGACCTGGATCAGTGGCTGACATCCAGCGCGCTGGCAGCCAGCGGCAGTCCATACGGCGATGCCGTCAACAGTGCATCGATTGCTGCCTCTCTCCTGGCAGTGGATGAAAACGGTAATCCGCAGAAGATTACCCAGACAAATCATTCCACTGAAATGTACTCGGCATTCGCTGCACTGGCCTATGACGTGACCGACAAGCTGAATGTGGGTGTGGAGGCGCGCTATACCAAGGAAGACAAGGTTGCCGACAATGTGCTGCATTTTACCGGCGCCCAGGGGTCACAAGAAGGAAGCTGGGACTGGGTGTCTCCTCGCTTGATTGCTACCTATATTTACGATGAATACACCACTTTCTACCTGAATATTGCCGAAGGTTCCAAGTCTGGTGGTATCAACGGCGGCACGCCACTGGAATCAGAGATCACCTACGAACCGGAAAAAAACGTGACCTACGAGCTAGGTGCCAAGCGTACTGTTCTTGATGGTCGCGGTTACATGAATATCGCCCTGTACCAGATCAATTGGGATGACCAGCAGATCCGCCAGTTCTCCCAGTACTCCACTGGCAACACAATTCCGGCTGCGATCGTAACCAACCTGGGTGAGGTGGAAATCCGTGGTGTGGAAGTTGAGACCGCATTCCAGATCAGTGACAGCTGGGCCTTCCACTCCGCGTATACCTTCAACGATGCCGAAGTGGTCAAAGGCTCACAGAGCGCAACGTTTGGTTTCGTGGATTACGAGGCGATGGGCCTGGATTCGACCGGTTATTCTTACTGTGTTGATGTATACGACCGCACTGCAGTAGGCAGCAAAAGTTGTCTGGTCCCAAGCAACGGGCCGCAGGTATCGGACGGTGACCTTTCCGGCAAGGAAATGGTGAATAATTACCGCAATACCTTTAGTGCCGGTTTCCGCTATAGCCAGGACCTGTGGAACGGTGCGGAGTTCTATACCGACCTGAGTTCAGTGTGGAAAGACAAGCGCTATCTCAATACCGTCAATACCCTGTGGATTGATGACCACTGGGATACAAATCTGGTGGCAGGTGTTGAGGGTGATAACTGGTACACCAAGCTCACCGTCAAGAACCTGCTGGACGATGACACCCCGACCAGTGCTTATCGCCCTTATATCTGGACCCAGGAGCAGATCCCCGCGATCATCAATCGCATGGGTCGCATGACCAGCCTGAATGTCGGATATCGGTTCTAACGAGTTGTCCGAGATGTAGAGTGTGATATTGCCCGCTTCGGCGGGCATTTTTATTTCCGCTGCGGAAGCTTGAATAAAAAGGGGGCGCTAGGCCCCCTTAATATTTTTCGGAAAGTAATGATCAGGCGGGCTGATCAGGCAGGTGCAGGCGCGCTCAATATTTCCTGGTGCTGTTCTGCCCTGAGTCGCGGTCCGAACTGGGAAACCACTTTTCCTGCGGCCAGGTTGGCGAGTTGCGCGGCCTGCTCGAAATCGTGCCCCTGGGTAATGGCATACAGGAAAGCGCCAGCGAACATATCACCAGCGCCGTTAGTATCTACCGCTTTGACCGCTGAGGATGGCACCCTGACCGTATCATTGCCATCGAATACGAGCGCGCCCTCAGCGCCGAGAGTGATGGCGAAACAACGTGCATTTTGCTTGAGCCGCTCGGCGGCTTCCTCGATCGTTTGTGCTCCGGTAAAGCCGATGGCTTCGTCCCGATTGCAGAATAGCAGGTCGACGCGCTCGCCAATCATTTCCAGCAAGCCGTCGCGGAAGAACTGCACCATACCCGGATCGGACAGGCTGATGGCCACCAGGGTATTGTTGGCTCGGGCAATCCGCGCAGCTTCAATGGCGGCTGCACGACCCGTTGGCGAGGTCACCAGGTATCCTTCCAGATAGAGATAGTCGGCCTCTGCAATTGCTTCTACGTGGAGTTCCGCCGTCGACAGCGTTTCACTGATACCGAGATAGGTAACCATGCTGCGTTCGGCATCCGGGGTAATCATGACCAGGCATTTGCCGGTGTCCCCGGTCTGCCGAGTCAGTGACCGATGGTATTCGACACCGGCTTTTTCGAGATCGTTGAGGTAAAAGTCACCGTTCTCGTCGGCAGCCACCTTGCAGCTATAGAAGGTATTGGCTCCAAAATAACTGGCAGCAATGATGGTATTTGCCGCGGAGCCGCCGCTGGCACGCTTGGCGGCCACCATGTGGCCCTCAAGCTGCGACAGCAGCTGCTGCTGGCGCGCGCTATCTGCCAGCGTCATCAGGCCTTTGTCTACCTGCAGTAATTTAAGGTCCTGATCGGAGACTTCGATTTCCGTATCTACCAGGGCGGCGCCCAGGCCGTAGATATGATATTTGCTCATTGATTGTTTTCTTCCGTCGCCAGTGTGGGTTTCCGACAAGCGGGATGGTGCTTTGTTACCAGTTTCATGTAGCAGTGGCCGGCAAAGCGTTCAGGGACATCCAGTGGCGTTTCCAGCACTGGAAGCTGCCAGGCATCGCCGCTGGTTTCCAGAGCAGTGCACAGCCACGAGGGGCCGTCCTGCAACGTGCGAGCTTCCAGTCCCGGCAATGTGATTTCACCGAGAAGATACTGCTGCAACGCCTGTAGCGGCAGCTCCTGCTCGCCGCCGGGTACACCGAACGCGACCGCGAGGGCTGCACCCGATTTAAGTTTCACCCACAGCTCGCCGTTTGGTTTGCCATCGTCGCCGAGGCATTCAAGGGCGTGTACGTCCAGCCTGTCTTCAGCGAGAAACGGCTTGCACAGGATAAACGCGGTATAGCTTTCCGGTGTGTGCGCGGGCAGGGGAAGCTGCTGCTGGAAACAGGCGTTGAGCCTGTCGAGTGCAGCAGTATCCACCTGGTCGCGATAAACGTGCACCTGAATCTGGCTGGGACTGAGCGGTACCGCAGGGTTGAGGTGTAACTGCAACCACCGGATCTGGGCCTTTAAAGGATCATAAACGTGCACGAGTACCTCCTGTTTAGCCGAACTGGTTTCTCAGTGAATCTGCGGCGAGACACATGGACTTGATTTTACGGAAGGCAAAATCTCGCTCCAGGAACCACATGCCACAATCCGGCGCAAGACTGATGCGTTCCTTGGGTACAACCTGCATCGCGTCAATCACCAGCTTGCGGATGGCTTCAATTTCCTCGACTTCCCCTTGCGGATCCAGGTTCAGCACGCCGATGGCAACCAGTTTGTTGCCGACGGACTGCAGGAAGTCTGGGGTGTGACCGGGCTGGGCGTACTCCGTGTGAATCGCGTCGATATCGGATTCTGCGATCAGGGATACCGCTTTCGGGTAAATCGGGCTGGGTTCTTTCAGCGCGATATTCTTGGAATAGCCGTAACAAACGTGTACCGAGGTCAGGCAGTCCACATCTTTTACCATGCGGTTAATAGCTTCCACCGCGAAATCCTGACACTGGCTGTAGCGGAAGTGTACCTCCGGCTCGTCAATCTGGATCAGATCGACACCTGCCGCGGCCAGCGCTTTCAGTTCCTGATTCAGTGCATCGGCGATGGCGAAACAGAGCGATGCCTGGTCCGGATAAATACCGGTATCCACCAGCCGGTAAGACAGGGTTACCGGGCCTATTACGGTTATTTTGCTGCGGTTTGCCGCGTAGCGTTTCAGGAAGGGGATGTCGCTCACCACCATCGGGCCCGGCCAGCGGATTTTTTCCCGCACTGCGGGGAACATAACCTTGTGGGTAACCTTGTGGGCGCTGTCTTTTTGCAGATCTGCACCCACGTTGGTCGCCTTCTGCTTCATTTTCAGGTATTCGGTAATGTCGTTGTGGAAGTTGGTAAACTCCGCCGGATTTTCCTGATCTATACCTTGCAGACCGTAGAAGTGCCCGCTGAATGTCTGCCGGCGTACTTCACCATCGGTAGCGAACGTCATGCCGGCGATATTCTGTTCGTAGATTGCAAGGCGCGCGGCGTCGTCGATCGCTGCAGGCAGCAGCTCCCGCTCCACTTTCCACCAGGTACCTTCCTTCTGGTAAACCTTTTCATGGTCAGCCAGCCATCGGGGTTTGACGTAGCTGCCCACCAGCTGTGTCGGAAACAGGTCTGTTTTCCACATATGTGAATGCCTCGCTCAAGCCTGACCGTTGTGCGGTCATTATTCTGTAATTGAGAGTACTGCGCCCGGCACCGTCTGCAAGCGCTGTGGCGAACAGGAAGGCAGGGCGTACATAGTTCGGCTATCTATTAATTAAGGATCAGCTGGCCGCACTGACGAAGCGATCGTGCTCCTCAATCTTCGGCAGGTCATCGGTGGCCACTCCAAGCCATTTGTCGCCTTCCTCCGGAAGCATCACCGGGATGCCTTCCACGATCGGGTACTGGCGGCCGCAATCGCTGCAGCCGAGCCACTCGCTCTTCACCTCGGCCAATACACCCTTGTCTTCACGGGTACAGTGCGGGCAGCGGAGGATATCGATGTAATTTTTTGTGTTCATGGTATTTCTCCCGTTTGGATATTGCTTTGATCGTGGTTACGCCTGGGCGGCAACCTGGGTATCTGGTTCAAACTCCGCGGCGGCCTGCAGGCCCTCTATGGTGACATTGCGCACCACCAGGAAACTGAAGATCACCATCAGTGCCTGCAGGACAAAAATGAGTGCAAACGCCAGGTTCGCGGTCAGAACTTCACTCTCCACCAGCAGCGAGTAGAGGGACCCGCTGGCGGTGAATGAAAGAAACAGCCCAATGACTTGTGCCAGGCTCCACAGCCCGAGATAGCGGCTCTCCTGGCCTTCTACGGTCATGTCCGCCATGAAACTGATGGATGGGAACACCAGTAGGCCGAGGGCAAAGGCGCTGTAGCAGTAGAAGATGTTGAACAGTGTCAGGTTTTGCAGCCAGGCAGCCCAGGCGAGCAGCACAAAGCCGAGAATGGACAGCGAAGCGCCGATCGCCATCAGTCGTTTGCCAAACTCCATTGGCAGGGTTTTCTCGTTGTCGACGGAAAGACCTGCAGCCTTTTTGGCTTGCAAGCGCTTCTTGGCGGTAACACCGACAAAGATGCCACAGGCCGCCATGCCGAGGGTCTGGATGCCGTTGTAGAACCGCTGGTAGATGGTGGCTTCACCGGCGGGCAGGCCGAAAAGATCATCCGCCCACAGTTCCTGCAGCATGTCCTGCAGGAACACCGACAGCAGGGAAAAGATGATGAAGACAAAGAACAGCAGCGCCTGGCGGTTGTAGGCCAGTACGGCCATGGATTCTTTCATCGGCTCCAGCAGTTTTACCGGCTTTGGCGGATTGGTTTTTATCGCTTCAAGCTGTTCCGGGCTGAGTCGAGTCTCGAGTTTTATCAGGCCGAGGATCGTGATGCTGATCATGACCAGCGGTGTCAGGTTGTAGAGATCCTGCATGGCTTCCAGACTGTATACCGGCATTAAGGCACCAAATACCCAGGCCCAGCCGGCCATGGCCAGCGCCTGCACAGTCCAGGTAAGGGTCACAACCCTGGAGCGGCTCTCCTTGGTGGTGACCTCATTCAGCAGGTCGAGAAATACGTTCGCCTGCATGGCAATACAAATACCAAAGGCGCAGAACAGCAGCAGGCAGTAAACATAGGCGAGACCGCTACCAGCCTGCATGTCGACGAGTACACCGGGCATCAGCGGAAATGCACAGCTGCCGAGCAAGGTTCCGAGCAACATGTAGGGGGTGCGGCGATAGCCGAAAATTGGCCAGCGCTCACACATGCGGCCAATAATTGGCTGGATCGGTCCGAACAGTGTGTAGACCCCGATCAGCAGCGAAATTATCGCGGCGGGCAGGCCCATTTCGATGATGGCAATGCGGTTGAAGCTGGTCACCACCATGCAGAAGCTCCAGGCGATGGCGATTTTCTGCAGGGTAAACTGTAATTTTGCCTGACCTTCACTTACTTTCATTTCAATTCACCATTTGAATAAATTGACTTGCCTTAGCCCATATCCGCGGCCATGGCGCTGCTGAGGCCGTCTTTGCTGATACGCTGACGGAAGCCTTCGAGATTGATCTTCCACAGGAAGTACAGGCTGTAGAGGCTGACGAGTCCCTCGATGAAGAAAATGATCGCAAAACCATTGGCGGCGGACAGCAGGCCGCTTTCAATCAGCGATGTCACCAGTTGCCCTCCGGCGATCGACGCGAGGCCGTTCGCGAACGCGATCGCCAGCCCCCACAGGCCGATATAGGCTCCGCGTTCCTTATCCGTGGTGAACTCCATCATGCTGGTGAGGGTGCCCACCAATGCGAATCCGTTGAAAAAGCCCATGGCGACCAGCGAGCAATTGACCACCGGTGCCGCCGCCAGGTATGCGCCGACGGCAAGCGCGAACATGGAAAGTCCAATGCCGCTGATACCGAACGTGATGGCGTTGATCTTGGAAATGCCGCCGCGAAATACCAGCGCGCCCATCAGGAACATCCCGACAATTGCACCGCTGCCCCATATCTGCTGGAAGCGTCCGGTCTCGCCCACTGTCATTTGCAGGACCTCTGCCCCGAAGACTTCCAGGATGTTGTCTTGCAGGCTGTAGCCGAACATGAACAGAAAGATAAACAGGAAAAAGTTGCGCACCGTTGGGTTACGGACGACATCTGCGGCGAACTCTTTCAGGCTGCCGTGCTCGTCCACTTCCAGTTTGCCGCCGCCCGTTACCTGGTGATTCTGTGTACGCGGCTTGTCGACACCGATCACGCCGAGCAGCGTGGTAATTGCCACTACCGGGATCGACAGCAGGTATAGCGAACGCATGGTTTGTTCGTCGTAATCCGGCATATAGGTGCGGATGAACTGCAGCGACACGATCATGCCAATGATCAGCATGGTCCAGATCAGGGCCGTGACCAGGCCGCGACTGCGCTCGGGAATCACCTCCGCAACCAGTGCCAGGTGATTGGCGCCCGCCATGGCAAACCCGATCCCAAACACAATCAGTACCAGGAATGCGGCGGCGTAGGTAATGTAGGGAATACCCAGCCCAAACAACTCGTGCGGGTTCTGTGACATGGGAACCACGATATACGGCAGCGCTGCCACCGCGACCGCGGAAATGACCATCCCGATCAATACATAGGGTGCACGGTGCAGGCCAAATATCGGTACCCGGTCAGCAATGCGACCGTAGATCACCTGAAACGGTGAGAGGAAGTGGTAGAGGCCGAGCAGGCTGGTGATCACGACCGCGGCAATGCCGAGTTCGTAGATCGCGATGCGGTTGAAATTACTGGTCAGTAACGCAAACAGCCAGCCGGCTGCCGCTCGCGGCAATGTCAACTGAAATGCCCGTAAGATCAGCAGGAACTTGTCCATAAAGTGCTCTCGGGATGGTTATTTTTATTAGAATCTTTTGCTAACGCATACGGGGGCCTTTGGCCCCCGCCAGATCTATTATTTACCAATACCGGCGATCGGGTAGAGGTGGAATTCCCACTTAACGTCTTCAACTGTATGGATGTCGTCAAAGTGCGATTCTGCCCAGGGACGTACCTTGGCCATCAATGCAGCAATCTGCTCCTTTTTCAGGCTCCAGGTCTCGTTGTGTACGCCGTTTTCCATGCGATCCAGAATTTCGGCAATGGAGACTTTTTCTATCCAGGTACAGGCAACCACCGGGCGGGTCATCTGTCCACCCAGCTTCTGGATTTCCTGGAACAGGGACGGGCCAGCCGCATCGGTGGGTTGCATTTCTGGGGCGATATCCACGGTAAACATACGAGATTGGGAGCGCAGTGCACTCGCGTTGGATTCTTCGTCCAGCACATCGCGGCCGATGATGAACAGGCCTTCCGGCTTGAGCACGCGGGCGGCTTCTCTAAGCGCGTCTCTCCAGAATTCGATCTGGTGAAGAACGTTGGTGGTGATTACCGCATCAAAGGTGTTGGTTGCGAACGGGGTCTGGAGAACCGTGCCGACGGCCTGGCGTGCGGAAATATTTCTATCCTCGGCCAATTTTTTGGACGCCTTGAGCATGTGGTGCTCAATATCCATCGCGATCATGTCGGTGTGCGCGGCAATCGGGACGGAAATACGCCCGGCACCACCACCAAAATCCATGATGCGGGCACCTTTGCCGATGAGTTCGGCTGTGGCATTACCCAGCGCTTCTGCTGCATCCAGGGGGATGTTATTAATGTCGTTGTAGATCGCGGCGACCTCAACGTAGGACATCTCATTATATGCTTTGCTCATAACGGCTCCCGCTTTGTGTTTATGTTATTTACGGAAACCTTATCCCAGAGAAGAAGCTTTGAATATCAAATATTTTTGATATAGGTGCCGGTTTTTGACTTATATCAAGCTGCTCGGGGTGCTGTTTTTCGGTCGAAAGTACCGGGATTAGCAGGGTGCTTTTCCCATGCATGCAAGCTGGGATCGCACCCGCTATTTTTTCCGGCCAGCTAAACGGCGGCTGCTAAATCAACTGGGCCTCTGCAGGATGCTCAGTCGCCAGTGCCCAGTTGGCCAGTTATCCCGTCAGCGACGACTTAATATGCCTGGCTGGTTGGACGGAAGAGTACTTCGTTAATGTCTACATCCTCCGGCTGGCTCATTGCAAAGGAAACCACGCGGGCGAAAGAGTCAGCGGAGATTGCCTGCTCATACACCTGGCGCATCCCTGCGGCCACATCTGGATCGGTAATGGTGTCGGTTAATTCTGTCGCCACTGCGCCGGGGGAAACGATCGTGGTACGGATGTTGTAGGGTTTCACTTCTTGTCGCAGCCCCTCGGAGATCACGCGCACTGCATGCTTCGTGGCTGCATACACGGTGCCGCCTGGGCCGACCTTGTGACCGGCTACGGATGCCACATTGATAAATTGGCCACTTTTCTGCTTTTGCATTACCGGGAGTGCGGCGGCAATGCCGTACATAACTCCCTTGATGTTGACGTCGATCATGCGATCCCATTCGTCCACATGCAGGCGTTCCAGCATGGCGCTGGGCATTACCCCCGCATTGTTGAGCATCACGTCGACACGGCCATGTAAATCCACGGCGCGATCCACCAATTGCTGTACCTGATGTCTGTCAGTGACATCGGTCTGCACGACTGCCTGGTCTGCAAGATTGAGTTCTCTGGCCAGTGACTGCAGACGGTCGAGGCGGCGGGCGCCCAGAACCAGTTTTGCGCCTTGTAGCGCAAGCAGCCTTGCGGTGGCCTCGCCCAGGCCACTGCTGGCGCCGGTGATTACTACGACTTTGCCCTGGATATTCTCTGTCATCATTTCACCCTCCGGTTTCGGTTTGACATGGATAGCAATGTGCTTGGGTGCCTATTTTCATGAGTGGGGCCGAGAGTCAGTAGGGCATTGATCTTGTTTTCTTGCCTAATCCTATGAGTCTTGTGAGGAATGGTGGTGGCGGGAAAGGGGGCGGAGTAAAGTGGAAACCGTGAGGAGGGCTGAGGCAAAAATGGCAAATCGAGACCACAAAAAAGGCGCGCAAGGTGCGGATATCAATACGCTCTACCGGTCGATGGTGCGCGTAATCTCGCAATGGGTGACAGAGGAATCTGACTTTGCAACGCCTATCCCCAACCTCAATTTCTTCCGGCGTGATGCGCCCTCGCAACCGGACTTCTGCTTGATTGAGCCCAGCGTGGTGCTGCTAGTTCAGGGCGAGAAAAAGATCGCAATTGGCAGCGAGGAATACCCCTACGATACGTCGCACTTTCTGATCACGTCGCTGGATCTTCCCGCGACTTCCCAGGTCATCTCCGCGAGCCCGGACAAGCCGTGTCTGGGCTTTGCCCTGAAACTCGATTTGCGCATGCTGGCGGAGCTGGTTGCGCAAGGTAACGTGCCGGCACCGCAAATGCGGACCGCTACCAGTAGCATTGGTCTGGGCACGGTGACCGCCGAAATTCTCGAGCCGTTTCATCGTCTGCTGAAGCTGATGGAAGAGCCGCAGGCGATCGATGTGCTCGCGCCATTGATCGAGCGTGAAATTCATTTTCGACTACTCTTGAGTGATCAGGCGGCACTGGTGCGACAGATAGCCTCGGTGGACAGTCACGGCTACCGGGTGGCAAAAGCGATCGATTGGCTGAAATTGCATTTTGCTTCATCACTTAGGGTGGAGGAGTTGGCTGCCCTCGTACAGATGAGCTCGCCGACGTTTCACCACCATTTTCGCCAGCTCACGTCCATGAGTCCGCTGCAATATCAGAAGTGGCTGCGATTGAATGAGGCAAAGCGCCTGATGTTGAATGAGCACCTGGATGCGGCAAGTGCGGCTTTTCAGGTTGGGTACGAGAGTCCCTCGCAATTCAGTCGTGAATACAGCCGTCTATTTGGCGCGCCTCCCAAACGGGATATAGAGAGATTGCGCAGCCAGACGAACTGGGTTGCCTGAAAGGCTTGCTCGCGAGGATTTTATTGAACGCAGAGGATTAACGATGGATATGCAAATTTATCGGGTCGGTTCTCGGCCTTCGATGGAAGGGCCCGACGAGTGGTTTACCGGCCGTGTTCGCATCGATCCCCTGTTCAATCCCACGGAGCCGGCTCGCACCTCGGCGGCGTTGGTGACATTCGAGCCGGGTGCCAGGTCGGCGTGGCATACGCATCCATTGGGGCAGCATTTAATTGTCACGGCCGGGGTTGGGTGGACCCAGTGCTGGGGTGGACCGAAAAAGGAGATTCGGGCGGGTGATGTGGTCTTCTGTAATTGTGGGAAAAAGCATTGGCACGGTGCTACTGACGCAACCGGGATGAGTCATATTGCGGTTCAGGAGGCCTTGGATGGCTCGGTGGTTGAGTGGCTGGAGAAAGTAAGTGATGAGCAGTATTTGTCGCCGGTGGTGGCGGATTAAGTGGGTGTTGGTGTTAGGTGAAATGCGAATAGAGTTTATGTGGGGTGGCAAGGAGGAGGATGGACTCAAAAAACACGTTGGTGTTTTTTGACCCTGCGGGCTCGCTGCGCTCGGTATCAACTCGCGTTGCGAGTTGATCGAACCGGGAGGTTTGTCCACCGCCCGAATTTGCCATACAAAAAAGAAAGGCCCGATCCTTGCGGATCGGGCCTTTCTTTTTTGTATGGCGCACTCGGGAGGATTCGAACCTCCGACCGCTCGGTTCGTAGCCGAGTACTCTATCCAGCTGAGCTACGAGTGCGTCGAGGTCGCGAACAATAGAGATTGTTCCGGAATGAGTCAAGCGATTTCGAAATTTTTTCAGGGGAATCGCCGAGGCCCGAATAATTATCGGCCATCGAATTGATTTCCGATAATTTTGCCTGCGGTTGCGCGAGCGCCTCCGCAGGCGTGGATAAATCAGTACTCCAGCAACTTAATCAATACTCCAGCAACACGGGGTACTTCAAATACTGCTGGTCATAATATGGGCTGCGCAGGTAAAAGAAATTCATGCGTGCCGCCGGGTCATCGGCAAAGGCCTTGTCCTGCAGCCGCTTTTCAAACTCTTCCTTCAGTTTCGAATCGAAGGCCAGCACCTTTTCCGCAAGTGGTACCAGCGCATAGGGTTCTGCGTATTCCGTGCGCTGGAAAATCTGATTGAAAAACCCCCACTGGAAAAACGAGTCCGGGCCGCGCGGGTCGAGCAGGGTGGTGGCCAGTTGTCCGAGGGGCTGATCGGTGCTGACCTTCACGTAGTTGCCCAGCTGCGCCTCGATGGGTTTTTCAGTGAACTGCCCCTCGACTCGGAAGTGTCCTTCGAGCGGCGCTTTGGAAAACTCGTGGGCCTGCACGGTGAACTGGGTCAGCGGGGCGGTGTTATTGCCTGATTCGCTGATCTCAATGCCGTGTGACTTGAGCCGGGAAATCACCAGGTCCTCGTGACGCGGGATATAGAAGGCTTTCGGAATTCTCACTTCGATGGCTTTCACATCGTCGCGGTAAACCGGCAGGTTCAGGTAGTCCTTGGCTTTGCCAAGCCACACCACTTCTTCCCGGCCACTAATGGGATTCATCTTTTTCTCGTAGGCCATACCCTTGAACGGCTTTTCGGCATAGACATTGAGGTCCGGGGTTTCACTGGCGCGCCATGCGAGCACCTGGGTCTGCGGGCGACGCTTCTGGTCGCTGCCGATGGCAGCGGTGAGAGTCTCGCCTTTTTCCGCGAGAGTGTTCAGCGCGGCCTTGATAAATACGTAGGTGCCGAGTACCCGCTGGCGGAACGGTTTCAGGGAGTGGTTTTCGATCAGTACCGTAGGGGTATGACGCAGGTCGCCGAGGCCGTTGGAGAAGCGCGGGCTCGCGGTCCAGTGGCTGACGCCATCGGCAAACTCGCCGCTGTTGATGCCGAATACCAGTGGTCCCGGGATATGTCCGGCAGTGCTCAGTGCGGCATCCACGTCGCCCTGGAACTGCTGTGCAAGCCAGCGCGCGGTGGCGGGGGAGTCACTGGCGAATTCACCGTTGTAGCCGTAGGTGATGTCGTACTGGTAGTCCTCGCCATCGGTGACGTGGATGTCCAGGTACAGTTCCGGCTGATAGTCGTTGATGACGTCCATCACCGCGCGCAGTTCCGGCGTATCCAGTTTGGCGTAGTCGCGGTTCAGGTTGAAGTTGTTGCCGTTGGTGCGCCAGCCGGCATTGCTTGGGCCGCGCTGGTTCATACGGGAATAGAGACCTGCACGTTCGTGGCCGTCCACGTTCAGGATGGGGATGACCAGCAGGTTGACCTTCTGAATCAGTGCGTGCAGTTCCGCGTTTCCGGTCACGTAGTCGCGCAGCAGCATAAAGCTCGCGTCCTTGCCGTCGATTTCGCCGGAGTGAATGCCGGCCTGGGCCAGCAGCGTCGGCTTGCCGTTTGACCGCGGGTCGCTGCCGTCGGCGCTGAGGGTGATCAGCTGAATGGCGCGGCCACTGGCAGCATTGCCGATGTCCTGCACCTGAATGTCTTTACTGGCAGCGGCCAGCTTCTTGGCGAAGCCGCGGGTGGTTTCGTAATCCGGGGTGGTGGAGAAATTCGCAGCCTCCGCCGGCGTTACCCATTCCCCCTGGGTGACGATGAGGGATTCCGACTGGCCTTTCCACGGCAGCAGCGGCGGCAGTGGCGCGGTAAGCCCGGCCTCTTTGTCGGTGGTGGTGGCGCTTGTGGAGAGTGCAAGTGCGTTGAGCGCAAGGAATACCGCCGCACGCAACCGCTTGCCGGCGGTTTTCCCGCAGTGGGATGGGTTGTGCTGGGCGGATCTGGTGACTGTCATGCCGTAACGATTCCGTTGCTGTGCCATATGTCTGGCTGATGGTTATGGAGTGTCGATGGAATGGGACTTGTTCTGTTCGGGCGTTGCCTAATCGGGCAGCGACCATCCGAATTCTTGCATCAGCGTGTGGAAGCAGCCCCGGGGATTGGCCCGCAGATCGAGCGGTGCGGTGGTGACCGGGTGCTGTATTCGCAGCCGGTAGGCGTGAAGCAGTAGTCTCGCACACTGCAGCTGTTCCGCGAAGAAACGGTTGTGACTGGACTTGCCGTATTTGGGGCAGCCGATCAGCGGGTGGTGGATGTGCTTGAAATGCCGACGTATCTGGTGGCGACGGCCGGTGATGAGCTCCACTTCCACCAGGGAGTAGCGACTACATGGATAGCGGTCGACCTCGAACGGCAGTTCCACCGTTGCCAGGCGGCGGAAACGGGTAATGGCGTCCTGGCGGGGCAGTTCGCTCTTGGGGCGCTTGCGCTGGTGCTTGAAGTCCGCCACCGGAGGCAGCGGGTGATCAATGACGCCCTGTTCCGGACAGTAACCGCGGCACACGGCGAGGTACTGTTTGGTGGAGGTTTCGCTGTCCAGCTGTGCCTGTAATGCGGCGGCCACTTCACTGCTTTTGGCAAAGACGATGACACCGGAGGTGGGTTTGTCCAGCCGGTGTACCGGAAAGAGGTGGCAACCGGTCAGGTCCCGCAGGTACTGGAGCAGGATGCGGGTTTCGTGGCGATCGATGTCCGAGCGATGCACCAGCCAGCCCTCGGGCTTGTAGGCCGCGATGAGGTGCTCGTCCTCAAAGATCAGCTCCGGTGACTCCGGGGAATTTATGGTGTCAGGGCCAGTCACTGAGTGGCCCCACATATACCCAGCGTTTCTTGTACAGCTTGAACAGCGAGATCTCGTGCAGTGCGGACTCGCCGTCGCCTTCGCGGTACCAGGCCTTGAACTCGACGATGGATTTTTTCAGCCCCTGTTTGCTTTTGATGACTTCCAGCCGGCTCCACTGGGTGGTGAGGTCGTCTGCGTCCAGCTCAGGGCAGGTGTCTGGATGCCAGCTTTTGCGCAGGTAGGGCAGGTTGCCGGTCGCGTAGGCGGAGAAGCGGCTGCGCATCAGTGCTTCCGCGGTGTTGGGGTAGGCCTGGCCGGAGAGATAGAGGTTGCAACACTGGGCAAAGGGTTTGCCGGAGCAGCAGGGGCAGAGCTGGAGCATGGAAACGTCTGTTCGGGTTCGTTGGCCGATATTCGCAAAGTTGGCGGCATGATAGCAGCGGCGTAACGGACTGGCAGGTCAATTATTCCGGGGAAACGTGCGCCACAGCTGCTAGGCTTCAGGAAGTGGCAACTGATTGCGCGGGTACAGGGGATATGAAGCGTTGGACCCTCTGCTTGGGATCGACTTCCGTTTGTGTAGCTGCTTGTGCGGTGATCGGCTACCTGATGTCCGGTGCCGCGGTATCGCAGACGGTGGAAAGTGGCCAGCAATTGCAGGGCGGTCAGAGTCCCAGTCTGGCGTTCTGTCAGGAGCGATTCCTGGAAAAGGATGACGGGCTGCTCCGCTGCAACTGGGCGGTAAATTTCAACTTTGCCTGCTTTGTGTCCTATCCATCCAACAAGGTGGTTCAGGTGGGTTCGTTACTCTCCGAGCCGGAAGTGGTGGGGGAGTGCGATAACGGCGAACGGATTGTCAAAATCCTGCATTACTAGCTCCCGTATTTACCTTCCGGCCCCGGATTTCTCACGCGGGTCCCTGCGGCGACTATCACGGCGGAGAGGCTGTGCGGAAACCGGCCCGCTAAATCCCTTTTCTCTTCACCGAGCCTTTGTCAGAAATGGCACGCTCAACCGAGGGCTGCGGTATCTGGCGCATTCCCGGAATGCTGTTAGCATACGTTTTTCCATAAGCGGGTGTTCCCGATAAAAGTGTTCCCGTATAAGGGAATCCAGATACATTAAAACCTGATCCATAAAAAATAGGAGGGGGGATGCGGTTCACTCTGAACTCGAACACGGCTGCGCGACGCCTGTTGGCGGTAGCGTGCGGTGCAATACTGGCAACAGCGCTGGTGTCCTGTGGCGGCGACAAACAAGAGAAGGGCAAGGGGCCTGATTTTGCGCGTCAGGGCGCTTTTCCCTCAAGCTATAAGGCCGATGAAGCGGCACCGGTCCTGATTCGCGGGGCGACGGTACTGACCGGCACCGGCGAGCAACTGCCCAATACCGATATCCTGCTGAAAGAGGGCAAGATCGCGGCCATCGGCGAGGGGCTTAAGGCCCCGAAAAAAGGCCTGGTGGTCGAGGGTGCGGGCAAGTGGGTCACTCCCGGGATTATCGATGTCCATTCCCACCTTGGTGATTACCCCGCACCAGCCATTGAATCCTCCCAGGACGGCAACGAAATGACCTCGCCCAATACCTCACAGGTGTGGGCGGAGCACTCGGTCTGGACCCAGGACCCCCAATTTGCGCTGGCACTGGCCGGTGGTGTCACCACGCTGCAGATCCTGCCGGGTTCCGCCAACCTGTTTGGCGGTCGCGGGGTAACCCTGAAAAACGTACCCGGGCGCAGCGTGCAGGACATGAAATTCCCCGGTGCCCCCTACGGTCTGAAAATGGCCTGCGGCGAAAACCCGAAACGGGTTTACGGCGGCAAGGGCAGCCTGCCGTCCACGCGGATGGGCAATGTGGCAGGTTATCGCCAGGCCTGGATCGATGCCGCAGCCTACCGCGACAAGTGGGATAACTACGAGAAAAACGGTGGCGATGCACCGGAGCGGGATCTGCAGCTGGAAACCCTGGCCGGTGTACTGAACGGCGAAATCCTGGTGCACAACCACTGCTACCGCGGCGAGGAAATGGCGATCATGATGGATATCGCCAAGGAGTTCGGCTTCCAGATTTCCACCTTCCACCACGCGGTGGAAGCCTACAAGGTGGCGGATCTGCTGGCAGAGAACAACGTGTGTGCCGCGGTGTGGGCGGACTGGTGGGGGTTCAAGCACGAGGCCTTCGACATGACCGAGGCCAATCTCGCGATCATTGACCAGGCCAAGGCCTGCGGCATGATCCACTCGGATTCGGAAATCGGTATCCAGCACCTGAACGAGGAAACCGCCAAGGCCATGGTGGCGGGCCAGCGCGCTGGCTTTCACATCGAGCCGCGCCATGCTGTGACCTGGATGACTCTGAACCCCGCCAAGGCCCTGGGAATCGACAAGGTCACCGGCAGCCTGGAAAAAGGCAAGATGGCAGACCTGGTAGTGTGGTCAGGCAATCCGTTCAGTGTTTATAGCAAGGCGGAAAAGGTTTTTATCGACGGCAACCTGATGTACGACCGCAATGATCCCGAGCGTCAACCCCGCAGTGACTTTGAGCTGGGTATTCTGGATGCGGAAGGTGCGCGCCTGCCACAGAGCGGCCACAAATCCCCGGAGGGCGGAAAATGATGTGCGTTAATAATTTCTCTCCCAACAAAATATTCCAGGCTGCCACACGGATCGCCCTGGTGGTTTTCGCCGGGATGACATGGGCAGCGCAGGCACAGACCGTGCTGATTAAGGATGCAAAGATCATCACTCTTGGTGATCAGGGCACCCTGGAACAGGGCGATCTGCTGGTGCGTGACGGGCGTGTCGAGCAGGTAGCGCAGGACTTGGGAGACCTGGCGGCGGATCTGGTGATCGACGGCCGCGGCAAGGTGGTAACCCCGGGCTTGATTGCCCCGAGCAGCGAACTCGGATTGACCGAGATCGGTGCCGCGGCCTCCACCAACGACAGTGCCGTAACGGATACCTCCATAGGTGCCGGCTTTGATCCATCGGTAGCCTTCAATCCGCATTCCACCCTGATTCCATTCAACCGCGCTGGCGGGCTCACCCGGGCAGTGGTGGTGCCGAGTAGTGAGGAAAAAATCTTCGCCGGGCAGGGGTTTGCCATCAAGCTCACCGGAGACTTCGACAGCGTTACCAAATCCGGGCTGGTGCAAAAAGTGTACTTTGGCGAGTACGGCGCGCAACTGGCGGGCGGCAGTCGCGCGCGGGCCTACCAGCAGATTGAGAGTGCCCTGCAGCAGGCGGTGGAATACGCGGGTAACCGCGATGCCATTCGCAGGGGCGAGTGGCGGGAACTGGATTTCTCCGTCGCCGATCTCGAGGCACTGCAGCCGCTGATTAATGGCGAGCAGTCTCTTCTCATCAGTGCCAACCGCGCCAGCGATATCCTGCAGGTGCTGGCGCTGAGCAAGAGGTTCAAGCTGAAGACGATTATCCAGGGCGCCGCGGAAGGCTGGATGGTGGCGGACCAGCTGGCCGCTGCCCGGGTGCCGGTGGTTATCGACGCCATGGGAAATTCTCCGGATGCCTTCGAGAAACTGGGGGCACGCCTGGACAATGCGGCATTGATGCAGAAGGCCGGTGTTGTCGTGGCGATCAGTGGCCCGGGTTATGCCGGGTCTCACAATAGCTACCTTTCGCGCCAGGGCGCAGGCAACGCGGTGGCCTACGGCCTGCCGTTGGAAGAGGGGGTAAAGGCCATCACCGCCAATGTCGCCGCTATTTTTGGCCTGGAAGGCGGTGTGCTCGCCCCCGGTAGCCAGGCGGACCTGGTGTTGTGGAGTGGTGATCCCCTGGAGGTTACGAGCTTCGCGGAATTCGTGTTGATCGATGGCAAGCCGCAGTCGCTGGTCAATCGCTCAACGCGCTTGCGGGACCGCTATCTGCACCCGCAGGCGGGTACCGGACATGCTTACCGGCAGTAATCGCACCTCCAGATTCACAATAAGACGTAAGGACACAGAATGCAGAATGTAGAAATTACCTCGCTCTACGCGGGCTTGTGTGCGCTGCTGGTGATGGCGCTGGCGTTCAGAGTGGTCAGTTTCCGGCGTGGCCGTCAGGTTGGGCTGGGAACTGGGGGTGACAGAGATGGCGAGATCCGCATCAGGACCCATGCCAATGCGGTGGAATATATCCCGCTGGCGCTGATCCTGATGTTGATCGCCGAGATCAATGGCCTGGCGCCGCTGTGGCTGCATTGTCTTGGCGGTACGCTGGTGTTTGCCAGGCTGCTACACGCCTTTGGCCTCGTCGGCGGCAAGGGTGGTTACCATCCCGGGCGCTTTTTCGGCACTGCGTTGACCTGGCTGGTGATCATTGCGCTGGCGTTGATTGATATTGCTGGCGTGTTCTGATCGACAGGTTGTAGCAATCCAGGCGCTTACCGCCGGGCACAAAAAAGCCCGGCGGGGGCCGGGCACAGTACAGGGATGGAAAAAGGGGGGATTTCCACTTTCCCGGAAGGGGTAAGGGATGTCCCTGCGTTGCTCGGCTGGTCGCAGGACCGGCCGAACAGCGCGATTTACAGGTTGGCCGCGAGCGGCGTCACGTTCTCACTCTGGGTGGCGGTGAATTCTTCATCTTCGGTGAGCAGATCTTCCGGCTTGCCCTTACAGGCTCTGGCCAGGACCTCGCGACGCTTCGCCAGCATCAGGCCGATCTCTTCGCTCGCCTCCTCGGAAACGCCCGCAACATGGCGCTCGATCAGCGCGGTGATGTTTGCGGCCAGTTCCAGCATCTTGTCGTGTTCTTCGGCGTCTTTCTTGTTGTCGAACATGGCTCCGTCTCTATCGCATTTCCAAACTGCTACTACCGCCATAAGGGCCTCCTGTTGTCTTGGCTAATTGTTGATAAGCGCAGTCGCTGTTATCGACTGTGTTCCGGGCAGCTCTTCCCGGACAAACCCTTTCCCGGACATTTAGCCGAGTTGTTATTGACTTGTACGCCAGCAAGGTAACTGTATGGGTATCCAGTGTCAACTGTGATTTAGACCGATCTCTGCCTGCTGGTCGGATTTTCGCCAGATAGGCATCAGCAGAAATTTTCGCGCTTGATGCATCCAAACGGGAATTCTCCCGCGTCCATCTGCTGAACGGGTAAGGCTGAACCGACCCCGGCAGCCGGCCAGAAGGCCGGATTGCGAATTGATGACGATTGCCACTGATACGGGGTGGTCAATAAAGGTACAATCTGGCGCCAGAGGGGCGCCTTCCCCAGAGGAACCGTGTCCCGGGTGTCTGTAGCCGGGTCTGATTCCGGGGCCAATTTGAGCAAGAGCGAGAAAACACCAATGAGAGCGAGTCATTCAAACGTACAGCGCCGGTCACCGGTCTGGGCTTTTGCGGTAGCTGCGTCCCTGGCCATGGGGATGTCAGGAGCCCTGGTAGCCCAGGAGTCCGGAGAGGCGGTGGCACCGGTACCGCCCGTGCCACCAGTGCCGCCAGTGCCCAGGGTTGCGCCGGCGCCGGAGGAAAAGGTCACCAAACAGGTGCGGATTGTGCGCCAGGAAGACGGCACCCTGCGCATCCACGCCCGCGATGAAAACGGTGAAAGCGCCAATGTGGAAATCAACCTTGGTGAGGAATTCGGTGGAGCGGTAACCCGCCGAATCTACGAGAAGCTCGAAGAGAAGGGCATTCTCGACGACAGGGGCCTGGTGGTGGATGAGGCACTGGAATCTGTGCCGCGCAATATCGAAATCGGTATCAAGGCCGAGATGGAGCGCGCGGAGCGTGCGCGGGAGCGGGCTGAACGCGCCCGGGAACGGGTGGAAAGTGCGCGGGACCGCATGGAAAGTGCTCGCGAGCGTGCGGAACGCGATATGCACGTGCACGAAATCGAACAGTACCGCCCACGGGATATGGAGTGGCTGATCGGCATCATTGCCATACTGGCGGTGT
The DNA here is from genome assembly GCF_033723955.1 of Microbulbifer pacificus. Classification (NCBI taxonomy): domain Bacteria; kingdom Pseudomonadati; phylum Pseudomonadota; class Gammaproteobacteria; order Cellvibrionales; family Microbulbiferaceae; genus Microbulbifer; species Microbulbifer pacificus. Next base: position 359,380 of record NZ_CP137555.1, on the reverse strand, counting down.
TCGGCACGCCGATTCTGATCGTGTGGCTGGTGACCCGCAATAGCTACCGCAAGAAGCAGCTGTTGATGGAAAACATCAACCGTATGGTGTCGGAAGGCCGCGATATTCCGCCGGAGCTGCTGGATGCGATGGAAGGGGAGAGGAGTGCCAACGTCAAGGATCGGGGCTTCACCCTGATTGCCGTGGGCGCAGCGATCTTCATCTGGCTGACCGCGGCCGGTGGTCTGGGTGCCGGCAGTCTGGGCCTGATCCCGCTGTTTATCGGTGTGGCCCGCTTTATCAACTGGAAACTCGATCAACAGCAGCAAGTAGGTTAAGGACGGCCATCCATGAGCCTCGATGATGAGGATCTGATAAGGCGCGTCGTCGAAGACGGGGACCAGCGGGCCTATGCCCAGCTGGTTCGTCGCTATCAGTCACAGCTGCGATTCTCGCTCCGTCAGCTGTGCGATGGCGACCAGGCTCTTGCCGACGACATGGCGCAGGAGGCCTTTATCAAGGCCTACAAGGCGCTGCCTGCTTTCCGTGGGGATGCAAGATTCAGCACCTGGCTGTATCGCATTGCCTACAATCTGGTCATGAGCTATAAGCGCAAGAATGCGCCGGACGTGGACCAGGATGCGGTTGATCGAGCCCAGGCCAATGAGAGCGTCGAAGAAGCGCTGCAACTGGGGATGGCCAGAGATCTGAACTCGGCCATGGGGGAATTGAGTGACGTCCAGCGTCAGGCAGTACATCTGTGTATGCAGCGCGGTTTTTCACACGAAGAAGCCGCGAGTATTATGAAGTTGCCGCTGGGCACGGTAAAATCCCATGTCAATCGCGCGCGGGCCAAATTGCAGACATTACTGCAGGCCTGGCGAGAGGAGGTAGTCAGTGGCTGATTTCAAACAGCAGTCTACGGAACTCAAGAATGAATTTGAGAACACGACAGGTGGTTCTACAGGTATGGTGATCAGAGACGGTGTGGTTCAGTCCGCTCAGTTTGCGCAAGGCAGCGAGCCGGATTTCGACACCTGGCTGTCGCAACAGCTGCAATTTAGCGAGCCCCATGTGGACGACGACGGTTTTTGCGAGCGCGTAATGGCAGAGTTGCCAGCGGTGCCGGCAAAACGCGCCGAGCGTCGTGCGACCCGTTACCAGTACGCCGCGGTAGTGGCCGCTTCAGCCATCGTCTGCTGGCAGTTTCCCCTGGATCAGGTGCTGGCGTCCCTGGCGGAACAGAGCATCAGTCTGTACAGCCTGGTCGGGTTGGGGATTCTCAGCTCCATGGCTGCCATGACTGGCGGTATTCTCGCGGCGCGGCGCTGATTTTACTCGCGCCCGGATCCGATCTGGCCGGAGGTGTACTCCTCCGGCCTTCCTTCCTCATATCCCCTTCGAATCTTCCTTTCTCTCCAAAGCCAAAGTGGAAGTCCTGAGGCTCAGCGTTGGTACTGGCCCAGGGGAATGTCTCCCCGTTTGGTCACCCGGATAGCGGGCAGGATGGAGCGCTGAAGCCCGAGTTTGGCCTCCAGCTCATAGGGCACGGTATTGCCCTGCATCTGCAGTAGTTGCGCGGCTGCCATAAATGACCCCATCAGGTTGGCCGAGGCGTCCACGACAATCGCATTCTGCCCGTAAGCCGGTATCACCGGCAGGTTGCTGGAGGTGCCTGTGATTACCTTGTGACCCGCCAGCTTGAGCGTGTAGTAAAGACCGGAAAGCGCCAGGTCTGTGTCGTTGGGGTTGAAGACCCGAAGATGGATGCGAAAGCGTAGGTCGCCACTTTGGTTGTTTGGCAGCGGCTCTAGCGCGGTTACCTGCACTTCTGGGGTTTCGAAATCGGGCGACAGGGTGGCGCAGCCCTGCAAGATCATCAATGGCACTACCAGCGCCAGCAGAACGACTCTGCTTGCGGTCCTGTGCAGCGCGCTAAATGTTGGTCCGTGCTTGTTCATGGTTCCCCCTACAGGATCGGTAAATATCACCTAGGACATTATCCGCCGCGCAGGGTTCAGCGTCACCGTAGCTGGCCGCCTTGCCTGGGGCGCAGGGGGTTGCATGGGAGGCAGTTGGCGGGGCTATACTCTATCCGCAATACGGTGCTGAACAGACAGGTGCCGTTTTGGCAGAGGACAAAGGAGTGTCTCGTGGAGTTTACGGAACTTCAGCCGGATCAGCAGCAGCGGGTTCGCAATCCGGAATGTGGGAATCCGGGCGGGCATATGCCCGACGACGGTGCTCGCTTTCGCATTTTTGAAGCATCTTCAAATCAGGTTGCACTGGGTGACCGACAGGTGGATGTGCTGCTGGCGATGCGGCAACCCAACGTCATTTTGTTCGGCAATCTGTTGTCGCACTGGGAGTGCGATGCCCTCATTGAAATGTCGCGCCCGCATATGGCGCGGTCCCGTGTCGTCAATTCTGAAATTGGCACCTTTGATCTGGAAGACGTACGCACCAGCTCTGGAACCCATTTCCGCAAGCGGGAAACACCGCTGATTGCCGCCGTAGAGTCCCGTATCGCCCAATTGCTGGGCGTGCCTGAAGAGCGAGGCGAGCCTCTGCAGATTCTTAACTATCAGGCCGGTGCGGAATATCGACCCCATTACGATTTTTTTGACCCTGAGCGCCCCGGTAATCGTGAGGTGCTGGCCATGGGCGGCCAGCGTGTGGGTACCATGATCATGTATCTGAATGATGTGGATGCCGGGGGCTCGACGATTTTCCCGAAGTTGGGGCTGGATATTCTGCCGAAAAAGGGCTGTGGCCTGTTTTTCTCATACGCCAACGATGAAGGCGATCTGGATTACCTGACGTTGCACGGTGGCAGCCCGGTGTTGCAAGGAGAAAAGTGGATCGCCAGCAAGTGGCTGCGGCTTGGTGAGTTCGCCGGTTGGAGCGAGTGATGGGGCAGGCGCAAACTAGTCCCCCGGGGGTAGGCAATGCAGAGGAACTCGCTGAATCGCTGGAGCTCGCCAAGGCAGCACCGTCGTCATTTCCCGAAATTCTGGATGCGGTGACCGCCTCCATTCTCAATATCTGGGAGGGGTTCCTCGGTCATATCCCGTTTTTTGTCGCCAGCCTGTTGATACTGGTTGTGACCTGGTTGATGGCGAAAGTAATCGGACGCTTTGTGTTCCGCTTCGCCAAAAGAACCGGGCGACGCCCCTCCTTACAACATCTTCTGGTACGCCTCGCCAAGATTGTCATTTGGGTAATCGGGGTAACGTTTAGTGCCATGGTGTTGTTCCCGGGGCTGACGCCTGCCAAGGCGCTCGGTGGTCTGGGGTTGCTCTCCGTGGCGGTGGGGCTGGCCTTCAAAGATGTATTTGAGAATTTTTTTGCCGGCATTCTGATTCTGTGGAATTTCCCCTTTGAAGCCGGCGACGTGATCAAGTGCGAGAATGTACAGGGGCGGGTAGAGCGAGTAGACGTGCGGAATACGGCCATCCGTCGTACCACCGGGGAACTGGTGATCGTGCCGAATCTGTTCCTGTTCAAAAATCCCGTGGAAATTCTGACAAACCGCAATAAACGTCGTTTTACCATCATTGTCGGCGTTGGCTACGGCGTGGATCTGCTCGAGGCGGTGAAGGTCATCGAGCAGGCGGTGGCCTCCTGCAAGTCTGTGCGCGACGATGAGCCGATCCAGATTTTTCCGCACGCATTTGCCGATAGCAGTATCGAAATTGAGGTCACCTGGTGGGCGGGCTCCACGCCACTGGATGAGCGTAAGTCCCAGGGAGAGGTGGTCAGCGCAGTCAAAAGGGCGCTGGATAAGGCGGGCATGGAAATTCCATTTCCCTATCGCTCCCTTACCTTTAGCCAGCCGCTCGCGCTGCGGGGTGATCAAGCCTCCGATGGCGGAGCGGCACAGTAATAATCCTCGGCCCGATGATGGCCTATTACAGGGTGCTGTCTGGCTGGTTTTCCGGTCTCGCCTTGTCGAAGGCGGGCAGGGTGGCGCAGGCGTTGGCGATTCGGGAAATGTGCGGGTAGTGCGTCATGTCCATGCCGAAACGCTCCGCATTGTAGATTTGTGGCATGAGGCAGCATTCAAATAGCCCCGGCTTGTCGCCGCCAACAAATTGCTCCGCCCCGGTGTTCAGCTGGCTTTCCAGTGCCTTGAAACCGTCATCAATCCAGTGGCGAATCCACGCAATTTTCTGCTCTTCTTCCACGCCCAGTTCCGCCTGCAGGTACTTGAGCACCCGAAGATTTTGCAGGGGCTGAATATCGCAGGCGATGTTATACGCGAGCGCACGCACTCTGGCGCGGGCCAGGGGATCTTGTGGCAGCAGCGCCGGCTCCGGGTGCTGCTCATCCAGCCATTCGAGAATGGCAAGAGACTGGGTAAACACATGACCTGCGTCGATCAGGGCCGGCACCAGCCCCTGTGGGTTGAGGCTGCGATAGGAGGGCTCTCGTTGTTCTCCTTTCAACAGGTTTACCGGATGGTAATCGTATTCGAGTCCCTTGAGGTTGAGGGCAATGCGCACCCGGTAGCTGGCGGAAGAGCGAAAGTAGCCGTGCAGTTCCATAGTTGGCGTTCCTGTCTGTATGGCGAATGGTTATTGGTGGTTGCGGGTGGTACGCGCCTGGCCTTGAATAATGTTCCGTGGAGAATTGCCGCCGTTGCACGCCCGCGCAAATAGTTTGCGCGAAACAAGGAGTTGGCTGACAAAAATGGCGTCAAAGCCCGTATAATGCGCGGCCGATTTCTTCAGATGCTGTACTGGCGTGCCCGAGCGTCGAAATATTCGTCAGGGTCCGTTGCTCTGGATTCCCCACTTTCCGGGTTCTCGGATCGAGTGCTTGCGTTCAAAACGGCCTAGTCGGCGGCTGCCGGCAATCTGTCACGGGCAAAAATTCCTGCGGCAGTGGTTACAATTGAAACCAATCTTAGTTACATTTGAAACCTGGTACAACCCGATCCTCAGCAGGTGAATGAACCGCAATGACAACAGATAACACACGAAGCGAAACCTCGGATCTGGCAAGCCCCAGTGAAGCGGTGCGCCCCGACGACCTGCGTTTGGAGAAGTTTCTGCCGTATCGGCTGTCGGTACTCTCCAACCGTGTGAGTAATGCCATTGCGGATGCCTACAGCGCGCGCTTTGACCTCACTATTCCGGCTTGGCGCGTCATGGCGATTCTCGGCCGCTTCCCCAATCTCTCCGCCGCGGATCTGGTAGAGCAGACGGCGATGGATAAGGTGGCGATCAGTCGCGCCGTGTCGATCCTTATCAAGAATGACTACATCACCCGTAGTGAAGACCTCGCCGACCGCCGTCGCCAGGTACTGAATCTGTCGGAGCTAGGCCGCGACGTGTACGAGCGCATCGTACCTCTGGCGCAACAGTACGAGAATGACCTGATGGGTTCACTCTCCACCGACGAGCGCCGTCAGCTCGACAGCATTATCGAAAAACTCATGGCTCGCGCGCAGGATTGGGCCAACCGCGGCCTCATCGACTGAAACCTGGGCATTTGACCGCGCTAGATACATGCCAAAATCACCAGCCTGCGCACCCCGCGAGTGCGCGGGCATGAATCATCAGGAGTTACCATGTTCGACCACCTGAAAAGCCTTCCGGCTGACCCGATCCTCGGCCTGCTGGCCACCTACCGCACCGACGAAAACCCCAGCAAGATCGACTTGGGGGTGGGTGTTTATAAAGACGAGGCGGGCCACACGCCAGTTTTGCAGGCCGTGAAAGAGGCGGAAACCCGCCTGCTGCAGAGTGAAGAAACTAAATCCTATATCGGTCCTGCAGGTACCCCCGGGTTCAACAGCGCCATGCAGGAACTGGTGTTGGGTGCGGGGCATCCGGCACTGGTGGGTAATCGGGTGCGCTCTGCGCAGACCCCGGGCGGTTGTGGTGCGCTGCGCGTGCTCGCCGAATTTACCAACCGTGCCAAAGCCGGCGCTACCATCTGGGTCAGCGATCCGACCTGGGCCAACCACGTTCCGCTGCTCGGCAACGCCGGTCTGCAGATCAAGAGTTACCCCTATTACGACCGCGCCACCAGCAGCCTGCAATTTGATGCCATGGTGGAAGCGCTGAAGCAGGTGGGTGAGGGCGACCTGGTGCTGTTCCATGCCTGCTGCCACAACCCCTGCGGTGCGGATTTGTCTCGCGAGCAGTGGAAGGTGTTGGCGGAAATGGCCCAGAAGCAGGGCTTTACCCCGTTTGTGGATATGGCCTATCAGGGCTTCGGCGAAAGCCTCGATGCCGATGCCTATGGCCTGCGCCTGATGGCGGAATCTGTGCCGGAAATGCTGGTGGCCGCTTCTTGTTCGAAAAACTTTGGTCTCTACCGCGAGCGCGTCGGCTTGGCTATGGTGATTTACAGCGATGCCGCGGCGGCGGATCGCGGACAGAGCCAGCTGCTGAACGTGGTGCGCGGCAACTACTCGATGCCGCCCAGCCATGGCGGGGCCATCGTTGAGTCCATTCTGACCGATGCCGGATTGCGCGCAAACTGGGAAGCGGAACTCACCGAAATGCGTGAGCGCATCAACGGCTTGCGTTCCGGTCTGGTGGAAAGCCTTAAGATCGCGGGTGCTGCTGGTGACTTCAGCTTTATCGAAAGACAGAAGGGAATGTTCTCATTCCTCGGCATTACCCCGGAGCAGGTTCATAAACTGCAGCGGGACTATTCCATTTATATGGTAGATTCCAGCCGTATCAGCATCGCCGGTCTGAGTGAGAGCAACATGGCCTACTTCTGCCAGTCCGTGGCTGAAGTTCTGGAATCCTGATGCAGGGCATAGGTCGCGCACTGGGCGCGGCCTGAATATTCCTGCTCTCCCTGACAGGCTGGCGTGCGGCAATTTGGCGGCGCGCCGTCTGTAGTTATCTGCAGTGAAACCGAAAATGGAAGTTGAGGTAGATACCCCCGTGTCCGAGCCTTTAGTCAAACCCTGGGATCCGGCGAGCTGGCGCAAGCTCACGGCCCACCAGCAGCCCAAATACCAGTCAATTTCCGATGTGGAAGCGGTCGAGCGTGAGCTCGCTGGCTATCCGCCGCTGGTTTTTGCCGCCGAGGCACGCGAGCTGCGCAGGCAGCTGGCGGATGTTGCGCAGGGCAAGGCGTTTCTGTTGCAGGGCGGCGATTGCGCCGAATCGTTTGCCGATTTCAATGCCAACCGTATTCGCGATACGTTCAAGGTCCTGCTGCAGATGGCGGTGGTACTGACCTTTGCCGGCAACCTGCCGGTGGTAAAGGTAGCGCGTATGGCAGGGCAGTATGCCAAGCCCCGTTCCGCGGATATGGAGAATATCGGCGGTGTGGAACTGCCCAGCTATCGCGGCGACATTATCAACGGCATTGACTTCACCGCGGAGGCGCGGGTACCGGATCCCCGGCGGATGCTGACGGCCTATAACCAGTCCGCGGCCACGCTGAACCTGCTACGCGCCTTTGCCCAGGGCGGTCTCGCCGACCTGCACCAGGTGCATGCTTGGAACCTGAGTTACCTGGAAAATAATCCGCAGCGTGATCGCTACCTGCAATTGGCGGAGCGTCTGCAGGATGCGCTGGAATTTATGGCGGTGTGTGGGGTTAACTCCAGCAATACGCCGGCTATTCGCGAAACTACCTTGTACACATCGCACGAGGCGCTGTTGCTGAATTACGAGCAAGCGCTGACTCGCACCGATAGTCTCACCGGTAAATGGTATGACTGTTCGGCACATATGCTGTGGATTGGCGAGCGCACCCGCCAGCTGGACGCTGCCCATGTGGAATTCCTTGCAGGTGTGTGGAACCCCATCGGTGTGAAAGTCGGGCCGGGTATGGCCACCGATGAGCTGATCCGACTGATCGATCGCCTGAACCCGAACAACGAGCCGGGGCGCCTGACACTGATCACCCGCATGGGGGCGGATACCCTGGGCGAGAAGTTGCCGGCGCTGGTGCGGGCGGTGGAGAGGGAAGGGCGTTCGGTGGTGTGGAGTACCGACCCCATGCACGGCAACACTGAGAAGGCCTCAAGCGGTTACAAGACGCGGAACTTCGACAATATCCTGCGGGAAATTCGCGATTTCTTTGCGGTTCACCGTGCCGAGGGCAGCCACCCGGGTGGCATCCATCTGGAGATGACCGGGCAGCATGTGACCGAGTGTACCGGGGGAGCCTGGAAAATTTCCGATGCGGATCTCGCCAGCTGTTATCGCACCCAGTGCGACCCTCGCCTGAATGCAGATCAGGTGCTCGAACTCGCATTCTGCATTTCGGAATTGCTGCGCGAGGGCCGCAACGGCGGCGCCTGATACGGCAACCCCAGACGCCAAAGCAGACAAATCCATTAGCGAGGGAGATCGCGATGTATCAGTTATTTATCGGCAATAAAAATTATTCCTCGTGGTCTCTGCGCCCCTGGCTACTGGCCACGCAGCTGAATATTCCCTTCGAAGAGCAGCTCGTACCGTTTGACGAGGGTGGCAGCTGGAATATATTCCGCAAGTTTTCTCCCACAGGTCTGGTGCCTTGCCTGGTCGACGGGGAGACCACCGTATGGGATTCCCTTGCCATTGCTGAATATCTCTACGAATCCTTCCCATCGGTGTGGCCGCAGGATCGGCAGGCGAGGGCGTGGGCGCGTAGCGCCGCGGCGGAAATGCACTCGGGCTTTTTTGCGCTGCGCAACCAGTGCAGTATGAACTGTGGCGTCACCGTGGCATTGCGTGAGGTCGATGCGGCGCTGCAGAAGGATCTCGACCGGGTTGAGGAGTTGTGGCTGCAGGGGCTTAAGCGCTTCGGCGGCCCTTATCTTGCGGGATCAGCATTTACCGCAGTGGACGCGTTCTTTGCACCGGTAACCATTCGCCTGCGCGGATACCAGCTTTCGCTTGGCGAAGAGGCCATGGGCTATTGCGAGCGGATTCTGGCGTTGCCGGGCATGCAGGACTGGATTGCCGATGCGCTGCGTGAGGTTTGGCGCGAGAGCGCTCACGATGCGGAACTCGAGATGTTCGGAACCATTGTGGAAGATCGCCGGGGCTGACCCGGTATTTGTGAGATGCCGGGGGTGGCCCCGGCTATTTTTGCTAGCCTAAAATTAACCCACTTAATACGCCGTTATCAAATGGCGTTCCCTATCTATCGCACAGACTTTCCTCCGCAAAGTTAGCCACGGGAAGAGGGGTGTTCGGCCAGAAAGGCACTTCGCCGTATAAAATTGTGGGCTGGTCGGCGCGTCATGGCTACATCCATCGACCCGGGGTACACTCCGGGCGGTCAGGATTTTAATAATCATAGAATCACTCATATAAACATAGATACAAGAGGATCGAGTCGATGCGTCAAACATTGATCGCGATGTCCATTGCTGCAGCCCTCGCAACCCTGGGTGGATGCGGTAAAGATTCCGAACAGGCACAGGTCGCCAAGCCCGCCGAACAGGCCGTCGCGTCCGCGGCGATTGTGGCAGACGTTGCCAGTACCAACCCACTGCTGGCCGAGTGGACCGGTCCCTATGGCGGTGTGCCCGCGTTTGACAAAATGAAGGTTGAAGACGTGAAGCCGGCCCTTGAGTTCGGCATGGCGCAGAATCTGATCGAGATCGATCGTATTGCCAACAACCCTGAAGCGCCCACGTTCGCCAATACCATTGAACAGATGGAGCGCAGCGGCAAGGCGCTGAATCAGGTATTTACATACTGGGGCATCTGGAGCGGCAATATGTCATCTCCAGAATTCCGTGCCGTGCAGGCAGAGATGGCTCCTCAGCTCGCTGCGTTCAACACCAAGATCATCCAGAATGACAAGCTGTTTCAGCGTGTAAAAGCGGTGTTTGATGCGCGCAATGATTCGGATCTGACAGCGGAACAAAAGCGCGTTGTGGAACTGACCTACGACCAGTTTGCCACCAATGGCGCCACCCTGACCGGTGAAGCCAAGTCGCGCTATGCGGAAATCAACGAGCGCCTTGCGGAGCTGCACACCAAATTCGCCAACAACGTACTGGCGGACGAAGAGGGCTACGATATCTTCCTGCGCAGCGATCAGCTGAAGGGCCTGCCGGAATCCTTCGTCAAGGCGGCGGCCGCGCTGGCGGAGGAAAAAGGGCAGAAGGGCAATTACGCGATCACCAATACGCGCTCTTCCATGGATCCGTTCCTGACCTATTCAGAAGATCGTGCGCTGCGCGAGCAGGTTTGGCGCAACTACTACAGCCGTGGTGACAACGGCGGCGAGCACGACAACAACGCGATCATCGCCGAGATTCTGCAGTTGCGCGATGAGCGTGTAGGCCTGCTGGGCTTTGACAACTACGCCCAGTGGCGGCTGCAGAACCGCATGGCGAAAACTCCGGAAAATGCTATCGAACTGATGGAAGCGGTGTGGCCGGCGGCCGTTGCCCGGGTACACGAAGAAGTGGCGGATATGCAGGCGGTTGCCGATGCAGAAAAAGCCGGCATCAAGATCGAGCCCTGGGATTACCGCTTCTACGCGGAAAAAGTGCGCGCGGCAAAATACGATCTGAATTCCGACGAAGTGAAACAGTATCTGCAGCTGGACAATCTGCGTGAAGGCATGTTCTACGTTGCCGGTGAACTGTTCAATTTCAGCTTCACGCCGGTTAAGGCTGGCAGTGTGCCTGTCTACCACGAAGACGTAAAAGTGTGGGAAGTCAAAGACAAGACTTCCGGTGCGCACATCGGTCTGTGGTACCTGGATCCGTTCGCGCGCGCTGGCAAACGCTCCGGTGCCTGGGCCAGCATGTACCGCGATCACAGCACTTTTGATGGCAAGAAGACCGTACTCGCTTCCAATAACTCCAACTTCATCAAAGGTGCGCCGGGCGAACCTGTACTGGTGAGCTGGGACGATGCGACCACCTTCTTCCACGAATTTGGCCACGCGCTGCACTTCCTCGCGTCCAACGTCGCTTACCCGACATTGAACAGCGGTGTGCGCGATTACACAGAGTTCCAGTCTCAGTTGCTGGAGCGCTGGTTGAGCACTGATCCGGTAATCGATCAGTTCCTGGTTCACTACAAAACCGGTGAGCCGATTCCTGCGGAGTTGGTAGCCAAGATCAAGAAGGCGGCCAACTTCAACCAAGGCTTCTCCACCACCGAGTACCTGGCATCCGCGCTGGTTGACATGAAGCTGCACACGACCGATCCGGAGGGGATTGACCCCGACAAGTTCGAACGTGAAACCCTGGATGCGCTGGGTATGCCCAGCGAGCTGGTTATGCGCCACCGCACGCCGCAGTTCGGCCACATCTTCTCTGGCGAGGGTTATTCCGCTGGTTACTACGGTTACATGTGGGCGGATGTGCTGACCTCTGACGCCTCTGAGGCCTTCGCCGAGGCGAAAGATGGCTTCTACGATAAGGAAGTGGCAGCCAAGCTGGTGAAATACCTGTTCGCTCCGCGCAACGCCATCGATCCGGCAGAGGCCTACCGTCTGTTCCGTGGCCGCGATGCGGGCATCGAGCCGCTGATGCGTGATCGCGGATTCCCGGTTCCTGGGGAGGCAGGTGAAAAAGCGACCACGGTTGCCGTCAAGAACTGAATTATTCCGGCGGGCCGCTCGGTCCGCCACATTCAATCTTGATAAACATAAAAAAGCCGCAACAGATATTGTTGCGGCTTTTTTTATACTGAGCGGTAGTGTTGTGGATTCTACTTAGCCGTTATTCACTGCGTGTGTAAACTTTTTCTCCTTCCACCCAGGTTTCCAAGACTTTTGCCTGCCAGATTTCCTGCGGATCAGTGGTGAAAATATTGCGGTCGAGCAGGATAAAGTCCGCGAACTTGCCCGGCTCCAGGCTGCCGATGACCTGTTCCTGGTGGCTGGCATAGGCGGCGTCCAGGGTGAAAGAGCGCAGCGCCTCTTCCATGTTCATTGCTTCTTCCATGTGCCATCCCTGTTCCGGGTCTCCTTGCCGGTCGCGGCGGGTGACCGCTGCGTGAATGCCGAATAACGGATTGACTGGCTCTACCGGGAAGTCGGAACCGGACGCTATTCTGGTGCCTTGCTCGAGGAATTTTCGCCACGCGTAAGCGCGTGCAAGTCGTTTTTCGCCGAGGCGGTCGCCGGCCATGTTCTTGTCGCTGGTGGCGTGTACCGGCTGCATCGAGGCGATCAGGTTCAGTGACGGAAAGCGCTCGATATCATCGATCGTCAGGACCTGGGCGTGTTCGATCCGATGGCGGGATGGTTTCTGGTCGTGGTCCTTGTTTAGCGATTGCAATATGTCCAGCACGATGTGGTTCGCACGGTCACCAATTGCGTGGGTGTTTACCTGGAACTTGTTGTCCGTAGCCAGTTTTATCTGCTGTAACAATTCGCTCTCGGTGGCGATGAGCAGCCCCTTTTCACCGGGGCGGTCGTGGTAGGGCTCCAGCAGGGCGGCACCGCGGCTGCCGAGGGCGCCGTCGACATACACCTTGACGCTGCGTACATAGAGCCTTTCATCCGGGGCGCCGACATAACCAGCAGCGAGTAGTTGCGGCAGATTCTTGTCATCGATCGAGATCATCGGGTAGGCATGCAGCGGTATGACCTTCTCCGATGCCAGTTGGCGATAGGCCTCCAATGTCTGTCCCGAGATGCCGGCGTCGTGCAGACCGGTGAGACCCAGAGAGAGCGCCAGGTCAAAGGCCGTCTTGAGTGCCGCTTTCTCCTCCTGCAGGGTGGGCTGTGGGATCACGCTTTCCAGTAGTGCCATTGCGTTGTCCACGAGGACGCCGCTCGGTTCGCCACTGCGGTCGCGAATGATTTCACCCCCGGCCGGTGCGCGAGTTTCGCGGGTGATTCCGGCGAGTTTCATGGCTGCACTGTTGGCCCATCCGGCGTGTCCATCGATACGGCGCAGCCAAATCGGCTGATCGATATCCAGTGCGTCCAGTTGCTGTCGCGTTGGGAATTCCTTGCCGGCCCACAGAACCTGGTTCCAGCCGCGCCCGATCAGCCAGTCGCCCGCAGGCACCTTCTGGGAAAACTGTTCGATGGCCTTCAGTGTCTGTGGTAAATCGAGATCACGCAGATCCAGCTGTTGCTGCAACCTGCCGAGGCCAAGGACATGGCCGTGGGCGTCGATCAGCCCTGGCAGCAGCGTCTTGCCACCGGCGTCGATTTTCGTTGCTTTGGGGTAGCTTTGGCTGAGGGTGGCGTAATCGCCGGTGGCCAGTACCTTGCCCTGGTCGAATACCAGCGTATTGAACTGTTGCAGGTTTTGTTCGGTTGCCTGGTATCCAGAGAAATTGTGTACCAGCGTCGCTGCCTGAAGATTCCACGATGCGAGTACGGCGCACAAACCAACGAGGATATGAATGAGGCGCATAATTGTTAGCCTTGTTATAGCGTCTGTCGGAGAGTCACTTCGATGGTATCAGCGCATAAAGTGACTGCCAATGAAGCGGTGCCGTAACTTTCCCTCAGCCAGGACTTACACTGGAAAGAGAGGGCCGCATGTGGGCGAAATGTGTAGATTGCGAGAGGGTAGAGGCTATGGCGCGCTGGTTGATACTTGTGGGAGTGATCCTGACCCTGGTGGGCGTGGCGATGCACTTCGCGCCATGGCTGTTTAACTGGTTTGGTCGATTGCCCGGCGATATCCGTATCGAATCCGAGCGCAGCAAGGTCTATTTTCCGATCACATCCATGGTCATCCTCAGCGTGGTGCTGAGCGTCATCCTGAGTTTTTTCCGTCGCTGAGTTATTTTTCCAGCAGCTGGTCCAGCGGCAGCTCGGTGCGGTAGCGCACCTGCTTGAGTGAAAAGCTGCTCTTGATATGGTCGATGCCCGGCAGCTCCGTCAGTTTCTTGTCGAGAAACTCCTGATAGGCGTGCAGATTCGGCACCACCACCCGCAGCAGATAGTCAAAATCCCCGGTCATCAAATAGCACTCCATCACCTCCGGCCACTGTGCGATGGTGGATTCGAAGTGCTGCAGCTCTTTTTTTACCTGGTGGTTCAGGGTTACCTGAATGAACACGCTGACCGGCAGGCCAACCATATCCGGTTCCAGCAGGGTCACCGCCCTCTTGATAAACCCCTGTTCGTGCAGGTTTTTCACCCGGCGCGAGCAGGGAGAGGGAGACAGGCAGACTTTTTCCGCCAGCTCGATATTGGGAATGGTCGCGTCCTGCTGAAGAATTTCCAGAATGTGCTTGTCGATGGCGTCCAGCATATAGGCCATAGGGTTACCTGGTGTTTCTGCTTGTTGTATTCGGAGTGCCAATTGGATGGCTAGGGCGATGAATCGGCCTGGGTTACCGGGGCACTGCTTTACCCGGGGTCTCTGGGCCGCCGGCATTGCTCTTGTGACCGGATTCTCTCATTGGTTCAGCCTGATTTCTGCCACAACCTCAGTCCTGTGAGTTCCCGTCGCTATACGGGCGGGCAGGATTTGATAAAGATTCTCAACTCATCGCGTTTGCTTATTGATTATTGCAGAAAAGGTGCTTCAAGTGGCGAATTCTTTCCTTGTCCCTCGCGTTTTAAGGTGAATTTGGTATGACCTGCCCGACTGGCCGGTGATAGCTTACGGGCCACATCAAAATAACATCAAACCGTGCAGGTCCGTTGCCACTGGGCAGCCTGCCGGGTGCAACATTGCGAGAAGGTCCCCACCATGGCGATGGTCGAAACTGATCAGGAACTGGGCTTTGACCGGGAGTATTCCCTCAAGGCGGCGTTTACCCGGGATTCCGGCCGTGTATTCCTCACTGGCATTGACGCCCTGGTGCGTCTGCCGATTATGCAGAAGCAACTGGACGAACTGGCCGGCCTGAATACCGCCGGTTTCATCTCTGGTTATCGCGGCTCCCCCCTGGGCGGTTACGACCAGGCCCTGTGGCGCCACAAGAAACTGCTGGCCGAGCGGGACATTCATTTCGAGCCGGGCATCAACGAGGATCTGGGGGCTACCAATATCTGGGGTACCCAGTTGCTGGACCATTACCGCCAGCAGGCTACCCGCGATGGCGTTTTCTCCATCTGGTACGGCAAGGGTCACGGAGTGGATCGCAGCGCGGACGTGTTCCGCCAGGCGAATATCCAGGGTACCTCCAAGCTCGGCGGCGTGCTGGCGCTGTGCGGTGACGACCACACCGCGGAGTCCTCCATGTTCTCCCACAACACCGACCAGATTTTCGAATCGGTGATGATGCCGCTGCTGTTCCCGGCCACCATCGACGAATACCTCACCCTGGGCCTGGCGGGGATCGCGCTTTCCCGTTTCTCCGGCCTGTGGGTCGGCTTCAAGACAATTACCGAAACCGTAGAATCCGGTGCTTCCATACTGGTGCCGGAGCTGCCGCGTTTTGTGATCCCCGAGTCTTTCCCGATCCCGGCCCACGGTCTCAATTATGATCCGCACCTGAACTGGCCTGCCGAACGTCTCGAATACGAGCGCCGGATGCTGGAGGAGAGACTGCCGGCGGCGCAGGCCTTTGCCTATGCCAACAAGCTCGACCGCACCATCGTCGACGCGCCGCAAAAACGTTTCGGCATTGTCACCGTCGGCAAGGCTCATGGCGACCTGCTGGAGGCGCTCAAGCTGCTGGAGCTGACGGAGCAGGATCTTCTCGAATACGGTATCTCCATCCACAAGGTCGCCATGAGCTGGCCGCTGGAACCCCGCGGCATGAGCGAGTTTGCCCGCGGTATGGAGCGGATTCTGGTGGTAGAGGAGAAGCGCCCGCTGGTAGAAGACCAGATGAAGAATCTGTTCTACGGCTGGCCGGACCAGCAGCGCCCGAAAGTGGTGGGCAAAAAAGACCTCGACGGCAACGACCTGCTACCCGCCATCTGGGGCTTTGGCCCGGATCAGGTGGCGAAGGCGATCGCGCGCTGGCTGGCGGATACCGAGCTCGCCGTGCGACTGGTGCCGCTGGCCGAACGGCTGGGCCAGGGCGTGCCGCAAAAGGCCAGTGGACTGCTCGCGCGGGAGCCGATTTTCTGCGCCGGTTGTCCCCACAACAGCTCCACCAAATTGCCCGAGGGCAGTACCGGCAGTGCCGGTATCGGCTGTCACATCATGGCGCTCGGCAAAGGGCTGCGCACCGACACCTATTCCCATATGGGTGGCGAGGGTGCGCACTGGGTGGGGCTGCATCGCTTCTCCAGCGACAAGCATATTTTCCAGAATATGGGCGACGGCACTTACAATCATTCCGGCCTGCTGGCCATTCGCCAGGCGGTGGCGAGCAAAATCAACATCACCTACAAAATCCTGCTGAACGATGCCGTGGCCATGACCGGCGGCCAGCCCGCAGACGGTGAGGTAACGGTGCCGACCCTGTCCCGGCAGTTGCTGGCGGAAGGGGTAGGGCAGGTGTGTCTGGTCAGCGAAAATCCGGATCACTGGCGGGAGCACCGCCATCTGCTGCCTGCAGACCTGCAAATTTTCCACCGCGATGAACTGGATCAGGTCCAGCGTCAGTTGCGCGATACTGCCGGCGTTACTGCGATTATTTACGAGCAGGTCTGCGCTGCGGAAAAACGTCGCCGCCGTAAGAAGGGGCAGATGGCCGATCCGGCAAAGCGCCTGTTGATCAATCACCGGGTGTGTGAGGGCTGTGGCGACTGCAGCGTGCAGTCGAGCTGTATTGCGGTGGAACCCCTGGAAACGGGCTTCGGCCGCAAACGCCAGATTAACCAGTCGAGCTGTAACAAGGACATGCGCTGTGCGGATGGTTTCTGTCCGAGCTTTGTCAGTGTGGAAGGCGGTGAGCTGAAAAAGCCGGAGCTGAGCACGCTGGCCCAGGCCATCGACCACGCCAGCAAAAACCTGCAGGATGCGCCCAAGCCGCAACTGCAGCAGCCGCTGAATATTCTAGTGGCCGGTATTGGTGGCAGCGGCGTACTGACCGTTGCCGCGTTACTCGGTATGGCGGCACACCTCGAGGACAAGGGCAGTACCACCCTGTATTTCACCGGCCTGTCCCAAAAAAATGGCGCCGTTGTGGCCCACGTGAAAGTGGGCAACACGCCGGAAGACATAACCACCGCGCGTATCCGCGATGGTTCTGCGGATCTTTTGCTGGGCTGCGATATGGTGACGGCCGCCGGCCAGCGCAACAAGTTTGCCGCTGGGAAAATGCAGGCGCTGGTGAATACCGCGGAAGTGCCGGTGGCGGCCTTTGTGCGCAATAACGATCTTGCGTTCCCTGCGGATGCGACGGCGGAAAGCATCCAATCTGTGGCCGGTGGCTACTTTGCCTTTGATGCCAATCGCTACGCGGAAGCACTGTTTGGTGATTCCGTCGCTGCAAACCTGATGATGCTGGGTTACGCCTGCCAGAAGGGGCTGCTGCCCGTCTCCCAGAGTGCGGTTGAGCGCGCGGTGGAATTAAACGGGGTTGCGGTAGAAAACAACCTGCGGGCTTTCCGCGCAGGGCGCCTGCTCGCGGTCGATCCGCGGGCCGTCGATCAGCTGGTGAACCCGGCACAGGCGGTGCATGTGGTGCAGCCGCTGGAAACCACCGAGCAAATGGTCGCCCGGCTGGCCAAAGAGCTAACCGAATACCAGGGGGCGGGTTACGCGCGTCAATTTACCGCGGCAATGGCGGAGCTTCAGCAGGCGGAAGATCGCCTGCCGGAAAGCCGTGGCAATCTCACCCGTGTGGCGGCGAGAAGCCTGTTCAAAGCCATGGCCTACAAGGACGAATACGAGGTGGCACGTCTGTATAGCGGGGAATCGTTTAAACAGCAGTTGCGCGACACATTCGCCGGTGATTACAAGATCCGCTTCCTGATGGCACCGCCGCTGCTTGCCCGTCCGGATGCCAGTGGCAGGATCCGCAAGATTTCGCTGGGACCCTGGCTGGCGAAAGCGCTACCGTTTCTGGCCAAGGGCAAAATTTTGCGCGGAAGCATCTTTGATGTGTTCGGCTATACCGCGGAGCGTCGCGAGGAGCGGCGCTGGGCACGTGAAGTCCGTGACGCGGTAAGTCTGGTTGCGAAAAACCTGAGCGTTGCCAATATCGAGCAGGCAGAAGAATTGCTCGCGTTGCCGCAGCAGGTTCGCGGTTACGGCCATGTGCGGTCAAAAAAGATGGCGGCAATCGGGGATCGCTGGGAGGCGCTCAAAAATCGCTTTACCCGTGGCGGCACACCCTATGTCGGTGGGGATATTATCGCCACGGCACGCTGATTCCTCGCCCGAAAGCAAAGTAAGAAAATACAAAAAGCCCGGAAATTTCCGGGCTTTTTGCTATGCGCACAATATATCTTTCGATGGTTGGGCGGCAGTTATTGTGGCTTGATGGACAGAAACGGGTTCACCAGTTTGCCCACGAATCCTGTAAGTGCCACCGGCGCCTCCACCACAGAAAAACACAGACACTCCTGATCCTGGGTGGCTGTTGGGCGGTGGACCTCACCGGGCTCTCTGACCAGGAAATCGCCCCGCGAATAGATGCCGTCAGCATCTGAAAAGCTGCCGTACAGCACCATGGTGATTTCCTTGCCGCGGTGATCGTGCTCAGCCACTTTGTTGCCGGCAGCGATGCGGTGGAAAGCCACCTCGTGTTGGGTTTGCCCCGTCTTCAGCCGTGCCTCCCGCAGCCCTTTGGATAATCGGCGCCATTTCAGTGCCGGGTTGCCGTGCATCAACTTCTCCACCACTGGCGGCAAGTTTGCAAAGACAGGGTCCCGCGATATGAACGGCTTTTCAACCGTGGCTATGACTTTCTCGCCGGCTGTTTCCTCCGCCTGATCTGCATCTGTATCGATTCTGCCCATCAGGCGCGCAAACGCCTGGTCGGCGTCATCAGTAGGGGCGTTTGTCGATACCGGTTCCACCGATTCCAGCAAGGCGCCGCCAATGCGATTGAGCAACTTCATCTGTGCTGCGCACTTGGGGCATAGCTGCAGATGGGCGGATACGGCCAGACTGTGGGCCCAGTTCAGGCTGCCGCTGGCGTGCTCCAGCAGCATGTTATTGTCGGGATGGTGTTTAATCATGATTACC
Organism: Microbulbifer pacificus; assembly: GCF_033723955.1. Classification (NCBI taxonomy): domain Bacteria; kingdom Pseudomonadati; phylum Pseudomonadota; class Gammaproteobacteria; order Cellvibrionales; family Microbulbiferaceae; genus Microbulbifer; species Microbulbifer pacificus. The sequence goes on along the minus strand of NZ_CP137555.1, from coordinate 340,449 downwards.
TACCGGACAAGTGTGCTCTGTAATTTTTTCAATGCCAGGCGCACCCGGGATTTGACGGTTCCCAGGGGCAGGCCCAACTCTTCAGAGATCTCACTGTGAGATTTTCCCTCCAGAAATGCTTTTTCAATGACGTGGCTCTGTTCCGGGGGCAGGCTGCTGAGGCCTGCCTCCACCGTGGACTGGCTGCGGGACTGCTGCAGATAGACCAGGGGCTGGTTGTCGAAGCTTTCATCCCAGATATCTTCAACCTCCAGGGTGTCGTCGGTATCCGGCTGCCTGCTGCTGCGGCGCAGCGCGTCAATACGACAGTTACGCATGATGGTGAACACCCAGGTACTGGCGGAGGACTTGCTCGGGTCGAAGCTCGGCGCCTTGCGCCAGACCTTGAGCATCACCTCCTGTACCAGTTCATCGGCGGCTTCGGGCGCGGAGCTTTGCCCGCCGCGACTGAGGTGAAATCCCTTTATCAGCGGTGCGAAGTGGCCAAAGAGTCGTTCAAACGCCATGCGATCCTGAGACGCACCCACCTTGACCAGAAGGGTGCTCCACTCGTCGTCTCTTGTCTGCGGGGAAGACTGCATTGCCTTCAAGCCACCTTTTAAGGGTTCCATTGCCGCCATGGTAATACGATTTCGTCCCTGTTTTCGCCCAGTCTCGCGTTTCCTGGCCTGCTTTACGCTGCTGTCAGGAATTTGGATCACCTGTACGGCGCAAATTTAAATCCGTGACCGGGGCGGCGCGTCCTGTACAAGAGTGACTTGTCGTGTAATCCAATGCCCGGACATCAGCGTAGCAAGGGGCGTAACAGCGTTTGTGATGTTTGCGACTTAGTTGGCAAGTTATATAGGAGGGAGCCTGAAATGGTGCCATTACTACAGCGGCTTGAGCATCTCTATGCGGATTTTTTGGCTGCTGATCCACGAATGATCGGCGACGTTTACGCTCAAAGTGTAATTTTTCGCGACCCGGTGCATGAGTTGCGTGGCTTGCCCGCGGTGCTGGGGTATTTTTCCGGTATGGCGGAGAACCTGCGCGAATGTCGCTTTGAATTTGACCAGTCGTTGATAGATGGCGACCGGATCAGCCTGTGGTGGACCATGCACTATCGCCACCCGAAGCTCGCTGGCGGCAAGCCGCTGACACTTCGCGGTGCGTCACTGCTCGAAATCGATCCTGGAGCGGACAGAGTAACGGTGCACGAGGATATCTACGATCTGGGGGCCATGGTGTATGAGCAGATACCGGTTCTTGGCTCGGTCGTGAAAATCGTCAAGTCCAAGCTGGCACAGGGGAACCACCAGAAGAGTCACGCTGGTGCCGCGCATGTAGGGGAGCCGGGATGAACTGGCAAGCGGCTCGCGACAAGCACCCGGGTGATGGTGAGTGCTCCGGCAAAAAGATAGTCTGGATTACCGGTGCTAGCTCGGGAATCGGGGCGGCACTGGTGCGCAAGCTCGTCGCCGAGGGGCATTTTGTGATTGTCAGCGGTCGCAACCGAGACACACTACTAAAAATCCAGCAACCTTCGCCGAAGCTCATCAAGGTGCTCGCCTGTGATGTTGGCGATGATGCATCCATGGCGGAAGCTGGCCGTGCACTTGCGGAGATTACCGACCAGCTTGATCTGGTGATCGCCTGCGCGGGTGTTTGTGAGTATGAAGACAATCTGGAACTGGACGTGAAGCGCTATCGGCGGGTCTTCGATGCCAATTTCTTTGGTGTGGTGAATACCCTGCACCAGGCGCTCCCGCTGCTGGCGAACAGCCGTTCGCCTGTATTTGCCGCAGTAGGTAGCCTGTCTTCCATCGTGGGCTTCCCGAGGGCTGAGGCCTACGGAGCCTCCAAGGCTGCTGTCAGTTATTTCATGGAATCGGTGCGTGCAGATACATCGCGGGTCCGTCTGCGCACGGTGCTTATTCGCCCCGGGTTTATCGATACGCCGCTGACAAAGGGCAATGACTTTGCCATGCCGCTGATGATGAGCCCAGAGCAGGCGGCACATCGCATTCTGCGCGGCCTTTCCGGAAGCCGCTCTATCATCGATTTTCCACGCCGCCTGAGCTGGTCACTGCGAATGCTCGCGGTGCTGCGGCCGGTCTGGCACAAATTGTGCGCGCCGCGCATAACAAGAATTAGAAAGTTGAGGAATAACTGATGCGTATCGCCATTGTCGGAAGCGGGATTTCCGGCCTCACCACCGCCTATCTGCTGCAGCAAAAACATGAGATCACCCTGTTTGAAGCGGGGGAAAGGCTCGGTGGGCACACCGCCACGGTTGACGTGGAGCATGGGAACGACAAGCTGGCGGTCGATACGGGGTTTATCGTGTTCAACGACTGGACATACCCCAATTTCATCAAGCTGATGGGGCGCCTTGGTGTCCCGTCGCAGCCCACCGATATGGGCTTCAGCGTTACCTCGCCGCAGGATAACTTTGAGTACGCGGGCAACAGTGTCAATTCACTGTTTGCGCAGCGTCGCAATCTTCTGGATGGCGGCCACTGGCGTATGCTCAAGGATATTGTGCGATTCAACCGGGATGCGGTGGCGGACTGGAAGGGGGGAGTACTGGATGAGGAGATGACACTGGGGAGCTACCTGACCAGCAATCAATATTCCAGTGAATTTGCCTACCGCTATCTGGTGCCCATGGGGTCGGCGATCTGGTCCGCGAGCATGACGCGGATGCTGGATTTTTCCGTGCACTTTTTTATCCGCTTCTTCTACAACCACGGACTGCTCAACCTGTTCAACCGACCCCAGTGGCGGGTGATCAAGGGCGGCTCCCGCAGCTATATCGGCCCATTGACGGAAGGATTTCGCGATCAAATCCGACTCTCCACCCCGGTGACAGGGGTTCGGCGTCTGGAGCAGGGCGTGGAGCTGACCTTTCGGGATGCGGAGGGTAACGAGGGCACGGAAACCTTTGATGAAGTGGTGCTGGGCTGCCATTCCGACCAGGCGTTGAAGATGCTGCAGGACCCCAGTGAGGCGGAGGCGGAAATCCTCGGCCAGATACCCTACGAGAAAAATTCGGTGGTATTGCACACCGATACCAGCCTGTTGCCCCAGCGCAAGAGCGCCTGGGCGAGTTGGAATTACCGGCTGCAGGGCGCCCATGACAGCCTGCCGGTGCTGACTTACAACATGAATATCTTGCAGCGCCTCAACAGTCAGCACACCTATTGCGTCACCCTGAATGCCGACAGTGCCATCGACCCGCAGAAGATCCTGCAACGCTTTGAGTACGACCACCCGCAATTCTCCGCGGAGGGCAACAAGGCACAGGGACGCTGGGGCGAAGTCAATGGCGTAAACAGGACCTGGTATTGCGGTGCTTACTGGGCCAATGGCTTTCATGAAGATGGGGTGGTAAGCGCAATACGTGTGGCGCGCGGCCTTGGGGTCGAATTCTAGTGCGCAGTGGTATTTATACTGGCTGGATTCAGCACAGACGTTACCAGCCGCGGGACCACAGCTTCCGCTACCGCGGCTTTATGGTGTATGCGTTTCTGGATGAGCTGCCGGAAATCCTTGCACAAACGCCACTCTGGTCGGTGGGCGGCTGGGCGCCGGCACAATATCGCCGCGAGGATTTTTACGGCGACCCGGCGGTGCCACTGGATCAGGCGGTGCGTGATCGGGTGGAAGCGGAGTGCGGCTATCGTCCGCAGGGCCCCATCGCCTTCCTCGCCAACTGGCGCTATTTCGGTTACAACATGAATCCGATCAGCGTCTATTACTGTTTTGATTCTTCCGCTACGGAAGTGCAGGCACTACTGCTCGATGTTCACAATACCCCATGGAACGAGCGACATGGATATGTCTTGTCCATTGCGGATGCTGTGGGCGAGCAGCGTGATACGGAAGGCGCGGAAAGGAAGCGCGGTCGCGTTCACAAGGCCTGTTTTCAAAAGACCCTGCATGTATCGCCTTTCATGCCTCTGGACCAAGTGTACCAATGGCGCAGCACCACCCCGGGTGATCGCCTGACCGTCAGTATTCGCTCGCTGGACGCGGGTGAATGCGTATTCGATGCCTGCATGAGTCTCGTGCGGGAGGAGATATCGCCGGCGGTACTGCGCAAGAAACTGATCCAGTTTCCCCTGTATACCGTAAAAGTCATCGGTGCTATCTATTGGCAGGCACTGAAACTGCTTGTTAAACGCGTACCGCTGTTTACCCATCCGGGCAGGGCGGTATCCGAACAACCAAACCGCTCGCATAAAAAGCAATCAGAAGACGGAGTCAACAGGATATGAAGTCTGCAGTTCAGGTCTCTATGACCGCTTCCCAGTCCGCATCAATGGATGCCGTGAATTTGCAACCTGTAGTGACAAAAGTACCGAACTCACTGGGGGGCAAGGCTACGGCGAATTGGTTTGACCGATTGGCGCGCAAGCTGGTATTGCAGCGCATGGCGGACATATCTGTTGGTACCCTGTTCGTGCATGAAAATCTGGTGCCAGGGCAGGGCGAGCAGGCCGAGCCTGATCCGGTGATGTATCAGTTCGGGCAGGCGCCGGGGAGCTCGGAGATCGAAGCGCATATTTACATAAGCGATCTATCCACCTATACCCAGGTTTTACTGAGCGGATCCATCGGTTCCGGCGAGGCATATATGGATGGCGCCTGGCATTCACCGGACCTGGTGCAGGTAATCCGTTTGTTTGTGGCCAATATGGCGGTGCTGGAACAATTGGATTCGCGTTGGAGTTTTGTTTCCAAGCTACTCCTGAGGGGTCTGCATCGCCTGAACGCGAACTCCATTAACGGCTCGCGCAAAAACATTTCCGCCCATTACGATTTGGGTAATGATTTTTTCCAGCTGTTTCTCGACAAGAGCATGCTGTATTCCTCTGCGGTGTTTCCCAATACTAACGCAAACCTTGCAGAGGCCTCGCAGTTCAAACTGGCGCGCATCTGCCGCAAGTTGCGCCTGCAGCCTTCCGATCATCTGCTGGAAATCGGTACCGGCTGGGGCGGAATGGCGATCTATGCCGCCAAGCATCACGGTTGCCGGGTCACCAGCATCACCATATCCAAAGAGCAGTTTGAACATGCGCAAGCGTGGGTAAAACGCGAGGGTCTCGAAGACCGTATTACTCTGTTGTTACGGGATTATCGTGAGCTGGATGGTCAATTTGAAGGTCATTTTGACAAGCTGGTCTCCATCGAGATGATCGAAGCCGTAGGGCACGAGTACTACCGCGAGTTTTTCTCCCGTTGCAGTCGCCTGTTGAAGCCGGACGGCATTATGGTCATGCAGGCGATCACGATTCAGGACCAGCGCTTTGACAGCTACAAAAATAGTGTCGATTTTATCCAGCGCTATATCTTTCCCGGCGGTTGCCTGCCATCCAACCAGATTATTGCCAAGCATATCTCCGAGGATACGGATATGCAGATCGTGGGACTGGATGATATTACCTTCGATTACGCGAAAACTCTGGCGGCGTGGCGGGATGCTTTCTTTGCAAACATTGAAGAAATCCGCAATCAGGGCTTTGACCAACGTTTTATCAATATGTGGGATTTCTATTTCTGCTATTGCGAGGGCGGTTTCCTGGAGCGCGCCATCAGCACCGCTCAGTTCACATTTGCCAAGCCCCGCTGCCGGCATTTACCTCGCTTGGCTTGATGGGTAGGTAACGATTCCTTGAAAGCGAGAGGCCCTGTCGGGGCGGTCAGTGAAGTGAATATCAGCAAAGCCGGTGGAACCCCACCACCGATGGTTCACTTGCTGATCGCTGGCGTTACCTTTGAGTTCGTCTGGTTGCTGTGTGTGGTAAATCCCGGTAATGCCTTCGTTGTAGGTATTACCGCAGCCAATGTTGCACTGCATTTTTTCCTGTTCTGTCGTTTGCCCGCTGACGGCGATGACCAAAAGCGTCGCAGGGATTACCCTGGTCCACTTGTTCGATGCTGTGCCTGGGTCGGGCTGATTGCGATCACCGGTATCTGTATGGATTCGCTGCTATTCAAGGCTGGCATTTTTTTCCCAACGCCTGAAAGCGAGCGTTTTGTTCTGGTGCCGTTGTGGCTAGCATGCCTGTGGGTGAACTTTGCGCTCGCGCTGCGTTTTGCGTTTGTCTTTCTGCAGCGGAATCTTATCATTGCCGCCTTGTTTGGTGGCGTTGGTGGGCCGCTCAGCTATTTTTTCGGTGCCGCCATTGGCGGATCGGTGGCACTGTCTGAGCCACTTTGGGCAACCTTGTTACTGTTGTCGTTACTGTGGGCCGTTTTCCTTGCCGGTGCCATGAAGTTGGCGCGGCAATCCAGTTTCAGATACTGAACATGATGTCCTGGATCGCGGCGGCAGCCATCTCAATTTCCAGTTGCTCGGCACCGGAAGAGGTTGTAACGACGGCGGTAGTCACAGGGGTGGCCCAAACTACGCACTCTACGAGCGGCAGCAGCGGCGAACTGCGCTACTGCGAATACTTCCTGGTCGATGACAGCGGGAATGTTCGGGTGCTTTATTACGACCCTGTGGGGCAAAAAATTGCCGAAAAGCGATTGTCATTGCCGCAAGATAGTTCATCGAATTCGATGGCGGGAGAGGTGCGCCCCGAAGTCATTCAGGAGGATTTTCGCCGCGGTGAAATCCGCGAGGTGAGTCGAGAGGGCGATAATTGGCGAATCCGTTACCGCAATAGCGCCCAGGGCCGCTGGCAGGATTCTGTGGTGCCCGATGTCAATGTGGATGTGGTCGATGCGGGTTTCGATGCTTTCGTTCGAGAGCACTGGGGGCGGCTCACATCTGGCGAGACGGTGGAGTTTGATTTTGTTTCACCAGTGCACGGTCAGTCGGTCCGTCTGCGCGCTAGAGCGGTTGTCTGCGATGGCAGCATGACGGCATCAGACCATGTTTGTCTAAACGTAGATCTCGCCCAACCCTGGTTGCGCTGGCTCGCCGGTGACCTGCTCCTAACTTACTCCTCGCGAGATCGACGTCTTCAGTATTTTCGAGGGATCGTTAATCTGCATGACGAGCGGGGGAAGGCCCAGAAGCTTTCTATCCGCTATTTCTACCGTTAGCCCTTTCGTCGGTTGGCACAATTCCGGATCAATGGTCACCGTCTTGCTTTCCCACCGCTAAATTTCTCTGGTTGCTGGCACACCGTCGCAATGTCGTCTAAACCTACAGAAGAAACAGGCGACAAGTGTGGTGAGGAGCGCCAATGAAGATCAAGATCTTGGCCGCTGTGGGCCTTAGCGCAGCAACTCTTTTGGGATGCGCCTACCAACAGGAGCAGGTACCCGGTGCCGGCAATATCGTGATCGACACCTACGGCGTCAACATGCGCCAGTACCAGCTCGACCTGGCGGACTGCAGGGGCCTGTCCACGGCTGCACGCAATGACGCTGGACGTCGTGGTGTTACGAGAGCCGTTGGCGGGGCGCTTCTTGGAGGCGCCCTCGGGGCAATTATCGGCGATACCAGTAGCGCCGCAGCGGCCGGTGCCGGCGCCGGTGCGCTGCTCGGCGGTGTCAGTGGTGTCGGCAGTTCGAACGTAGAGGCGAATTACATCACCCGCAACTGCCTGCGCGGTCGCGGTTATCGCGTATTGAACTAGACGGGCACTGGATTTACTCCAAGTACTATTCGGCAACTCACAGGACTTGGCTTGGCCGGAGGATTCCTCCGGCCTTTTTTTTCGTAAACAAAAAAGCCCGCATGTTTCCATGCGGGCTTTGTGGTCTGTAACTATCGGTTTGTAACTTTGAAAAATTACTGACCGAGGGTGAACAGCTGTGTGTTGCCACCAGTCGCCACGGTGTTGACCGTCTTGGTCTTCTCGTTGGCAAAGCGGAACAGGTAGTGTGGGCCGCCCGCTTTGGGGCCGGTGCCGGAGAGGCCCATGCCGCCGAAGGGGTTCACGCCCACAACCGCACCAACCATGTCGCGGTTGATGTAGCAGTTGCCCGCGTCAATGCGCTTGAAGATGGCGCCGGCGCGGCCTTCGATGCGGGAGTGCAGGCCAAAGGTCAGGCCGTAGCCGGTGGCATTGATACGACGGATCACCTCTTCCAGTTCCTCGGCCTTGAAGCGCACTACGTGCAGGAAGGGACCGAAGACTTCGCGTTTCAGCAGATTGATGTCCTTGATCTCTACCACCTGCGGACCGAAGAAGGTGCCGCTCTGCGGGCGCTTGCTTTCGTCAAACGCAAACAGGGTTTTGCCTTCCACATTCATCAGTTCGCGGTGTCTTTCCAGCATGCCGAGGGCTTTCTCGTCGATCACCGGGCCGATATCGGTTTCCAGTTTGGATGGATCGCCCAGTACCAGCTCCTCACACGCACCTTTCAGCATGTTCAGCAGGTTGTCTGCGATCACGTCCTGTACACACAGGATGCGCAGTGCAGAACAGCGCTGACCGGCACTCAGGAATGCGGAGTTGATGACGTCGTCCACTACCTGCTCGGGCAGTGCGGTGGAATCCACGATCATCACGTTCTGGCCGCCGGTTTCGGCGATCAACGGCACGATGGGACCGTCTTTGGCCGCCAGTTGCATGTTGATGTGCTTGGCGGTTTCGGTGGAGCCGGTAAAGGCCACGCCGGCAACGCGCGGGTGATCCAGTAGCGGTTTGCCGATGGCGGCGCCGGTGCCGGTGATCAGGTGCAGAATCTTCTTCGGGATGCCGGCTTCATGCATCAGCTGCACGGCGCGGGCAGCGATCAGCGGGGTCTGTTCCGCAGGCTTCGCCATTACCGCGTTACCTGCGGCCAGCGCCGCAACCACCTGACCGGTGAAGATCGCCAGTGGGAAGTTCCACGGGCTGATACACACGAACACACCGCGTCCACACAGGCTCAGCTCGTTGCTCTCGCCGGTGGGCCCGGGCAGAACGGTAGGCTTGCTGAAGTGCTGGCGCGCGCCGTTGGCGTAGTAGCGGCAGAAGTCCACTGCCTCACGCACTTCACTGATGCCGTCGTTCAGGGTGCGGCCGGCTTCGCGGCAGATCATCGCCACCAGTTCGTCGATATGCTGCTCGTACAGATCGGCAACCTTGTCGAGAATATTTGCACGGGCTTCACCGCCAATACGGTTCCACGCGCGCTGGTGTTCGGCGGCAGAAGTAAATGCCTGGTCGATCAGCGCTGCGTCGGTATTGGCGGTGTGGCCAACCACTTCACCGGTAGCGGGGTTGACTACCGCCAGATCGGCTTTGCCGGCAATACCGTCGACAATCGGGCCACCGGTCCAGGTCTTGCCTGCAGAGGCTTCCACGGCCTGCTTCAGGGGAGCAAAAGCGATGGGGTCGGTGAGCTCGAAGCCATGGGAATTTTTCCGCGGCAGAACCTCGTGGCCGATATAGATATCGCCCGGCACCGGAATTTCCGGGTGGCGGTAGGGGTTGCAGGCTTCGCTCAGTTTCAGGGTGTCCTGCACCAGTACGTTGACCGGGGTGTTCTCATCCATAAAACGGTTTACGAACGAGCTGTTGGCCCCGTTTTCCAGCAGGCGGCGCACCAGGTAGGGCAGCAGGTCGCGGTGTGCGCCCACCGGGGCGTAAACGCGTACCGGCACGCGCTTGCCGTGTACCGCTTCGATCTGGTCGTACAGCAGGTGGCCCATACCGTGCAGGCGCTGGAATTCAAAGTCGCTGCGGTTGCCGGCCATTTCCAGGATCAGGCCCACGGTGTAGGCGTTGTGGGTGGCAAACTGCGGGTAGATCGCATCGTTGGCATCCAGCAGTTTGCGCGCACACACCTGGTAGGAGAGGTCGGTGTGGCATTTGCGGGTGTATACCGGGTAGTCGCTCAGGCCCATCTGCTGGGCGTGTTTGATCTCGCTGTCCCAGTAGGCACCTTTTACCAGTCGCACCATCAGCTTGCGGCCGCTGTCGCGGCCCAGCGCGATCAGCCAGTCCGCCACGTGGGGCGCGCGCTTCTGGTAGGCCTGCAGTACAAAGCCGAGACCCTGCCAGTCGCTCAGTTCCGGATCGCGGGCCAGGGCTTCGAAAATATCCAGGGAGATATCCAGGCGGTCCGCTTCCTCGGCGTCGATGTTGAGGCCCATCTGGTATTTGGCGGCGGCGGCACACAGGGCTTTTACCTGCGGCAGGAGCTCGGTCATTACGCGCTCGCGCTGCAGTTCGCTGTAGCGCGGGTGCAGGGCGGAGAGCTTGATGGAGATGCCGTTGGCTTCCACTACATCGCGCTTGGTGTTGTCGGCACCGATGGCTTCGATGGCCATCATGTAGGAGTCGAAGTAGCGCTTGGCGTCTGCCATGGTGCGGGCGCCTTCGCCCAGCATGTCGAAAGAGAAGCGGGTGCCGGGCTTGTTCTCCGCCGGGCCGCGCTTCAGGGCTTCCTTGATGGTGCGACCGAGGACGTACTGGCCACCCATGATCTTCATGGCCTGCATCATGGAGGTGCGGACCATGGGCTCGCCCATGCGACTGACGAGTCTCTTCATCCAGGTGGACGGTTTTTCGGTAATATCCGGATCCAGCTCGACGATGCTGCCGGTGAGCATCAGGCCCCAGGTGGAGGCATTCACGAACAGGGAATCAGACTGGCCGCGGTGGCTGGACCAGTCCCCGGAGTGAACCTTTTCCGCAATCAGCTTGTCTGCAGTATCGGCATCCGGTACCCGCAACAGGGACTCCGCCAGACACATCAGGGCTACACCTTCCTTATTGGAAAGGCCAAATTGCTGCAGGAAGGCGTCCAGCGTGCCGCGCTTGCTGCGCTGCTCGCGGGATTTCACCACCAGCTGGCTGGCAGTGGCGAGGATCTTCTCGCGCAGGGCCTCGCCCGGGCGCGGGGCGGCCAGCAGTTCGCTGACGCACTGGTTTTCGTCGGCATGCAGGTATTCACGGGCCTTCTGGCGCGCGTTCTTCAGATCCCCGGCGAAGTGTGTTGGCATAGATTTTCCCTCGAAACTCCCTGGTACAAATGGGTGCAGGATAAAAACCCGGATTATGTGGTAAGTGTCCCAGAATTAATCGCCATTTTAGAAAAGAGTGTGGTTAAATATAGGGCGTATTAGCTTGATCACCAGTAGGGTATTTTGTCATGTCTCGTAAGTTGGAAGATCTGGATCGTATTGACCGTCAGATTCTGCGGATTCTGCAGCGTGCAGGCCGCCTTCCCAATGTGGAGCTGGCCCGTCGCGTCAATTTGAGCCCCACACCCTGCCTTGAGCGGGTGAAGCGGCTCGAGCGCGAGGGGTTCATCAAGGACTATGTGGCGCTGCTCGATCCGCTGAAGGTACATGCGGGCCTGGTCGTCTATATCCAGGTATCCCTGACGGATACCGCGACCGAAGCACTGGAAGCCTTCAATAAACATGTGTCCGGCCTCGACGAGGTTCAGGAATGTCATATGGTTGCCGGTGGTTTCGACTACCTGGTAAAAATCCGCATCAAGGATATGCTCGGTTACCGCCAATTCCTTGGCGAAAAGCTGGCTTCCGTACCCGGTGTACGCGAAACCCACACCTATGTGGTTATAGAGGAAGTGAAAACCGATACTTCGGTTGCGGTTCCCGATCCAGAGCCCAAAAGCGGCAAGCGCTGATTCGCTAGCGTCCGGTAAAGATGGCAGGCGCCTGGCGCCTGCCATCTTTGTTTGTAGCGATAAAAAATTTTTAGTCGAATAAATAAAACCGTATGACTCATCGGTTCTGTCAGTCGGTGTCAAAAAAATGACTGAACAATCAGTTTCCGTGATACAGGGCAATCGTCGTGCGACGGTGCTGGTGTTGGCGGCAGTGCTCTGCTGGTCCACCGTGGCCAGTGCGTTCAAGTTGTCGTTGCAATATCTCTCGCCCCTGCAATTGGTGACCATCGCCTCGGTGGTATCGGCGATATTCATGTTTGGTGCGATCTGCTGGCAGCGCCGGCTGCCCGAGCTTGCCACCAGCTGGCGAGCCAACTACAAGTGGTATCTCGCCCTAGGGTTCTGCAATCCGTTCCTCTATTACCTGATCCTGTTCAACGCCTACGCCCTGTTGCCCGCGCAGCAGGCGCAACCCCTGAACTATACCTGGGGTGTGGTGCTGGCACTGTTGTCCGTGCCGTTGCTGAAGCAGAAATTGCGTCGCCAGGATCTGCTGGCGGGCCTCGTGTGTTACACCGGTGTACTGGTGATTGCGACCCGGGGGGATGTTTTCTCTCTTCAGTTTGATCAACCAGTCGGCGTTGCTCTGGCGCTGCTCAGTACAGTGATCTGGTCCTGCTATTGGCTGTTGAATACCCGCATCGGCGGCAATGCCGCGGTGAACCTGCTACTGACATTCTGCTGTGGGCTGCCGTGGTTGATGCTGGCGATATGGTGGCAGGGCGGTTGGCAGTGGCCACCGCTGGCCGGCTGGCTGGGTGCCGTCTATGTGGGGCTGTTTGAAATGGGCATCGCGTTTCTGCTGTGGCAAGGTGCGCTCATGAGTTGTGACAATACCGCGCGCATCAGCAACTTTATCTATCTGTCGCCGCCGCTATCGCTGCTGCTGATTGCACTGCTTGTAGGTGAGCAAATACACATGGCGACCATCGCAGGCCTTGGGTTGATTCTTCTGGGTGTGGCCATCCAGCAGGGCGCGCTGCGGCGATTTCTTTTACGAAATCGATCGTATTGAGACAACAATAAACAGAGACAACAATAACCAGGCTGCACAGCGTATTGCCTAGTGCAGCGAGCGAAATTGAGCGAGAACACTCCATGAATTTTTCACTGTCCGAAGAACAACAGATGATCCAGGAAGCCGCGCGCCAGTTTGCCGAAAGCGAGCTGAAGCCTATCGCCGCGGACCTGGACAAGACCGGCAATCGCCCGCTGTTTCTGGAAAAGCTGAAGCAGCTGGCGGAACTCGGATTTATGGGCATCAATATTGACCCCGAATACGGCGGCACCGGCGCCGCCACCATCGCCTTCAGTCTTGCCATCACGGAAATCGCCCGCGGCTGCGCCTCTACCGCGACGACGACTTCGGTAACCAACATGGTCGCGGAAGTTATTCAGGCGATGGGCACCGACGAGCAGAAAAATTACTTCCTGCCGAAAATCTGCAGCGGTGAATACGCCGCGGGTTCCTTCTGTCTGACGGAGCCGAGTTCCGGCTCCGATGCCGCCGCGATGCGCACCCGTGCGTTGAAAGACGGCGATGACTATGTGCTGAACGGCAGCAAGCTGTTTATCAGTAGCGCCGAGTTTGCCGGTGTATTTGTGGTGTGGGCGGTTACCGATGCGTCCGCAGAAAAGGGCAAGGGCATATCCTGCTTCCTGGTGGAAGCGGGCACCCCTGGTCTGGTGATCGGCAAGGCGGAAGAAAAAATGGGGCAGAAGGCTTCTGTTACCAACGAAGTGGCCTTCGAGAATTGCCGCATTCCCGCCACCAACATGCTGGGGGAGGAGAATCGCGGTTTCCGCATCGCTGCCGGCGAGCTGGCGGGCGGTCGCATTGGCATCGGTTCACTGGCGCTGGGTATTGGCCTGGAGGCGCTGGATTGCGCGCGCACCTATCTGCAGGAGCGCGAGCAGTTTGGCAAGCCACTGGCACAATTCCAGGGCTTGCAGTGGCAGCTTGCGGACAAGTACACAGAGATGGAGGCTGCGCGTCTGTTGTTGCTGCAGGCCGCGTGGCAGAAAGATGCCGGCCAGCCATTTGGTCCCGCTGCGTCGATGGCCAAGCTCTATGCCTCCGAGAAAGCCAATGAAGCCTGCTACGTTGCGTTGCAGATGCACGGTGGTGTGGGTTATACCAAAGAGTTCCCGCTGGAGCGTATGGCGCGGGATGTACGCATCACCACCATCTACGAAGGTACCAGCGAGATCCAGCGTCTGATTATCGCGCGCCACCTGCTGGAAGGCGTGCGCTGAGGTAGGGGAGGGCCGCGACAACCTGTCGCTGTCGCGGCCTGTTAATCTTCTGCGGATATTTCCGAGTATTCGATTTCACAGATGTAGTAGGTGACCCATCGCTCCATCTGCTGGATTTCCACCTCGTCATCGAGCCGTTTACCCAGCAGGGCGCGGGCGACAGGGGAGTCCATGGAAATCAGGCCTTCCTTCACATTGAATTCGTCCGGCCCGACGATACGGTATCTCACTTCCTTGCCGCTTTCGTCTTCCAGCGTTACCCAGGCACCGAAGAAAATTTTATCGCGCTCGTCCGGAACCCTGTCTACCACGGTAATTTCTTCCAGTCGCTTGGTGAGAAAGCGCACTCGGCTGTCAATTTCCCGCAACCGCTTCTTGCCGTAGATGTAATCCGCGTTCTCACTGCGGTCGCCGAGCTTGGCGGCGTCGCTCACTGCCTGCGTCACCCGGGGGCGTTCGATTTCCCAGAGTTGTTTCACTTCCGCGCGCATGCGGCGTGCGCCTTCCGGAGTAATGTAGCGCGAACCCCGTGGGCGGGGTGGTCTCCAGCGTCCCATTCGAAAATTTCCTGTGCGTCAAAGATGGCCGGTGCCGAGCGGCTGGGGCAATCAGCGGGACGGCATCATATATGGAAAGTAAGTGGCCAGAAACCAGATGCATCGCTTCCACATCAACCTGTGTGGATGGGCATTGGTCCAATGTACGATCTGGCCGGCAGCCTGTGCATTAAATTGCAAAATTGCCTTGCTAGTCACTGGGCAAGCACCCAAAATTTTACCCCCAAGCGGCTGCAACTGGAGTGGGGCTATGCGGATACTGGTGGTGGAGGATAATGTCGATATTCTCGCCAATGTACTGGATTACCTGGAACTACAGGGTTTCAGTGTCGATTGCGCGCAGGATGGTCTCAGTGGGCTGCATCTCGCCGCGACGAATCATTACGACCTGATCGTGCTCGATATCATGCTTCCGGGTCTCGACGGCTACCAGTTTTGCCAGCGGCTGCGGGAGGATGCCCGCAGGGATACCCCGATTCTTATGCTGACCGCCCGGGATGCCCTGGAGGATCGGTTGAAAGGATTGCGGGCAGGCGCCGACGATTATCTGATCAAACCTTTTTCACTTGCCGAGCTGGTGGCGAGGATCGAAGCGATTACGCGGCGCAGCAGGGGTGTCGGTATGACCGAGCTGCGGGTAGCCGATCTGGTGTTCGATCAGTCGACCCACCTCGCAACCCGGGCCGGGCAGCCTCTGAAACTGAATCCCATGGGTGTCAAGCTGCTGGTGCTGCTCATGCGCAAGAGTCCGGCCGTGGTGAAGCGCGAAGTAATGGAAATGGAAATCTGGGGTGAGGATATCCCCGACCGCGACAGTTTGCGCAGCCACATCCATCAGCTGCGCCAGGTTGTCGATAAACCTTTCGCTAAACCACTCATTCATACGGTGCATGGCGTTGGCTATCGCCTGGCAGAGACAGAATCGTGAATGCACGGCAGCCGCTTAAACAGCGGATTGTATTGGCGTTCGTGTTGATGACGCTGTTGACCAGTGGCGCCTTCTCATTCGGGATTGTCGAAATTGTCCACCATGTCGAAGAGCGCCTGGTATCCACGGGAATGCGCTCGGATCTCGAAGTGGCCATGGATGCCCTCGGCACCGGACGGGCAGTTCAGCTGGACAAGAGCGAAAAGCTTTACACCACCGCCGCGCAGCAGTTTTACCCGCCACCTGCATTTCTCTCCCTGAAACCGGGGTTTTCTGAAGTAGTCGCCGGTGAGCAGGCCTATTATGCCTTCAAGCTGCAGCGCGACGAAGATGTTTACATCCTGGTGCAGGACCAGCAGGAATTTGAAGCGCGTGAACGACTGATCTACCAGGCGGTGCTGGCCTGTTTTCTGGTCAGCTTGCTGATTGCCTGGGGATTGGGGTCTCTGCTGGCGAATCGAGTGTTGCAGCCAGTTGCCCAGCTCGCCAGCGACGTCCGTTCGGGCGCACGCTTCAGAGGCAGTGAGCTGCTTGCGAAAAACTACGCAGATGATGAGGTGGGACGGCTGGCGGAGGTATTTGATAAAACCTTCGAGCAGTTGCGGCGCTCATTGGAGCGGGAGAAACTTTTCACCAGTGATGTGAGCCACGAGCTGCGCACCCCGCTGATGGTCATTGGTACCTCGTGCGAACTGTTATCCCATTCGACAGGACTTAGCGAGAAGCAGATCAAACAGGTCGACCGTATCCACCGTGCCAGTGCGGAAATGCTTGAATTGGTGGAAACCCTGTTGCTGCTCGCGCGGGAAAAGGGAGCAATGACCCAAAGTGCGAGTTTGGTTTCCCTCAGTGAGGCGGCTAAAGAGCAGGGGGAAACCTGGGGCGCGCAGTTTGCCGCGCGTGGTATCGATTATCTCTGTACCGTCGAAGAGCCGGATCACGGCCAGTACCAGGCAATTTTTCTGCGGACGGTGATGTCCAACTTGTTGCGCAATGCCCTCCACTACACGGAACGGGGCAAGGTTGAGTTGCAGTTGTTCGAGGGCGGGTTCCGCGTAGAGGATACCGGTCCTGGCATTGCGCCAGAGCAGCAATCCCGCCTGTTCGAGCCATTCCAGCGCGGTGCTCACGCCCGGGGGGAGGGGCTTGGTCTCGGCCTGTCGCTGGTGAAGCGCATCTGTGAATATCAGGGGTGGACCGTCAGTGTCAGCCAGTTACAGCCTCAGGGTTGCGTGTTCTGTGTGAAACTAAAGACTGACTAGTGGCTCACATTTCCCCAAGAGACCTGATTTTCATGTCATCGCGCCTTCTTTTGACAAAATTTTGACATCGCGTTAACGCGCTATTGACCTCCTCAAGCCTAGTCTGCCGGTGAGTCCACCCGCGAAAGGCTAGGTTTGAGGTGTCTGTGCTGAAACAACGTCAAATTCCCGCACTTCTGGTAATCGTCGCTATATCGCTTTGGGTGACGCTTGCCGGCAACTATTCATTTTTTTCCAATTTGCTCGACATATATCCAGTTTCCTGGGGGAACATAGGTTTCATCGGCTCCCTGGCAGTGTTGCTGGTTGCGGTGACCAATATCCTGGTGTCGCCCTTTGCCGTTGGGCGGTTGTTTAAACCTTTTCTTGTGTCGATTCTGCTGATTTCGGCGGCATCCGCATACTTTATGGATGCGTATAACGTCATTATCAGCAGTGAAGTGCTGGAAAGTGCACTGCAAACCGATGCTTCTGAATCACTGGGTTTGCTAAACGCCCGGCTGTTTATGTATCTGGTATTTGGCGGTGTACTTCCAGGCTTGCTGGTGTGGGTTTTGCCCGTCAAAAAACAGGGTGTATTGCGCAGTTTGTTGTCCCGCGGGAAATTGATGGCCATCTCCTCAGTCGCCATTGTCGCCATGCTTTTGCTATTCAACAGTAGCTATGCATCCTTCTTTCGCGAACATAAATCCGTTCGTTTCTATACAAATCCGGAAACGCCGATATATACCGCGATTAAATACGTCAAACAGAAACTGGATGTCGCTGAGAGTATCGCGTACCAAAAAATTGGTCTCGATGCCAAGCAGCAGCCGGCGCAAGGCAAACGACGACTGATCGTGCTGGTGGTGGGAGAAACCGCTCGCTGGGATCATTTCTCGCTGAACGGGTATGGGAAAGCCACGAACCCCGCGCTGGCAAAACGCAATGTGGTCAGTTTTGACCATGTATCCTCCTGCGGTACTGCTACGGCGGTTTCTGTTCCCTGTATGTTCTCAATTCTGGATCGGGATCACTACAGCGAGAAGCAGGCCAAGGCCACCGACAATGTGCTGGATATTGCGCAGCGTGCGGGCATTACCGTCGCCTGGATGGATAACAACTCAGATTCCAAAGGTGTGGCACTGAGAGTTCCCTATACCAATTACCGCAACCCAGAAATCAATAAACAATGTGACGACGAGTGTCGGGATATCGGTATGCTCGAGGGTGTCCAGAAACTTGTTTCCAGCACCCCGTCTGGCGACATTCTGGTGGTACTGCACCAGATGGGCAGCCATGGCCCGGAATATGCCAAGCGCTACCCGAAATCCTTTGAAAAATTCAAGCCAAGTTGTTCCAGTAACTTGCTGGAACAATGTAGCCAGGAAGAAATTGACAACGCGTACGACAACTCGATTCTGTATACGGATTTCTTCCTGGGGCAGGTAATTGACTACCTGCGGTCTGTGTCTTCCGACTTCTCTCCAGCGATGTTGTATATCAGCGATCACGGGGAATCCCTGGGTGAGAAAGGTATTTTCCTGCATGGCTTTCCCTACGCGCTGGCTCCGGAGTCGCAGAAGCATGTGCCGATGATTTTCTGGTCGGGGCAGGAGTTTGCGCAGGCACAACACAAACTGAACGAGCAGGGCTTTAGCCATCGTGAATTCAGCCAGGACAATCTGTTCCATACACTGCTGGGGCTTATGGATGTGAAGACCAGTGTTTACCAGCCGGCCATGGACATATTTTCGTCATGACCAATCGCAGCCTGCTCGTTCAGCTCGCCGCGGGATTTTTCCTGCTGGGAGTAACGCTTCTGCTGTGTGAGCTGAGCAGGATTGATTTGTGGGTCCAGGACAAATTCTATATCTCCGGCGCTGCGGGCTGGGTTATTGGTAAGCACGATGAGCTTTTGCGGGTATTTTTCTACACCGGCCCCAAAGCCGCGCTGAAGATACTGGCCGGGCTGGCCCTGGTGGCAGTGATTTTTTCCAGGAAAATCCCCTGGGTTCACAACCGTAAACAGGGAATGTTGATCGTTTTGCTATCCACGGTGGTGACGGTGACCCTTGTGGGGCTTCTAAAAGGGGCGACCCATGTGCCGTGTCCGAGTCAATTGACTCTGTATGATGGAAGTTATCCGTACAGTACTTTCTGGGCGCATCTCTTATCTCCCGAGCAAGCGGCGCGGGCCCGCTGTTTTCCCGCCGGGCATGCGAGTGGCGGATTTGCATTGCTATCCCTGGCGTTCCTGTTTCGCAGCCGGAAGAACCGCTGGATAGGCTTTGGTATTGGCATGGCACTTGGGTGGACCCTGGGTGTCTACAAAATGGCCATCGGCGACCATTTTTTGAGTCACACCCTGGTGACCATGTGCCTCGCATGGATTGTATCGGTACTGGTCGCCATGGCTGTTTTTCGCCTGTACGGCCGGTTGCCGGCTGGAACTGTTGCAAATACGCTCCAATCTCCCTGAGCGAGCCCCGCCGTTTCGTTGACAATTTTTTGACAGTTGGACTGTTAGATTCCTGACAGTGAAGTCAATTTGTTAACGGCGAAGTTCCATTTATGTATCGTTACAGGGCCCTTACGGTTGTAGCCAGATTCATCATTTGTACCCTTCTGGTTCTAGCGGCATCCCGGTTGTATCTCTGCATAACCTATTTCGACCGGATTGGTTCATTCGCAGATGTCGTTAACATTCTTCTCAAAGGCATTCGCGTCGACCTGGTGCTGATCGGGTATCTGTATACTGTGCCGCTGCTCGTGGGTATCTGGATTTCCAATGGAAAATTCTCGCGGTTTTTCAGTCGGATATTGATGGCCTGGCTGGTGCTGGCGCTGGTCCTGGTGGTCTATATGGAAGTGGTCACTCCGGAGTTCATTCTGGAGTATGACACCCGCCCCAACCGCCTGTTTATTGATTACCTTATCTATCCCCAAGAAGTCTTCAGTATGTTATGGCAGGGGTACAAGCTTGCTATTTTGTGTGCGGCTTGTGGCATTGCCCTGGCATCTTTCCTGGCAAAAAAACTGCTGTCTGGCGGCGTGCTGTCTTCCAATGCTGGTGCGACCGGAACAAAGGTCGGGTTCACGATTTTGATGATTCTGGTCTGTGCACTGGTGACCAGATCCAGCTTACAGCACCGTCCGTTCAACCCATCGATGGTGTATTTCAGCAATGACAACCTTGTGAATTCATTTGTACTGAATTCCGGCTATTCCGTGCTGTACGCCGCCTATAACACCTCTTCGGAGGCGCAGGCGTCTGATCTCTATGGCCGGATGCGCGATGACGCGGTGATCGCCAGTGTAAGAGACGGTGCGGATCAATCGGGTGTGCCTTTTGAATCCGATGAAATACCCACCTTGCGTACACACCAGGCGTCGTATCAGGGCAAGGCGAAAAATATTGTCATCCTGTTGCAGGAAAGCCTCGGTGCGCGCTACGTCGGCAGCCTGGGTGGTGAAAATCTGACCCCGAATCTGGATGCCTTAATGGAAAAAGGGTGGCGGTTCACCAACGCCTATGCGACCGGAACCCGGTCTGTGCGCGGTATCGAGGCCGTATTTACCGGCTTTTCCCCGGGGCCGTCGCGTTCCGTGGTAAAGCTGGACAAAAGCCAGTCGGACTTCTTTACGCTCGCTTCCTTCCTGGAAAAGCATGACTATTCCACGCAGTTTATTTACGGCGGAGAAAGTCACTTTGACAATATGAAGAGTTTTTTTCTCGGGAATGGGGTTGAGGATATCCAGGACCTGACCAAGTTTACCAATCCCAAGTTTGTGGGCTCCTGGGGGGCATCTGACCAGGATCTGTACGAGGAGGCTCATAAACAGTTTCTGGCACTGAACAAACGTTCGCAGCCTTTTTTCAGCCTGGTATTTTCCACCTCCAACCACAGCCCCTGGGAATTTCCGGATAGCTGCCCCGCGAGTTTCACCGGCGACCGGGCGAGTCGCGAAAATGCCGTGCGCTACGCCGACTGCGCGCTGGGGGAGTTTATCCGCAAAGCGGAAAAATCGGATTACTGGAAAGACACGGTTTTCTTGATCATTGCCGATCACGATTCCCGCGTGACAGGCTCCAATCTCGTGCCAATCGATCGCTTCCGGATTCCCGCGCTTATCCTGGGTGGCGGTATTGAAGCGAAAACCGATAACCGCCTGGTTTCGCAGATTGATTTTCCTACCACAATACTGTCGCTTGCCGGGGTTAGCGGAAAACATCCACTGATTGGATTTGACCTGACCAAGGAGGTCGCCGCGAATAAACAAAGGGCGATGTTGCAGTACGGTGAAAACTTTTCGTGGTTGGGTGTGGATCACGCGGTCATTTTACGGCCGCAACTGCCGCCCAAGGTGTACACCCATGACGGCAGCCATCTGCTGAGCGAACTGGATGCCGGGGGCTATTCCGAAGAAATAGTACATGCCCGTGGCAACGCCCTGTGGAGTAACCTCGCCTACGCCAAAGGGCTTTATCGCTTGCCAGATTAATCGGGAAAACCCGTCGCGGGCGGCACGGCAATGTGCCTGGGTTTTACGGTAAATTGTCGATGTGAATACCCGGGCCCGGCTCGGGTAGGGAAAATTCGAAAATGCGACTGTAAAACTCCAGTTCGCCTTCCAGCGCCATGCGAATACTGCTTGCCGTGCGGAAGCCGTGTCCCTCGTCCTCAAACGTAATGTAAGCCACCGGAATGCCGCGCTCGCGCAGGGCCGCCACCATGGTTTCCGCCTGGTTTGGCGGCACCACCCTGTCTTCCAGTCCCTGAAAGAAAATCACCGGACAATCCAGCTGCTCGATGTGATTGATCGGCGAGCGTTCCTGATACACCTCCGCCGCTTCGGGCCAGGGGCCGACCAGTTTGTCCAGGTAGCGGGACTCGAATTTGTGGGTATCGCGGGCGAGGGTAGTAAGGTCACCGATACCATAGTGGCTGGCACCAGCGGAAAAGGTATCGTGGAAGGTCAGCGCTGCCAGCACGGTATAGCCGCCCGCGCTGCCGCCCTTGATCAATAAACGCTCGGGGTCGGCGAGACCCTGCTGCACCAGATATTCGGCGCCCGCGCACACGTCTTCCACATCGAGAATGCCCCAGTTGTCCTGCAGGCGGTCGCGGTATTCGCGCCCGTAACCGGTGCTGCCGGAGTAATTCACGTCAAGGATGGCGAAGCCGCGGCTGGTCCAGTACTGCACCTTCAGGTTGAGACCGGCTGAGGTGGACCCTGTTGGTCCACCGTGACCGAACACGATCAGCGGAGGCTTTTCTCCCGCGGGCGCTGTGTATCGCGGGTTGCACGGCGGGTAGTAGAACGCGTGTACCACGCGATCGCTTTCCCGGAAGGAAACGGGTTGTGCGCGGGAGAACCAGGCAGAGTCGACCGGGGCCGCACTGCTGCTGGCGATGGTCGTGAAACCGCCGGTGTCGGCCTGGTACATGGCTACCATGGGAAAATCTGCGGGACCACTTGTGATGAACACCGCCAGGTTGCCGGCACAACTAATGCTTTCAAAGTCGCAGCCACGGTGCTGCAGCAGTTGCGGTTTGCCGGTGTTGAGATCCAGTAGCGCCAGCTGCCAGCGGCCATCTCTGGTGAAAGTGCAGAAGATGCGCTCTTCACCCAGAAAGCCGTAAGTGGACATGCCGAATACCCATTGCGGAGTGGCGAATTCCGCTTCCACTTCCCACAGTGGCTTGTTGCTTCCCGCGCGATAGATATTCCACCAGTTGTTTTTGTCAGAGACATAGTACAACCGGCCGGATGGTGACCATTGTGGTTGAAAAATGGATTCCCGGTTGCCCCCCGCAACACGCCGGACTTGCGTAACCTCACCGGTTTCATCCAGTTCAGCCAGCATCAATTCGGTGGCGTCCCACGGCATATCCGGATGATGCCACTGCAGGAAACTCAGTTGTTTTCCATCCGGACTCACGGCCGGGTTGGAATAGAAATCTGCACCTTCGACAAGCGCGGTGACATTTCCAAAGTTGCTCCCCGGGTTCAGGTCTATGGCGACAAGTCGGGCAACGGCTTCGCGTTCGCTATCGCTCTCGTCCTCCTGCACGCAAATCAGCCGGTTTCTGCGGATATCCAGTTGCAGGTCGGCATAATGCCAGGGCCCCTCCGGGGTAACCGGTTCAGGAACCGCGCCGCCCTGGGCGATGCGGTAGATGCGCTGGTCGGCAGCGAGTACAAAGTAAACGTAGCCACTGCCAACCGTATACACACCGCCGCCATATTCGTGCGCCTTGGAGCGCACACTCAGTGGTGCGGGAATCAGGTCGCGGCGGGCGGGGCGATCATCGCCCAGATCACACTCCATCAATACCGAGCGCCCTTTTTCCGCCGGGCGCGATTCCAGCCAGTAGGCTTTGCCGTCGAACAGGCGCGCTTCGCTGAGGCGTACATTGCCGCTAGTGAGTAACTCCGCTTTGATTTTTGATGCCCAGCTGCCAAATGGGGCGATAGTTTTCGGCGGGGTTACTTGTGGCATGAGCGAGCGTTTCTCCTGGTAGCTGACAGACGAATGGCGAGTGGGGCATTGTACGACGGTGCCGATCTGGTACAAGCGGCGTTACCAATGCGCATTTCTTGCTTGTTTGCGCCGCGAAAAATTGCATTTAGGTCGGTTAAGCCATAGGCTCGTGGGTGTGTTCAAAACCAAGCAATTGCTTGGTTGGGTGCGCACAGCCGAAGCGGTATCCGTTGTAATCGGCTAAGCACCAACAATTTAAAATAGCTATAAAAATTAAACTTTTCCGGGAGAGTCCAGTGTCTGCGAATGTGCCAGTTTCCGATGAAGTTTTGATTACCTGTGCGTTGACCGGGGTGCTGACCAATCCACTACAGCATCCGGTGCCGGTCACGCCTGAGCAGATGGCGGCATCGGCCCGGGAAGCGTACGACGCCGGGGCTTCGGTGATGCATGTTCACTTCCGTTCTCAGGGTGAGGGCAGGGGGCATTTGCCGAGTTGGGATCCGCAGGTGGCACTGTCCATAGCGGAAGCTATCCGCCAGTCCTGTCCCGGCGTCATTCTCAATTTCACCACCGGTACCATCGGCCGCGATCAGCAGGGCGCGCTCGATTGCTTGCGTGCCGGCCGGCCGGAGATTGCAGCGTGTAATGCGGGAAGCCTGAATTACCTCAAGGTGCGCTCGAATGGTGAGTGGGCCTGGCCACCCATGCTGTTTGAAAATACCGTGGAAAAGGTTGAAGAACTGCTGGCGGTATGCCGCGAGCTGGGGATCCGCCCGGAGTTTGAATGTTTTGATGTGGGTATCTTGCGTTCCGTCGGCATGTTTTCGGAAGTGGGCATGGTGGCAGAGCCCAATTACAACCTGGTGATGGGTGTGGCTTCCGGTATGCCGGCGGACTGTGATCTGCTGGGGATTCTGCCGCGCTATATGAAACCCGGAGCCCTGTGGCAAACCACCGTGATTGGCCGTGAGGAAATCTGGCCGGTCCACCGCAAAACCGCGGAACTGGGCGGCCACTTGCGCACCGGGATGGAAGACACTTTTTATCTCGCCGATGGCACCCGGACCTCGGGGAACGGGCAGCTGATCGAGGCGCTGGTACAGGTTGCCGAGGAGGCGGGCCGCAAGGTGGTGTCGCCGCAGCGCGCGCGAGAAATCTTCCTTTAGGTAACGGGTTAGTTTTCAGTTGTCGGGGGGACCTGGGACATTGGCGGCAAATTTCCCGTGGGCTGCTAGTCTTGGGTTATGCGTCTATTGAAATGCCAAATCTGAAAACTTTCTTCCAGATACGCGCTAGTGGAGTTGCCCATGGAAGCAATCCTGGATGTCCTTGGGTCAGTGATCGCCTGGGGGAACAATCTGACCTGGGGCGGCATCGGCGGTATCTGGTGGATGGGTATTCTTATTGCCGCCTTGCTACCCGCGGGCGTCTACTTCACCGTGCGCACCCGTTTTGTGCAGGTTCGCGGCTTCCGCCAGATGTTGCGTGTCATGTTTCACAGCTTCCACAAGGAACACGCTGACTCGGTCTCCTCGTTCCAGGCATTCGCCACCAGTGCCGCGGCACGGGTGGGCACCGGGAATATTGCCGGTGTCGCCGTGGCCATCACCGCCGGTGGCCCGGGGGCGGTGTTCTGGATGTGGGTGGTTGCGGTTCTGGGGATGGCGACCAGCCTGATCGAAAACACCCTGGCGCAGGTGTTCAAGGAGCAGGGTGAAGTCCCGGGCACCTTCCGCGGCGGGCCGGCCTACTACATCAACAAGGGGTTGGGAAAAAACTGGAAGTGGCTTTCCGTGGTGTTTTCCGTATTCCTGATTATCTGTTTTGGGTTTTTCTTTAACGCCGTGCAGGCCAATGCGATGGCGGAGGCCATACATGCGGCCTGGGGATTCAATCCGCTGTTGATCGGTGTGCTGATTTCCGTATTGGCCGCGGTCATTGTGTTTGGCGGTATCAAGTCAATTGGTCGATTCGCCGGAATTGTTGTGCCGATTATGGCGCTCGGCTATATCGCAATCGCACTGTTTGTGATCTTCGCCAATATAGCGAAGCTGCCGGAGGTATTTGGGCTGATTTTCAACAGCGCATTTGGGGTGCAGGAGGCGGGCGCGGGTGCCTTTGGGGCAGTGGTCGCCAACGGTATCAAGCGCGGCCTGTTTTCCAATGAAGCGGGTATGGGATCTTCCCCGAACGTCGGCGCCGCCGCGGATGTAAAGCATCCTGTGGTGCAGGGGTACGTGCAGATGGCGTCGGTGTTTCTCGATACCATGATGATCTGCACCGCGACCGCCGCCATCATATTACTCAGCGATGTGGAACTGAGCGGCATGGTGGAGGGGGTAACGCTGACGCAATCCGCGCTTTCCAGCCAGGTGGGTAGCTGGGGAAACAGTTTTGTGGCACTGGCGCTGCTGTTCTTTGCCTTTACCTCAATCATTGCCAACTACTACTACGCGGAAACCAATATCTTCTATCTGTGGCATACCCGCCTTTCCATTTTTTGCTACAGAGCCCTGTATATCGTGTTTATTCTGTTCGGTGCCTGGGTGGCGTCGAGCGGCAGTGAGGACCACTTCAAGTTACTTTGGGATATGGCGGATATGTCCATGGGCTTTATGGCGTCTGCCAACCTGCTAGCCATTCTGTTGCTTTCCGGGGTGGCCCTGCGGGTGTTCGCGGATTACGAGGAACAACTTCGGCAGGGAATCAGGGAGCCGGTATTTGATTCGCGCCGGCTCCATATCCCCGGTATCGAACCCGAAGTGTGGAGCGGCGGCCCCCACACCCCAGGGGAGCATGCCGATCAGGTGGTCTCCCGGAAACGCCGGTGAGCGTCTCAGCCCGCCTGTTCGATTTCGATGATCAGTTGTCCGCTGTGCACCTGATCACCGGCATACGCATTTACCCGGGTCACAATGCCGCCACCATCGGCGCGCAGCGCGTGTTCCATTTTCATGGCTTCCATCGTTGCCAATAGGGAACCGCTTTCCACGGTGGCGCCCGGCTCGATGCAGATCTGGGTGATACATCCGTCCATAGGCGCCAGGATAAGGCCGGTGCCGGAATGACTCACCGGTTGAACCGGCATATAGGTCTCATCGGTAAATGACCACAACCTTTGCTCGAACAGCATCGACAGCTGCTTGTCGCCGATGTGGAAAAGCACAGGGTGGATTACGTCATCAATACTGACGGCGAGCTCGCCGGAGGAGGAGATGGCATTCGCGATCGAAGTAAGTGTAATGGTGTGGCGTATTTCCGCTGTCAACGTCACCGTGTAGTGATGTGTTGACGTTGCACAGAGGGTCACGGCAAAGGAGTGGATGCCATCGCTCAGCCGGTATTCCCTGCTTAACGGAAGGTGCCCTGACTGCCAGTTGGCAGCACCGCTAGTGAAATGCATCGCAGGGATCCGCGCGTGGTGGAGCAGCGCACAGGCGAGGGCGTGGGCCCGGCTTACAGATTCGCTGCCTGCGACAGCGGGAGAGAATTGTTGCTCCAGAAAGCCGGTGTGGGCACTGCCTGCAGCGAAAACCGGATGGTCGATAATTTGCTTTAAGTAGGCACGATTGTTTTGCGGTCCCAACAGCTTTAACGCCTGCAGGGCGTGCGACAGTCGCCGGCGCGCCTCGTTGCGGTCCTTGCCCCAGGCCATCAACTTGCCCAGCATAGGGTCGTAATAAGGGGAAATCGTTATCCCTGTGGCAAGGGCGTGATCGAATCGGATCGCGGGTGATGTACTTCCCACCACTTGATCTTCTGCAAAACTGTGCTGCCAGTAGAGTATTTTTCCACTCTGGGGCAGGAAGTCGCGCTCCGGATCCTCGGCGTACAGGCGCACTTCGATGGCGTGGCCGTGAAGAGCAACATCATCTTGGCAGATTGGTAATGATTCTCCGCGCGCTATCGCGAGCTGCCAGGCTACCAAATCTGTCCCGGTGATGAGTTCGGTTACGCCGTGTTCGACCTGAAGGCGGGTGTTCATTTCCAGAAAATAAAATTGCCCGTCACTGTCTAACAGAAACTCCACGGTTCCGGCATTGGTGTATCCGCAGGCCTGCGCGAGGGCGGTAGCGGCCTTGCCCATGGTTTGTCGCAGTGCGGGAGTGAGGATCGGAGAGGGCGCCTCTTCGACGACCTTCTGGTGTCTGCGCTGGATGGAGCAGTCTCTTTCGCCAAGATGTATACAGTTTCCCTGCGTGTCCGCAAAAATTTGGATTTCGATATGGCGGACTTCGGACAGGGCTTTTTCCAGGATGATTTCGTCGTTGCCGAATGCGGACAGGGCTTCTTTTCGGGCCGACATTAATTGCGCGCTAAAGTCGCTTTCGTCCTGCACCACGCGCATTCCGCGCCCGCCGCCGCCGGCGGCCGCTTTCAGCATTACCGGATAGCCGATCCGCGCAGCCTGGCGCTGTAGTTCGGCGAGGTCCTGTGCGCCCTCATACCCTGGAATACAGGGAACGCCGGCGGCAAGGGCAAAGGTTTTTGCCTGGCGCTTGTTACCCATCAGCTCGATCACATCGGCAGAGGGGCCGATAAAACTCAGTCCGGCCTCCTCGCATGCCCGTGCAAACTGCGCGTTCTCGGAAAGAAATCCATAGCCTGGGTGGATGCAGTCGGCTCCGGTGCGTTGGGCGGCGTCCAGTATCTTGCCGATATCCAGATAGGATTCCTGCGGCGTGTTACCGCCAATCGGCACTGCGAGGTCCGCTGCCACTACATGGGCCGCATCTCGGTCCGCATCGCTGTAAATGGCTACCGTGCAGTACCCCTCCTGTCTGGCGGTACGCATGATTCGCAGGGCTATTTCGCCGCGGTTGGCGACCAGGAGCGTGGGCATTTGTTTTTCCTCGGGCTCTTATTGCTTATTGTTTTTTTCGCGAGGGCAGAATTCCCATCAACTTGCAGATGATGCCGAGCATCACTTCATCGGCGCCGCCACCGATGGCGGTCAGGCGCAGATCTCGGTATGCGCGATTTATCGCGGTTTCTTCCATGTACCCCATGCCGCCCCAGTATTGCAGGCACTGGTCGGGGATGGTGCGGGTCAGGCGACCAGACTTGAGTTTGGCCATGGAGGCGAGGGTGGTGACGTCTTCGCCATTGACATAGGCTTCGACGGCGCGATACGTCAATGAGCGCAGGCACTCCACTTCGGTCTGCATTTCTGCCAGGGCAAAATGTACGCTCTGGTTGTTGAGCAGCGGCGCCCCGAATGCCTGGCGTTCGCGCACATAGTCAATCGTCGAGGAAACGCAGTTTTCCAGGCCTTTCAGGGTGAGCGCCGCACCTGCCAAACGCTCTTCCTGAAATTGCAGCATCTGCAACAGGAAGCCGCTGCCTTCCTCGCCAATACGGTAGCGTTTGGGAACCCGCACGCTGTCGAAAAATACCGGTGCGGTTTCCGAGGCGCGCATCCCCATCTTGTGCAGGGCGCTGCCGACGCGAACGCCGGGTGAATTGGCCGGAATAATCAGTAGCGACTTGTTGCTGTGGGCCTTTTCCCCGCCGGTGTTTACCAGGGTGCAGAAAAAATCCGCGCGGGGGGCGTTGGTGATCCACATCTTGCTGCCATTGACGATGTAGTCGTCACCGTCGGCTACTGCCGTGGTGGTGATCGCCGAAACATCAGAGCCGGCCCCCGGTTCGGATACCGCGATCGAGGCAATGGCGTCGCCGCGGATGGCTGCACTGAGAAATTCCTCCTGCAGCACCTTGTCCGCAAAGCGGGCCAGCGCCGGTGTTGCCATGGATGTCTGTACCGAGATGGAAAGGGGCACACCGCCACAGTGGGCCGCGCCCAGCTCTTCCAGGAATATGGCTTCGTAGCTGAAGTCCAGCCCCATTCCGCCCAGCGATTCGGGTTTGCTGATCCCCAGTAGACCGAGTTCTCCGAGACGTCGGAAAACGTCCTTGATCGGGAAACTTCCGGCGGCTTCCCATTCTTCGACGTAGGGATTAAGTTCCTGCTCGACGAAGTTGCGTACGGTGCGCTGCAACTCGCGGTGCTGGTCAGTCAGTATCATGGCCGTCTTCCTGAGGGTTGTGGTGCTAGAACCTGGCTACGCCAAAGCTATTGCGCCGCAGTGTTATCTGATCCGCTTCGACACAGATGTCGAGCAGCTGTCCGAGCAGGGTGCGGGTATCGCGCGGATCGATGATGCCGTCGTCCCACAGTCGCGCGGTGCAGGACAGCGCGTCGGAGCCCGCCTCCATAAACTGGGCGGTATCCCGTTCGATCTTGTCGAGCGTAACTTCGTCCAGCCGATTGGATTGGCGCATCTTTTGTTCGGTGACAATTCGCATCACTTTGCCGGCCTGGGCGGCACCCATGACCGCGGTGCGGGAATTCGGCCAGGCGAAAATAAAGCGCGGGTCGAAACCCCGTCCGCACATCGCGTAGTTACCGGCACCGTAGGAACCGCCAATCACGATGCTCAGTTTGGGCACCTGGGCATTGGCCACAGCCTGAATCATTTTCGCACCGTGCTTGATGATGCCGTTCTGCTCCACTCTGGTGCCGACCATAAAGCCGGTAGTGTTATGCAAAAACAATAATGGAGTACCGCTCTGTTCGCACAGCTGGATAAATTGAGCGGCCTTGTTGGCGCCATTCGGGGTGATGGGTCCATTGTTGCCAATGACCCCAACAGCGTGGCCCAGGATTCGAATATGGCCGCAGTAGGTCTGCTGATCAAATTCCGGTTTGAACGCCAGCGCCGCGGAGTCGTCCGCAATCCGCGCGAGGATTTCCTCCACCCGATAGGGTTTGCGACTGTCTGCGGGTACTACCCCCATCAGCTCCTCGGCTGGATAGCGGGGCTCGCGCCAATGGGGCGACGGTTTTACAGCTTGGGTTTGCGGCAGTGCCGCCACTATTTCCCGCGCAACCCGGATGCCGTCGCGGTCATCTTCCGCCAGGTAATCCCCGGTGCCCGCCACATTGCAATGCAGTTCCGCACCGCCCAGCTCCTCTTCGGTGGCGACTTCCCCGGTCGCGGCCTTGAGCAGCGGCGGGCCGGCGAGAAACATGCCGGACTGATTGCGCACCATGATCACGTAATCGGAAAGCCCGGGCTGGTACGCACCTCCCGCGGTGGCATTGCCGTGAACGACCGTGATCTGGGGGATACCCGCTGCGGAGAGGCGGGCCTGATTGGCAAAGCCGCGGCCGCCGGGAGCGAAGGTTTCATTGGCGTACATCAGGTTGGCGCCACCGCTTTGTGCCAGGGTGATGAGCGGTAACCTGTTTTCCAGTGCGATCTGCTGTACACGCAGTGCCTTATCCATACCCGCCGGCGAAATCGTTCCACCTTTTACCGCGTAATTATCCACGCGCACCAGGCAGCGCCTTCCGCTTACCGTGCCGATTCCACAGATCGCACCGCCACCGGCGCCGGTTCCGTCACTGTCGTCGTAGAGTTTGTAGCCCGCCAGCGCACAAAGCTCGATGAACGGCGCTCCCGGGTCCAGGAGATGGCTGAGGCGTTCCCGAGGCATGAGCAAGCCCCGCTGGTGGTAGCGTTCGGCTTTGCTGCTTTCCGTATCAACGATACGTTGTTGCGCAGTCCGGTAGGCCGCGAACGCGAGCTCCATGGCACGTCGGTTGTTGTCAAATTCTTCCGTCTTTGCGTTGATTTCTGAGCAAATGGGCTGCACGGAAAGGGCCTCGATGCTGGAGTTGTCGATGCTGATGCAATTAGGGCCGGAAGCGGTCGCGTCTTTCTCGCTTTACTCGCTTCACGCCACTTGCTTGGTGCATTCAACGTTACCAAGCAAGCGCTTGGTTATCAATGGGTGGCGCGCGAACGATGTGTCGTGGCACTATCGCGAGGTACTTACAAGAAACGCTCTCGGGGGAGTGTCCGCAAGTCGCTATGCATCGATAGCTGGAATCGGGTGATCATCCGGTGAATGCGGATGCAATTGAAGAGAAAGATACTGGTGTGAATAACAGTAAACAGCAGCAGAAGGGAAGGGTGGTCCGCGGCATGGTTGGTGTTGGGCAGTTAAAATCCGCGGATGAGGCCAGATTGGTCCGCGAGCTGGTTTCCTCCGGGAGCATCAGTGATCCCAGTAGCCCGAGGGGGCGCTTGATCGGCGCGGCCGCCCGGCTGTTTCAGGACAAGGGGTTTGCCCTTACCACCGTGCGTGATATTGCCGCCGAGGTGGGTATTTTATCCGGCAGTATTTTTCATCACGTCAAAAACAAGGAGGAGCTCCTGTGCGCCATCATGCTGGAGGTAACCCGTCTGGCGAAGGCGCGGATGACCGCAGCGATTGAACAGCAGACGCATCCACGAGATCGCCTGCTCGCGTGTATCACTTGTGAGCTGGAGGCTATCCATGGCCTGGCGGTACCGGGTTTCCCGATACTGGTGACCGAGTGGCGATGCCTTTCTGCGGAGAACCAGGCGAAAGTTTTGGCCGAGCGGGAGCAGTATGAATCCATCTGGCTGCAGGAGTTGGGGCAGCGACCGCCCGACTGTGGTGTTGCGGACCCCCAGCTGGCCCGGAGGCTGCTGCTGGGCGCGCTTTCCCACACCCACAGCTGGTTCAAGCCACGCGGCCGTGGCCTGACGATGAAAATGCTTGCAGAGCAGGCACTTCTGACTGTCTGGCCAAACTCCCATCACTGAGGGTTTGCGATGCGGTACTGGCGCGCAGTGTGAATCCGGTCGCGTTTGCGGAAGGTGTGATTACCTGCACGATCGCCTGAGAACTAGTGCGCAATTAACCGGCAAGGATTCTTTTACTCTCTCGCAAATTCTGTGAACTCCCAATGTGGCCCGGGCTTGAACGCCCCGTTTGCGCTATCCACTAGAAGAACAGGCGCAATGTGCCAACTGGGTCAGTACAGGGAGTCAGGCTGGCATTGTGCCGGTGTTTTATTGGGGAGAGAGCAGACGTGGCGGGGCAGGATAAGTTTCAGATTGTGTCGGCAGGCAAAGTCCTACAGGCGAAAAAGCCGGGTGAAGTGCTTGTAGCTATCGCCAGAGCGTTTTCCATTCCCGCCGAACAGGCGCGAAAGCTGTTCGTGAAAGGCTGGGTGATCAAGGACCAGTTATCGCCTGGGCAAGTAGTGCAGTACCGCACCCAGTTGCAGCAGATCGGGCTGAAGGTTGAAGTCCATCCCGCCGGCAAATTCGATAACCGCGCCATCCTCGCGCGGATTCAGTTCGCCCGTCAGCGCAAGGCGAAGATGAATCCTGCAGCGGCGGCGACCCCGCAAGTTGCTGCCGCGCAAACCACAGGTCTAGCAACAAAAGGTCAACAGACAAGAAGCCCGCAACCGAAGCCGACGGTAGCCACAACACCGGACCGGCAAACTACGAAGGCCAGCTTCACTGCACAAGACCTGCCTGACAATCGCCACCAGGAAAATTCTCACAAGAAAAGTCACAACGAATCGGCACAGTCCCGGGAAGTGAATGCGGCATCTGGTGCACGCGCCCAACTGGAGGCGCTGTTTCATCCGGGGGAAAAGCCGGCGTTCGACGGTGCCTTTGGTCGCCTGGCCATGCTGCCGGTTATGCTCAGCGGTGCGCTGGTGCCAGCACTTTTTAGCCTGTTGCTGCTGTTCTTTTTGTATCAGGCGGGATTGGCACTGTGGGCGCTGCCTGCAGCCTTTATCGCGGGGACTTTTGGTATCTCCACCGTTGTTGGCATGCTGGTTAAGCTGTCGATACTCGGCATCGTTGCCGCGTTGGTGCTCGTTCCCTATTTCTTTCCGCAAAAATCTTCGGTAATTGGCGGGGTCGCTGGCGAGCGCCTGCGCAAGCAGGATGCTCCGGGACTGTTTCTGTTACTCGAGGTGCTGCAGCAAAAAACGGGCCTGGGGATCGCCGCCAAGCTGGCGGGCCCACGCAACCTGTCCGCGGCCAGTGCCAGCACCGGGACGCTGGTGGAAGTGGTACCGGGTGCCGAAGTGCTGGTGCAAAAAGGCGGAACCGGACAGCTGAAGCTGTCTCTGGGGCTCGCTGCAGTGGCCAGCCTGAACGGCGGCGATGTGCTGGCGCTGATCGCCAGAGCCATGTCGGGCTTTCAGGGGCGCTGGCTCAAACTGGCCACCGCGCTGGCGCTGACGCCCGCGCAGCGACTACAGCAGATGCAGGACGCCATGGAGCAGGAAGTGACCCTGGTCAGTGCCAGTGGTGAGCCGGCAAAAATGTTGCAGCCCCTGCACCGGCTGCTGGCCATGTGCGGGTTGGCACTGGCGCCAGTCGCCGAGCGTTTACTCAGATTACACCGTGCCGCCAGTGCGCCACTTGCCAGGCAGTTGGAGGCCCGCGCAGATCGCGCCGCCGCTCAGATTGTTGGCAGCGAGGTGTTCGCCGCTTTTGCCGAGCGCTGGAACCAGTTGGTGCACGCGGATCTGGTGTGCGGTGAGATCAATCGTGAAGCGCAGCTGGTTGGCAAAAGGCTCGCCAACGTGCCGCAGGCAGTGCGCTGGCTGCGCAATAATCTGGATGAGCAAACCCGCACCAGTATTGATATGGCGATGGGAGAGGTGACTGACTGCTGGAATCCATCGGAACCGGCCGGGCACGAGCGGATTGCCGCGATCGAGGGCCGCACTCTCAACCCGCTGTTGCAGCGCGGGGACTTTTCCTTGCAGAAACTGTTCGTGGATTTCGATGCTCTGTGTATCAGCGCCAGCCGCCTGGGTATCGACGACAGCTGCCGAGCGGTGGAAAATCACCTGCTGCTCACCGCCAGCCGCGAGACAGAGGAGGCCCAGCTGACTCTGACGGAGTATTTCAACCGGGTGATTCCACGGGAGTTCCTGCCAAATATCGAACCGGCCAATGTGGAGCTGGCGGAGTTGGATTTGCAGCAGACCATCGACTGGCTGCGTAACCGCCTGGTGGATCTACAGGATCTGGAGCAGCGCCTCGCGCAGCTGCAGTTGCGCGGCGCCCGTATCCAGTTGGGTGTGGCACTGGTGCGGGCCAATGTACGCATCGACCCGCGCCGTTACCACCTGGTCGGCACCACGCCTTCTGCGGCGGAGGAATCCCGCAAGGACAACCGGGTACGTATCCAGGAGTGCCAGCAACAGCGCCGGCAGATGCACGCGATGTTCTTCCAGCGTATCCGCAAAACCGTCGCGGGAATGGATGCTTCCGAGCGTTCCGCGGCTCTGGCGCTGTTGTCCCGGCTCGCCGAGTACGAGCAATTGCGCGAGCCGCTCAACGGGCTGGAGCGTTCCGGCGACCTGGCCTGTGAAATGATCGAACAGCTCTCAAGCGGCGAGCTGCCGATGGCGCTTTTGCAGAAGTATCCGCAGCTGGCGGTGCAGCAAATCCGCCAGGTGCACCAGGTTGCCGCGGGCAAAGCCGGCCTGCTGGCCGATGATCTACTGGAGAAGCTGGCCGCGTGCGGGGAAGGAGAAGTGGCCATTGCCGCGAACAACCGCTCCGGTGAACTCATCAGTCAGCTGCAGGCGCTTGAACTGCGTTGCAAGCACGCGAGCGCGGTGGTGCACGAGGGTTATCAGCTGGAGCTGGCACGCCTGTTGAGCTTGTGCCTGGCACAAGAAAAGCGCCAGCAGATCAAACCGCTGCGCCTCGCCGCGGTTATCTGAGTTTTATTGTGGCCGGGGTTCAGCCCCCGGCCAGTTTGACCTTGTAGTTTTTGGCTTCAAGCAGCGCCTTGATCTCGTCGCGCTTGTCCCCCTGGATTTCGATCACGCCATCCTTCAGCGCACCGCCACAGCCACAGCGCTTCTTCAGTTCTGCCAGCAGTAGCTTGAGTTCACTGTCGGTACCGTCCACGCCCCGCACGCAGGTCACCCCTTTACCCTTGCGGCCCTTGGTTTCCCGCTGCACGCGCACAATGCCGTCGCCCTGATGGCGCGTCTCAGCCTGCGGCTCCTCTTTGATGCGGCCGCGATCGGTGGAATAGACAAGTCGGTTTTTGTCGTTCATGGGGGTTGGTCGTACTTCGATAATTGGCGGGCAAGGATAGCGAAGCGGGGGAGCTGGATAAAGAGGGCCCATGTATACAAGGTTGAGAGAGTAGGGGCTGGTTCGGCTAGAATGTCATCGTTTGCTACCGCCAATAAGGAAACGAGGGAATGGCGCTGACAGGAACCCGCAAGTGGCTGAACGAAGTCATCTTCGGAACCGATACCCCCGCGGGTAAATATTTTGACGTTGTGCTGATCTGGACAATCCTGCTCAGTGTCGCCCTGGTGCTGCTGGCATCGGTGCAGAGCTGGTGGGTGCGTTACGGCGATATCTTCTTCGCCCTCGAATGGTTTTTTACCGCGCTGTTTACCGTGGAGTATCTGACGCGCATTTACTGCGCGCAGGATCGGCGTTCCTACATATTCAGTTTTTACGGCATTGTCGACCTGCTGGCGATCCTGCCGAGCTACCTTGCGCTGATTTACACCGGCGCCAGTTACCTGATGGTGATCCGGTTGCTGCGGGTGCTGCGCATCTTCCGGATCCTGAAACTGGTGCGTTACCTGAGCGATGCCAACCTGCTGGTGCGTTCCCTGTGGCAGGCGCGGCGGCGGATTCTGGTGTTCTACGCCAGTGTACTGGTGCTGTGTATCATCTTTGGCAGCGTGATGTTTGTTGTCGAGGGACCCAAAAACGGCTTCACCAGTATTCCCAAAAGTATCTACTGGACCATTGTCACCATCACCACGGTGGGCTTTGGCGATATCACCCCACATACGGCGTGGGGGCAGACCATCGCCTCCATGACCATGCTGATCGGTTACTCCATCATTGCCGTGCCTACCGGGATAGTCACTGCGGAGCTGGCCCATGAACTGGGGCGGGAGAAGCAGCTGGCCCGCTGCCACAACTGTGGCCGCGCCGGTCATGATGCGGACTCGGAGTACTGCAAGCACTGTGGCTACAAACTCGAGGATTTTGAACCCACCCACGGCGACTGACTGCCCGCGCCTGGCTGGCTACACCTGTACCTGGCCGCCAAAAAACGTTCCTTAACAGCCCCCCGGTGATCCGCTATCCTTGCGCCCCGTTTTACCGGCAGCACCGCGGGCGCTACCCCCGGTGTGCCTCCACCTCTCAGATACCGGACCTAGCCCTATGGATATTCAGGGATACTGCGCACCGGGCTTCGAAGCCCTGTACGACGCCTTTGCCAGCAACTTTCTCGAGCACGGGGATGTGGGGGCGTCGTTCTGTGCGGTACAGCGGGGCGAGATTATTGCCTCCCTGTGGGCCGGCAGTGCGGACCGCGATGGTACGCGGGCGTTCGAGGAGGACACCCTCGCCAACGTTTTTTCCTGCTCTAAAGGTGTGCTCGCCCTGGTAGCCCTGCAACAGGTTGCCGCGGGCAAGCTCGACCTCGACCTGCCGGTGGCCCACTATTGGCCGGAATTTGCCGCAGCGGGCAAGGGCGAAATTACCGGCCGCCAGCTGCTGTGCCACCGTTCCGGGCTGATCGCGTTTCGGGAAAGGGTCGCCGACAACCTGATCTACGATTGGGATGCCGCATTGCAGCAGGTGGCGGTCACCGAGCCCTGGTGGACACCGGGATCGCGCCAGGGCTATGCACCGTTCCTGTACGGCTGGACCCTGGGTGGCCTGATCGAAAAGGCCAGCGGCCAGTCGCTCATGTCACTGTACCGCCAGGGTGTGGCGCAACCGCTGGCACTGGACGGCGGCTTCGGAGCGGTGGGCCACCGCTCCGCGAGCATTGCCGATGTGGGCCCGCTGAAAAAGCCGCTACCTGAACTGCGTGACAACGCCATCGGCCGCTCCATTAAGGAGGACCGCCAGGGCCCGGTGGCCACGGCATTTACCAATCCCGTCACCCTGATGATGGGCACTAACGGTGATCAGTGGCGCGGTGCGCTAATCCCGGCCGCCAACGGGCACTTCAGCGCGCGGGACCTGGCGACTATCTATGGCGACCTGGCGAGCGAGGAGCCGACGCTGCTGCCGGCAGACGTGCTGCGGGCCTCTACCGCGGAGCAGAGCCGCGGTCAGGACGCGATCCTGCAGGCCGAGGTGGCCTTTGCCTGTGGCTTTATCAAATCTGCCGAGGCGCAGGATCTGTACTTCGGCAGCCCCGCAGGTTTCGGGCACCCCGGTGCCGGCGGCAGCATCGGATTTGCCGATCCGCAGCAGGAGTTGGGTTTCGGTTATGTCACGTCGCGTATGGGGCAGAGCCTGTTTATGGACCAGCGTGCGGTGGGGCTGATGCAATGCCTCTACCGTTTGCTGTAAATGCCGAATGATCGGAAAGAGATAGCGAGCATGAGCGAAGAAATAGCGCGCCTCAATGCGAGGGTGGACGAACTGGAAACCCGGCTGGCATTCCAGGAGGATACCCTGACCCAGCTCAATGATGTGATCGCCGCACAGGATGCGCAGCTGCGCGCGCTGGTGGGGCGGTTTTCGGATATGGCTGAAAAGTACCAGGACCTCAGCTATGAGATGCAAAAGGGACTGAAGCCGGGCGAGGAAAAACCGCCTCATTATTGAGCAGTGGCTTGTACCTCTCCCCACCGTTATCCGCCATTTCACCCAAAGGTGGCGGGCAGATTGCCGGTCACCATTACGCCCGCCATCACCAGATTGTCACCCCGGGTGGGTATCCTTGCCACGCAGCGCGTTTTTCCACGTGAGTTTCTGGAAATTCTCAAAATTCACGTTCTTATCTCCCAGTCAAGCCTTGACAAGTTTTTTTCCACATGTGGGTACAGCCTGTGGGTAGCCGTGTATCCAGCTGCCAAGTTGGTACGGAAAAAGTCGAATCTATCGTAAAGTACTGATTTTTAAGGGGTAAAAGCGTGGGGCCAAAAAGTGCGCAAATCGCTGGGGGCGAGAGACGGCGCCGGTCAGGGTCTACTTTTGCCGCTTCATGCACAGAGTTATCCACAGATCCTGTGGAAGAACCCATTACGCGAAATTACACGAAAATTACCGGCCGACCGGATTAACCGCCGCCGATTGTTTCCCGGGGAAACGAAAACCATGTTTGTGAGCGACGGGGCGGAATGGAATCTCGAAGACGTCAAATTTGAGATCTGTGCAGTAGACCTAAAGGGACTTTGCGCATAGTCTTCGTGCCCAAGGCGAATGTGGTTCAGCTTCCAGTCAGATAACCGAAGCGATACTGCATCCAACAGCCGTATTCTCACCCGAGATCAGTAAAAGCGTTAGGAGAAGCTTAAATGAAAAAATGGGTAGCAATTCTTGCCCTGGGTTCACTGGTAGGTTGTACCACTCTGGATCCTTACACTCAGGAAAGTAAAACCAGCAATGCCGCCAAAGGCGCAGGTGCTGGTGCGGTAGCCGGTGCCATCATTGGTGCAGCCACTGCCAGCAAGAGCGATCGCAAGAAAGGCGCTATCACCGGTGCCCTCGGTGGCGCAGCCATCGGCGGCGGTGTCGGTTACTACATGGATCGCCAGGAAATGGCACTGCGCCAGAAGCTGGAAGGCACTGGTGTACGTGTTCAGCGTGAAGGCGACAATATCCGCCTGATCATGCCGGGTAACATCACCTTCCCGACCAGTGGCTACGACATCCGCACCGATTTCTACGACACTCTGGATTCCGTGGTTCTGGTACTGAACGAGTTCGACAAGACCGCAATCCGCGTCAGTGGCCACACCGACAGCACTGGTTCTGACGTAACCAACCAGACCCTGAGCGAGCGTCGCGCCCAGTCCGTTGCCAACTTCTTCAGCACCCGCGGTGTCGCCGCCGGTCGCGTGCAGGCCGTTGGCTATGGCGAGCGCTACCCGATCGCGAGCAACGACAACGACGCTGGCCGCCAGGCCAACCGTCGCGTGGAACTGGAAC
The DNA here is from genome assembly GCF_033723955.1 of Microbulbifer pacificus. NCBI lineage: Bacteria > Pseudomonadati > Pseudomonadota > Gammaproteobacteria > Cellvibrionales > Microbulbiferaceae > Microbulbifer > Microbulbifer pacificus. The sequence goes on along the minus strand of NZ_CP137555.1, from coordinate 301,594 downwards.
TGCTCCCGCTGCAGTAACAGAGACAAAAGAGGGCGCTTCGGCGCCCTTTTTTATTGTTGATTTTTGCGTCAGGGAAGACGAAAGAGATCGAGAAGAGGGACGCGCGTTGAACGATCCAGTCAGAAATTCACTCACCTGCGCAGCGCGCGGGTCCACCTTTCTGGCGGTTGCGATGATCGCCACCGGCTGTGTCGGCGAGCGTATTTCCGACGCCGCGCTGCAAACGGGCAATCCCGAAGTCCGCGCCGCCGCGATCGAAGCACCGCAGGACAGCGGCGACACCCTGGCGCTGGATGAAGCCCTGTCCCTGCGAATTGCCGAGGCCGAGCTGGTGGCGAAAGTCCGCATCACCGGTGTGCACCGGATGATCGACCATGCTCTGTCAGAGCCGGGGATGATGGCGATACTCGGCTATGTCTATTCCGGCGTGGCGGAAAAAGTGTGGAAGGGGGAGTCCGCCAGGCTGCTGGCGTTCCGGCTGACCCTGGATGCCTGTGATGAAAAGCTCCACCAGGGTGAGCAGTACCTGATTTTTGCGCAAACCGATGCCGAGGGGCGCTTGCAACTGGCGAGCTGTGAGGCGGCGGTTGCCGGTGCCGAGGCGGGCAATTTGCTGGTGCAGCTGGATCGCTACGGGCAGGGGTAATGCTGCAATCTGCGCGGCCCAGCCCACAGCCCGCACAAGGGATCCCGGTTTCGGATAGATCAGTCCCAAATAACCCCATAGCGCTTAATAGCAATTAATACTTATTTCCGGGAACAATGTTCCTTGAAGTGCAGCAATTGAAGATTATTCTTACCAGTATTGGCGTCGACTTCTTCCGCTATCGCGTATTCTGCGAATTCCGTTGTGGCGCCGATCGGTAACGACAGGGCAAAGTGGTATCGCGTTATTCGACGCAAAGGGTATGTGTTTGCCCAACTCGTTCTGAATCCTGCACAACCGACCAGGGGTCATTGGGTATATGAAAAGACTACTGCTACCACTGATTATTCTGCTGCTGATCATCGGCTATTTCATGGCGAAGAAATCGGACCACACCGTAGACGGCGACTACGACAAACTGGAAAAGCCCCCGGCTGAAAGCACCACACCGATGCCGGACTCCTCAACGCCGCCGACAATGGATACCGAGCCCACCATGCCACAGGATGATGACGATGTGGCGCCCATCACCGACGAACCGCAGACTTCCGACAGTTTGAGAAACGAAGCCGAGAAAGCGGGAGAAGTAATCAAAGATGCTGCGGAAGATACCGGTGACGTCATCAAGGGTGCCGCCGAGGATGCCGGTGAAGCGATCAAGGATGCTGGTGAAGCGACCAAAGACGCCGCCGAAGACGCCATGGACAAGCTCCGCGGTGAAGACAAAACCGAGGAGGAGCCCCAGCAGTAAACGCGAAATCCTCTCCGTGGCCGGCGCGATAAATGTGTAGCGGGCCGCAACCACTGCTGAAAATCGAAAAGGCCGCGATTTGCTCGCGGCCTTTTTCTTTCCGCGCCCGCCATTCTTTTCTAGGCTTGAGGGAGTAGTAACGAAATCCTGAGCGCCGATGATCGAGCACAGCTGGCATCACGACCACGATATTCTGGAAATACGACCGGTCGCGGAATTGAAACCCGCCGAGTTTCGTGCACTTGCTGCGCAGGTGGATCCGGTTATCTGCCAGCACGGTTACCTGCAGGGCATGCTGATCGACGCGCGCCACGTTCACGGCTGGCAGAATTTCGCTGCACTGGTTTCACACTGCGTTTTTACCCGCAACCAGCATCGCCACCTGCACCGCATCGCGGTGCTCTCCGACAGCACTCTGCTCGGTTTTATGCCGCAGATCCTGAACCATTTTGTCGCCGCAGAAGTGCGTCCGTTTCCCGCAAAAGACAGCGAATTCGCGCTGGAATGGCTGCTCCATCCCGGTTAAATTCCCCGCTTTGAGCGAAGGAAGAGCCCATATCATGCAGTTGGCTATCACCGCCGCGGAGCAGCTTTATCTTGAACAGGCCGAGGCACTGGCGGCGCAGTTACAGCTGCCGTTTCTCGGGCAGGTGGATGAAAAGACCATTGAAGACCGGCCTTTCGTGCTGAGTTGTGGAGACAGCCTGCAGCTGTGCGCTACCGGTCGCAAGGCGCCGGGTCCGATTGCGGTCGACTTTGTCAGCGGCGCCGCCGCACACCGGCGCAAATTCGGTGGTGGCAAGGGGCAACAGATTGCCAAGGCGGTCGGGGTGCGCAGCGGGTTTTATCCGCAGGTGGTGGATGCCACCGCGGGTCTCGGCCGCGATGCATTTGTGTTGGCCTCTGTGGGGTGCGAGGTGCGAATGCTCGAGCGCAACCCGGTGGTACATGCCCTGTTGGCCGACGGCGTCAGGCGGCTGCGCGAGGCGGCAGAGCGGGATCTGGAGCTGGCGCCCATTGCCGAGCGCATGCTGCTGGAACCCCGGGTGGAGAGTGCAGCGGCCTGGCTGCAGGCGCAGCCTGCGGAGTCCATTCCGGTGGTTTACCTCGACCCGATGTTTCCCAGCCGTGAGAAAAGTGCCAAGGTGAAAAAGGACATGGCCGCGTTTCACGAAATCGTGGGTTGCGACGAAGATGCGGATGCACTGTTGGCGCCGGCCTACGCCGCCTGTTATTACCGCACCGTGGTGAAACGGCCGCGGCTCGCGCCGGATCTGAACGGCGAAAAGCCGAATCTGCGGTTTGAGGGGAAGTCTGGCCGTTTTGACCTCTATACCCGGCACGGGGTGCCGGGTTGAGGTAATGGCAGAGGAGGTCTTTTAACAGTTGACCTCGTTTACCGCGAGGCCGCCGAGCGAGGTTTCCTTGTACTTGCTCTGCATGTCGATGCCGGTCTGGCGCATGGTTTCGATCACGCTGTCGAGCGGCACGATGTGCGCGCCGTCGCCGCGCAGGGCGAGACGTGCGGCGTTGATCGCCTTTACGGCGCCCATGGTGTTGCGCTCGATACAGGGTACCTGTACCAGTCCGCCGATAGGATCGCAGGTCAGGCCCAGGTTGTGCTCCATGCCGATCTCCGCGGCATTTTCGATCTGCTGATTGGTGCCGCCCTGGACGGACGCGAGGCCGGCGGAGGCCATCGAGCAGGCGACACCGATTTCACCCTGGCAGCCTACTTCCGCCGCGGAAATGGAGGCGTTTTTCTTGAACAGCATGCCGACCGCACCTGCGGTGAGCATGAACTCCACCACCTGATCTTTCAGGTCCCCGTGTTTTTCCGGTTCGTGCACAAACTGCACGTAATACGCAATGGTCGCCGGAATCACACCGGCGGCGCCGTTGGTGGGGGCGGTGACAATACGACCGCGCGCTGCGTTTTCCTCGTTCACGGCGAGTGCGAACAGGCTCACCCAGTCGAGGATGGAAAGTCCCTGACGGCGTTCTTCGTCGGTCTGTTTGGACAGTTCGCGATAGTGTTCCGCCGCACGCCGGCGCACGCCGAGGCCGCCGGGCAATATGCCTTTCTGGTGGCAGCCGCGCTGGATGGAGGCATCCATCACTTCCCAGATGCGCCACAGGCCGTCCTTCACTTCCTGCTCGCTGCGGAACGCCTTCTCGTTTTCCATCGCCAGCTCGGCAATGCTCCAGCCGTGGCGTTCACAGATCTCCATCATTTCGTGAGCGGAGCTGAAGTCGTAGGGCAGCAGGGTGGCAATCTGGTCCTTGTGCTGGAAATCCTCTTCCGACAGTACAAAGCCGCCGCCGATGGAAAAATAGCTGCGCTGGAACAGCAACTCACCGCCGGCGAACGCCTTGCAGGTCATACCGTTGGAGTGCTGGGGCAGGAAGACTTCCTTGTGGAATTGCAGGTCGCGCGCCTTTTCAAAGTGAATCGCGCGGGTACCGTTCAGGATCAGCTGCTGATGTTCGTCGATGGCCGCCAAGCGGGCGTCGATGCGGTCCACATCGATGGTGTCGGGGGCTTCGCCTTCGAGTCCCATCAGTACGGCCATGTCCGTGCCGTGGCCGATGCCGGTCAATGCCAGGGAGCCGTACAGATGTACTTCGACGCGCTCGGTTTTTACCAGCTCATTGCGCGCTTCCAGATCGCAGACAAACTGCTTTGCCGCCACCATGGGGCCGACGGTGTGGGAGCTGGAAGGGCCCACGCCAATTTTGAACAGTTCAAAAACACTGATACTCATGTGTTCGGGGTGTCTCTCGTCGCGTGCCGGAAATATGCGCCGGCGAATATGTAAGTGTAGTTATCGGGCCGGTAGGCCTATGGCAAACGGCGTACACGTTCGCTGAAGCCCCGGCACGGCGCAATACGGGGTGAGGAATTCAATACTTTATTTGGCCGGCGGGGGGAGGGCGTGCAACAAATGGCTAATTTGTCGCACGCAGCCGCATGGAATTTTGTGAATATGGCGGGAAAGTTGGTCTAGTGGTGCAGATCAGGGAGCCGTTGCAGTGAGTGTCGCCCGCAGCGGTGCGGGATGCCCCTCGACGGTCCTGCGGTGATCCCCGGGATCGAGGAAATCGGCCAGGGATTCGAAACGCATCCAGTCGGTACTGCGCTGCTCCTCGAGGCTGGTGCGATCCAGATCGACGGTGCGCACATCCACAAAACCGGTTTTGCGCAACCAGCTTTCCAGCGTCGCAGTACTGGGGAAGAAAAACACATTGCGCATTTTTGCGTAGCGATCTTCCGGCACCAGGCAGTCGCCAAGCTTCCCTTCAATCACCAGAGTTTCCAGCAGCAGCTGTCCCCCCGGGCGCAGGGTTTCCCTGAGTTCGCGCAAATGGTCGAGTGGCGAGCGGCGGTGGTACAGCACCCCCATGGACAGGGTGGTGTCGAAGGCCTGCAGGTTTGCGGGCAGGGCTTCGATACCGACGGGCAACACGTCCACCGGCTTGTCCAGCCCCAGATATTTTTTCAGCGCGTAAAACTGCGCGACGAATTTGGCGGAGGGGTCGATGCCGATGACCCGCCGCGCGCCGGCGCCATACTGCCGCCAGCAGTGGTAACCGCTGCCGCAGCCCACATCCAGCACCAGGCGATCGTTCAGGTCGTCGAGATGTGGGGCGACGCGGTCCCACTTCCAGTCCGAACGCCACTCGGTGTCGATAAAAATATCAAACAGGGTCCAGGGGCCCTTGCGCCAGGGGTGCAGTTTGCGCAGCTGGGCTTCCAGTTGCAGCCGCTGCTCGCCGGTGGCATCGGCGCCACTGCCGATACGTACCTCGGAGGCAATTTCCAGGGAGGAGGGCGCAATGTCCGGCAGTGCCTGTAGCACCGCCTGCCAGTCCGGCAGATCGCCCCAGCGCGCGGGGCTCAAGCCCTCGGCGATCTGTTGCGGCAGGGTGGCAAGCCAGGGGCGCAGGGCGGGAATATGCTGCAGGCCGGCGTAGAGCTGGGTGTAGTCGATCATGAAACTGAAAAACCGTCAGCCGTCGCGTTGCTTGATGGCAATCAGCGAGGCGAAGTTGAAACACTGGAACCATACGTCGACGCTGTTGAACCCGACATTTTTCAGGCGGGTGCGGTGGTCGTACAGGGTTTCCGGGATCAGCACGTTTTCCAGGGCGCTGCGTTTCTGCGCGATTTCCAGCGCACTGTAGCCGTTGGCAGCCTTGAACGAGTGGTGAAGGTCAATCATCAGCTCGTGGTGATCGGCATCGGAGAAGGCGACTTTTTCCGACAGGATCAGCACGCCGCCCGGGCGCAGGCCGTCGTAGATTTTTTGCAGGATCGCCTCGCGCTCACTGGTGGGAATGAACTGCAGGGTGAAGTTCAGTACCACCACCGAGGCGTTTTCGATGGCCACATTCTGCAGGTCGTCGCACACCAGCTGCACCGGGATCTGGCCGCTGTCCGCCGCCAGTACCGTGCGCGCGCGCTCGATCATCGCGGGGGAATTGTCCACCGCGATGATTTCGCAATCCGCCGCCGGAATCCGGTGGCGCATGGCGAGAGTGGCCGCGCACAGGGAACTGCCAAGGTCGTAACAGCGGCTGCCGGCCTGGGCGTAGCGCTCGGCGAGGGTGCCGATCATGGCCACGATGGTGGTGTAGCCCGGCACCGAACGCTGGATCATGTCCGGAAAAACTTCCACCACGGACTGGTCGAAACTGAAACCGGCGACCTGCCCCAGAGGTTTCGCAAAAATATCGTCTTTCTTGCTCACAGGGTAACGCTCATGAACTCGATCAAAGCTTCTCTTCGTGCAGATCCAGCGCCAGCCCCGCTTCGCGGCCCTGGCTGCCGGTTACCACCGCAGTGCTGGCTTTCTCCGGTTGCAGGTAGGTTCTGCCGACCCGCTGCAGGTCTTGCAGAGTGACCTCGGTAACCTTGCGACGGAACGCCTGGCGCACGGCGTGGGTGCGGCCATACAGGTTGGAGTGGAACGCCTTCTTGGCTTCACCGGCAGGGGAGCCGGGTTTGTCCATGCCGCCCACCACTCCGAGGATGGCTTCTTCGACTTGTGAATCTTCGTGGGATTCATTCAGCAGCCAATCGACCGACGCATCGAAGTCCTTCAGGGTTTCCGCCATGCGCGGATCGCGGTAGGAGTAGAAACGGAAGGCGCCGATGTTTACATCGTGGCTGGCGCCGCCGCCGTAGGCACCGCCCTGTTCGCGGATGGTGCGGTGCAGGTAACCATTGCGCAGGAAACCGCCCAGCACTGCCAGAGCCGGGGCGTCTGCGTGGGACATGGGCACGGTGGGGTAGGCCTTGGCACAGAAGTTTACCTGGCTGTTGGCAACCCAGACTTCTTGGACCTTGTGCGGGCTGAACGGCGCATTCTCTTCGGCACCGTTGTCGGTGCCGCTGTTTGCCAGCGGGCTTAGGGCGTCGGTAAAGCCTGCGAGCTTGTCATCCTCGCCAATCAACAGAAACTGGCGCTTGGCGCCGGCGATCTTCTGGTGAATTGCGCTGAATTTGCCAGCCAGGGTTTCCAGTCCTGCGCTGGAGTCCAGGGATTTCACCAGCGCCTTGAGCTGGCGCAGACCGAGCAGGCCACCAGACTCGTGGCCGTCCGCCGCAGCGCGGTTGAAACCGGCACTGGCGGCCGCCATGGCGAGGGCGTGGCCATTGCCCACCACAGACTGCTCGCGACGGGCGAGGGTCTGCAGCAGCAGTTCCTTGATGCGCGGCAGCTCGTCGAAACGCACCTGCTCGATGGTGGCCTGCATCAGTTCGGTGAGTGCGGCCTGGTTCGCCGCCAGCGCCTTGCCGGACAGAATGAAGTGGCCGGACTGACTGTCGAGATTGTCGAGGGCGGTGCGGTGGCTGGTGAAACCGTGCAGGGAGCCCGCCACGGCGGCCTGCCACTGCTGTACCTCGAGGTAGCTCTTGTCGCCGAGTCCCAGCTCACTCAGGGCCTGGCAGTAATAGGGCAGCAGGATGCGCTCCTCGTCGGTGAATTCCGGCAGGGTGGCAACCAGCTGCTGGTACACCAGGCCATTGGTGCCGGCACTGTAGCGGCTGACCTTGGCGCCATTCAGCTGCAGCTCTTCGCCCTCGACCTTCGGCAGCTCCGGCGGGATATCTTCCACGCCTACCTTGGGCAGGATGGATTCATCGTCCTTGCGCTGCTGGCGCTCGGCCAGCGCCTTGGCGGTCTGGATGATCTGCTGTTTTTCACCGTCGTCGAGGCCGGCCTTGATCTGCGCCAGGCGGGCTTTTTCGGCCAGTTCGGCGCGGCCCGCCATGTCCGGATCCGGCGACAGCACCAGGCGCACCCGGTGCTGGTTTTCCAGCAGCAGCTTGCGCGCGGCATCGGCGATGAATTTTGGATCCTTGATCTGCTCGCGCAGTTTTTCCAGGGTCGCGTCGATATTGAGTAGGCCGATGGCGTCGCCGCGGTGGGTGGCACCGGTCAGCGCGGTGAGAATCAGCTGCAGGCCGTAGGGGTAGCCGTCGCCGCCGATCTCGCGCTGTTGCAGCTCGAGCTGATGCAGGGCCGCGGCGACCTGCTCGTAGGGCACGCCGTTTTCCGCCACATCTTCGAGCACCTTGAGTACCTGCTGCTCCAGCTCGTCGGCGCGCTCGCGCTCGCTGCCCTCGATGCCGCACACGAATACCAGTTCGCGCTGGGAGTCGTCGAGGCCGCAGAGGGGGGAGGGCGCCTGGCCGAGTTCGGTGGTTTCCAGCAGGTGCATCAGTGGCGAGGCGCTGTTGTCCAGCAGCACCCCCGCAAGCAGGTGCGCGGTCAGCGCCTCTTCCAGATCGGTCACATCACCGAGCAGCCAGCCGAGCACGATGTGGGTTTTTTCTTCGAGGCCTTCCTCGCCGGAAAGCGGGAATTTTTCTTCCACCCGCACCGGTGCCATGTACAGCTTCTCCCGGCCCACTTCGATGGTTTTGTGGAGTTGGTCGAATTTATGCAGGGCTTTTTCTTCAAATACCGCCTGGTGTTCCGCTGCCTCAATATTGCCGAAGGTCATGAAGATGGCGTTGCTCGGGTGGTAGTGGGTGCGATAGAAGTTCACCAGCTCTTCATAGCTGAGGTCCGGGATGTCCGCAGGCTCGCCACCGGAATTGAAGTGGTAGGTGGTGGTGGGAAAGAGGTACTTGCTCAGCTTCTGCCACAGCTGGGAGGTCACCGAGCTCATGGCGCCCTTCATTTCATTGAACACCACACCCTTGAACACCAGATCGCTGTCGGGGTTTTCGGTTTCTGCGAACTCCAGGCGGTGACCTTCCTGGGCGAAGTCCAGCGGGTCCAGGCGCGCGAAGAACACCGCGTCCAGGTACACATCCAGCAGGTTGTCGAAATCCTTGCGGTTCTGGCTGGCAAACGGGTACGCCGTCCAGTCGGAACTGGTGAAGGCGTTCATAAAGGTGTTCAGGGAGCGCCGTATCATCATGAAGAACGGATCGCGCACCGGGTACTTGTCACTGCCGCACAGTGCCGTGTGCTCGAGAATATGCGCGACGCCGGTGGAATCTTCCGGTACCGTGCGCAGCGCCACCAGGAACACGTTTTCCGGGTTGTCCGCGGCAATGTGCAGGTGCTGGGCGCCGGTGCGGCGGTGACGGTACTCTTCCACGCGGACACCGAGGGATTCGATCTCGGCACTGGTAATCGGCTCGAATGCGGGGTGTACGTTGCTCAAATGACGGCTCCATTGGGTAAATTGCGGTTGCCGGTGGCACCGGGAGAACCGGCGCTGGCAAAAACGGCGGCCATTTTAGCGCTCCGGGGCGGCGAAATGACAGGGTTGACAGGAGGGAGTTGACTCCTGCGCCGCCGGTGCGAAACTTCCGGCTTTAATATTCAGGTAGTGGTGAAACTGTCACGCTTCAGATTTCACCGCTACCGCAATGACGCCATAAATGTAGTTGATAGGGGGAAGCGCGTTGAACTGGATGGACTATGCAAGCCTGGCGGGGTTCTGCCTGACGTGGGCAGGCTACACCTTATTTGCCCGTAAAAAGGCAAAAACCGCCTGGTGCCTGGCGTCGTCCATGCAGTGGTATCGCGTCGAGTGGATGCTGCGCATGCTGGAGCGCGACATGCGCATGCCTGACGCAGCCATTCTCGGCAACCTGGAGCGGGTCATCGGTTTCTTCGCCTCCACCAGTATTCTGATCCTCGCCGGTCTGGTGACCGCCTTGTCCGCCAACAGCGCTGCGGTGGAGGTGCTCAGTAGCCTGCCGTTCGCCCAGACCACCACGGTGCAGCAGTTTGAGCTGAAAGTGCTGGTGCTGATCATGATCTACATCTTCGCCTTCTTCAATTTCACCTGGTCCCTGCGCCAGTACTCGTTTGCCAACGTTCTGCTCGGGGCGGCACCGCTGGCTGAGGAGGGCGAAGTCACCCGTGAGGAGCGTCGCCGCTACGCCATCAGTGCCGCCAAGGTGATTGACCAGGCGGGGCACAGCTACAACTACGGGCTGCGCTGTTACTACTTCTCGATGGCGGTGATGGGATGGTTTGTGCATCCGGTGCTGTTTATCGCCGGCTTCGTGACGGTGGTGTGGGTACTGTACATGCGCGAATTCCACTCCAGAACCCTGCAGGCGATTCTCGCCGCCGAGGGGCGCGCCCTGGACCAGCAGCGGGATAAATAATGCACAGCCAATCTTTGACGCGGATTGCAGCACCGTGAGTGACCGCAATTTCGACGACCTCGCCCAACGGTTCAAAAAACGAATTTATGGCGGGCTCAAGGGCGATATTCGCCTCGCGGTGCTGTACCGAGATCTGGCAGCACTGCTCGGCGAGTCATCCTCCGCTCAGGCGGCGACAGAGCTGAGCATTGTGGATGCCGGTGGTGGCCAGGGACAGTTTGCACTGGATCTGGCTGCGCGCGGGCACCGCGTATGGATCACTGATATCTCCAGCGAGATGCTGGCGCTGGCGCGGGAGCAGGTTGTCGCAAGGGATCTGGCGGCGCGAGTGCAGACCTTGCAGCTGCCGCTGCAGGCATTAAGCGGTGACGAGCGTATTCCCGATGTGGACCTGCTGTTGTGTCATGCGGTACTGGAGTGGCTGGAACAGCCACAGCCGGCACTGGTGCAGCTGGCGGAATGCCTGAAACCCGGTGGCTACCTGTCGCTCACGTTTTATAACCGTCGCGCACTGGAATTCCGTCTGTTGCAACGCGGCAGTCTGCGTCAGCTGGACCGCAACCGCGAAAGTGGTGACTGGGGTGGACATCCCGGCAGTCTCACTCCCAAGAATCCGCTGTTGCCGGAAATGGTGATGGACTGGGTGGAGCAGGCGGGGTTGGCGCTGGTGGCGCACAGCGGTATCCGCTGTTTCCACGATTTCATGACACCGGAAATGCGCGACAAGTTGCCGCCGGCGGCCATTGTGGAAAAGGAACTGCTCTATTCCCGTATCGATCCCTATAGGCAGCTGGCTCGCTATGTTCACTTACTTTGCCGGCGAACCTGACAGGGTTCGGTGAACCTGGATCAGCGGTCCAGTTGCTTTAGCAGCAAAGTTTTTGCCGCATTGATACGGGAGGCGAGGTAGTCATTGCCGCCGCGATCCGGGTGAAATTTCTGGATCAGCTTGCGGTGCGCGCCGATGATTTCCTCGCGACTCGCGTGGGCAGATACAGCGAGAATCTTGCGGGCTTCTTCCACGGTAAGTTCGGGCTCGCGGCCATTGGCTGCACCGTGACCTCCGCGCGATTCGCTTTCCTTTTGCGACTCGCCATTGGCCGCTTTCTGTTTCTCAGCTCTTGCCTGCGCATGCTTGGCGATCAGCGGGGCTATCCATGGCAGGTGCCGCCCGAACGTACGCCACAACCGGTTGAGCAGTGGCAGTACCACGGCAATTGCGGCGCCCACCCAGTGCAGGCGGCCGGTAACCGCCAGTAATACCGCGCCCAGGGCCAGGGCAATCAGCACCCACTGGAAAATTAGTTTGCGCCGCTGCTCCGGCGGACTGTATTTGAACTTCTGGATTGCCAGCCAGGCAAAAATGCCGACGGCAATCAGCAGGATCATGCGGCCCAAGGTGTGCTGCTCCCCGGTAGAGTTGAATCGTCAGGCCGCAAGCGTATCAGATGTCGACGCGAAAACCGATGGCACTGAAATTACTGCTAACCGGTGCTGCTACCTGATTGCTGCCATCGATGGCGTTTTCGAAGTAGAGCCGCACCCGCTCATTCCAGCGGTACTGGAAACCGAAATAGAGCTGGGACAGTTTGTATTTATTACCCACCACCAGGGCGGCATCGAATTCCGGATCATCGGAAACCAGGTAGTTGTTGCCGCCATAGGCTGTGTAACAGTTATCCGCACCCCAGGTGTAACTGAAGAACGTTTCCACACCCTTGGCATCGAAAAAGTTGGTTATCCCTTCCACCGAGCCCTGTGGTGCGAGTTCATTGTTTTGCGAGCGCTGTAGTACAACCGCGCCGTAAAAGCCCTTGGAATACGCCTCTCCGCCGTAGTAGATGCCGAGCGCGGTGGTCCAGGTGTTGCTGCTGGCGTTGAAGGCATAACTGTCGTCGATCAGCACTGGCTCGCCGCTGGAGGTGTCGAAGATGAGCCCGTTCTGGCTGGCGATATCCAGTTTGACCCGGTTATAGGCTGCGCCGAAAAACAATCCCTTGCCGACATTGGCCCGGTAAATGGCGGCAATGCCGTGGCTGATACCGTATTCACAATCGCCCAGTGGGCATTCCAGCACAGTGTCGGGCCCTGCGATATCATCGACGCTGATTTCCAGGTCGGCCACGTGGGCGGCGTACTGCATGCCGATCTTGAACTCGCCCGATTCAAAATCCCAGGTCTTGCGCCAGGCGATTGCACTGTCGGCGCGACCGGAACCGGTGACACCGCCGTCCGTCCCCAGTGAATAGGTGCCGCTGGCGAGACCACCGGAGACGTTGTACCAGTCGGTGATATAGGTCACTTCGTAATACACACCCCACTGCTTGCCCAGGGAGAATTCACCCCATTTGGGGTGTTTGAAAAATCCGTGTCCCTGGCGCAGGTAGAGTGACTGCCTCTCGTCGCCGGGCGCCACCTGCTGGTCACCCTGGATCACCACATTGCGCCCGGAGTTGATGGCCCTGATACCCCATTCGACGTTGAAGCCGGTATCCCACTCATCGTAGGCTGGCACATGCAGGCCAATGCGAATGCGTGAGGCGCCGTCCTGCATCTGGGTATCGCCAAAGCTGTTTACCATATGTGCAGTAAAATACCCCTCCATATACAGGGTGACCTGATTGGATTGGTAAATGGGTACCGCATGGGCCGAGGAAGTAGCCGCAAATATTGCCGCTGCCAGAAGTTGCCGGCGGGTATTTTTATTCATGCCCTGGTCTCTTGCTTGCGTGCGTCGCATTAAGTCGGGCAGCGTTGCTGCACAGAATTTTCTTCACTTGCAAAAATAGAACAACGGGTAGCCAGGTGGTGAGGAAAACGATGCACTGCACATAATTGGCAGTGAGTGCATTTTTTTGGTCGAATATTCCGCGGATGAAGTGAATTCAAGATTCGCCGGTGCGTTGGCTTGAAATGTCGTTATGATGCGCCAAATTAACAGTTATAAATCGATGACGCCGAGGAGGCGACTGCGTTGGCAGACAACAATTCTCTCAGTCGACAGATGTTCGGCCTGACCGTGCGTAAAAACGCGCACCCGGATATGCGCCGGTTGCGGCGGGAAGCGGGGGACGCGAGCCTGCACGGCAATAAATTCTGGAAAAGCTCCTGCCTGACCATGGACTACCTGACGAAGAATCCATTGATTAAAGGTGCGCGGGTTCTGGACCTCGGGTGTGGCTGGGGACTGGGTGGGATTTTCTGTGCCAAGGCCTTTGATGCCAGGGTGACCTCACTGGACGCGGACCCGTCGGTGTTTCCGTTTGCGCAGTATCACGCTGAACTCAACGGTGTGGAGATCCAGACCTGGCAATGCCGCTATGAAAAAGTGACAGAGGAAGCCCTGAGGGAGTTTGACGCGGTCATCGGAACCGATATCTGCTTCTGGGACAAGCTAGAAGCGCCGCTTTTCAATCTGACACGCCGCGCACTGCGTGCGGGTGTTGACCGCATAGTTCTGGTTGATCCCGGGCGGCCACCTTTCCGGCAGCTGGCCGAGCGGGCGGTGGAAAAGCTCGACGCCGGTTATTTCGAGTGGCAGACTCAGCGCCCGATCAAAGCCAAGGGCTGTATCCTGCACGCCTGCGCCTAAGGTACTACCGAAAAACTACTGCGCAAGCGCCTGGCGGCGTCCGGCGGTGCTGGAGCGCCAGCCGCTCGCTCGCTACGTTTTTCAGTGGTCCCCACAACAGTATTTTTGAGGTTCGCGATGCATTACGACAAAACCAGTATTCCGGCCGCCGCCGAAGCCCTGCCTGGGCGTGCGGATGCCATGCCTATTAGCGGCGTGCATTTTGTTTCCGGCCACCCGATGAAGCCTCCGTTTCCGCAGGGTTTGCAGCAGGCGGTTTTCGGTATGGGCTGCTTCTGGGGCGTGGAGCGGTTGTTCTGGGAAGTGGACGGCGTTTACGTCACTGCCGTTGGTTATGCGGGCGGGCATACCCCGAATCCGAATTACCGCGAAGTGTGCAGCGGCGGCACCGGCCATGCGGAAGTCGTGCTGGTGGTGTTTGATCCTGCCAAGGTGAGTTACGAGGAGCTGCTGCGCCACTTCTGGGAAGAACATGATCCGACCCAGGGGATGCGCCAGGGTAATGATCTGGGCACCCAGTACCGCTCCTGTATCTACACCTATGGTGATGAGCAGCTGGCCTTGGCCCGCGAATCAGAAGCGGTGTTCCAGCAGGCGCTGGCGGAAAAAGACTTTGGCGCCATTACCACCGAGATTTGCCCCGCGCCGGAATTTTTCTACGCGGAAGAAGACCACCAACAGTATCTGGCGAAAAACCCCGATGGTTACTGTGGTCTCGCCGGCACCGGCGCCTGCCTGCTGCGCTGATCAGGCATTCGCCGATTCGGTGCGCGGGTACAGGATATGCGCGCACCAGTCACTCCAGCTGCCCGGGTAGAGCCGGGCCTCGCGACCGATCAGGTTGAGGGAAAAGAGATTCACACAGGCCGTCACCCCCGAGCCGCAGTAACACACGATTTCATCGTCCGCGGGGATGCTCTGCCAGTGTTCGCGTAATTCCGCCAGGGGCCTGAGAAAACCTTCGTCGTTGGTAATGGCCTGCCAGGGCTTGTTGACGGCGCCTGGAATATGCCCGGCGATGGGATCGATCGGCTCTTCTACCCCCTGGAAACGCTTGTAGTCCCGGGCATCCACTAATTGCCAGGGCAGATTGTCCAGGTGTGAATAGATGTCTTCGTAGTGCAGCAGTTCGCCAGCGTTTGCCGCGGCCGTGAAATCGCCGCTTTTCGGTGTGTCCGCAGCCCCTTCTACTATTTCCTGTCCCGCATTTTTCCACGCGCGGAAGCCGCCGTTTAGCATCGCAACCCGCTGATGGCCGAAGTGCTTCAGCAGCCACCAGGCGCGCGCGGCAAAGGCGAAGCGCTGGTCGTCGTACACCACTACCTGGGTATCGCTGGAAATGCCAACAGCGCGCGCGAATTCGGCAAACTGGTGGGCGTGGGGGAAGGGGTGGCGGCCGCCGTAGCGGGCACAGGGTGCAGACAGATCCCGGTGCAGGCTGGCATAGCGTGCACCCGGAATATGTCCTTCGAGGAAAGCGTTTTCTCCGGCGCTGGTATCCGCCAGATCGTAGCGACAGTCGAGAATAACCAGCTGGCCGCCGCTTGGTTGCTCCGGATTCCGGTTCTGCTGGCGAATGCATTCGACCAGTTCGGAAACGTCAATGACACCCTGATAGTTCATAGCTACTGCTTTTTATCGTCGTTGTGGGGCCAAATTAAGCCGCAGCAATGAATTTGTCCAGCCTCAGTGTGCTTCTGAATATCGGCTGCCTGTCGGCGACTGATGGCGGAGCGGTTCGCTTTCTGTCTGCTCTTTTTCTGCAGGCAAAACCCCGGAATCTGTCTTTGCCGATTGGTCGCCTTCCTTGGTAGCAGGCTGGGATTCCTCCCGCGCGCGCTCGGCTTCCATTTCGGCGATTTTTTGTTCCAGCTCCGCCTGGCGCGCGAGCTCGTCACTGCGGCAGCTGGCTGCGGTTTCCACCACCGACTGATCGGGGGCATCGAGGAAGGAGGCTGCGGCCTGTTCTGCGCAATCGCTCGCGGAGATCACGTCATGGGCCAGCTGGGGAAACAGTAGCCACTGGTGATTCGGGAGTTTTTTGCGCGCGGTATTGGCGTCATCCGCGGAGAGCACCGGGTCCAGCGCACCGTGCATTACCAAGGCCGGGATTTCAGTTTTGATGGCACGGGATTCCATTAGCGGGGCGGAGGGGATGGCCCAGATACGGCACTGGATCTGCAACATGTCGATGTCCGAGCGCACCGAGCCGCCGAGGATACCGCTGGTGGCGGCGGACTGGCGGGCCAGCTCAAAGTCCACGAACGGCGCCTCCTCGTAACAGAAGTGGCTGATGCCGGCGGCGTCGCCAAAGTTGGGGTCGAGTACCAGCCCCATAAAACTGGCAATGGATGGCTTTAACAGCTCTGCCTGTTCGGCTTCCAGTTCTTCAATGATCGCCGGCAATTCCTTATAGAAATTTTCGTTGTACAGCGCTTGGAACAGCACCCGCAGCAGCCGCTGACCGCTGAGCACAAAGGGATATTGTTTGCCGGGGTGAATGTTGCTGGTGTCCACGGTGAGCGGTGATTCATCCAGCTGCTGTACCAGTGCCTCCAGGCGGCGTTTGAGGTCCGGGTAGCGCTTGTTGCACTCGGCATTTTTGCCGCAGTAGTCGATGCCGCGCTGATAGGCGGCGATGACATCCTGCGGCAGTTGCTGGGTGTAAATGATGTTGGGGAAGACGGCGCTGTTCAGCACCATCGCGCGCACAGAGTCGGGAAAATCCCGCGCGAAAGTGAGGGCATAGCGGCTGGCGTAAGAGACACCGTAAAGATTCAGCTTGGGGACCCCCAGTGCCTGGCGCAGCGCCTCCACATCCCTGGCGACGGCGGCGCTGTTGTACTGGGCGAGGTCGGCTATTTCACTCAGGCGGCTGTAGCAGCGCTCCATGCTGTAGGTGAATACCCGGGACTCTTCATCGGTGCTCAGGTTGCGGGTGAAGGCGAGGTCGGCATCCTTGACGAATTCGTCGCAGGCGAGTTTTGGTGTGGCCATGCCGGTACCGCGGGGGTCGATAACGATCAGGTCGCGGCCGTCTTCTATGCTCATGCCGGCATAGTTGACCCACAGCCAGTCGCTGGCGTTTTCCGGCTCAAGCCCCATGCTGGCGCCCGGGCCGCCGGCCCCCAGGTGGAGCAGTGGTTCCTTGTCCGGATCGGTGATAGTGGCGAAGAAACGCACCACCGGGAACTGGATCTTGCGTCCCGCGGGTTTGGCATGGTTCTCCGGTACTTCCATCATGTAGCACTGGGTGGTCGGCCAGTTGTTCTCGGTCTCAAACCAGCAGGGTTTGGGAATCAGCCGGTTTGGGTTTGCCACCTGCGCCTGTTCTTCCGGCGCACAGCCGGCCGCAAGCAGCAGGGTCAAAGAGAGAAGCAGGGTGGCGGGGGAGAAACGTGCGGACATAATCTGGAAAATCTGGATTGATGGATCGCCGGTCAGGCAGTGCCGGGGTTACGCGGGCGGATTATTCCCTGACTACAGGGTGTCTGGGCCTAAACGCCGGGTTTCGGACCGATACGGGCAATGGGTGCTGACAGGTTCCAGCGCAGCGCCGCAAGGCGGATGCACAGGGTAACCAGCACCGCAATCGCCACCACGGCCTTGCCGGGCAGCACTTCGATGTCGTCCAGTATCACCAGAGCGGTGGCGCCACTCAAGGCCGCGGTGGCATAAATTTCACGTCGCAGCAGCAGGGGGATGTCACCGCACAGTATGTCCCGGATCAGACCGCCAAAGGTGCCGGTTATCACGCCCATAACGATGGCGATGGCGGGGGAGTGGCCGAGGTCGAGTACTTTCTGGGTACCGATTACCACAAACACGGCCAGTCCGGCGGCGTCGGCGATCATCAACAGGCGCATGGGGACCTGCAGGTAGCGGATGAGGTAGAAGCTGATGACACCGGTGGCGACGGCAATCCACAGGTAGTAGCTGTCGGCGAGCCAGAATACCGGCACGTTCAGGATCATGTCGCGGGTGGTGCCGCCACCGACGGCGGTCACACAGGCGAGCACCACCGCGCCGAACAGGTCCATCTGCTTATGGCCGGCGGCCAGTACGCCGGTAAAGGCGAAAACGACGATGCCGATCAGGTCGCACCAGTAAAGCAGTTGTTCCATGGACTCCGGCCCGCAAAGAAATTCTAGGTTCTAAATTCGCTGTTATTGGCAGCGGAATTAGGGGGAGAAGGAGGTGATGCCGGGTACAGCCTTGTGAGACCTTCCGCGAGAGGGGCCGAAGGCGCCGCGAATACATGCAGCGGCCGGGCCACCTCGCGGAAGAGCCCCCATGGATGGGTTCACGGCGTGTCTCACAAGGCTGTACCCGGTAGCGCCTCCGCCACCGGGTACAATTTGTGAGCTGCCACCTCTAACAGAGGATTATGGAGTCGTAGAGGTCTTCGGTACAGGTTCTCAGAAAAACGCCTGCAGCCCGGTCTGCGCTCGCCCAAGAATCAAGGCGTGCACATCGTGGGTTCCCTCGTAGGTATTCACCGCTTCCAGGTTCATCGCGTGGCGGATCACGTGGAATTCGTCGGAGATACCGTTGCCGCCGTGCATGTCGCGGGCGACGCGGGCGATGTCCAGGGCCTTGCCGCAGTTGTTGCGTTTCACCAGGGAAATCATCGTCGGGTCAAAGCTGGATTTCTGTTCGTCCATCAAACGGCCGACGCGCAGTGAGCCCTGCAGGCCCAGAGCAATTTCGGTCTGCATATCCGCGAGCTTTTTCTGGAACAGCTGAGTCTGGGCCAGCGGCTTGTCGAACTGCTTGCGGTCGAGGCCATACTGGCGCGCGGCATGCCAGCAGAATTCGGCAGCCCCCAGGGCACCCCAGGAAATGCCGTAGCGGGCGCGGTTCAGGCAGCCGAAGGGGCCACCCAGGCCCTTGATGTCCGGGAAACGGTTGTCTTCGGGGACGAAGACGTTATCCATCACGATTTCACCGGTGATGGAGGCGCGCAGGGAGAACTTGCCTTCGATTTTCGGCGCGCTCAGGCCTTCCATGCCTTTCTCCAGCACGAAGCCGCGGATATCGCCTTCGTCGTCCTTCGCCCACACCACAAAGACATCGGCGATGGGGCTGTTGGTGATCCACATCTTGGCGCCAGTGAGGCGATAGCCGCCATCGACCTTTTTCGCGCGGGTCTTCATGCCGGCGGGGTCGGAACCGGCATCCGGTTCGGTGAGGCCAAAGCAGCCAACCCACTCGCCGGTGGCAAGCTTGGGCAGGTATTTTTCTTTCTGGGCCTCGCTACCGTAGGCATAAATGGGGTGCATGACGAGGCTCGACTGCACGCTCATGGCGGAGCGGTAGCCGGAGTCCACGCGCTCAACCTCCCGAGCCACCAGGCCGTAAGACACATAGTTGAGGCCGGCACAGCCGTAACCCTCGATGGTGGAGCCCAGCAGGCCCAGTTCACCCATCTCATTCATGATTTCGCGGTGGAAAATCTCGTGGCGGTTGGCTTCAAGCACCCGCGGCATCAGTTTTGACTGGCAGTATTCGCGGGCGGTGTCGCGGATCATGCGTTCTTCATCGCTCAGCTGTCGATCCAGCAGGAGAATGTCGTCCCAGTGCGCCAAAGGCTGATTCTTACTCATGGTTCGGGTCCGTGCGGTTTGGTTGTTTTCGGATTTCGGGCGTTCACCGTGAATTTCCGGCAGCCCATCTCTCTTCTTGCAATCTTAGGCAAATGGCCGGCGACTCCTCACCTTGCGCGGTGGCAAACTGCCACCGTCCCGTGGGTGGGGACATCGAAGCCGCTTGAATACCGGGTCATCATAACCGACATGGTCGACGACATCGAGAATGTGATCACTTTTTTGTGGGTGCGAATCACCGCTTTTTCAGCGGTGGGTACTTTTCGGCCGGCAGGTAAACAAACGTAAAACGTGTTGGCGCTCCCGGTGAAATTTCGATAATGAGAAAAATGCAGTTATATCGAATTAAAACTATGGGCATTTTGCCGAAATTGGCCGTATGCGGGGGGATTGCGTGCGCACTGTCCCTGGCGGGATGCAGCACGCAGTCGCTGCCACCAGACCTGCCGCAACAGACCCTTGGACTGCCGGGGCAGTTTACCGCATCCGGCTCACTTGCCCAGGATCAGCGCTGGTGGCAGAGCTTTGGCGACAGCGAACTCGACCAGCTGGTGAGCATTGCCCTTGCCGCCAACCCCGATCTGCAGGCTACCTACTGGCGCCTGCAGCAGGCGGATGCGGTGGCCGCGCAGGCTCGCAGCGGATTCTGGCCGCGGCTCACCGGATCCCTGGACAACACCGAACAGCGGCGCTCTTCTGCCGACGGCTTTGATTTTTCCGGTGGCGAGAACGAGGGCAATAGCTGGAGCGGGAGTCTCGCCGCCGGCTATGAGGTCGATCTCTGGGGGCGGGTGCGCAGTGGCGCGCGTGCGGCGGAGGCCGGACGCCTGGCTCAGGAAGATAACCTGCAGATCGCGGCGCTCACCCTGGTGGCGGAAGTGAGTGGCCTGTGGCTGCAACTACAGGAATCGAGGGGGCAGCAGCAGTTGCTGGAGCAGCAGCTGGAGATCAACCGCAAAACCCTGCGCGCACTGGAGCTGCGCTTTGGCGGCGGTGTGGGTGCCGCCGCGGACGTTTTGCAGCAGCGGCAACTGGTGCAGCAGTCGCTGCAGGAACTGGATCAAAGCCGTGCGGATACGCAGATTCTTCTGACTCAGCTGGCGGCGCTTCTCGGCACCAGCAGTGAAGGACTGCCGGCTTTTGTGCAGCGGGGTGAATCGTTGCCGGCCCTGCCGGTACTGCCCGCTACCGGCTTGCCTTCGGAACTGCTGTTGCGCCGGCCGGATGTGCGCCGCGCTCAGCGCGAACTGCTGCAGGGGCACTATCTGGCGGATCAAGCCTGGGCAGAGCGCCTGCCGGCACTGACTCTCAGCCTGTTTTTCAGTGGCGGCGGCCGCTCGCTTGCGGATATCACCGAGGACTGGCTGCTGAATTTCAGCGCCGCGCTAGACGGGGTGATCTTCGACGGTGGCAACCTCGCCGCTGCGGAGCGCCAACAGCGAGCGGTGGAACAGGAGCGCTGGGCGGCGTTTCGCACCGTGGTAATGCAGTCGCTGTCGGAAGTGGAGCAGGCGCTGATCAATGAACAGGCCATTCGCGAGCGTCTGCAGCATCTCGAAACACGATCGCAACTGGCGGACCAGATTACTGTGCGCCAGCGGCGGGCCTATGGCCGTGGCACAGTGGATTTTCTCAACGTGCTGTCGGCGACCAACAATCAACAATCACTTGAGCGGCAGCTGCTGACGGCGCGCCGCGAACTGCTGGAGAACCGGGTAACACTGTACCGTGCGCTTTCTGGGGGACTGCCGGCAGTCGATCTGCCTGAGCCCTCGGCGGTAGAGCTGGAAGTTTACCGGGTGGAGAATAATTAATGGCACAGCATGCGTTACTGAAAAAGATCAACTGGAGTATTGCCGTTCCGGTGCTGCTGATCGTGCTGGCATCGCTGATGTCCAACTGGCTGCTGCGGGAGAAACCGACCATGCAGCGGGGCGAGCGCAAGGCACCGCCACTGACGGTCGATGTCGCCAGCGCCGAGTACGGGCAATTCCCGCTCACTATCCGCGCGCTTGGAAAAGTGACGGCGCGGGAGCTGGTGGAATTGCAGCCGCAGGTGGATGGTCGGGTGGAATGGCTGAATTACGATCTCGGCCCCGGTTCCACCCTGAATAAAGGTGAAGTCCTGCTGCGCATCGAGCAGGAGCCCTACCAGCTCGCACTGCAGACCGCACGCAGTACCCTGGCCGAGCGCCGCGCGGAACTGCAGCAGGAGCAGGGCCAGCGCCAGGTCGCGCAGGAAGAGTTTGACTTGTTGGGCGACACGCTGCCGGACGCAGACCGGTCGCTGGTGCTGCGCGAACCGCAGCTGGCCGCCGCACGCGCCCGCGTCGATTCCGCGCAGGCCCAGCTCAAACTGGCGGAGCGCGATTTGCGGCTCACCAGCCTTGCCGCACCGTTCAATGCGTTACTGGTCTCCCGCAGTGTGGATATCGGCGATCGTGTCGCCCCCGGCACGGTGATGTACACCCTGGCGGGCGCGGACCGTTTCCAGATTGAGGTGGAGGTGCCGGCGAGCCAGCTGCCGCAATTGAATACGCCGAAGGCTATGGTGCGCATTCGCGGCAGCCAGTGGCCGCAGGGTGTATACCGCGAGGGGCGTTTTGTGCGGGTGATCCCGGTGTTGGAAGAGCAGGGCCGGTTGGCGCGCGTGCTGGTGGAACTCGACGATCCGCTGGGCATTGAAAACCCAGCCAATCCGCAGCTTCTGCTGAACGATCTTGCGCGGGTGGAAATCACCGGTCGCGCCGAAGGTCAGCAGGTCCGTATTCCGCTGACCGCGTTGCAGGATGGCAATCAGGTGTGGGTGGTGCAGGACGGGAAAATTCATATCCAGCCGGTAGCGGTTTCCCACTTCGACAACGAGTCTGCGATTCTCGCCAGTGGCCTGAACGGTGGGGAAACGCTGGTGACCACACGTCTCACCAGTGTGACCGAAAGCATGCCGGTTCGCACCGTGGATGAGGCACGCAGTTCCGGGGACGCGCGACCGTCGCGCCCTGAGGCGACAAAACCAGCACCCGCTGGCCCGGGCAAAAATAGCCCCCCACCGGAATTGCCGGAACCGGGTGAAAAAAGCCGCAGGGCGGGCACTGACGGTGAACGCGGATGAGCAGTAACCATCAATTCAGCGATAAGCGCCATCGCCCTCCCGTGGATACCAAACACGGCCCGATCGCGTGGATGACGCACAACCATGTCACCGCCAACCTGTTGATGCTGGTGCTGCTGATCGGCGGCTTGTTTTTCTCCTTTGCCATCAAGAAGGAGGTCTTCCCCGAATTCAGCCTCGATATGGTGACGGTGAATATTTCCTATCCCGGCGCCAGCCCGGAAGAGGTGGAGCGCGGTGTGCTGGTGCCCGCAGAGCAGGCAATCACCGGGCTTGAAGGTGTCAAGGAGCTGCGCGGCAGCGCGGGTGAGGGCAGTGCAAGTCTTACCCTGGAACTCGATGAAGATGCCGATGGCAACAAGGTGTTCCAGGATGTTCAGGCCGCGATCGATCGGGTAAGTACTTTCCCGTCTGATATCGAGCGCCCACAGGTCAGCCTGGCGGAGCGTAAGCGGGATGTGCTCGATGTGGTCATCTACGGCAACATGGACGAGCGTACCCTGCGGGAATTCGTCATGCAGGTGTATGACAAGCTGGAAGCTCATCCCGACATCACCCAGGTCGAGGCTTACGGGGTCAAGGATTACGAAATTGCGATCGAGGTCGACCGCGACGACCTGCGCCGCTATAACCTGTCGCTGCCGGATATCGCGCAGCTGGTGCGCAATGCCGCGGTGGATGTGCCGGCAGGCGGGGTGAAATCCGAATCGGGTGAGATCCTGGTGCGGGTGACCGAGCGCAAGGACTGGGCGCGCCAGTTCGGCGATATCGCCGTGGCCCGCAGTGAAGGTGGCGGTACCGTACGCCTGCGGGACGTTGCCACCATTCGCGACGCGCTGGTGGACGAACCGCGCAACATGGTGTTCAACGGCGAGCCGGCAGCGGGCATCAATGTGTTCCGCATCGGCGACCAGACACCGATGAGCGTCAGTGATGCCACCCATGAGGTACTGGCGGAACTGCGCGAAAACCTGCCGCCGGGCATTCATGTCAGTGTGCGCGACGACGACTCGGAGATTTTCAAGGAGCGCCTGGCGCTGCTGCTGAAAAACGGGTTCCTCGGGCTGTTGCTGGTGTTCGTGGTGCTCGGCGCATTTCTTGAATTGCGACTCGCATTCTGGGTAACCCTGGGTATTCCAACCAGTTTCCTGGGCGCGCTGCTGTTCCTGCCGGCGATGGATATTTCCATCAATATGGTGAGCATGTTCGCATTCATCATCGCCCTCGGTATCGTGGTGGATGATGCGATCATCGCAGGTGAAAACATTCACGAGTGGCGCCAGCAGGGCTACAACAACTTCGAAGCCGCAATCGCCGGAGCAAGGCAGGTAGCGGTACCGCTGACGTTTGCCATCCTCACCAATATCGTTGCGTTTCTGCCGCTCACCGAATTGCCCGGTTTTATGGGCAAGATTTTCGGTGTGATCCCGTTTGTGGTGGGGACGGTGTTTGCGATCTCCTGGGTGGAAGCCTTGTTTATCCTGCCGGCGCACCTGGCGTACTCGAAGCGCGGCCACAAGAGCCGTGCAGCGCGTCGCTTCGCCGCTCGCCAGAAAATGATTGCGCGCAGCCTCGATCGTTTTGTGGAAAAACGCTTCAAGCCGACACTGGACCTGTGCGTGCGGCACCGATACATCACGATCGCGATATCCATTGCAATCCTGATTGTAATGACGGGATACGCAGCCAGTGGGCGCATGGGCTTTACCCTGATGCCGAAGGTGGAGCGGGATTCCGGTCGTGTGGAGGTTACCTTTCCGCCGGGTACCGCGGAGGTCCAGTTGGATCGTGCGCGCAAGCAGATCATGAGTGCGGCGGACCAGATTCTGGAGGAAACTGGTCGCGAAGGTGTGTTTATCGGCATGCGCGGATTGATTCGCAACGACTCGGTACAGGTGGATGTCTATCTCACCCCGGGTGATCAGCGCACCATTTCTACCGGCGAATTCGTCATGCGCTGGCGCCGCGCGGTGGGGCCGGTGCCGGGGTCTCTCAGCTCCAGCTTTGCCAGTGATCGCGGCGGCCCCGGTGCCGGGCCGGCGTTGACGGTGGAGCTGCGGCATACAGATACGGATCTGCTCGAGCAGGCGGCAACGCAGCTGGCGGAAGCCCTGAAAGGCTTCCCGTCAGTGGGGGATATCGATGCGGGTGTTTCCCAGGGCAAGCGCCAGCTGGACCTCACTCTCACCGACACCGCCAAGAGCCTTGGCCTCACCGCCGAGGACATCGGTCGTCAGCTGCGCGCATCGCTGTATGGGGCCGAAGCCTTCCGCCAGCAGCGCGGGCGGGACCAGGTGAAGGTGATGGTGCGCTTGCCGGAAGCGGAGCGGGTGACGCTGGATGATGTCAACAACATCATGATCCGTGCCGGCAACGGCCTGTGGTTGCCACTGCCGGATCTGGTGCAGATCGAACAGGGGCGCGCCTATGCGACCATCAATCGTCGTGAGGGACGGCGGGTGATGACGGTAACCGCCAACGTGGACCCCGCAGATCAGGCGGCACTGGTGATCAACGAGTTAAACCTGAGTGTGATGCCACAGTTGCGGGCGCAGTATCCGGGCTTGTCGATTTCCTATGAGGGGCGCCAGGCGCAAGAGCGGGAGGGGCTTTCTTCGCTGGCGGTGACGTTTTCTCTGACGCTGGCGATCTTGTATTTCCTGCTGGCAATCCCTCTGAAGAGCTACATCCAGCCGCTCACGGTGATGGTGGCAATTCCATTCGGGGTGATCGGTGCTCTGCTGGGCCATCTGGTGATGGGCTACGGGCTCAGTATGGTGAGTATTCTGGGGATGGTGGCGCTGGCGGGGGTTGTTATCAACGATACGCTGGTGATGATCGAGTACGGTAACCGGTTGCGGGCGGAAGGCATGCCAATCACCGACGCCATCAAGGCCGCGGCTTCCCGCCGATTCCGTCCGATTATCCTGACCACGGTTACTACTTTCTGTGGTCTGATGCCGATGATTTTTGAAACTTCGGTACAGGCGAAATTCATGATTCCGATGGCGATTTCCCTGGGTTACGGAATCCTTGCGGCTACCACCATTTCCCTGTTGCTGGTGCCGTGCCTGTATCTGATGTTTTCCCGTGATATTCCGGTGTTGTTTGGCCTTTTGAAAGGCCGGGCTCTTGCGAATTCTTCGTCTTAGTGCGGGCTTTAATACGATCGCGCCATATCCCTCCGTGCTTTGAGGGTGGTGCGGTAGCGGCAAAGCACTGGGGATGGGTTTTCGAAACCGCTGTGAATACATCCCTGTACGCTGCGTCGGCGACGTCCATGTCGCCGACGCTTTCGAAAACCCATCCCCAGCACTTTCCCTTCAATTCAAAGTTAATGACTTCGTAAGCGCATATTCTTTTGGATTGCAGGAGTTTGAATTGAAGGTGGGGCGCTGGGTGGCTGCTTTCAGGACTGTCGCAAACAGGGATGTATTGAAGGGGGGCGCCTAGCTCGGTCCTGAAAGCAGCCATCCAGTGATCCGCCGCCACCGCGCAAGCTTTAAGACCACCAATAAAAAATCTCTAATCCCTGCGCAAATGGTCCTTGATCGCAATAGGATTGGGGAAGTTCAAAACCACAATATAAGAAGAAACTAGGAAGGTAAGAATCGCCGTTGCCTGAATCAGGTGTGAAGCGGCGCTGCCTATCAATTGCTGGCTCATGGCCAGGTACGCAATCAACAGTGAGAACTCGCTGATCTGCCCGAGGCGGAAGCCGATATCCCACGCGAGTATGGTCCGCTCACTCTGTTGCCCAAGGAGGTAGCGGAATACCACCGGTTTTATCACCAGTACAGCGATGGCCGTCACCAGCGCGGGCAGGGCGATTTGGGGGACCATTTCCAGATGGAACTGCGCGCCGAGGCTGAAGAAGAACAGGATCAGGAAGAAGTCGCGCAAAGGCTTAAGGCTGAGTGCGATGTACTGGGAAATTGGGCTGGTGGCGAGGGTGATGCCGGCGATAAAGGCGCCGATTTCCCGCGACAGACCCATGATTTCCGCCAGTTCCGCAAGTCCCATACACCAGCCCAGCGCCAGCAGAAACACGTATTCGTGGAAGCGGTCGAATTTTGCCAGCAGCGGCTGCAACACATAGCGCACGGCGCCCCAGGCCAGGGCGATTAGCAGGGGCAGCGCCGCGAAGGAGATACCGAGACGGGTGAAATCCACGGAGCCGGTGCTGCCGCTCAATAAAATCATCAGGCAGGTGATGGCGACGAAATCCTGGAACAGCAGCAGGCCGACCATCATTTCACCCAGGTGTTTGTGGTGCAGTACGGTGGTGGGCAGGAGTTTGATGCCGATGATGGTGCTGGAGAACATCATGGCCATGCCGATTACCCAGGATTCGGTACTGGTGAAACCGAACAATCTGCCGATGGCGTAGCCCAGGCCGAGGAATATAGCGGAGCTTATCAGGCCGACGAAGGTGGCTTTGCGCAGCACGGAAATGAGTGCCTTGGGCTGCATGTCGAGGCCGAGCAGGAACAGCAGGAAGATAATGCCGATGTTGGACATTTCGGCCATGAGTTCGACGTTGTCGATGATGCCAAGAGCGGAGGGGCCGAGCAGTACGCCGAGGGCGATATAGGCGACAAGCAGGGGTTGGCGGCCCCATAGGGCGAGCGAGGCGACGATGGCGGCGCCGGTGAAGATCAGGAAAAACGACTGGAACAGGGAGGTCTCGGGCACTGCGCATCCTTGTAGCAGACTGGAGAAATTCGTTGTTCAGGCATTATGGGTGGGGATTGTGTCGGTTTTCAATGGTGCGATTGTTTGTTTGGGTGCTTTGGTCCAGTTTTGTGGCGGCCGAGCATCGGGTATCTGTTTTCAAAACCGGGCTAGGCGCCCCCCTTCAATACATCCCTGTTGCCGACGCTTTTGAAAACAGATACCCGGCACTCGTCCTTCAATTCGTGTTTTGGCTCTTCGTTAGCATTTGAAAATTTTCAAAGCTTGAACCAGCGCAAGCTCTCTCCTTTCTCAGACAGAATTGGCTGCTCACAAATTTCCCCCGGTGGGTTTTCCAGAATCGGACGCGCCTGCTGAATAAATTGCGCCAGCGGGGTGTCGACCTTGGTCGGCGCCGAAATGTCGGTTGCAAATTCGAGTGCGAACGGATCGCTCGCCTTCTCGCCCTGGTAGCGCCATACCCCGTGTGCAGTGTCGTACTGGTAGTAGGGCAGCATGCGGTGGCCAAATTCGGCGATGAGTTCGATGGCGTCGATCAGGTAGTCAACGGTCTCTTCATCGAGGAAATAGTTGAAGTTCAGTCGCACCCAGCCCGGCTTGAGAATGCTCTCGCCTTCGCTCACCAGTTGTTCGATGGCGGTGCTCTGTTCGTCGGTGAGGTGCAACAGGTGGTGGCCGTAGGGGCCGGCGCAGGAGCAGCCGCCGCGGACCTGGATACCGAACAGGTCGTTCAGCAGGGCGACGACGAATCCGTGATGCAGAGGTTTGCCGTCGTGCAGCAGGTGCAGGGAGACGATGCTGACGCGCTCGGCTTCGGTGCCACCTAGGATCTGGATGTTCTCTTTGCCGCTCCAGCGCGCGAAGGCGCGGGCGAGCCAGTGGGCTTCGCGGGCTTCGATGACATCGGCGCCGACCTGGTCTTTCAGAGCAAATGCCATACCGGCGCGCACGGATTCCACGATGGCCGGGGTGCCGGCTTCTTCACGGCGTTCGCCGGCGGGCAGGTAGGTGTGTCGACCGGGGCTCACCCAGGACACGGTGCCGCCGCCGGTGACGGAGGGCTGGCTTTGCGGCAGCAGTGAGCGGCGCACGATCAGCAGGCCGGGGGTGCCTGGGCCGCCGACGAATTTATGCGGGGAGATGAACAGGGCGTCCTTGCTGCTGAGTTCGTCTTCGCCTTTAACATCAATGCCCACGTAAGGTGCGGCGGCGGCATAGTCCCAGAAAGAGAGGGCGCCGTTTTTGTGCAGCAAGCGGGTAACGGCATCGACGTCGGTGCGGATGCCGGTGACGTTGGAGGCGGCGGAGAAGCTGCCAATCTTCAGCGGGCGCTCGGCGTACTGGTCGAGGGCGTTTTGCAGGGCTTCGAGGTCGACACCGCCAGCTGCGTTCAGCGGGATGGTGACGACGTCGGCGATGGACTCGCGCCAGGGCAGATCGTTGGAGTGGTGTTCGTAGGGACCGATGAAAACCACCGGGCGTTTGTTCTCCGGAATCTGTCCGGCGCTGCCGCCGAATCTGCTGTAGCAGTCCGCGCGCAGGCCGAGGGAGTCCACCAAGCGGTTGACTGCCGCAGTGGCACCGGCGCCACAAAAAATAATTGCGTGCTCATCACTGGCATTCACGGATTTGCGAATGGCCGCGCGTGCCTGTTCGCGGAAGGCCGTGGTCTGGCGTCCGGTGGCCGAGGTCTCGGTGTGGGTATTGGCGTACCAGGGGAGTACCCGGTTGCGAATCGCATCCTCGATAAAGGTCAGTGCTCGGCCTGATGCGGTGTAATCGGCGTAAATCAGCGGCCGTTGCCCGAACGGGGTCTGCATCGGCATGCGTTCGCCGATGACATTGTCGCGAATACGCTGAAGCAAGGATTCGGTTTTGTTATTGATTTCTGGTGAACCGTTTGCGGACATGACAACCTCAAATGACTGCGCCCGCGGGGATCTTCCGCGGGCAAATTTATCAGTATTTGAGCTGGGGTTATTCTCCCGGCGGTATGGGCAGTTCGGTTGTGCTTTTGATCTGCTCCATGGCGAAATTGGACGCTACATCGGAGATGCCCGAGTGGGCGATCAACCTTTTGTAGAAGCGGTCGTAGGCGGCCACGTCGCTGACCACGACGCGAAGTATGTAGTCGTAGTCGCCCGCCATGCGGTAGCAGTCCACTACCTCTGGCAGATCGGCCATGGCACTGGAAAAGGACTCCGCCCATTCCGCGCTGTGCTGGTTGGTTTTTACCTGGGCAAACACCGACACCGGCAGTCCCAGGACTTCCGCGTCCAGCAGTGCGACCTTGCGGCGAATGATGCCGCTTTTCTCCAATTTCTGTATCCGGCGCCAGCAGGGGGTTTTGGTAAGACCCACGCGCTCGGCCAGCTCTTCGATGGAGAGACTAACATCAGATTGGAGGATGGCAAGAAGTTGTCGATCAATCGCGTCGAGTGAGGACATAGTTCTACATATCTCCCGAAAACGCGGGGATCGGTTCCATAAAGCGTATCCAATTCGCTATCCCTAGCAACAAAATACCCCAGTAATTTTGGAGGGCGCAGCGAGATCCGACTTTGGTGAGCCTCGGAAGAATCCTTTGCTGTGCCCCGTGTCTTGCTGGTAACGATAATCTCAGTTCCGGGGTGTCAGTAGTGGAATTTTCTCTGCGCTATGCCGGCAACAAAAAAGGCCGGGCGATGCCCGGCCAGTCAACAGGGAGATGTTGGAAAATTGTCCTGAGGAATCAGGCGGCTTCCTTCGGTGGGAACATCGGTTCGTACAGGCCTGCGGCCATGGCTTCGCGCACGCGTGCCATCAGGTCGATCTCGGTGAGCTGCTGCAGGTTCTCGAGGTCGCGGAGGACGTAATAGATGGGTTGCACTATGTCGATGCGGTAGGGAGTTCGCAGCGCGTCCACCACGTCAAACTCTGCGCGTACCGGCTCATCACTGAGTGCATATAGCGTTTCTTTCGGTGAGGACAGAATGCCGCCGCCGTAAATGCGCAGCCCATCTTTGGTGTTCAATAGGCCGAACTCCACGGTGAACCAGTAGAGGCGTGCAAGATAGGCGCGCTCTTTGGGGGAGGCGTTCAGCCCCAGCTCGCCGTAATTCTGCGTGAAATTGGCAAAGGCCGGGTTGGTGAGCATGGCGCAGTGGCCAAAGATCTCGTGAAAGATGTCCGGTTCCTGCAGGTAGTCGAATTCTTCCGGGGTGCGGATAAACGTTGCCACCGGGAATTTGCGCTCAGACAACAGTCGGAAAAAGGTTTCGAAACCGATCAGCGCAGGTACACGCGCGCACTCCCAGCCGGTTTCGCGGCGCAACACGGCGCTTACCTCTTCCAGTTGCGGGATGCGGTCGCGGGGCAGGTCGAGTAGTTCAAGGCCGTGCAGGTATTCGTCGCAGGCGCGACCGGGTATGACCTGTAGCTGGCGCTCGATCAGCTGCTGCCAGGTCTGGTGTTCGAGTTCGGTGTATTCGATGAAGCCGCTGGCGTCGGGCTCGCGCGCGACATATTTGCTGGGTTTTTTCGTAGCGCTCATGGGCTGTTACCTCTGTGGGCGGTCAGGGTGTGCCGCCTCATCTGTTGTTATTCGTACTCTCTATTTTTAGACACCCGGACGCGGGTTCGGCAGGGGTTGCCGGAGTGAACTTGAAGCTACAGTCAGCAACTGGCTACACTTCCTGTAAATAATTGTTTACAGGTGTGCCGTGAGAATTGAAATAACCTGTAGTGATCGCGTAGGTATCCTTCAGGAAATTATGGCGATCTTTGCCGATTTCCGGGTCAACGTGCGTACCGGTGAGATCGGCGGTGACAGTGGTGACAAGGTCTACCTGTCTGCCCCCGGACTGCTGGTCGCCCAATTTCAATCCATCGAAAGGGCGCTGCAGCGGGTCCCCGGGGTGCAGAAAGTGCGCCGCATTGCCCTGATTCCCTCCGAGCGCCGGCACTTCGAACTGGATACCCTGCTGCGCCACGTGGGCTTCCCGGTACTTTCCGTCGACCGGGAGGGGCAGATTGTCGCCGCCAATCTCGCGGCGGCGCGTGCCTTCGGCGTGAGCCTGGGTCAGGTGCCCGGTATGCATTTGCAGCGCTTCATGCCCCGTTTGCAGCTGGAAGAGCTGCTGCGGGGGATCACTGCGCCGCGATACGGTTTTCCGGTAACGGTGCGCGGCCGCGATTACCTGCTGGACTGGTCGCCCATTGCGCTGGCGGATGATCCGGGGCAAGTCACTTCACTGGCAGGTGCGGTGTTGACTCTTCAGGTGCAGGAACACGCGCGGGACAAGGATGCCTCCATGGAGCCGCCCACACCGCGGGTATTGTGGGATCTCGATAAGCGCCGCGAGTGCTGTTTGCGCCTGCAACAGCTCGCACCATTGCGGGAAGCGCTGCTACTCAGCGGCGAGCGTGGCACTGGCAAAAGTACCTTTCTCGATGCGGCCTACTATCTCAGTCCGCTGGCGGAATACGGGCAACTACAGCAATTTCGGGGCGCGACCTTTACGTCTTCGGCGCTGGCGGCCGCCGCAGTGCAGGCGGAGACCGCAATTGCGTTGGTGGATGATCTGGATCTTGCACCGGAGGCGGTGCAGCTCGGTCTCGCGGAAATGATCCTTCACGGCCGATTTCGCCCACGGCTGATTGCTTCGGCCCGATCTCTCGACAGCCTGCAGCGTCCCCTGCAGCAATTGTTCGCCGCGAACCAGATTAATCTGCCACCGCTACGCGTAATGCGGCCGGTGATCGGACGCCTTTCTTCCCTGATTCTGCAGGAGCTTGGCGAGGTCGATGGCCCGTTGGCGGATGATGTTGTACACATGCTCAAACTGCGAGACTGGCCGATCAACCTGACCGAACTCTCTCAATATCTGCAGGCAGCTTTTGCTCACTTGCGGGGGCGGGGCGGCAGTGTGCTGGCCCCAGAGGACTTTCCCGATGAACCGGCGGTGGAGCAATTACCTTGGCGAGACTGGGGGCGGGGATTGAGCTTGACGGAACAGATGGAAAAGGTGGAGCGCGCAATCCTTGCGGAGTTGCTGGCGGAAACACCGCCCGCACAGCATTCCAGCCGGGAGCTGGCACGACGGCTGGGTATTTCCCACACCGCCGTCGCCAATAAGTTGCGTAAATACGGACTTTCCTAGCTGTCTTAGCGCTCGATATTGCCCAGCCACATATCCTTGTACATCACGAAATCACCCCACAGGGAGTAGAGCGGATGCTTGAAGGTAGCGGGGCGGTTGTGTTCGAAAAAGAAATGCCCGATCCAGGCAAAGCCATATCCGGCAAAGGGCAGCGCCGCGAAATACCACCACTGGCCGGTGATCAGCGCCGTCGCCAGCAGGGCGATCACCAGACTGGTGCCGACGAAGTGCAACCGGCGACAGGTCAGGTTGCTGTGTTCTTTCAGGTAGTAGGGGTAGAAGTCGCGAAAACTGCGAAATTCAGGTGCTTTTCCAGCGCGCGGCTGTTGCTGCTTGTTCATTGCGGTCTCGACCATCTCGCTATCCTGTTATCGATTATTTGGGATTCGTTTTGCGGTTTGCGTTGCCGTGAGTGTACGGCCGTTCCAGTTTTAGACCAATTGGTACCTGTTTTATTGCCGCGGTGCTGGTACTGTACGCATCTGTATTTGTGATCACTTTTTAGAATGAGGCGGTAGTTATGGCCGGTCCGCTGGCGCATCTCAAGGTTCTCGATCTCAGTCGTATTCTGGCGGGCCCCTGGGCCGGCCAGGTACTGGCGGATTTCGGGGCAGAAGTCATCAAGGTCGAGCGTCCGCATAAGGGCGACGACACCCGACATTGGGGACCTCCCTATCTGAAGAATGTGGCCGGTGAGGATACCAATGAGGCGGCCTACTACCTGTGCGCCAACCGCGGCAAGAAATCCATCACCGTCGACATCACCAGTGCCGAGGGGCAGCAGCTGATTCTCGCACTGGCGAAGCAGTGCGATGTATTGCTGGAAAACTACAAGGTGGGCGGCCTTGAAAAGTACGGGCTCGATTACGACGCCGTCCGCGCGGTAAACCCCAAGATCATCTACTGCTCGATTACCGGCTTCGGCCAGACTGGCCCCTATGCCAATCGCGCCGGCTACGACGCCATGATCCAGGGCATGGGGGGGCTGATGAGCCTGACCGGTGTGCCCGAGGGACAGCCCGGCGCTGGCCCGCAAAAAGTGGGGGTTGCGGTGGCGGACCTGATGACCGGTATGTATGCGGTTTCAGGAATTCTCGCCGCGGTAATTCACCGCGACAGAACCGGGGAGGGTCAGCAGATTGACCTGGCACTGCTGGATACCCAGGTGGCCTGGCTTGCCAACCAGGCCCAGAATTATCTCACTACCGGTAAAAGCCCCGAACGGCAGGGTACGGCACACCCTAATATCGTTCCCTATCAGGCGGTGCCGGCGAGTGATGGCTATTTCATGTTGGCGGTGGGCAATGATGCCCAGTTCCAGAAGTTCTGTGCCATTGCCGAGCTGGATGAGATCGCGCAAAACCCCGCGTATGCCAGTAATACCGCACGGGTGCAGGCGCGCGCTGAACTGGTACCCGTGATCGAGCAGGCGACCCGTCAACGGCCCGCGGCTTGGTGGCTGGAAAAGCTGAGCGACGCCCATGTGCCCTGTGGGCCTATTAATAATCTGGCGCAGGTGTTTGCAGATCCCCAGGTACTGGCGCGGGGCATGGTGGTCGAGCAGCACCATCCGGTAGCCGGCAAGGTCAAAACTGTGCGCAATCCGCTCGGATTTTCCGCTTCACCCCTGCAATACGAGCAGGCGCCACCGGTACTCGGGCAGCATACGGAAGAACTTTTACATTCTCTGTTGTCCATGAAGGATGAGGAAATTGGACACCTGCGTGAGCAGGGCGTGATCTAGAGGCTCCTGCCGGTGATGGCAGAGAGGAGGGCGTATGCCGTATTCATTTTCAGGACGAAAAGGCGGGATTGCGATTTTCCTGGGGCTGGTCGCGGTAGCGACATTGGCCGCCTGTGAGCGGAACGCGCCAATAAGTTTGGAGGCGGCACCCAGTGGGGGGGAATTCTCACTGGCGGTACAGGCCGCGGAAGACAACTTTGCCAAAGCCCCGGTGCCAAGGGATGCCAAACCCTCCTACGATTGCAGCGCACAGCTGGACAGCTCCATCGAAGAGCTGATCTGCAGTGATAAAACTCTCGCCGCACTCGACCGTCAAATGGCAGAGGTTTTCGCGGCAGCCAGCAATACGCAGACAGCGCAGCAGGATAAATATTTCAAAGCCAGCCAGCGGGGTTGGATCAAAGGGCGCAACGATTGCTGGAAGGCGGAGGACAAGCATCAGTGCGTGGCCGCCAGTTACCAGCAGCGTATATCTGAGCTGCAAATTCAATACAGGCTGGTCCCCACCACGGGGTCTGCCACCTATCTTTGTGACGGCCTCGTGGTAACCGTCACCTACTTCGCGACAGAGCCGCCCGCGCTGCTCGCCCGCTACAAAGGGGGTGAGTCGATTATGCGCGTTACGCGCAGTGGCAGTGGCAGCCACTATGTCGGGCGTAACGAAAGCATCTGGGAGCACCAGGGGGAAGCCACCATCGTGTGGGGCTACGGCGCACCGGAGATGTATTGCAAGGTGGAACGCTGAGCGTGCAATTGTCTTTTCAGGCGCCAAATAAAGGCAATTAGGCGCCAATAGTCGTGTGGTAAACGGCGACTGCGCTACTATTCAGTGAATTCACGAGTCAGTGAAATCGTGATGGCAGCGAGGCCGTGAGAGGCTCTGCGCGGAAAATAATGCACAACAGGGATAGTTTGCATGAGCGCAATTTTGCTGATGTTGCTTGGGCTTGGCGGCATGGCCGCGGGCTACCTCTTTTATTCTCGCTTTATTGCCGATCGCATTTATCGTTTTGATCCGGACTTCATCACCCCTGCCCACGAATATGAAGATGGTGTGGATTTTGTGCCCACCAATAAATTTGTGCTGTGGGGACATCACTTTACTTCCGTAGCCGGTGCCGCGCCCATTGTGGGGCCTGCGATCGCAGTAATCTGGGGCTGGCTGCCCGCATTTCTGTGGGTGGTGCTCGGCACCATCTTTTTTGCCGGGGTACACGACAGTGGTGCCATCTGGGCCAGTGTGCGCAATCGCGCACTTTCCGTAGGCTCGCTCACCGGTCAGGTGGTGGGCAAGCGGGCCCGTACCATTTTCATGATCGTGATTTTCCTGGTGTTGCTGATGGTCAACGCCGTATTTGGCGTAGTGATCGCCGGCCTTCTGATCAAGAATCCCGCCTCGGTAGTGCCGATCTGGGGTGCGATTGCGGTGGCGCTGGTGATTGGTCAGGCGATTTACCGGTTCAAGTTAAATCTCGCACTGGTTTCCCTGCTGGGCGTCGTTGCGCTGTACACCCTGATCTATATCGGTCCGGATATACCTGTTGTACTGCCGGAGCGGGTTTTCGGTTTGTCCGATGGTGCGGCGTGGATTCTGATTCTGTTCGCCTATGCGGCCATCGCCTCGCTGCTGCCGGTGTGGGTGCTGTTACAGCCGCGGGACTATATCAACGGGTTGCAACTGTTTGTGGGGTTGATCCTGCTGTACGGTGCTGTGCTGATCGCGAGCCCTGAGGTCGTGGCGCCGATGATCAACCACAATGTGCCGGCGGGGGCACCGCCGTTGATTCCCCTGTTGTTTGTGACCATCGCCTGCGGGGCGATTTCCGGCTTCCATGGCCTGGTGGCTTCGGGCACCACATCAAAGCAGTTGGACAAGGAGCCCGATGCTCGCTTCGTGGGCTATTTCGGCTCGGTGGGTGAGGGTGCACTGGCGCTGGCGGCGATCATTGCTGTCTCCGCGGGATTCGCGACACTCGGCGAATGGCAGGGGGTGTATAGCGCGTTCGGCCAGGGTGGGGTGCAGGCGTTTGTAGACGGCGGGGCCACCATTCTGCATAACGGGGTGGGCATCGATACGGAAGTGTCCGCCACCATCCTGACGGTGATGGCCGCGCTGTTTGCCGGCACCACCATGGATACCGGATTGCGCCTGCAGCGCTATATTTTTCAGGAGTTCGGTGAGATCTACCGCATTCACTGGCTCGGCAGGCCGCTGCCGGCGACGCTTATGGCGGTGGGCTGCTGCATTCTGCTGGCGTTTGGCGCTGGCGGTGCTGAGGGTTCCGGTGGACTGCTGATCTGGCCGCTGTTCGGTACCACCAACCAGTTGCTCGCCGGGCTCACGTTGTTGGTGGTCACGGTGATGCTGGTGCGGCTCAAGCGCCCCATGTGGATCACCTTGATCCCGCTGGTGTTCCTGCTGGTGATGACGTTGGCGGCGCTGGTGATCCAGTTGAACGAGTTCTATCAGAAAAGAGACTGGTTTCTGTTGGGGCTTGATGTGGTGGTGTTAGTGGCGGCGATTCTGGTGACCCTGGAGTGCGCGTCTGCGTTTAAAAGACCTGCACGGGACTCCGTCAGCGGCGAGTCCTGAGTAAGTAAATGAATCTGGATTGATGAAATAAGGATTGCGTAAAGCGTTCAATTCCAAGCGGAAGAGGGTGAGGTGATGGATACACCGCAAAAACCTGGATTGCCGAAGAATCTGAAGCTGGTATTTCGCAGAATCGGCGAACAACTGGAGGCCTATTACAACGGCCCCTATCGCAGTGCTCTGGCCCGTGCCGAGAGGGACGAAGAGGACCTGTTCATGCTGCTGGTATATGCGGAGTCCCTCGGTATTCCCAATCCGGTGAGCCTGTATACGCTGGAATTACAGCCGCTGATGCTGGAGCGCTTTCACGAATGGCACCGGCGCATGGGTATGGAGCGATCCCCCCTCGACGAATTGCGCTGCTGCTGATGCCCGATAATCCTGCGGCAACATCGCTCAATCTCGATCAGCTGTTACAGCGCCGGCTGTTGATGGTGGGCGGCAAGGGCGGCGTAGGCAAAAGCACGGTGGCAGCGAGCCTCGCGGTGGCTGCGGCAAACCGCGGTCGCAAAACCCTGCTGATATCCACCGACCCCGCACACAATCTCAGTGACTTGTTCGAATGTATTCTCGGAACCAAGGGCCCCCAGCAGATCCCCTGGGCGGGTAGTGGTTTGTTTGCTCAGGAGTTGAACCCACACGCGGCGCTGGATGCGTATCTGGAATCGGTGCGCAGCCAGATGTTGCCCCATGTAGCCATCAACTTGCGCCCCCAGCTAGAAAAGCAACTGCAACTCACGCGCCACTCCCCGGGTGCGGAAGAAGCTGCACTGCTGGATGAAATTACCCGCGTGATCCAGCGTCGGCACGAGTACGACCTGATTATTTTCGATACCGCCCCCACCGGGCACACTTTGCGCTTGTTGTCGCTACCTGCGGTGATGTGCACCTGGGTGGATGGGCTGGTGTCGCAGAAAAAACGCGCTGAGCGCTTTCGTGATGTGATTGGCTCTCTCCGCATCCCGCGCACGTCTTCGCCAGAACGGGAGAAACCCCGCAACAATTTACCGCCAGTTCTCGCACCATTGCTTGAGCGCCAGCAGCGCTTTCGCGAATCCGCGCAGGTATTGTGCGACCCGGGTGCCACCGGCTTTCTGTTTGTAATGACGGCAGAATCCCTTCCCCTGGAAGAAACCCTGCGTGCGGCAGCAGCACTCAGTGAGGCGAACATCCCGATTGCCGGGCTGGTATTAAACCGATTGTTGCCTGAGGAGGCGGAAGAGGTGGAGTTTCTGCGGGGCGCATGGGCGCTGCAGCAGCAAGTGCTGGCGAAAGTAACTGCAGAATTCGCGCACCTGCCACAGTTGCAGTTGCTGATGACCGGGCGAACGTTGCAGGGCCGGGCAGGGCTCGACTGGCTGGCGAAAGAGGTTGTCGCGCAATCGGCAGCTGTGGCAGATCAGCCGCTCTAGTGTTTGGAGCGGCTTACTTGTTGCCAATAATTACTCAGTTGGGTTCAGAGGTGTTCTCTGCCAATTGGCCGGATGCGTGAGTGCGAACTGCCATCTCTGCCTGTTGCGGTGCTGCACCGGCTGCCCGCGGCCACTCTTTGATGTAGATATCCGATTTGGTGTACGGAATTTCTACCTTATGTACCGTCAAGGCCTTGTAAATGCCTATCAGCAGCTCGTGGCGGATGCGTCCGCGCTCTTCCGGCAGTGAAATCCAGACGAGTAGATCGAAGTCGAGACTGGATGCGCCAAATTGTCGCATGCGCACCCGCGGTTCGGGCGTGGTGGCGAGATCGGGGTGTTGCAGTGCAACATCCAGCAAAATCTTGCAGACCTGCTCGGCGTCCGACCCATAGGCCACGCCCACGGGGATGGTGACGCGAATGGATGGGCTGGGGCCGCCACTCTCATTCACAATCTTGCCGCTCGCGATCAATGAATTGGGCAGTGTGATTTCCACGTCGCCACGCGTCAGTATCCGGGTGCTGCGCAGGCCTATTTGGGTAACACGGCCGCGCTCGCCACTGTCGAGATTCACAAAATCTCCCACCTTGTAAGGCGCGTCGACGAGAATAAAAAAGCCCGAAAAAAGGTTAGCCAACGTGTCCTTTGCCGCAAAACCCACCGCAATGCCGATCACACCGGCGGACGCAAGCCATCCCAATGGGTTGATCCCCCAAACGAGCAGCAGGAGATAACTGCCGAACAGAATGACCAGCATCTTGCAGGTCAGGTCGAGGAGGGGGATGGCGCGCTGGTCGATCAGTGCAAGTCGTGCCGACTGGGAACTGATTACCTCCAGTAATGTGCCGCAGTGGAGGAACAAGGTGCGAACCCAGCTCGCCAGTACGACGGTGGTTAACAGGCTGGTTAAAATGCGGCTGTTGTCCGGTATCGCCAGACGGCACGCAATAATCAGCCCGACACAGATAATCGTGGTGAACACCGGTCGCTGCAGTTGCGCAAGCAGCCGCGAGCCGGGGCCTAAAGCATCTTGGGGGAGCCAGCGTTTCAGCTGGTTAAATACCACCATGCGACAAAGCACGGCGACTACCAGTGCACCGGCGAATATGGCAATGGCGCCCAGCAGCGGGTGTTCCGCAAACAGTGCGCTGGCCGGTTGTAATTGTTGTGGCCACCAGTCGGCCGGGGTGGCCACTGATGTTGCCGGCAGGGAAGTATTCATACAGGCCAAATTCCATGAGCGTACGAGACCGAATCATAGCGCAGATGCGCGGTTTGCGGCGCTTCACTGGGCCTGAACCTGGAACGTGAACCTGAAATCTGATGTTGTGAGTGCGTAGGGACATGACGCACGCGGCGGGATGCTGCAGCCGGCCCCGTAAGTGCCGGCTGCCTGAGGATGTCAGCCGGCCAGGGACCGGCGGCGGTAGATCGGCAGTGGTTGATCTACTGCAGATTGATAACTGTCGGTAAAGTCCTGCAGAGAATCCAGCAGGCCTTCCAGGCCCTGTTCACCCTGGTAGGCAAAGGCATTGAATCCGCAGCGTTTCAGGTAGGTCAGCTGGTCGCGCATGAAGCTGCCAACCGCCCGCAACTCGCCGGTAAATCCGTAGCGGCTACGCAGCAGGCGGCCGGCGGTGAAGGCGCGGCCATCGGTAAACAGTGGGAAATGCGCGGCGATCAACGGCAGCTCGCCGGCGTAGTCGCCGATCAGGTCTGCAGTCTCATCACTGTCCAGCCACACGCCGATTTCGCCTCTACGTGCTTGCAGTTCGTTGCGCAGTTCTAGCCAGACACTGAGTGGCAGAATGACCTTGCCCGGGGCCAGGCTCGCTGCGGAAATTTCGGCTTCCTCGTCCAGCGACAACAGGTTCCACTGATTTGCCACCACGGCACCGTCGACGATCAGGCGTGCCGGGTTTTCCGGTTGCGCACCTACAGGTTTCTTAGCTGGCTTTGGCATACACACGCTCCTTGAATGGCTGCAGCCCGATACGGTTGTAGGTGTCAATAAACAGCTCTTCTGGCTGACGGTTTTCCACGAACACGTCGAGGATCTTGCCGATGGTGTCCGGCATCTGGTCGCGGGAGAAGCTGGGGCCCAGCACGGTGCCGAGGCTCGCTTTCTCGTTGGCGCTGCCGCCGAGTTGTATCTGGTAAAACTCCTCGCCCTTCTTGTCCACGCCGAGGATGCCGATGTGACCAATGTGGTGGTGGCCACACGCATTCATGCAGCCGGAGATATTCAGGTGCAGGTCGCCTAGGTCGTAGAGATAATCCAGGTCGTCGAACTTGCGCTGGATCGCTTCCGCCACCGGGATAGACTTGGCATTGGCCAGCGAACAGTAGTCGCCGCCGGGGCAGCAGATCATGTCGGTCAGAGTGCCGATGTTCGGGGTGGCGAAGCCGTGTTTGCGCGCGGCTTGCCAAAGTTCATACAGGCGTTCCTGTTCCACATCTGCCAGTACCACGTTCTGTTCGTGGGTAACCCGCACTTCGCCGAAGCTGAATTCGTCGGCGAGATAGGCAATGGCTTCCAGCTGGCGATCGGTAACGTCGCCCGGGGGAATGCCAGTGGGCTTGGTGCTGAGGGTCACCGCCTGGTAACCGGGGATCCGGTGCGGGAAGGTGTTGCGCTCCAGCCAGCGGGAGAACGCCTTGTCGGACCCCGCCTGGTCGCGCAGGACTGCCTCGGCATGGCCGCCGTTGACGGATTTATATGCAGGCTGCGGGAAGAAACGCTTGGACCATTCGATAGCCTCCGGCGGCAGTTCATCGGCGCCGTCCTTGATCTGTTCCCACTCCGCTTCCACGCGGCGGGCAAACTCTTCCGCGCCGAGCGCTTTCACCAGAATCTTGATGCGCGCCTTGAACTTGTTGTCGCGGCGGCCCAGCTGGTTGTACACGCGCACAATGGCTTCGAGGTAAGAGAGCAGGTGCACCTCCGGCAGGAAATCGCGGATGGCGACGCCGATGATCGGGGTGCGGCCGAGACCGCCGCCGACAAACACCTGGAAGCCGGTTTCACCCTGACGGTTCTGCACGATTTGCACGCCGATATCATGGGCGCGTATGGCCGCGCGGTCTTCCGCCGCACCACATACGGCGATCTTGAATTTGCGCGGCAGGAACGCGAACTCCGGGTGAAAGGTGGACCACTGGCGAATCAGCTCGCAGTAGGGGCGGGGGTCTACCAATTCGTCGCGGGCAACGCCGGCGAACTGGTCGGTGGTGGTGTTGCGGATACAGTTACCGCTGGTTTGCACCGCATGCATTTCCACTTCGGCGAGTTCCGCGAGGATATCCGGGACATCCTCCAGGTTCGGCCAATTGAGCTGAACATTCTGGCGGGTGGTGAAGTGCGCGTACCCCTTGTCGTATTTGCGGGTGATATGTGCGAGGCGGCGCACCTGGGTGCTGTTAAGGAGGCCGTAGGGCACCGCGATGCGGAGCATCGGCGCCAGTCGCTG
This sequence comes from Microbulbifer pacificus, assembly GCF_033723955.1. Taxonomy (NCBI): domain Bacteria; kingdom Pseudomonadati; phylum Pseudomonadota; class Gammaproteobacteria; order Cellvibrionales; family Microbulbiferaceae; genus Microbulbifer; species Microbulbifer pacificus. The sequence goes on along the minus strand of NZ_CP137555.1, from coordinate 260,185 downwards.
GATATACAGGCCATTCTGCAGGCGCAGGGGCAGAAATTGTTCCTCACTCAGCTCACCGGCGAGATAGCGCTCGGTCTGGCCGCGAAACTGGGCCACGCGTTCCCGGATCAGCTTGTGGTCCTGTTCGTCGTATTGATACATAAGAGCTTGATTCCATTGCTTTTTTGCGCCAACTCGCAGTGCCAGGTCTCTGCCCAGCCAATTCCCAACGGGACTTCTTGAGGCTATCAGCCACCCTGAGATGGCGGTTAACATACCAGCCGCCTTATACAAAAAATAACAATATTTTCCGCTAAATTAGTAACTGATGGTTATAAGCAACAGGTCCTGGCGAAAATGCGGTAAAACCGCGCGGTTGCACGTCCTGCGGGGATTTGGTCTACTTGGACAACCGCCGTTTTTCCGCGGTACTGCTACCTTTAAAAACAATAATGAGTTCTTGAGTGACGGAGTATTGCGATGAGCGATCAAGCAGCCCGAGAAGTAGTAGTTGTATCCGACGATAGCGATAACCTGGTAGACGCCCTTGCGGCGGTCGCGTTAGTCGCCATCTTTGTAGGAACTTGTATCTTTTGGGTGGCATCCCAAGGATAGAGTTTCACGCCGTGGATCTGGCTCCCGGCGTTGGTTCTGGGGGCTTATCCCATATTGCTTAAAACCGTCTTCACCACCAGGATCAGTGCGATCACGAAGAGTGTGGTGAAGATTACTCCTGCGGCAATGTAGGCCTTGATACTGCCGCCCTTGAAATCCCTTTCCCTATTTTTGTTGGACTGTACGCCGATGGCGGCGGCCAGGGTGCTGAGCACCACCTGGCCGAAGGACGGTTTCTGGTCTTTATTGTTGTCTGTCATGTAGGTCTCCTTCCCGCGCATTATTTTACGTTGCAGTGTTCCGACCGAATCAGTCCTCCAGATTCGGTCGCACCCAGCGCTCCAGTTCATCCACGCTCATACCTTTGCGTTCGGCCAGGCTTTCCAGCTGGTCCCGTGCGATCTTGCCCACGTTGAAGTACTTTGACTCCGGGTGGGCGAAGTACCAGCCGCTGACAGCGGCAGCGGGCATCATGGCGAAGCTCGAAGTCAGTTCGATACCGGCATTTTCCTCCGCATTCAGCAGCCTGAACAGGGTGGCCTTTTCGGTGTGGTCCGGGCAGGCGGGGTAGCCGGGGGCTGGGCGGATACCGGAGTAGGACTCCTTGATCAGCTCCTCATTGCTGAGTGTCTCCTCGGCCTGGTAACCCCAGTAATGCTTGCGCACTTCGCGGTGCAGGTATTCCGCAAGGGACTCCGCCAGGCGGTCTGCCAGCGCTTTGACCATGATTGCACTGTAATCGTCGTGCCTGGCCTCGTATTCCGCGGCCAGCGCGTCGGCGCCGATGCCGGTAGTCACCGCAAAACCGCCCACGTAATCTGCCACGCCCGAGCCGACCGGTGCGATGAAGTCTGCCAGGGAGCGGCAGTAGCCGTCACCGCCGCGTTTCTGCACCTGCTGGCGCATCTGGTGGAGGCGTGCGCGCTCTTCGCTGCGGCTCTCGTCGGTGTAGACCACGATGTCGTCACCGTCAGAATTCGCCGGCCACAAGCCGAACACCGCACGGGCTTTCAGGCGCTTGTTGTCGATGATGTCGGCGAGCATGATCTGGGCGTTCTTGAACAGATCGGTGGCCGCTTCGCCCACCACTTCGTCGTTCAGGATCGCCGGGAATTTTCCGGCGAGATCCCAGGAAATGAAGAAAGGTGTCCAGTCGATGGTGTCGACCAGCTTTTCCAGAGGGAAGTCGTCCAGTACCGTCAGACCCGGTTTGTTCGGCACTGCTGGCTTGAACTTGGCCCAATCGAACTGCGGGCCGGCTTTCAGTGCGTCTGCATAGCTCAGGCGCGGATCGTTGCGCTTGCGGTTCGCGGTGCGCTCGCGCACCTTCACGTACTCTTCCTGCACACCTTTGACGAAGTTCGGGCGCAGCTCGTCGGAGAGCAGGCTGCTGGCAACCCCCACGGCGCGCGAGGCGTCTGCCACATACACCACCTGGTTGCGTTTGAACTGGGGCTCGATTTTCACTGCGGTATGCGCCTTGGACGTGGTGGCGCCGCCGATCAACAGCGGAAGATCAAAGCCCTGGCGTTCCATTTCTGCGGCCACATGCACCATCTCGTCAAGAGACGGGGTGATCAGGCCGGAGAGGCCGATGATGTCACATTGCTTTTCTTTTGCGGTCTGCAGAATGGTTTCCGCCGGCACCATCACGCCGAGGTCGATGACCTCGAAGTTGTTACATGCCAGTACCACGCCGACGATGTTCTTGCCGATATCGTGCACATCACCCTTTACGGTGGCCATCAGAATACGGCCGTTGGGTTTGCTGTCCTCGGTCTTTTCCTCCTCGATATAGGGCTGCAGGTAGGCCACCGCCTGTTTCATTACGCGTGCGGACTTCACTACCTGTGGCAGGAACATCTTGCCTTCGCCGAACAGGTCGCCGACCACATTCATGCCGTCCATCAGGGGGCCTTCGATCACATCCAGCGGGCGGCTGGATTGCTGGCGGGCTTCCTCGGTGTCCTGTTCGATGTAGTTGTTGATGCCCTTGACCAACGCGTGTTCCAGGCGTTTTTTCACCGGCCACTGGCGCCAGGCGAGATCTTCCTTGCGCTCGGCGGTCGCACCGTCGCCACGGTATTTTTCCGCAATGTCCAGCAGCGCTTCGGTGGCATCGTCATTGCGGTTCAGGATTACATCTTCGACTTTGTCACGCAGTTCCGCAGGAAGCTCGTCGTAGACCTCGAGCATGCCGGCATTGACGATACCCATATTCAAACCCGCCTTGATGGCGTGGTAGAGGAATACGGAGTGGATCGCCTCGCGCACCGGGTTGTTGCCGCGGAAGGAGAACGACACATTGGAAACGCCACCGGAGACATTCGCTCCCGGCAAGTTTTTGCGAATCCAGCGGGTGGCCTCGATAAAGTCCACCGCGTAGTTATTGTGTTCCTCGATACCGGTGGCCACCGCAAAAATATTCGGGTCGAAGATGATATCGGACGGGTTGAAGCCTACCTTGTCCACGAGGATGTCGTAGCTGCGCTTGCAGATTTCAATCTTGCGCTGGAAGGTATCCGCCTGACCGGTTTCGTCAAATGCCATCACCACCACGGCCGCGCCGTAGCGCAGGCACAGGCGGGCCTTTTCGACAAATTCTTCTTCGCCTTCTTTCAGGCTGATGGAGTTGACGATGGGTTTGCCCTGGATGCACTGCAGGCCCGCCTCGATCACCTCCCACTTGGACGAGTCCACCATGAACGGCACCTTGGCGATGTCCGGCTCAGTGGCGCACAGGTTGAGGAAGCGGCGCATGGCGGCGACAGAATCCAGCATCGCCTCGTCCATGTTGAAGTCGATGACCTGGGCCCCGTCTTCCACCTGTGCAGCAGCCACCTGCAACGCGGTGTCATAGTCCTCGTTCATGATCATGCGCTTGAACGCGGCTGAACCGGTCACGTTGCAGCGCTCACCCACGTTCACGAACAGGGCAGTTTCATCGGCCACGTAGGGCTCAAGGCCGGACAGGCGCAGGGCCGGTTTGATTTTCGGGCGCTTGCGGGGAGCGATGTCCACCACCGCTTCGGCAATCGCGCGGATATGTTCCGGCGTGGTACCGCAGCAACCGCCGAGAATATTAATGAAGCCACTCTGGGCGAATTCCGCCACAATCGCTGCGGTTTCCTGCGGCGTCTCATCGTATTCACCGAACTCATTCGGCAGGCCCGCATTGGGGTGAGCGGAGACATGTTCCGCACACACGCCGGAAAGCGCCTCAATATAGGGGCGCAGCTCGGTGGCGCCGAGGGCACAGTTCAGGCCTACGGACAACGGCTTGGCGTGGGCAACGGAGTAGTAGAAGGCCTCGGTAGTCTGCCCGGATAGGGTGCGGCCGGAGGCATCGGTGATGGTGCCGGAAATCATGATCGGCAGCTCGAAGCCGCGCTGCTCAAACACCTCCTGTACCGCATAGATCGCCGCCTTGGCATTCAGGGTGTCGAAGATGGTCTCGATCAGGATGATGTCAGAGCCGCCGTCGATCAGCGCATGGGTGGATTCGATGTAGTTTTCCACCAGCTTTTCGAAGGTCACATTGCGCGCACCGGGGTCATTTACGTCCGGGGAAATACTCGCGGTACGCGAGGTTGGGCCCAGCACCCCGGCCACGAAGCGGGGCTTTTCCGAGGTGGAGAGGGCATCCGCGGCGCGGCGAGCCACTTCTGCGGCCACCCGGTTAAGCTCCGGTACCAGGTCTTCCATGTTGTAGTCAGACTGGGAAAGGCGGGTGGCGTTGAAGGTGTTGGTCTCGATGATGTCGGCACCGGCTTCGAGATAGTCCCGGTGAATCCGCTCGATCAGGTCCGGCTGGGTAAGCACCAGCAGGTCGTTGTTGCCCTTGATGTCGGAGGGATAGTCCGCAAATCGGGCACCGCGGTAATCTGCCTCTCCCAGCTTCTCCCGCTGGATCATGGTTCCCATGGCGCCGTCCAGAATCAGGATGCGCTCGCCCAGGGCGGCGTACAGCTGTTTCAGGCGTTGATCGCGGGACTGCTGGGACATGGAAACTTCCTTAAACCAAGGTATCAAAAAGGGCGGCAATCTTAGCACAGTTGGCCGGGTTCTTCGGCGCCGTAGCCAGGTATCAAGACCGAGTATTCATAACCTTGTAACCAACGGTTCTAGCCGCGATTTAACCGATCCTCACACTACACTCGGTGGACTGACGACAGGGGAGGAAGCCATGAAAATCCTGATGGTGCTTACGTCTCACGACGAGTTGGGGGATACCGGCAAGAAAACCGGCTTCTGGCTGGAGGAATTTGCTGCGCCTTACTACGTGTTCGTGGATGCGGGAGCCGATGTGACCCTCGCATCTCCCAAGGGCGGGCAACCGCCGCTGGACCCCAAAAGTGACGCCCCGGATGCCCAGACGCCCGCCACCCGGCGCTTTCGTGACGATCCAGCCGCTCAACAGGCCCTGGCGCACACCGCAAAACTGGATGAAGTGGATACTGACGATTTTGATGCGCTGTTTTACCCCGGCGGCCACGGCCCACTGTGGGACCTGGCGGAAGACCAGCGTTCGGTGGTCATCATTCACGGCTTCTACCGCGCGGGCAAACCGGTGGGCGCGGTTTGCCATGCGCCGGCGGTATTTCGTCACACCGTGGACGAGCAAGGTGAACCGCTTGTCCGCGGCAAAAAAATGACCGGCTTCAGCAACAGTGAAGAAGATGGCGTAGGTCTGACCGACGTGGTGCCTTTCCTGGTGGAGGACATGCTCAAGGAGCGTGGGTCGAACTATTCCAAGGCTGAGGACTGGCAGAGCCATGTCTGTATCGACGGCCTGTTGGTAACCGGGCAGAATCCGGCGTCGTCTGAGGGCACCGCGCGCGCTCTTCTGTGGACCCTGTCCCAGGCGGGGTAACCCGTTCCCCATAGCTTGATCCGGCAGGATCTGTGGCCCGGTTTCACTCCGGCGCGGATGGGCGTAGAATACCCGACCGCCGAGCTTGGTTATTCCCGTTCGGTTCGGTTTCAGGAAGTCCGGTAATTTGAGAAGGTCTATGTCAGAACAGCCGTCAGAATTGAACGTCACGATCACCGATTCCGCTCAGGAGTACCTGCGCGACCTGCTCGCCAAGCAGGACTGTGAAGGTATCGCCATCCGCATGTTCGTATCCAATCCGGGTACCCCTAACGCGGAAACCTGTATTGCCTACTGCCGTCCCGGCGAGGAGAAGGAAGGTGATGTGGCCATGGAGCTGGACGGTCTCAAAGCCTATTTTGAAGGGCGCAGCATTCCCTACTTGGACGAAGCCCGGGTGGATTACTCCTCCGACAAAATGGGTGGCCAGCTCACCATCCGTGCGCCCAATTCGCGCATGCCGAAGGTGACCGACGACAGCCCCATCGAAGACCGTATCAACTACGTCCTCTACAGCGACGTAAACCCGGGCCTGGCCTCCCACGGCGGCCAGGTGAGCCTGGTGGAAGTTACTGAAGATATGTACGCGGTATTGAAATTCGGCGGTGGCTGCCAGGGCTGCGGGATGGTGGACATGACCCTGAAAGAGGGCGTCGAAAAAACCCTGAAAGAGAAGATCCCGGAGCTGGCGGGGGTGAAAGACATCACCGATCACACGGACAAGTCTCAGGCGTATTACTGAGTTAAAAAATTACTGAGTTATAAAAAAAATCGCGGCCAGGCCGCGATTTTTTTGTTACTAATCCCTTATCAACGCGAATGAAAAAACAGCTCTGAGGTAAATTTGGAAAAGCTGATCGAACAAACCATGTACCGCTCCCGCTGGCTGCTGGCCCCCATCTATCTTGGGTTGAGCCTGGCTGTGGTGGCACTGGCCATAATGTTTTTTAAGGAAACCTTTCACCTGCTCGCGCATATTTTCACCATCAAAGAAGCCGATATGGTGTTGGTGGTGCTGAGCCTGATTGACATCGCCATGGTGGGCGGCCTGTTGGTCATGGTGATGATGAGTGGCTATGAAAATTTTGTGTCCCAGTTGGACATTGGTGACGACGAGGAAAAGCTGAACTGGCTCGGCAAAATGGATTCCTCGTCGCTGAAGGCAAAAATTGCCGCCAGCATCGTGGCCATTTCATCGATTCATCTGCTGAAAATCTTCATGGCGGTGGAAAGAACGGACGATACCAAGCTAATGTGGTACGTGATCATACATCTGACCTTTGTGCTTTCCGCCTTCCTGATGGGCTATCTGGATAAACTCACCAAACACTGATTCCCACCAATCTCACATACCCTATGGCGCCGGTGCGCCATGGGGTATCTCGTCAAGAAATAGTGGTTCTCGCTATGAAGGCCACGCCACTGTACTACATCCGCTTTTTTGTTTTGTTCGTCGCCTGCGCGGTAGTGGGGTCATCCGGCCAGAAGTGTTTCTGGTATTTGATCCGAAGTTCTTTTTTTACTTCCTGATAGGTATTTTTCCAGAAACTCGTCAGATCCCGCGTGACCTGGACCGGGCGTTGTGCGGGGGAGAGCAGGTGGATCATCAGGGGGTAGCGGCCATTGAGAATGGTCGGGGTTTGTTCGAGTCCGAACATTTCCTGTAGGCGTACCGCGAGCACCGGCGGTGTTTCGCCGTACTGGATGGCAATGCGTGAGCCGCTGGGCACCTGGATATGGCTGGGGGCCAGTTCGTCCAGGCGTTGCTGGCTAGACCACTCCAGTTGCGTCAGCAGGATATTTTTAAGGTCCAGCTGCTTCAGGTGATCCAGTTTACTGAAGCCGCTCAGGTGCGGCAGAAGCCAGTCATCCATCGATTCCAACAGGGCAGCTTCAGTCCAGTCGGGTAGCGCCAGGCTGTCCAGTAGATCGCTGAAATTCTCACGTTGGCTCTGTAAAAAACGTACGCGCTCCAGCAGGTTTTCGGATTCTGTACTCCACGGCAGTACACGCAGGCCACTTTGGCGGATTGCATCCAGCAGGGCGCGGCTCAACAGTTCCGGGGAAACATCCTGCGCCGGCTTATCTTCCAGCACCAGCTTGCCAAGCCTTGTCTGAATACTGGCAATCGCACGTCCGGCGCTGCTGTCCCAGCGTACCGATTCTTCGGTCTCGATCAGATCGGAAAAATATTCATCGAGCGCTTCGCGGCTGATACGGGCGGCCAGTTGGATGCGCGCGTCGCGCCCGTGTCCGTCGAGATCGGCGATGACGATGTAATCCTGCAGCGCCAGTTCGTCGTCGTGGGAAAAATGGGCACCGCGTCCGCCGGACAGTAGGAAACGACGCTCGCGGTCGTGGCGGCTTTTCGCGATCCGGTCTGGATAGGCAAAGCCCAGCAGCACACCGGTGGTATCAAACTGGTCCGGAGCCTGAGTTTTCGGTTGCGGGCTGCCGGTTAACTGCGCGCGCCAGATTTTTGCCTGCTGGCGAATACGTTGAATGGCCGCGAAATCCGCGCTGTTGTTTTTGGAAGTGCCGCTCAGCACCTCCATGCGTTTGTGAATGTCCCGGTTCCAGCGCTGTTCACCGCGGAAGATATCCCGCTCGGAGAGCAGCGCCGCAAGTAAGCAAGCCTGCTCCTCGAGACCGAATTCGGCACTTTTCAGCATCATATGCGCGAGGCGCGGGTGGGTGCCGAGGCTGAGCATCTTCTTACCGTGCTCGGTAATCCGCAGTTCGCGGTCCAGTGCCCCAAGTTCTATCAGCAGTTCCTGGGCCTGGGCTGTTGGCCCGGGCGGTGGCAGGTCCAGCCAGCGCAGTTCACGCACATCGCTTACACCCCACTGCGCCAGTTCCAGCATGACCGGTGCCAGATCACTCAGCAGAATTTCCGCGGAGGTTTTCTTCGCCATTCCCCGCTGGGTGGATTCACTCCACAGGCGCAGGCAGTGGCCCGCACTCAGGCGCCCGGCGCGGCCGGTGCGCTGGGTCGCGGACGCCTGGGAGATCTGCGTGGTCACCAGCCGGTTCATGCCGGTATTGGGATCGAAGCGGGATTCCCGCATCAGTCCGGAATCCACCACCAGGCGTATGCCCTCGATGGTGAGCGAGGTTTCCGCAACATTGGTGGCCAGCACGATTTTGCGCCGGCCCTCGGGGCAGGGGGTAATGGCCGCGTCCTGCTGTTCTTTTTTCAGGTCGCCATAGAGCGGGGCGATTAACACATCACGGCGTTGGCCGAGCGCGTCGCGCAGATCGCTTTCCACCTGGCGGATCTCACCCACGCCGGGAAGAAAGGCCAGCAGGCTGCCTTCCTGCTGTTCGATCAGGTCGCGGATTTTGCGTCCCATCAGCGCGGGCAGCTGGCGCGGGTCATCCGGCACCTGCTGGTGCGGGAGATACTCCACATCCACCGGATAGGCACGCCCCTCACTGGTAATCACCGGTGCATCGCCCAGGAGGCCAGACACCGCTTCCGCATCCAGGGTGGCGGACATCACCAGCAGCTTCAGGTCGTCCCGCAACACCTCCTGCGACTGCAGGCACAGCGCCAGCGCCAGGTCGCCTTGCAGGTTGCGCTCATGGAATTCATCGAAGATGACCAGTGCGGTATCGGTAAGCTCCGGGTCAGATTGCAGCAGGCGGGTGAGGATGCCCTCTGTCACTACAAGAACCCGGGTATCCCCGCTGGATTTGCGCTCCGCGCGGATCTGATAGCCGATGGTCTTACCCACCGGCTCCCCCAGCAGTTCCGCCATGCGCGCCGCTGCCGAGCGGGCGGCCAGACGACGGGGTTCCAGCATGATGATCTTGCGCCCCTCAAGCCAGGGGGATTGGAGCAGCGCCAATGGCACGGCGGTGGTCTTGCCGGCGCCGGGAGGCGCCTGCAGTACGGCATTGTTGTGGGTGTTGAGCGTGTCCAGCAGGGCCGGCAGCACCTCATAAATGGGTAAATCTGACATGGCGGCGATTATAGCGGTAACCATGCGGCTAGGGAGGGTGGCTGAGAGGCAGTGGGAGCCGGTATATTTTGGGGAACCTATGCCGGCGTTCGCCCGCCGGTGCGTCATGGTTATCGCCCAATCACGTTATTAAGGGCGCATTCGGTACAGTTAATAGGCAAGTAAGACGATATGGAAAAATCATTCTGGCTGGACAAATGGCAGCGCAATGAAATCGGCTTTCACAATCCGCAGGCGCATCCGCTGCTGGTTAAACACTTTCCCAAGCTCGGGTTAGAGCCGGGTGCGCGCCTGTTCCTGCCACTGTGTGGCAAGACCCTGGATATCGGCTGGCTGCTGGGGCAGGGGTACCGCGTTGTCGGCGCCGAGCTTTCTGAAATGGCGGTGGAGCAGTTGTTCGAGCAGCTGAGTGTTGCGCCGGAAATCAGCGAACACGGTGAACTGAAGCGATACCGCGCCCAGGATATCGATATTTATGCAGGGGATATTTTTCAGCTGCAGCGGGAACTGCTCAGTGAGGTCGATGGCATTTATGACCGGGCCGCGCTGGTGGCACTGCCGGAATCGATGCGCCGGGAATATGCGCAGCACCTGCAGCATCTGACCGGCAATGCACCGCAATTACTGATCACGTTTGATTACGATCAGACGCAGTTGCCCGGCCCGCCTTTCTGTGTGAGCGATGACGAAGTCGCGCAGCTGTACGGCGACAATTACCGACTGACGTTGATTGATGCCGTTGAGGTGCCGGGGGGATTGAAGGGCCGCTGCGAGGCCCTGGAAAAGGTCTGGTTGGTAGAGCGCGCAGAATAAATCGCGGCACCCGCTAGCGGGTGCCACACACGGTTTTTTTACGCGGAAGTCACGTCAAAGCGATCGGCATTCATCACCTTTGTCCAGGCGGCAACAAAGTCCCTGGCGAACTTCTCCTTGCTGTCATCCTGGGCGTAGACCTCGGCGTAGGCGCGCAAGATAGAGTTCGATCCGAACACTAGGTCCAGCCTCGTCGCGGTCCACTTGAGTGCGTCGGTGTTGCGGTCGCGCACTTCATAGAGGCCGTCGCCCGCGGGCTTCCACACATTGGCCATATCGGTCAGATTCACGAAGAAGTCATTGGTCAGCGCACCTTCGCGATTGGTAAATACACCGTGTTTGCTGCCGCCATGGTTGGTGCCCAGCACCCGCATGCCGCCCACAAGGGCTGTCATTTCGGGGGCGGTGAGTCCCATCAACTGGGTGCGATCGAGCATCAACTCTTCGGGTTTTACCGCATAGTCTTTCTTGAGCCAGTTGCGATAGCCGTCGTGCAGGGGTTCCAGCGGTTCGAAGGAATCGACATCTGTCATTTCCTGGGTGGCATCGCCGCGCCCAGGGGTAAAGGGGACGGAGATATCGAAGCCCGCGGCCTTGGCGGCGGCCTCGACACCGACATTGCCCGCAAGCACGATCACATCGGCCACGCTGGCACCAGTCTCGGCGGCAATGCCTTCCAGCACCTTGAGCACCTTGGCGAGCCGCTCCGGTTCATTGCCCGGCCAGTCCTTCTGTGGCGCCAGGCGAATGCGCGCACCATTGGCCCCGCCGCGCATATCGGAGCCGCGGAACGTGCGCGCGCTGTCCCAGGCGGTGGTGATCATTTCGCTATTGCTGAGTCCGCTACGTTTTATTTTCGCCTTCACCGCATCGACGTCGTAACCGTTGGCGCCTGCAGGTACCGGGTCCTGCCAGATCAGGTCTTCGTTCGGTACGTCGGGGCCGAAATAGCGCGCCTTTGGTCCCATGTCGCGGTGGGTCAACTTGAACCAGGCGCGCGCGAAGGTTTCTGAGAGCAGCGCGTGATCCTTGTGGAAGCGCTCGGAGATCTGGCGATAGATCGGATCCTTGATCATCGCCATGTCGGCGTCGGTCATGATCGGGTTGTAACGGATTGAGGGGTTTGCCACATCGACGGGCTTGTCCTCTTCCTTGATGCTCACCGGCTCCCACTGGGAGGCACCGGCGGGGCTCTTTCTCGATTCCCACTCGTGGTTGAACAGCATCTCGAAATAGCCGTTGTCCCACTGGGTGGGATGGGTCGTCCAGGCGCCCTCGATACCACTGGTGATAGCGTCGGGGCCACAACCGGTGCGCGTTGGGTTGCGCCAGCCCATGCCTTGCTCTTCCACATCGGCGCCTTCGGGATCGGGGCCCAGCAGCGCCGCGTCGCCATTGCCGTGGCATTTGCCGATGGTGTGGCCGCCGGCGGTCAGCGCGACGGTTTCCTCGTCATTCATCGCCATGCGTGCGAAGGTCACGCGCACATCCTTGGCGGTCTTGAGCGGGTCGGGCTTGCCGTCGACACCTTCCGGGTTCACGTAGATCAGCCCCATCATCACCGCCGCCAGCGGGTTTTCCAGGTCGCGCTCGCCGGAGTAGCGGCTGTTCGGGTTGTCAGTTGGCGCCAGCCATTCCTTTTCCGAGCCCCAGTAGGTGTCTTTTTCCGGGCCCCAGATATCCTCGCGCCCAAAGCCGAAGCCAAAGGTTTTCAGGCCCAGGGATTCATAGGCGATGGTGCCGGCGAGCACAATCAGGTCCGCCCAGCTGATCTTGTTGCCGTACTTTTTCTTGATCGGCCACAGCAGGCGGCGCGCCTTGTCGAGGCTGACGTTGTCGGGCCAGGAATTGAGCGGTGCGAAGCGCTGGTTGCCGGTGCCACCGCCGCCGCGGCCGTCGGCGATGCGGTAGCTGCCCGCGGCATGCCAGGACAAGCGGATCATCAGGCCGCCATAGTGACCCCAGTCCGCTGGCCACCACTTCTGGCTATCGGTCATTAATGCGTGTAAGTCATTCTTTAGTGCATCCACATCCAGCTTCTTGAGTTCTTCGCGATAGTTGAACTCCGCGCCCAGTGGATTGGTCTTGCTGTCGTGCTGGCTCAAAATGTCGAGGTTCAGCGCCTCTGGCCACCATTCCATATTTGACATGCCGGTGGTGGTGGCGCCGCCGTGCATAACGGGGCACTTGCCACCCATCTTTCCCTGACTCTTATCCATGTCCAAGCTCTGCAATATTTATGTGGGTTGAAGGTCGAAATAAGAATATATGCCCAAGTAACTGCGTGATCGAATTTTCTGGAAAATCACGCGCTATTGATCGCCAGAAACAGTTCCGCGGTAGCCAGCGCGTCGGTGAGCGCATCGTGGGCCGCCAGTTCCGGCAGCCCATATCGCTCGCGGCAGGCGCCCAGTCTCAGTTCACCGGGTTGCAAGGCGTGTTTTCGCCTAAGTTGGCGCCGGTATTCCAGTTGCAGCGTGTCCTGCACCGGAGCCAACAGCGGCGCACCATACTGGCGGCGCAGATAGTGGTTGAGAAACCCCATATCCAGAGTGGCGTTGTGGAATACCAGTGTGCTGTTGATGGCCGCCGCCAGTAGATGGGGCGCCACCGCTGCAAAATGTTCACCGGCTTGCAGCTCGCTGTCGGTAAGCTGATGGAATATGGCACTCTGACCCACGCCATGCTCTGGCGTGAGGTGAAACAAACGCGACTGATTCAGGAGAATTCGGCCGCTTTCAATCACCACCCAGCCGATGCTGACGATTTCCCCCTGGCGCGGATTGAGCGCGGTGGTCTCCAGGTCAAGTACCAGAAAACGCTGGCGCGCAAACGGCAGGCGGGTGAAGGCCAGTGATTGCCGCAGCAATGCCTGCAGCAGGGGTTCACTGGCCTTGCGCCGCCAAAACCAACGTTTGAGACGCAGCCACAGCATCGCTCACAATCCGCGTCGATAGGTTTGCTGCAGGGCTTCCTGGGAATCGTGCACCACGGTGAAGGCATCGCGCAGATGCTTGCGCGCCAGATCCGGCAGATCTTTCGGGTTGCAGTAGTTGCTCGGCTGTTCACCCCGGGCAATCTGCTGGCTGTGATTCTGGATACGCAATTGCTGGATGTAATCGAAGGCATCCAGCAGATTTCGGCCGTCGCTGGTGGTGACGATTTTTTCCGCCAGTAACTGTCCGATGCGATCGCGGGTGTTCACCGCACGGATGCCGTGGGCCAGGGCTTTGATACGCACCAGCTCCACAATCGGCATGACGCCGCGTTTTTTCAGGTTGAATTCGTCCCGGTGTTCGCCATTCCGCTCCACCAGAAAGCGGCGAAAGATACCCAGCGGTGGCGTCTGTTCCAGCACGTTGGCCGCCAGGGCCGCCAGAAAAATCGTGTCGGTTTGCGTGCGTTGCAACATGTGTCGCTGCAATTGCTCACACAGCGATGCATCACCGTACACGGCACGCAGATCGAAGAAAATACTCACCCGCAAAACGGCGTGTGGTGTCGGTGTGCGGGTCCAGTTGTCCACGGCATTGCGCCAGTCCCGCAGGCGCTGCCGCCACTCGCGGGTGGTCGCCATCACCTTGCCGGGACAATACACGTAGCCGCAGGCATTGAGACCATCACATACCCGCTCAGCCAGTTGCGCAAACCAGGCCATATCCTCGTCACTGGCGCGGTCGTCGATCAGCAGGCCATTGTCCTGGTCGGCACCCAGCAACTGTTCGTCGCGGGCCTGGGAACCGAAACCCAGCCAGCAGAAGGGCACCGGCGGCGGGCCAATCTCGGCGATGGCGAGTTGAATCAGGCGATGGGTGACCGCGTCACTAATGGCAGTGAGCACATGGCTCACCTGGTGGGCGCGCATGCCGCCCTTCACCACTTCCGCGAGCAGCACGGGCAGGGCATCCAGGATGGCCTTCATACCCGCGGTATCCTGCTGGCGGGAAATATGCTGCACCAGATACACCGGGTCGTCGCGCCGGGCGAGCATCAGATCCGACGAGGTGATGATGCCAACCACTCTCTGGTTGTGCAGTACCGGCAGGTGGTGCACACCGCTTTGGGTCATCTGCAGAATGGCGTCGAAGAGGGTGGCTCCGTGGTCGATTGGCAGCGGGTCCGGGGTCATGATGTCGCCAATGGGCGTGTCGCTCGCCAGACCCTGCGCCAGCGCCCGGGTGCGCAGGTCGCGGTCGGTGACGATGCCCAGAAGGCGTTCCCCCTCCATGATCAGCACCGACGACACCCGCAGTTCCGACATGGCCTGGGCAGTGTGCTGCAGGGTGGCGGTAGGCGCTAGTGCCAGCGGATTGCGGCTGATCAGGGAGGCGATCGGCAGCATCATTATGTTGGTGTCGGGTTGATAGCGGGCGGCGCGACGCAGGCGCCGGCTGCGCTGGGAATGGAAATGGCGGTCAAAGTTCCGGAACTGGTCCCGCAACGCCTCGTAGTGGACCCGAGGCAACTGGTAGAGCAGGCCGTCTTCGATCACCAATGCGCTGACGCCTTCATCGCCGACGTCCAGGCCGTGAATATTGAAGCTGTCTCCCTGTTCCAGCTTGTCCAGCAACTGGCCCTGGCTGCTGCGGATTTCCACCGCGCCGCTGCGCAGGATGCGCAGGGCATAGTCGTCCTCGGCAGTGATCCGGCTGCCCCGGCGCAAATAAGCCACTTCGATCTGCCGGGCTGCCGCCTGGAGGGTATCTTCGGGTAGCAGATTGAACGGCACGCAGGCTTCTAGAAAATCGGCCACTGCCAGGATTTCCGGCTGCCGGGGATCACGGTGCATGGGGAGTCTTTCCATTTATTCTGCCGGTTGCTGCCGACTCTAACCCAGTGCCCGGAATTCATCGATTAGACTTTGGTGGAAATAATTGACCCGACAGAAAATCCGTTTATCGATGTGTGATATGGCAAATGGGCTAGGAAAATTTGCGCGATAAGGTGCTTAATCCAAAATTTGTCCCCCAGCCGTGGCACACTAAGCCCCTAATCTCCAATACCAATAAACAGAGGGATATATCGTGATAAATACCCCAGTCAATTCAGCGTCCCGCTGCTTGTATCTGATATTTAGCTGGCTGCTCGCCGCCACTTGTATGGCGGATTCCAGCGGCAAGCCGGAGCGGTCGTCGTCCGACGTAACTTCGGCGCATGGCGAGGGCTACAGTGGCCATAGCGACCGGCCGCAGGGTTTCCTGCAAGCCAAATATCCGACCGGGAACCAGGAGGCCGCTATAGCCACGCAACTGGACGACTTCCACAAGGCCGCCGCCAATGCGGATTTCGACGCGTACTTCGATCTCTTCAGCAAAGACGGCGTGTTTATTGGCACCGACGCCAGCGAGCGCTGGACCGTCGATACCTTCAAGGAATTTGTGAAACCCTATTTCAGCCAGGGCAAGGGTTGGACCTATGTGCCGAGAGATCGCACGATCGTGGTTCACGGCGATGTGGCATGGTTTGATGAACTGCTGGATAACGAAGCTTACGGCGAGTGCCGCGGCAGCGGTGTGCTGGTCAGGGAAAACGGGGAGTGGAAAATCGCCCAGTACAATTTACATTTCCCGATACCGAACGACCTGGCAAAGCAGATTACCCAAATGATCAAGGCGCATGCGCAAAAGGGCCGCTAACCGGAGCCTGCAGTAGTGGAGATGCGGGTGGGTTATTTCTGGTGGGTTATTTTTGCTGGGGGCTGGGTTTTCTGGGGCGGCCGAATAAAACCCGCAATTCATCCTTCGCCTGTTCCAGAACCTTTTTTCTTTCCTCGGGAAGGTTGTCCCCCGCACGGTTGATGTAGAAGGTGAGCATCGACATCGCTGACCGGAAAGGCTCTGCCTTGCGCCTGTGGCTCTGTTCCGCCGATTTTTTCAGGGACAGCGCAATTTCTCTGGGGTCATGAAGCGTGAATACACCACCTTCCAGGTCCAGGGCATCGCTGGTTTCGGTGACCCGCTGGGACCACTTGCTGTCGCTGTCTTTCTTCTCCGGCGCTTTCATACCCGGATCCTTGGGTGTCTGATTTACTGAGCCTTTGGGAAAAGCGTAGTGATGCTCGCCAAGCTCAGCAATCCGTCCCCAGTCATACGGGGCTCGGCATGGCTTCCCCTGAGGCACCGCGCTTCTCCAGCAAGCGCCCGGCATAAAATACCAGTATTCCGCTAACGGCCAGCACCGCACCTACCGGGCCGGTGATCGACCAGCCAAATCCCGCGTTGATCGCTATCCCCGCGAGCCAGGCGCCGAGGGCATTGGCCAGGTTGAACGCCGCGTGATTGAGTGAAGCCGCCATCGTCTGGCCGCC
The DNA here is from genome assembly GCF_033723955.1 of Microbulbifer pacificus. Lineage (NCBI taxonomy): Bacteria > Pseudomonadati > Pseudomonadota > Gammaproteobacteria > Cellvibrionales > Microbulbiferaceae > Microbulbifer > Microbulbifer pacificus. Next base: position 243,633 of record NZ_CP137555.1, on the reverse strand, counting down.
CTCGGCCACGTCCATCAGGCGAGTCTGGATGGCAGGTCCCAGCGCCATGGCGGTGCCGACCAGGCCGACAAAAATAATGCCCGGCCACACGTAATTTGCCGCGAAATAGAATCCCGCCTGCACCAGGGCACACCAGCCCAGAATCAGCGGGAAAGCACGCAGTACATTCCAGTCTGCCACCCGTGCGCCGAGCAGGTTGCCGGCGATGGCACCGAGACCGAATAGCACCAGTACAACCGGCCCGAGAGATTCGGCCATGCCCGCCTGCAGGGTCAGCGTCGGCATCACATAGCTGAACACCGAGAACATACCGCCAAAGCCGATGGCGGCGATTCCCAGCGTAAACAGCACCCGGTGTTTGACCAGCGCAGACAGCTCCCGCGCCGGGCTCGCGTCCGGGTCTTCTGGCTGCACAGGTACACAGCGCCATACCATCAGCGCCGTAAGCAGGGCAACGACACCCACGCCCGCAAACGCTATTTGCCAGCCGAACAAATTGCCGGCCCAGGTGGCCAGTGGCGCACCGACCAGAATTGCCACCGTGAGTCCCGACATCACTCGCGCCACCGCGCGCGCCCTTTGGTTGGGTGGCACCGCCGCGGCAGCCACCAGTGAGGCCACACCGAAATAGGCACCGTGGGGCAGGCCGGCCATAAAGCGCAGGCCGATGAACGACCAGAAGCCCGGCGCGACGGCACTGGCAATATTGCCCACGGCAAACACCAGCATCAGCGTAATCAGCATCGCCCGCCGCGGCGCCCGCGCCGCCAGCAGGGCAATGATCGGGGCTCCCACCACCACGCCGAGGGCATAGCTGCTGATGGCGTAACCCACCTCCGGTGCGCTGACCCCAAGGTCGGTCGCCACCCGGTTCATCAGCCCCATGATCACGAACTCGCCGGTCCCGATACCAAAGCCACCCAGGGCCAGGGCAAATTCTGCGAGCCGGGAATGCGTGGGCGCACCTGCCGCGGCAACCGCGGTGGTGGAAGAGGGTGGGTGCATCGGGATTCCTTACTGCATGAGGGTTCGGATGCTGCGTGGCAACCAGAGCGGCGCAATGTAACGGAACAAGGCCGGATTGGCGAGGGGCGAGACCCTCAACCCCTAACCGGATTTGATATGCAGCGACCAGTGCTCATCGGTGATCAATTGCTGAAGTTTGGCGGCGGAGAGGCGCCGGATCGGTTTGTGATCGGTACTGGAGCGCCCGACCACACGCAGTTCGCGCAGCGGGTACACCGAAAGCTCCACCGGATAATCGAAATTCAGGTAAATGTGCTGGTGCTCCACAAAGCGCCCGTTCACGTTGATGGTGGTGGTCTTGCGTTCGTGGCGCCAGCCTAGGGTATCGAGGTAGTGCTCCAGTTCCTCGATTTCATCGGTGAACACGTGCAGGTCGATATCGCTGCCCTCGCGGATGCGTCCGGTGCTCACCGAGCCAATCAGTCTCGGGGAGAAGGGCGCCAACTGTTCCATTACTTCCAGCGCACGACAGCGCATGTGGTACAGGCGCTCCTCATGGGTGGCGGGATCTTTGAGTTGGCTGAGTTCGTACAGGGCGTCCGAGATTTCGCCATTGGAGGGCAGGTACTTTGGGTGGAACCGGTACTGCTTGCCGATGAGGCGCTTCGCCGCCATGCGTTTGGCATCGAAATACTGGCCGACGCCTTCCTCGTACATCAAACGTGCGGCCTCCCGGGTGATCAGGTGACGGATTCTTTCCTGTTTATTCATAAGGACTGGGCGGCTTCAGGCCGCGATCAGTGCGTGGTGGGGTTTCAACAGCTGGATGGCGTCCTGTAAATCCATGACACTCGCCATGGGGTCGCGGCCGCCCACATCCACGCGGCGCAACAGTTGCAGCTGCTGCAGCCGATTCTGCCCGGCGTATTTATTGCGTGTACGATGCGGGAACTGCATCAGGTCCAGGTGGTGTTCCACCAGCCACACAATACGCGGGTTAAGCACACCGGTGAGCATCTCCGCCCCGAGTTCCGCGTGGCGCGGACTATCGACGGCTTTACCCACATCGTGAAACAGTGCCGCGGCCCATATCACCGGATCGTCGGTGGCCTGGCGCGCGAGCTGGAAAACCTGGAGTGAATGGAAGAGGGCGTCACCCTCCGGGTGGTACTTGGGGTGTTGCTGGATGCCGTCGAGATCCTCGAGCAGGCTGGCAAGATAATCGTACAAAGTGAAACCAGTCGATGCTGGCTGTCTGTTGATACTTGGTGTACCGCGTCGAGCGATACACCAAAAGTCTAAGAGGCGAGAACGCGAATCGCAAACGGGCGTTTCGAATGCGGCCTCAAATCCATCCCGTCGCGCTCAACCGCCCTGCGTCAGCCCGGAATGGATGCCAGCTGCTGGCTTACCCACTGCACAAACTGCGGCTTGGGCAGGGCGCCCGACATGCGCGCAATTTCGCGGCCACGATGGAAAATCATCAGGGTAGGAATAGAGCGAATCTGGAAGGCGCCGGACGTCTGCTGGTTGGCCTCTGTATCCAGTTTCACAAACACCGCCTGGGTCGCCATTTCACCGGCAACCTGGCTGAACACCGGAGCGAACTGCTGGCAGGGACCGCACCAGGTGGCCCAGAAATCCACCACCACCGGCAGGTCGCTCTTGTCGATAAAGCGGCGGAAATTAGCTTCGGTGCCGTTGATCGGGTGGCCGCCGATCAGTGGCGCGCGACACTTGCCGCACAGGGGGCGATCGCCCAGTCGCTGTTGCGGAACACGGTTCGGGGTCGTGCAGGAGGGGCAGACGATCTGGGTGAGTTGTGCGTCGGACATCAAATTATCTCCTTATTCATGCTGGCTGGAATTTTGAACCAGCCTAGAACGATGCGCCATCCACATGCCGGATTTTCAACCTCGCCAGCAGCTCCGGGTTCGCCATGCGCGCATTCACCGCAACGCGTTTCACCGGGCATTTTTCCGTGGTGATGTAGTGCGTCACGCAACCGCAATTGTGGCAGCGGTGATGTTCGATATCCCGGTCGCCCCAGATGTAGAAGCTCTTGATGCGGTTCTGGTAGTGGATGGCGACTTCACCGGGTTCGTAGTAGGCCCACAACCCCATATACCGCCGGCACAGGGAGCAGTTGCAGCTGGTGGCTTCCGTGGGGAGTGTGGCGACCTCCAGGCGGATGTTTCCGCAGTGGCAACTGCCGAATGGTTTCATTGGTATTTTCTCTGCATCCAAGTCGCAGTGCTTTATTGAGCCACGGCGTGAATTGGGGTTGCGATAATGCCGGCTACACGTCCGCTATTCGCTCAAAGTCTCTTCGAGCTTCTTGTTTCTTTGCGCCTCGGTGTCCTGCATAAACTTGTCCATATCAGCTTCAAACTGCTTCACCCCTTCAGGGGACGTCGGTACTTTCGGGGTGTCATTGTTTCCACCACCGACATCGACTTCGGTATCTGTTGGGACCGAGGTTGTGTTCAGCTGCTTATTGACCATAAACGCGATGATTGCCAGGCCAATGAGTATTGATATCAATCGCACAAGAATTCTCCCAAAAAGTGGGTTTATTGATATTGCCGAAATCAGACACGGCTTAAAATTTCGTCGAATGTCGCCTTAATTTTTTATGAGCCCTGTGACCTGCAAGAAAATCTTGCGAGGATACCGGTTTGCACCGGCCAGGTTCACGAGAGGCATTTCACGCTGCTGGGTTATGGCCCAGTAAGCGCGCTGGCAGCATAAGTACCGCACGCAGGAAGGCAAACAGCGCCTCGAAGGTGATGCCAATAAGACGAAACGGCAGCGACAGCAGCCACACGAGAGGCCAGATCAGCAGCGCCAGCAGTGCGAGCGGCCAGCAGAATACGAAAAGAATGAGCCAGAGCAGAAATTTGAGCATCGGGTGTCCTTGCCGGCAGCATTGATGGTACGAAATTAGCTTTTTTTGCATTGTTGCCATCTTTTCATGCCTTCCATGCCCGCGTACAGGCCAAAGTTGTCACCGGAGCCGTCCGTAAAATGGCGCTCGTCCGAAAAGCCGCTAACATGAATTGATCTTGATCAATTAGCGATCATTTTGCTTGTTCTATGGCCATGTTTGCCTCAGTCAATCTCCTTGGGAGAGGGGGATCGCGTGGCGGCAATACGCTCGGAATAAAGGCATGACGGCTGGGTTAGGCTCAGTTTTTGGCATCAACAAGGAAGTTAATGCGATGCAGCGTGATAGCCATATCGATACCTTGCGGGGCTTGGCCTGCGTTTTTCTGGTCGCCTACCATGTGGTAGGGACGGGCGCCACCAATGGCCTCGGGATAGACAGCGGCATCTATCGTGAGCTGAGTGATCTGCTGGCTTATGTCCGCATGCCCTTGTTTACCTTCCTGTCTGGGGTCGTTTATGCGTACCGTCCCTTCCGCGAGGGATTTATCAACTTCCTGCAGGGCAAGTCCCGGCGGCTGCTCATTCCGATGCTCGTGGTGGGAACCCTCTTTGCCATCCTGAAATCCTTAACCCCCGGGGCAAATGGGGATATAGGGAACTGGTTTACCCTGCATATTATTCCGGTGGCTCACTACTGGTTTCTCAGCGCGCAATTCCTGATTTTTATGGTTATGGTTCCGCTGGAAAAACTGGGCGCATTTGACCGGGCTGGTCGTTTTTTTGTCGTCCTGTCCGGCGCGATCCTGCTGTATTTTTCAGATATTGATACCCAGTATTTTTCCATTTCTGGAGCCATTTATTTATTTCCCTTCTTCCTTTTAGGGATGGGCGTGAGTCGCTTTAAATGGGGCGCTGCCCAGGCAAAGGTGTTAAGTGCAGTGCTGTGCCTGATGGCGCTAGGGGCATTTACCGCGTTACATATTTCTGGAAAGTTGGATGGTGCGGGTCGCACCGATATGGGACTGCTGCTTGGGGCTATTTCATGCCTTGCGCTGTATTACTCCAGTTTGAGAGTAAACGTCTCGGCGACCATCGGCGGTTACTCTTACTCGATTTACCTGTTCCACGTGTTTTTTACCGCTGCCACGCGCATCCTGCTTTACCAACTGGGCGTTGAGGATACCAATATCGTATTCGTGACTTCCATGGTGATGGGGATCGCAGGGCCGATCGTCGTAGAAATGGTTCTGGGCGGCTTCAATCTGTTGCGCTTGCTGTTTCTCGGCCAGTCGAGGAAGGAGCCTGAAAAATTGTGGGGGGAACGTCTGTTAGCCCGCAGTGCTCGACAATAGAGCGCATTACTTTCCCGTATTTTGGGTTATCCATTCATGAAATTGGCCGCCGAACCCCCCGCATAACGCGAGGAGTTGGGCGGCCAACTGCCTAGTTCCTTTTCCGTTTTACTGCCCTTTTAAACAGGGCGATTGCAATCGGATCAGGGACAATTGCCCTTCACATAGTAACCAGCGGCAGTTTCCGCCAGTGTGCTGGTCACGAACAGGTTGTACAGACCCAGGTTATCACCGGAGCCGACGGCGTAGGCGTAGCTGCCGTTGGTGGTGGCGCGGCCGGCCTGCACGTGGCTGTAGTTGTTGGCGGTGTACTCGGTACAAGTCACATCACCGTCTGGGGTGCTGTCACAGGCGTTGCCGATGCCATCGCCATCGTTGTCTTCCTGACCCGCGTTGGCGGTATTAGGGCAGTTGTCGACGCTGTCGTTCACGCCGTCGCTATCGCTGTCCACCGGCTCACCGTCCGGGGTGCTGTCGCACGCATTGCCGATACCGTCGCCATCGTTGTCTGCCTGGCTCGCATTGGCCGTATTCGGGCAGTTATCCAGCGCGTCTTCCGCGCCGTCGCCATCGGTGTCGGTGGGCTGCTCGCCGCCGCCACTGCTGGTGGCGCAGGCCTGAACCGGGCCGGCACAGCTGCTGTCGCCATCGGCAATCCACTTGCAGTCGCTGCCAGACGGATACTCGCGCATGGTGAACTGGCTGGTGCCGAATGCCAGGTAGCAGGCCGAGTAGCCCACGCCCCAGGTGATATGGCCGGCGCTGATATGGAAGTTGTAATCACCGGTCTGGCCGGCATCGATAGTGAAGGTGACGCTGGCCTGGCTCGCGAGCTGGGTGTCGTCGGTGGCGGTAATGGTTGCGGTGTTTTCTCCACCCGGTAGATTGCAGCCCTGGGCGGAGTAGCCGTTACCGGCAATGCTTGCGGTTACATTGCCGCTGGCAAACCCCACCACCACGGATGCCAGGTTCTGGTTCGCATCCACCACGGTGCCAGTCACGGTGGCGCACTGGCCACTGACACTGGCCGCGGTATCGCTCAGTACCGGCGCGGTCGCCGCCGGCTCCGGGCCAACGCGGGTGGTGACGCTGGCTGCATCGCCTTCCGCGCCTTCATTGTCGGTGGCCACCGCGCTCACCTGATACAGACCATCGGCAAGAGTCGAACTGGTCGCGCTGAAGAAGCCCGTGGAATCCACCGAGGCCAGGTTCAGGGTTTCCACCACTACCGGAGTGCCGCTGTCGATATTGCTGATGGTGATGGCTACAGCGGCCACGCTGCCCTCGGCATCCACCGCATTGCCGCTGATGGTCAGCAGGCTGCTGCTTTCGCTGGCGGCAAGATTGGAGATAGCCGGCCCGCTGTTGCGGTCGACGCGCTTGTTGTTGGCGGCGAAGTACTGGCCGAGGTAGGAGGCGTAGTTGATGCTCTTCGCGGAAATGTAACTGCCGGAGGCGCCTTCACCGCCGGACCAGGCGTGGGGCACATCGTTCAGCCACAGCATGGAAACGCGGCCGTCCTGCCACAGGGTTTCGTCCGCGGTGCGGGTGCTGCCCTCGCTAATGGTGTTGGTGCCGGAGAGCTTGGTTACGCCGTAAACCCCGGCCATACCGTCGGAGTTCTGTGCGTTGTAGCACTGGTTCACCGTGGTATCCGCATCACCCTGGGCGATGGACGCGATCTGGGTGGCGAAGTGGCTTTTGTAGCTGCCCGCATAGGTGTTGCAGCGCGTGGCCACATCCGCGGATTCACACGGACCGAGGGCACCGTTGGAACTGGTGCCGATGCTGGGGCCAGCGGCCACACCCATACCCGCAAACACGTCCGGTGCCAGGCAGGCGGTGGTGTTGGCAAAGGCCGCACCGGAAGACAGGCCGGCGATATACACCTGGTCCGGGTCGATATTGCGGCTGGCGTCGCCGCTCATGGTGTTGGCCAGGGTAATCAGGTTCTTGTAGTCGCCGGCGGTACGCGACTTGGTGCCCTGCCAGTAGGACCAGCAGCTATAGCCGGCCTTGTTCATGGCATCCGGCACCGCGATCACCATGCCGTACTGCTCCGCCGCATCTTCCAGATTGGCGGTGAGGTAATTGCTGGTGGGCTGGGAGCAGCCGTGCAACACGATCATCAGCGCCTTGCCGCTGCCGATGGGTGATACCGAGTCCGGGGTATACACATGCACGGAGCTGAAACCGCCGATGGACTGGCTCTGCTGCCAGCTGCCCGCGCTTGCAGCAGTGGCAAACAGCCCGGATAGAAATAACAGGAATAGGCTAAGCACGCCCTTGTGGGGCGGTCGTTTATCGTTCATCGCTAGTACCTTCATTATTTGAATTATGTTTGACTGCACAAACGATATAAGCGCTAGGCAGCAAGCAAATCGCGCAGACGACGTTTGCCCTCTCAGCTTATGCGCGGGCCAGATGACGGCCACTAGACCAAGGTTGTAGAACGGCGCCTGAAATGTCGGGTGGTTCGCAGTTTGGCGTTCGGTTTATCGCAAGACGTACAGGGCGGGCGAGCAGGGAAGAGGAGGGTGGTTGGTACGGAGTCAGGAAAGCCGGCGGGGGCCGGCGTTCCTGTGGCCAGAATGGCTTACAGTGCGCCATCCCGTTGCAGCTTGTGCACCATCGGGGCGGTCAGTGCCATACCCCCGATACCCCACAGGCCTTCCGGCACTTCTTCAATCTTTACCCAGGTGACCGAACGCATGTGCTCGCCCTCGATGGCGACCATGGTGTCGGTCAGGCGGGTGATGATTTCGGCTTTCTCTTCCTGGCTGAAGACGTTTTCGATCAGGTTTACAGTAATCAACGGCATGATAGTTCTCCTAAATCCGTGTTTGATAAGTAATCAGAACACCGTGCTCTGATGGGAGTAGATTACTGAGGCCGGCCTGTTTGGGATGCTTTGCGGGATGTAGCATCCAACTACGTTTTCCGTAGTAACCAACTACAAATTACCAACTACTTTGTACAAAGCCTGCTGCAACGGAGAGAACCATGGAATACGGTCAATTCTGCCCAATAGCCAAAGCGATGGATCTGCTTGGGGAGCGCTGGACAATGCTGATCCTGCGTGAACTGCATATGGGCGGCACGCGATTCAGCGAAATGCAGCGCGGCCTGCCGCTAATTTCCCCCACCATCCTCACCAAGCGCCTCAAAGAACTCGCCGACGCAGAGCTTATCCTGCGCAAAAAAATCCCCGGGCAGCGGGGCAATGAATACTTCCTGACCCAGGCCGGCAAGGAAACGCTGCCGATGCTGCAGCTGGTGGGGGAGTGGGGCATGCGCTGGGCCCGCGGCGACATCCGCGATAGCGATCTGGATGTAGAACTGCTGATGCTGTACCTGCAGCGCAGCATCAAGACCGACATGTTGCCGGGTGATCAGTCCGTCATCCAGTTCCGCTTCACTGATCTGGACAAGCTCAACAGCTGGTGGCTGATGGTGAAAGGCAGCAACGTGGATATCTGCCTGGAAGACCCCGGGCAGGAAGTCGATGTGTACCTGACCACAGACCTGCGCACCATGGTGAATTGCTGGATGGGGGATGAGAGCTACCGCGAGGCCATCGCGGACAACCGCATGAAACTGGTGGGGCCATCAGCGCTCACGCGCAATATCCAGAGTTGGATATCGGATAGTATTTTTGCGGGGATTCCTTCCGCGAGACAGATTTAGGCTGAAGGTATTCGCTGTGCACAAGACCCAAGGTGGGAGAAGGGCACAAACCCAGCATAGCTGGGCTGTTAGTTGGCGGCTTTGTTATATGTTTCTAGCAATTTGCAAACTCTTCCAGGGCGTTTCCAGCTAAGCGGTAACCTACCCATTCGTCCTGAGATTTTGCGCCAATGGATTGATAGAATCGTATTGCGGGTTCATTCCAGTCAAGAACACTCCATTCGAAGCGACCGCAGTTCCTGGATACAGCTATTTTTGCCAAGTGTTTCAAAAGAGCCTTGCCTGCACCAGCGCCTCTGTATTCTGGGGAAACATATAAATCCTCCAGGTAGAGACCATGCTTGCCGAGCCAAGTAGAGTAGTTAAAAAAGTAAACGGCAAAACCAACCGGTTTGTTATCTATATTGCAAATAACCGCATAGGTAGTCGAATCAGGTCCGAATAGCGATTCTCTAATATCAGGTTCTGTAGCCAACACTTCATGTTCTGCTTTCTCATAGATAGCAAGTTCTGTGACAAACCTGAGAATCAGGGCCGAATCTTCAATGGTTGCTTGTCGAATTTCTATGGCAGACACTCATTATTTCCTATTTCTGATGATAAATAACGTCTATGTAAAAAATGTCATTTTGAAAATTTTTTAGACTCTATTCGGGTGCATATTCAATGAGTTCTTCTGTGTATGAATAGTCACCTTGTAACTGTGTAAGTTTAATAAACGTCTTTAATCTGGCGGCATATACGCGAATATCTTCAGTGTCAGCGCTATATCCTCTTGAGTTTGATATCGTACCGTTATACCTAATGGTGTAAGCCATGAATGTACCAGCCTCAACAGTTTCTTCCTTGAAGGATAAGACTTCAGCATCTTGTATGGTTGCTCCTTTAGTCCCGTCCTCGCTCGTCCATCTTTCCTCAAATTTCCATTTTTTGCCGACCTGCAATGGCCAATTGTACCGAGCGGTTTTACTTTCCACTGGTTTGACAATATCTGCTACGGGAATTACCGCATGCTGAGTTGCCATGCTGAGCACGCCATTGTGGCTCACTATTTTTTTCGTGTCCTTGCCTTCAGCTCGCACCTCACCTGAGGTTGTTACACCCTTGTATTTCCATACCCATTTCTCACCAATCTTATAGTCTTCTAGTGATGGCGGTTGTGAACCATCAAGCTCCTTTGCGTTGATGTGAACACTAAGCGTTAGTAGTGTGAAAAATAGTAAATATCGTCTTTTCATTTCAAAACATCCTATTTTATGGTTCTATGCCCACGGAGCGCCGCTTCTAGAACTTCCGGTGGGCGAAAAGGCAAGCTGTCCGGTAGAGTTGCGTAAGGCCGGAGCGAAATGCTTCGCCTGGTTAAGCCCGAATCTAGCCGTGATGCCTTCGAATGTGTTTAATGAGCCCGTCTTTATTAAACTCCAGCGACATGATATTGGTGCTAGTATATTCAACCACCTTGTCCATATGACTGGGCTTGACCTTCGCATGCTCAGTATATTTTACAAAAACGACGTTTTTCCCAAACATCATTTCCTCAATTTTGATATTTGAAAAGAATACTTTGTCTTTCAATTTGAGGGTCATGCCTTTCCGGAGTTCGTCGTTATCTGTAACAGTGACCTCAAACTTCACATGTTCATCTACGAATTGGTCAGCCAAAAATGAAATAAAATGGTCAATATCTTTCTCTGTTGTACCGGGCTGTTGCCTCGCGTTTTTTGCCCGCATGAATGCTTCAGTCTTTTCTTTCAGAATAGACTCAGGTAGAGCATCGCCAGCCATTGCGGTCGGCACAGCACTTAATAAGAAAATTATTAAAAGAAAAAGTCTCACTGAATTCTCCTTATTAGCTTAACGCTGCCGGCAGGGGCAGCTTACCTTGTGCGCGTTTTGCGCGAAATTGGGAGTGTATCGACCTGCAAAAAAACGCGCTCAAGGTTAAGTGTCCCGCGGAGGGTCGAAGGTCTGGAGTAAACTTCCCGGCCTAATTATATTTTTTCCTTGCTTCCCTGTTCGGTGTACTCAATATTTGTAACAACACCCGACGCGTCATAACTTAAAACTAATAGCTTTTGGTAAAATTTAAGATTAAATGCAGAACCCTTAGTTTGACTGTACATATAGATTTTTGCTTTTTCATTTTCGTTAGTTACGAGTGGGTATAAATATTGCCCGCTAGGAGCTCCTAATAGTGATTCCACCTCACTGATGGTTGTGCTACCTTTTTTTATCTGAGATATTTTTGATTCATCAAAATCCGTTGAATCCACTGCCCAAGAGCTAGTAAATTCATCACCGACCAGTTTATTTTCATAAAAATATAAACCTTGGCTTCTCGCTGCTGTCACACCCTCTTGAGCTGCGTCGCCGCCCGCGCTTGCATATGCATATGACATTGTTTTAAATTGTTTATCGTTTTTAGTAATGACACCTTCGCTGTAAGGCTTGCCAAGCTTTTGCCTGATAATCTCACTGGTATCAATTCCATAGCTTAATTGATCATTTGTCAGCCTTTTGAAGTTCGTACCAGCACAGCCAGTTAGAATAGAAACACACAACACCGCTACAATATTTATTGTTTTCTTCATTTATCTACTCCTAGGGTTGATTAAAATATAAAAGCTACATAGTGCTGTTTTTGATTGAACTTCTCACGATCACTATCATTCTGTAGAACACTGGTCGAATTTGGCTTAAGCCCATAGCGGTCGGGCGATCATGGACCTGCGCCACTTGCGTTTGCTCTGCAAAGTGGTCGCCATGCCTTATATCTCCCCAGTTTGCGTTTGGCATGACTGATTGTTTTTCCGTCAAAATTTCCCTTCCCATTAGATTCGCGCGAGATCGTGGTCAGGGGGATCGGTTTTCCGCTGTATTTATAGCCTCGTTTGGTATTCGGTGTCAGCTTGTAAGTGCGTTTATTCTGTTTAATGGGAAATAAAAAAGGGCCGGCAATGCCGACCCTTTTAATTTGTGTGAAATTTGATGAGTTTGCTCAAATTTCAATTAGCCCTTATGTGGAATAAATACCACATTCCGTAATTTTCACAGTCCCAAATTCGGCAGCACAAAAGACTTGGTATTAGGGTGCAGCCTGATCCACAACCCCGGGTTCGCATTCAATTGCTGCAAGGCTTCCTCTCTGATTGAGCTCAAGCGCGTGTTCAGCACGTTCGCATAGGTCTGCACCTTGGCCGGTGCGGTATCGGCATCGACTACGGATTGCACAACTTTTTTGGCCTGCAATATCGCCGCAGGACCCAAGGTGAGGATGGACTGGGCTGCGCAGCATTCGGCTTCATCCTGTTCATTGACCGCGCTGCCGCCTGCTTTGAACTTGCTGATATGGTGCTCGAGGATGCTGCTGGAAATCGGGATTACCCCGGCCACATGGTTGCTCTTGGCACCGGAGAAGGGCTTGATGTAGGCGAGGTGGGAGGCCTGGTTGGCTTCCGGGCCGTGGCCGATGAAGAAGATATCCAGGCCGCCCAGCGCTTCCAGCTTGTTCAGGTACGCGATCAGCCCGGCTTCCAGGTCGGCGGTATCCGTCTGCATTGGGGTAAAGCTTTTGATCTTTAGGAAAAAATCCGGGCCCAGGATGCGCTCGAAATCCCGCACGAAGCTAAAGCAGTTGCCCATACCCATGGGTGCGAGGGCGTCCTGGGTGAATACGTTCAGGCGGCCGAGCAGTGCATCGTGGTCCGAGGATTTTGCCAGTTCTCCCAGCAGCCGGTGCAGGGCCTGGGCCCCGCGGCCACCGAGCAGGGCGATATTGATATCGCCGTCTTTCGCTTTGGCGGTTTCGAACAGTTCGTTCAACATGGCCTGGCCGACTTCCGCCTCGCTGTCGAGTACGGTTGGGGTGATACCGTGATCGGTCAGCTCAAAGTCTTGCGCGGTGGTTTGAGCCAGCCACACGTTGCCGCTGTCTTCGACTCGGGTGAATGTTGCGTTGTTGTCCATGGGCATTACCTCGTTGTGCTCGTCTGCTTTAACCGCAGTTGAAGCGCGAATTTTACCTACAAAAAAGCCGGCGATGCCGGCTTTTTCAATGGGACTGGCAGGGCTGGTGTCAGCCGTTGCGCGTTTTCAAAGTTCTGCGCAGTTGCTCGGCCATGTTCAGCAGCAGGGATTCGGTAGTTTCCCAATCGATGCATTTATCGGTTACGGACACGCCGTATTCCATCTTGCTGCGGTCGGCATTGATCTTCTGGTTGCCGGCCTTGATGTTGCTCTCGACCATAATGCCGATGATGGACTTGTTGCCATCCAGGATCTGGTGGGTGACGTTGTCGACGACCAGCGGCTGCAGCTCGTGGTTTTTGTTGGAGTTGGCGTGGCTGCAGTCAACCATGATGTTGGGGACGAGGCCGGCTTTCTCCAGTTCTTTTTCACACACCGCAACGCTGACGGAGTCGTAGTTCGGCTTGTCGTTGCCGCCGCGCAGTACCACGTGGCCGTACTTGTTGCCGGCAGTGTGGATGATGGCCACCTGGCCTTCCTTGTTGATACCGAGGAAGCGGTGCGGGTTGGCGGTAGACTGGAGGGCGTTGATGGCCACTTCCAGGCTGCCGTCGGTGCCGTTCTTAAAGCCCACGGCGGAGGAGAGGCCGCTGGCCATTTCGCGGTGGGTCTGGGATTCGGTGGTGCGCGCACCGATGGCGGACCAGGAGATCAGGTCCTGCAGGTACTGCGGAGAAATGGGGTCCAGCGCCTCGGTGGAGGTTGGCAGGCCCAGTTCGGAGATATCCAGCAGCAGTTTGCGGCCGATGTGCAGACCTTCCTCGATCTTGAACGAGTCGTCCAGGTGCGGGTCGTTGATCAGGCCTTTCCAGCCCACGGTAGTGCGGGGCTTTTCAAAATACACGCGCATGACGATCAGCAGGGTGTCGGAAACCTGGTCTGCTACCGCCTTCAGGCGGTGAGCATAATCCATGGCGGCGTCGACATCGTGAACGGAGCAGGGACCGATAACGACCATCAAGCGGTGGTCTTTGCGGTCGAGAATATTGCGTACTGCGGCGCGGCCGGCGGCTACCGTGGTTTCGGCGGCATCGCTGACGGGCAGTTCCGCTTTCAGTGCCTGCGGGGTGATGAGGACTTCTTGGGAGAGGACATTTAAGTCGTCGAACTGCTGCGTGGTCATGGTATTTCTGTCACTACTTGCTGAATTTGATCGTCTTCCTTGCCGCGGCATGCGCACCGCGGGCTGTCATCCTAACCAGACACCGGTGGCGGGGCTAGGGTTTCATTTGAAACAGTTTTAACTGTCACTTTCGGCGACTGTTGGCGTGACGGGTGTCCGGCGTTTTTGTGGGATGGGCGGATACTTTTGCTTGGTGATAGGACTGCGGGGTGATCTATAGGATGAGGCGCACGCGGCGCCCCATCCCGGATTGCGACGGGTTTGTTACTCCGCCGGCAGTTCGGCGAGCTGCTGGAGCAGGGGGAAATACAGCGCGCAGCGCACGTTGCGTTCGCCGCGCTGGTAGAACAGGCGGCGGTAGCCGTCGAGCTGCTTGCGGTATTTCTCCAGCTGGCTGTCGATAAACACTTCCGCGGTTTCACCACTAGCAGGTTCCGCGGTTTTGTAGTCGATGATCCAGCGGCTGCCGTCGCTATCGATAAACGTGCGGTCGACGATGTTGCGCCGCAGTTCGCGCCCGCCGCTGTGCAGTTCCAGTTCCGCGGCGGAATCTCGATGGCTGGCGTCCAGCAGCCAGCGGCCGGTTTGGCAGTGCAGGGTGCGCAGCACTGCCTGTTCCACCTTTTCCTGTGCCTTTTCTAGGCTGCTGCCGTTGAGGCCGGACTGGGCGAGGCGCAGTTGCCACAGCGGGCGCAGTTCTTCGATCAGCTGCTCGGGCGTGGTGGTCAGGCGCTCGGGGTTTTCGGTGAGGGTGGCTAGCGTTTCGTGGGCGACGGTACCGGCGTGGCGGAACCAGCGCTGGGTAACCAGGCCCAATTCCGGCAGGTTGATTTCCTCTTCCGCCTTGCGCTCGAAATCTCCCATGCGATAGCGGGCGAGATAGTCCTCGCGCGGCAGCGCTGGAGCCTGCCAGGCTTCCGGGGTGCGCAACAGATAGCTCTGGTCGGTGTATTCGGACTTGCGCAGGGTTTCTTCGGCGCTGAGCCAGTGGCACCAATCCGCATCGGTTGAGAGCGCCGGCCAGATGCTCGCGAGCAGCGAGGCGCTGGCCGGGGCCTTGTGGTCCTCGTTCTTTTTGTCCGATGACTTCACGCAGGCCAGCAGGTGCAGGCTGTGGATGGCGCGGGTGCAGCCCACATACAGCAGGCGCGTGCCTTCGAGGCGCTCGCGTTCGCTGTTGTCGTGTTTCACGTAGGCGTAGAGCGGGTCCTTGCCGCTGCGCGGGCTTTTCGGCGCGAGCAGGAAGCGGGTTTCCACATCGCTGTTGAGCCAGGTGCACCAGCGCAGCAGCTGGTCGCTGCCGCCGGCGCCGCCGGATTTATCCAGCCCGGGGATCAGCACATGCTCGAATTCCAGGCCCTTGGATTTGTGGATGGTCATCACCTGTACGCGCGCTTCCTGGGCTGGGCGGGCGAACAGCTGCTGCAGCGCCAGCTCGAACGCCGGCCAGTCGGTGATGCTGCCGCCGCCGTCGTATTTTTCCAGCAGCTGGAAAAAGTCCGCGGCGTTGCTGAGTTCCCGTTTGTCCGCCACGGTGGCGGGGCCGCCGAGCGCAAGCCACAGGCCTTCGACCCATACCCGCAGCGGTTTGCGGCCGCGCTGTTGCCAGCTCTGCAGGATCAGCGCGGCGGTACTTTGCAGTCGGCTACGACCGTCGTCGCTGAGGCCGGCGATGTCATCCAGCGCTTCGAGGGTATTCAGGATCGGCGGCACACGTGGATCGCGCGGGCCGTGTTCGCCGGGATTGTGGTTGGCCACCGCATAGAGGTCCGGCAGCGTCAGCCCGCACCAGGGCGCGCGCAGTGCCGCGAGCCAGCTGATACGGTCGCTCGGGTCCTGCAGTGCGCGGGTGAGGCTGAGCAGATCCAGCACCACCATTTTGCTGGCGAGCGGCGCCAGGTCCTGGGCCTGGTAGGCGATGCCGGCGCGGGTGAGGGCGGGCAGTACCTGCTGCAGGTGCTTCTTGTTGCGCACCAGGATCGCGATGTTGTCTTCCGGCGCCTTCGCCTGCAGTTGCTGGATAATCTCCACGCACTGCTCGGCTTCATTCAAGCGCTCCTCGTCGTCCACGCAGCCGTAAAACGACACCGGTGCGCCTTCCCATTGTTGCGGTTTGAACGCGACGGAATCCAGATAGCGCACGGCGCCGCGGCTGATGTTGTCGCGGGGCGGGAAGGCTTTGACGAAGGTGCGGTTGACCCAATCCACCACCGCATTGCTGGAGCGGAAGTTCACCTGCAGGTTGAGTGGCGTGAGCGGCAGTTCGCCAATGCCCTCGTCGCGGGCGTCGAGGAAAATACCCACGTTGGCGTTGCGGAATCCGTAACAGGACTGCATGCCGTCGCCGACGATAAACAGGCTGCGGCCGTCTTCAGGCTCCCAGCCGGCGGTGAGTTTCTGCAGCAGTTCCAGCTGCAGCTGCGAGGTATCCTGGAATTCGTCGACGAGAATGTGGCGGATCTGCACGTCCAGTTTCAGTGCTACATCCGTGGGGGAGTCGCTGTCTCCCAGTGCCACCAGTGCGGCCTGGGCCACTTCGGTAAAGTCGGTGCTGCCCAGCTGCTGGAACACCAGTTTCAGTTCCGCCACCAGCAGCGGCAGCACGCGCGCCATCGCCCGCAGAATCCGCCACTGGTTCTCGTCAATGCCCGCGGGCAGGGTGCGCACTTCTGCAATGATGTTCAGCAGTTCGTCGTTGTCTGCCAGCGCTTCCAGCAGTGCGGTGATGCGCTCCTTCTGTGCCTTGGCGCGCTCCGGGTCCGGGGATTTTTTATCCGCGGCGGGGAAGCCGGTGGTTTTGGTAACGGACTTGCGCCAGGTGCCGGTGCCCGTCACCAGCAGGTCCGCCAGCGCCAGCCACTGGGGCAGGCCCTGGTCGCTGCAGGATGGCAGTGCTTCGATACCGGCGAGGCTGCTGATGAGGTGGCCGGGGTTTTCTTGCTGCAGGTTGGTGCCAGCGTAGTCCGCCAGGTCCAGCAGTTCACCGGCAAAGGTGCCGAGCGCTTTTTTGAATTCGCCGAGCTGTTGCTCGATCAGCTCGCGGATCACGAAGGTGAAATAGTCTTCCGCTTCCTCGCGGTGTACCGACAGCAGCGGCTCCAGCCACTGCTCGCGTTTTTCCAGCAGGGTCTGCAGCAGGTCCGTGACTTCCGGCAGGTTGTTGTCCAGGTGCAGTAGCAGGAGGCTCAGGTCCTGGTCCGGTTGTTCCTTTTCCAGTTTCTTCAGCAGGTTGGCGATCGCCATCTGGTAGGCGATGGCGGGCTGCTCCAGCGGTTCACCGGGCGCGCCGAGGCCGCTGTCGATGGGCAACTGGCTGGCGATATTGCGGCACAGGCCGTCGATGGTCTGGATGCGCAAACGCTGCGGGCTCTGCAGCAGGTGCCACTGGTGCTTTTCGTCGTGGGCGAGCAGGTTGCTGGCCAGCTGCCAGGTAATTTTTGCGTGGGGGTTTTCCGGCTCGGGATTGTCGCGGGCATCGAGCAGCGCGTGCAGCAGGCGCTCGCGCATTTCACCGGCGGCCTTGCGGGTGAAGGTAATCGCGAGCACTTCTTCCGGCTGCTGGCACGCCGCCAGCAGCTTCAGCAGGCGCTGGGTGAGCAGGCCGGTTTTACCGGAACCGGCGGGGGCGGAAACCGCGAAGCTCTGTTGGATATCCAGCGCCTGTTCGCGTTCGCTGGCGTCTACGGGGATATGCGTGGTCATGGTGTTACTGCCTCTCCGGCCAGCGGTTCAGGGGCCAGAGCGCTTTCTGGTTTTCATTGTCCGCCGGGCGATCGAACGCTAAGGCGGCGTGGCCGGTTTTGTATTCTTCCGCGAGTCCTTCCAGTGCCTGTTGCCAGTGTTGCTTCAGCTGGTCCCACTGGATGATTTCAGGCTCTTTGTCCTTCTGGCTGTCAGCCACTGTTTTGATGCCGTTGATCGGCTGGCTCAGTTCACCGCAGCCCTGGTATTTGCAGTCGCCATTTTTGACCGCGCCGAAGGCGATGGCTTTGGTCTGGGGCAGGAACAGGGCGTAGAGCGGCAATTGTGGTTCGCGCACGCGCTGCTGCAGCCAGTCGGCCACCGAGGTCTGCCCGGTTTTGTAGTCAATCACCAGTTCCTCGCCCTCCGCCAGGGTATCCATGCGGTCGAGGCGCAGGGTGAAGGTGAGGCCCTGCAGAGTGACCGTGAGCTCGGATTCCACCTGGGAGACGGTAAACGCGGGGCGATCCTGTTCCAGTGGCAGCCACTGTTCGAATATGTCGCGCAGGCGGATCTGTTCCAGCTGCCAGAAGGCTTCCGGCAGTTCCGGGTGTTTGCGCTTGAGCTTGGCGATGGCGGTGTCGATTGCGGAGCGGATTTGCAGGTCGAGATGCTCGGTTGCCATTGCGGCGAGCTGGTCTGAGCTTGTGCACTGCTGCCAGAAGGCGGCGAGCATTTCGTGGATCAGGTTGCCGCGCTCGGCGGCGCTGAGGCCGAGGGCGGGCTCGGCAAAGGTCTCGGCACCCAGTCGATAGCGCAGCTGGGCGTTCTGCGGGCACAGGGCCTGGGCCTTGAGCACACCGGCACCGCCGCGCACCTTGGCGCAGTCCTCGGGGCTGAGTGGTGGCACGATTGCGTCGCTGATACGCTCCAGTTCTGGGGCGTCGGTGAGGGTCTGGTATAGGTTGGAGAGCGCGTCGCCGTCCTTTGTTTGCGCGTCTAAGTCGCTGACAAACAGCGCACTCAGCAGCTGGCCCACACCGTCTTCCTCGCAGGTATAGCTGACCACGATATCGTCACTGGCATTCAGCAGGTCGCGGGTGAGCTGGCGGGCCAGTTCCAGTTCGCGCTCGGCACTGGCGCGCGGCATCTTCCATTCTTTCTGCCACAGCACCGGCAGCATGGGGTTGGGCGACGGTGGCGTGGGCCACTGTTGCTGGCCGAAGCCCACCAGGCGGATATGCTCGAAGGCGATACCGCCGGCTTCCAGTACACCGAGGATCTGCAGCGGGCCATCGCGGGTTTCCGCCTGGAACGGGGTGCGGCTGGCGATCTGTCGCAGCTGTTGCAGCGCCTTGTTGAGCGGCTGCGCGCCGGTGAACTCGCTGAGACCGGCAAAATTTTCCAGGGCCTGTTCCCACAGCATTAGCTGCTGGTATTCCTGGCTGTCCGGGTTGCGCTGGCCGGGCCAGTCGAGTTTGTTCAGTAGTTCGGAAAAACGCTCCGCCCATTTTTCCGCGGGCGCGCGCTGCCAGCGGCGTGCCCAGTCTCCCAGTTGATTCAGTTGCGCGGGCAGCGGGCTCTCCGGTGCGAGTTCCTGCGCGAGCTTTTCGGCCCAGTTGCGCACGATATTGCCGGGAATTTCCTGTAGTTCGAGTTTTTGCAGGCGGCGGAACAGGGCGCTGCGCAGGTGTTGCTCCTGCGCACTGCTGTCGCCCCAGAACGGCGAGAACAGCACGTTGCGCAGCTGGCTGTAATCGAACTTGTCCCGCAGCATCTCCAGCAATTGCAGGGTGGCGGAACCTACAGCAGTTTTCGCCAGCGGCGTACCGGCGGAGAAGTTGAACGGCAATGTGTAGGCGGCCTGTGCGGGATCGAGCCACTGCGGTTCCAGCACACGGGCGAATATCTGCTCCACCTGCGGGCGGCACTGGCCGAGGTTGTTCACCACGATGCCGATACTGGTGTCGGGATTCTGCTGCAGCTTTTCCGCGGCCCAGCGCGCGGCCTGGGTGAGCTCGTCTTCCAGGTTGTGGCAGCGGGCGATTTGTAATGCGCTGTGCGCTTTGTCCGGTACTGCGAAGTATTCAATCGACTCTGCAGCGCAGGCGAAAATATGTTCGATCAGCGGTGAATTCTGTACGAAGCCGGCGAGGGACAATTGCGGCATTTTCGGCAGCACGCCCTCGGCAAACGCGCGCGCGATCAGCAGGTCGCGCTGGTCCTGGGTGATGGCGTTGTGTGCGCGCAGTTGCTGGTGGAATTTCGGCAGGATTGCGAACAGCGGATAGTCCGACGGCTGCAGGCCGGTTTTTTCCCAGTGGTGGGCGAGGGCACTTTCAGCCTCGTCCAGGTTTTCCAGCAAGCGCCACTGGATCAGCTGTGACAGCGCGGTATCGCAGTTGGCGGCGAGCTGCTGGGTGTTGATCAGTCCCTTGTCCAGGCTCTCTTCCACACAGCGCTGCCACAGCAGCTGGCGCTGTTCCCGGTTAAGAATCCGTCGCATGGCCGGTTGCCACTGTTGTTGCTGCAACTGGAACCAGAGTTTGTCGAGCCATCCCTGCAGGGATTCCACCGCGGGCGGTGCCCAGTTTTTACTGGCCTGTTGCCAGGTGCCGTACGCCTGCTGGCAGCGGTTGCGCAGGCGGTTGGTGGGGGTCAACAGCAGGCCGCCCTCGGGGAGCTGGTCGAGGATCTGCTTGAACGGAAATGCGGGTTGCAGCATGGGTTCTGTAGGAACTCTAGTTGTATTTATCCGTGAGGTGGCCGTGCGGCCCGGGTCTGCGGGCGGCGCGGCAAAGCGGGATACAGTCTAACCGGCTCAGGCTTTGATTGGGATGCTGGCGCCGAGGTAGCTGGGGGAAAACTCGGCGAAGGCGCGCTCGATCTGCTCGCGGTTATCGTCGCTGCTGGTGAGCAGCAGGCTGGTGCCCGGGGCTTTCGGCAGCTCCAGTTTCAACTCATCGAGCAACCAGCGCACGCGTCGGGCGATGGCGTCGCCGGAGTCGAGCCAGTTCACCGGGCGCGGCGCGGCCTTCGCCAGCTCTTCTTTCAGCAGTGGGAAATGGGTGCAGGCGAGGACCGCGGTATCCACCAAGTTGCCGTTGGGCACAGAAAAAATCCGCTCGATTACCGGCACCAGGTCTGCGCTGGTGACGGTTTCCCCGCGCAACTTTGCTTCCGCGAGGCTCACCAGTTCTGGAGCCGGCACGTTGATTACCTGGATGCCGTGGGCAAATTGTTCGATCAGCTCACGGGTGTAGCGGCGGTTGACCGTGCCCTCGGTAGCGATCAGGGCAATGGTGCCGGTGGCACTGGCAGCCGCGGCGGGTTTGATCGCAGGCACCACGCCGACCACCGGCTGGGGCAGCACTTCCCGCAGCTGGGGCAGGGCCAGGGTACTGGCGGTATTGCAACCGACCACGAGAATATCGGCACCGCAGGCGGCCATCATGCTGGAGGCTATATCCACAATGCGCGGGCGCAGCACGTCTTCGGACTTGGTACCGTAAGGATAGAAGCCGTTGTCGATGCCGAAGTGCAAGGTGAGCCCCGGGATCTGCCGGCGCACCTCGCGGGCAATACTGATGGCTCCGACGCCGGAATCGAATATCAATGCACTGGGGGCCTTGGTAGAATGGCCGCTTCCTGTTGGCATATGAAAACCTGTCTCCCGTAACGGATGAGTGCGGGCGCAAGGATAACTCAGCCTGCGTTTTGTAATAAGTTTAAGTGAATTTTTATGACCTGGTTTCCCGTCCAAGTATCCCTGGAACAGGCCATTCTGGCCGCCGTGGCAGTGCTGATTGTCATGGTGCTGGCGGCGTGGGCGGGCAGGGCGCGTCTGGCTCGCCAGGTGCAGTCACTGGAGGCGGAGCGCCAGATCAGCGCCGCGCAACTGACGACCGCTCTTGAGCGCGAGACCCGGATGGATGTAGAGATCCAGCAACTGCGGGCGGAACTGTCCAGCAAGTCCCAGCAGGTGGCCCGATTCCAGGTGCTGGTGGAGAAAGGTGAGGCGGCGCTGGCGGAGCAGAAGCAGCAGCTGGAGCAGACCCGCGTTTCCATGACCCAGCAGTTCGAAAACCTTGCCAACCGTATTTTTGAAGAGAAGCAGCAGGCCTTTGTGCGTCGCAGTGAAGACAGCCTTCGCAAGAGCCTCGACCCGTTGGAGCGTCAGCTGGGTGACTTCCGCAAGCGGGTGGAGCACGTCTACGACCGCGAGAACGCGGAGCGCAACAGCCTGCTTGGCCAGATCAAGGCGCTCAGGGAGCAGACCCAGCGTATCAGCGACGAGGCCCTGAACCTCACCTCAGCGCTCAAGGGCGACCGCAAGATCCAGGGCAACTGGGGTGAGGTAGTGCTGGAGCGGTTGCTGGAGGAGTCCGGCCTGCAGAAGGGCCGCGAGTACGAAACCCAGGTTACCCTCAAAGACAGCAACGAGGAGGGGCGCCGCCGCCAGCCGGACGTGATCGTGCGCCTGCCGGAAGGCAAGGACCTCATTATCGATTCCAAGGTCTCGCTGGTGGACTACGAGCGCTATACCTCGGCGGAAACCGACGAGGAGCGCACCCAGGCGCTGAAGCAGCACGTGAACTCCCTGCGCGCACACATCACTGGCCTGAATAAAAAGGCCTACGAGCAGCTGGAAGGCGTGCGCACCCTGGATTTCGTATTCATTTTCGTACCCATCGAAGCGGCGTACATGCTGGCGATGCAGGCGGACCCGGAGCTGTTCCGCTTTGCCTATGAAAAGCAGATCGTACTGGTAAGTCCCACGAGTCTGATGGCAACCCTGCGCACGGTGGAAAATATCTGGCGCTACGAAAAACAGAACAAGAATGCGGAGAAAATTGCCGCTGAAGCGGGCAAACTGCACGACCAGTTTGCCCTGGTGCTGGAATCCCTGGATATTCTCGGCAGCCGCATTCGTCAGGCGGACGAGGCCTATCAGGAAACCTACAAGCGCCTGGCCACCGGTCGCGGCAATGCGGTGAAACGTATCGACAGCCTGCGCAAGCTGGGGGCGAAAACTCGCAAGCAGATCGCTGCCGACCTGCGGGAAAAAGCGGAGGACGCGCACAAGCTGCCGGCACTGGAGCACGCATCCACGGAAGACGATCAACTCGACGAAGAATTGATCAGCGAACTCGATACGGAATAAATCTTGGAACCTTTTCTGGAAACCTTTTCCTTTGCGCTCTCGGTCACTGCGCCGATTTTCCTGACCCTGCTGATCGGGTACGGGCTCGCCCGCGTGGGCCTGCTGAGCGAAAGCTTTGTCGATGATGCTTCGAAACTGGTGTTTCTGGTTACGCTGCCTGCGCTGCTGTTTTTCAATATTTTCGGCTCGGACGCGCGCCTCGGTGATGAGTGGCCACTGTTGCTGGCGGGCCTGATCGGCACCGTACTCACGGTGCCGCTCGCGTGGCTCGCCGCGCGTCCGTTTGAATTCGGTGATCGCAGTGCGTTTATCCAGGGTGCCTTCCGCGGCAACCTGGGTATTATCGGCCTCGCCTGGGCGGCCAATGCCTACGGCCCGCACGGTCTCGCGCAGGCGGCGATGCTGATGGCGGTGATCACCATTTTCTACAACATCGCCGCGGTGGCGCTGTTCGCGGTGTACAGCCAGAAAGCGAAATTCAGCTGGGTCAAACTCGGCAAGGACATCGCGCGCAATCCGCTGATCCTCGCGATTGTGGCCGCGCTGATTGCCAAGGCCATCGGCCTCAAGCTGCCGGCGATGCTGGTGCAGACGGGAGATTATCTGGCGTCGGTGACGCTGCCGCTGGCGCTGCTGTGTATCGGGGCCAGTCTCGACCTGAGTATGCTGAAGCGCAGCTCCTTTGGGGCCTTTGCCGCGAGCGGCTTCAAGCTGTTGATCGTGCCGCTGGTGTTGCTCGCGTTTGGTTTCCTGTTCCAGCTGGACGGGCAGGCGATGGCGATTCTGTTTCTGCTGGCCGCGTCCCCAACGGCGTCGGCGTCGTTCATCATGGCCCGCGCGCTCGGTGGCAACAGCCAGCTGGCGGCCAACATCATTGCGATCAGCACCCTGTTATCCATTGTTACTGCCAGCCTGGGGCTGGCGCTGTTGAAGGTGACTCTCTCATGACCGAAGTGCCGGTTTGGATCCTGGTTATTGCCGGACTGATTATTTTTACCTTGTCTGCCATTGCGACTTACTACTGCCTGGAATTGCGCAAGGCACGCAAGCGTCAGGCACTACAGCAGGCAGAACTTGAAGCAGCGGCGGATGCGCAGCGGGATCGGGTGAATACCAGTATCCAGATTATTGCCAAGACACTGCTGGATGAGGGCGTCGGCCTGACCGAAGCTTCGCTGCGGATTCGCGTGCTGCTGGATTCGCTGCAGGTAGAGAATTCCGTGAAGGAGGAGTTTGTGGCCTTCTACAAGGTCGCCGACCAGACCAGCCATATTCCAATTCTGCAGGACTGGAAGAAGCTCTCCCGCAAGGAGAAGTTTGCGTTCGAGAAGGAGATGGTGCGGGTGGAAGCGGAGTACCGCGATTTTGCGCTGGATGCGGCCAAGCGGATTCTTGGCCGCAAATTCTAAAGTTTAATGCGAGTTATTTCTTAACCAGCAGTACACCGGACTCAGTATGGTCGGTGTATGGGAACTGGTCGAAGATCGCAAAGCGTTCGACCTTGTGGGTCTTGGTCAGCTCGGCGAGATTTTCCAGCTGGGTCTCCGGGTTGCAGGAGATGTACAGGATGCGCGGGAAGCGCGCGATCATTGCGCAGGTGTCGGTATCTAGGCCGGCCCGGGGCGGGTCTACCAGTATGGTTGAGAAGTCGTAGCTGTCTAGATCGAAGTCTTTCAGGCGGCGGAAGGGGCGGACCTTGTCGATGGCCTGGGTGAATTCCTCGGCGGACAGACGCAGGATATGCAAGTTCTCCACGCCATTCGCGGCGATATTTTCCTGTGCGGCATTCACCGAAACCTTGGAAATTTCTGTGGCCAGTACGTTGCGGAATTTCTCCGCCAGCGGGATGGTGAAGTTGCCGTTACCGCAGTAGAGCTCCAGCAGATCAGTTTCCTTGCTGCCTTCGCAACAGCTTCTGGCCCACTGAATCATGGAGCGGCAGATTTCGCCGTTGGGCTGGGTGAAGCTACCTTCCACCTGTTTGTACTCATATGTACGGCCGTCGATGTCCAGTTTTTCAATCACGTAGTCGCGGTCGAGTACGATCTTCTGTTTGCGCGAGCGGCCGAGTACGGGGACACCGAGTTGCTCCTGCAGTGCGCGGGCTTCCGCTTCCCAAATTTCATCCAGCTGCTTGTGGTAGATCAGTGTGATCAGTGCATCGCCGCCGAGGGTGGTGAGAAATTCGGTGCAGAACAGGCGCTTGCGCAGGATTTCGCTGTTATTGATGGCTTCCAACAACAGCGGCATCAGTTCGTTGATCCGTTCGGAACCGACGGTAAACTCTTCGATCACGAATGGTTTTTTGTACTCGCCCTGTTTGTACATGGCGTAGTCCACGCGTCCGCCTTCCTGCCACATCTTGAATTCCGCGCGCAGGCGGTAGTGGCTGGGCGGGGAGGGGAAAACTTCCGGTTCCAGATTGGTGTACGAGGCGTACGCCTCCCGCAGACGGGCCACCTTCTGGTCCAGTTGTTGCTGGTAGTCATCGGTGTTTACGCGGTGGAGTGCCATATTCGAAACCGTACATTAAGCCAAGTAAATCGGGGCGCGGATTATAGCGGAAGCAATCCCTTAAGGTGAGAAAGGAGTGGATTTATGGCGATCGGGCAGCTGGAAATTGTAGTGCAGGGCCAGGGACTGCACGAGTTTACCGATGCAGTGGAACACTGGCTGCGGGGTCAGATTTTTTCCGGCGACGGTCTGTGCACGCTGTTTATCCAGCACACTTCCGCCAGCCTGCTGATTCAGGAAAACGCGGATCCCAGCGCACGGGTGGATCTTGAGAACTGGTTGAACCGACTGGTTCCTGAGAATGACCCGCTGTACACACACACCATGGAAGGGGCGGACGATATGCCCGCGCACATCAAGGCCGCGCTTACTGCCAGCAGCCTTTCCATCCCGGTCAAAGGCGGGCAGTTGATGCTGGGGACATGGCAGGGCATCTACCTGTGGGAACACCGTCACCACCGCGGCAAGCGCCGGGTGATCGCCCATGTGAGCAGCTGATCGACCGGTTACCGGGGAGTTACAGGCAATTGGTGGGCTTGGGCAGGCCCGCAATCTTGCTGCCGATTTTGGCCGGGCTCGGCGGAAACAGCTGCATCAGGAAAATGCTGCGACCTTTGTCCGTGCCCAGGTGCTGGCCCACATATTTGACCAGCGGGCGCATTGCCGGGGAGAGTTCAAACTCCCGGTAAAAATCCTGCAGCAGGCGGATCACATCCCAATGATCTTCGGTCAGTGCGATATTTTCCTGCGCGGCCAATGCCTCTGCCACTTGCGGGCTCCAGTCGTCCAGGTTACGGAGGAAACCTTCTTTATCCAACGGGATTTCGCGTCCGTCGATCACCAGATTTTCCATTGCGCCTTACCTGACCCAGCTGACGATGGGGTTGTGCTCGGTACAAAGCGCCACCCAGCGTGCATCATCAATGCTGGTGACCGTTGCCGGTGTGTTTATACCGCGCGCTAGTGCATCGGCAGCCAGGCAATACGCGGTACCAGCGGGGAGATTTACCAGGCGCTGGTCATTGGCGCCATAGATGCCGTCTTCGATCAGCAGCAGTGCGTCGCCGGGATTGAAGGCATTCAGGCAATCACTCAGGGCGCTGCCAGCGAACGGGGACTGGTTGACGATATGCAGGGTCATTTCAAAAACTCAGTACCTGGTCGAACCCGGCAATAAACGCGCCGGTGTTCTGCAACAGTTTCAGTTCCGCGCCGGGGAGGCTCAGCTGCGCCGGGTCTATGCCGCGCTGCTGCAGGCTGCGCTCGCACAGGTGCAGGGTTTCCACACCGAACATGGGCAGTGCGGTCAGGTTTCTGCGCAGGTTCTTTTCGCCGATCTGTTGGGCATCCTGCTCCAGCAGCAGGAATACGCCGTCGTTGATCAACAGTACTTCGGGAATCTGGTCCATGGCCGCGCAGGCGAGTACCGCCTCCAGCCCTTCGCGGGCGAGGCTGTTGCCGTAGGGTGCATGGCGGCAGATGGCGAGAATCGATTTATTTTGGGACATACGGTCAGCCTCCAAAAGTCACGACGCGGTCGCTGAGCGCCGCGGCTTCCGCCAGCTGTCCGAGGCCCGCCAGTTCAAACCCGGCAGCCATATTTGAGCCAGGTTTCTCCAGGCGTTTGGCCTCACTGCCGCTCAGCACGCCGCGGCGCTGGGCGGCGGCGATGCACAGGGTGAGGTCGAAGTTGTGGGCCTGCTGTAGTTCCTGCCACTGGGCCAGCAGGTCCTGTTCATCCTGCGGTGGCGCGGCCAGGGCGCTGCCGTTGTGGATGCCATCGCCATAGAAAAACACCCGGTAGATACCGTGACCGGCCTGCAGTACCGCACGGGCGAAGCGCAGTGCGGTCGCGGCACCTTCACTGGCGTGGGGCGCGCCGTAAACGACGAGGGTGAATTGCATGGCGTGGAAGTTTCTTCTGCTAAATAAAAAAATGCCCCGCAGAGCGGGGCACTGTGTGATCCTGCAATGCGTGCCGATCAGTCGTCGGAAGCGAATCCGAAGATGTGCAGCAGGCTGGTGAACAGGTTCAGGATGTTCAGGTACATGGAGGTGGTCGCCATGATGTAGTTGGTCTCACCACCGTTCACGATACGGCTGGTATCGAACAGGATGAAACCGGACATCAGCAGGGCGATCACACCGCTCAGGGCAACGCTGGCCAGCGGCATGTGCACGCCGAAGAAGCCTGCGATCATCATGCCGATGGCGCAAACCAGTACCGCAATCAGGCCGACAAACAGGAAACCGCCCATGAAGCTGAAGTCTTTACGGGTAGTTAGCACGTAGGCGGACAGCGCGAAGAAGATCAGCGCAGTGGTGCCCAGCGCCTGCATGACGATCTGGCCGCCGCCAGCGAGACCCAGGTAGTGGTTCAGCATCGGGCCGAGAGAGGCGCCCAGCAGGCCGGTGAAGGCAAACACCACGCCCACGCCGGAGGCGGAGTTGGCGGTGCGGGGCAGTACGAACCAGATCAGGGCCAGTGCGCCCAGGGAGCAGACCAGGCTCATGCCACGACCCATGCCGATGGCCATGGATACACCGGCAGTGACTGCGCTGAAGAGGACAGTCATTGCCAGTAGTGCGTAGGTGTTACGCAATACCTTGGCGGCTTCCGAGCGTTCCAGTGCTCCGGACTGTGAATAAACTTGCGGCTGCATTAGCGTCTCCTGCTAGTGAACGTAAAATCTGTCGGGATCATATAACCAGCCTATTGGACCTTCAAGTGGACGGCTGGTTCGACGATCTTATAAAGCTTGGGGCAAAATAGCGCGAAACATCGAGGGCTGGAAATGAAATTTTCGAAACGACTGCCAGTATGGCTTCTCTGTGCTTTCACTTTGCTTACAACCACCGCTGTGGCCGCAGAGTCTGCGGCTCAGGGCGCTGAAGTACCCTTCGGTGACAAGATGGGGGCGGAAGTCGCGAATTACAATCGCCTGCGCCCGCAGTTGGCCACCGGGGGCAGTATAGATCTCAGCCAGGTCGCGTCGCTGAAAGAAAAGGGATTCCGTACCATCGTGGACCTGCGAACGCCGGAAGAGGGTACTGCGGAAGAGAAGGCCGCGGTGGAAGCGGCGGGAATGCGCTATGTGAATCTGCCGGTTTCAGGCGGTGTGCCCTCTGATGCGCTGATTGCGGAGCTGGGGGCGATCCTGGAGGACGCCTCCGCCGGCCCGGTGCTGCTCCATTGTGCGTCTGGCAACCGGGTGGGCACGGCGTGGGCCATCTACCGCGCGAAAAAGGGTATTCCCCTGGAGATCGCCATTGATGAGGGGCGTACCGCGGGTATGCGCGCCTCCCGTGAGGAACAGGTGCGGGCGCTGTTTACCGCGCAGGATCAGCCGGCCTGCTGCTCTTGATCCTGGTCGTCGCCGCCATCTCGCGCCGGAACGGGGATTCTTAGGTCGACAATCAACGGCAGGTGATCAGAAGCCTGGCGGGTGAGCTCGCTGCGGGGCACATGAATGTCGTTTACCTCCAGCTCGTGGTCGACAAAGACATAATCAATGCGCGCCTTGGGCAGCCGGCTGAAAAATGTCCCCTTGGGCTTGTGGCCGGGCAGTTTCAGCTGGGTGTCGTCGAGTACTTCCATCACTCGCTTAACTTCCTGTGAGCCGGGAAGGGCATTGAAGTCTCCCACCAGTATCCGCGGCCGCGGGCACTGTGTGCTGCCCATCCATTCCTCGCCTGTCAGTGCTTCTATCTGGCGCAGGCGTTCCGCCTTGCTGAGCCCTAGGTGGGTGTTGAACACCTGCACCCTGGTACCGTGGAAGTCCACTTCGATCCACAGCGCGCCGCGCGGCTCGGCGAACCCGGGAAGCCGCGAAATCTTTGGCGGGCCGGGAAGAATGCCTTTTTTGATGAGGCGCACCGGGTAGCGGGACATGATGGCGTCGCCGTACTTCTCGTCTTCGAGATGCATGGCCGGCTGGAAGTGGCAGTCCATGGCCAGCAACCTGGAAATCTGGTGAGCCTGGTCGATACCTCCGGTGCGCTGGCGCCGCACATCCACTTCCTGCAGGGCGACGATATCGGGGGCATAGCGCGCGATTACCCGGGCAATGCGCTCCGGCGACAGCTTGTCGTCGGTGCCCTTGCAGATATGCACGTTGTAGGTCATTACCCGCAGGGTCTTGGTGTTGCTGCTGCCCTCCTGGGAACCAGCCGCTTCCATCGCCAAATTTTGATCCAGCCGGGAGTGTTTGTCGCCCGCGGCAGGCACGACCGTTACTGCCGGCGGGGATTTCAGTTTGCGCGCCGGTTGCGCGTTTAGGAATTGCAGCGCGGCATCGCGGATATCTTTCGGGCGCCAGTGCCCCTTGCCGCTGGCCGGGGATGGAATGTCGCCGGGCATCAATGCAAACGCGTGGGTCTCGTTGGGGCCTGCGCCACCGTGGCTGCCGCATTCGATCGCAAAGGAGATGCTCTCGTGCCCCGCACACCAGCCACTGATGACAAAGTCGCCGGCGTCCGGATGGCGGCACAGGTTGGCCAGGTCCTCGATGGCCTCATCCGCAAACCGGTGCTCGTCGCCAAATACAAGATGGCCGTCTTCCGGTAAGGAGAACGCGCCGTCGCGCCACCAGCCGCGGACCTTGGTTAACACTTCGCCGTCAGGGCCTGTTTCCGTGCTGGAGACATCTTCATAGAGTACCATCGGCGCTTTTGTCTTCTCCACGATCAGGCGGGCGATTTCTTGCGGGGGAGTGTCCTTGCAGTGGATGTTGTAGAGCAGTGCGATCGGCCCCATGGCAGAGAGCGCCATGGGCGCTTCGCCTTCGCGGTGACTTTCCCGGGCGTTGACCGGAATAAGTTTCTGCACCCATTGGCCGCCAAACAGCCGGATTCGCTGCAATTGTATGCCGTGATCGCCATTGGCGAGATGGCCGCTGGGCTTTTGCGGTAACTCTGACAGCGCCTCGCTCACGGCGTCGGCAAGGCTTCGCCCGTGCAGGGTTTCGTAGGGGGTGCTGTCTTCCTGACCGTGGTCGGAGTAGATCCACACATCGTAATGGCGACGGGAGGAGCGATGCGCCGCGCGCCAGATACGGCCGATGGCGTCGTCGATACCTTTCAGGGTCCAGTGCGCGAATTTGGAGCTGGGGCCGCGGCGATGGGCCTGTTCGTCGTAACCGAGGAAGTTGATGTAGATCACCGGCAGGCCGCGGGCGATGTCGATCTTCACACCCACGGTGGAAAGCTCGCGCAGCAGGATAGTGATGCCGATGCGCGTTGGGATGAACATCAATTCGCGCAGGAAGTCCTGGCCGTCGGTGAGGCCGCGGAGAAAATCCCCTATTGAAAGCACCAGTTCCAGCAACAGCAGGGCACCGGTGCGAATCAGACTCCAGATATTGGTCAGCAGCAATACCAGCAGTGCCAGCGGGCCGGCTTTCTTGAGTGTCGGACCCCAGCCCTGCGCGGCTGGGCAAAAATGTGCCTCGTCGTTGTCCGCACCGGCGCGGAATACGCTGACGTAACAGCTGCCATGCTGTAGCAGCGGTTCGTGGCCGGTATCCGCCAGCTTTTTTTCCACCTTGGTGGCTGCGTTGGATTCGTACATCCGCAGCATTTCCTGGGAGTCGGTGGACATGAAGCCGAATGCAGGCACCGCCGCTTTTACGCCGTAAAAAATTTCCGCCTGGACCGCCGGAGTGGTAGCAGGCACGCCGGAGTACATATGGTCCAGATGGTAGTGCTCCCGCTTGATCAGGCGCTTCAGGAAAGGCATCTTGCCTTCCGCCAGCGCGCGGTCGAACTGTGGGCGAGCGAGGCCGTCGATCTGGATCAACACCAGCGCTGGCGCGTCGGGGTCGCGCTCATTGATCTGTAGCTTCAGCATCCGCGCCAGCCACTCGCTGCGGCTGATCCGGCGGCGCCAGCGGCGCAGGGTGGCCTCGATGTTGGTTATCATGGGGCTGTGTGTATGTCTCCGCCTACCGGCGTTGTTTATCCGTTACTTTTTCAGCGCGTGATCCGGGTCCAGTGCCGCGGTGGCGGCGCTGGTAACTCCTTCGAGAATCTCCCACTGGGCGCCAATGGTATTGCGTAGGCGCATCCACTGCGCGTAGAGGGAATCGTCCAGCGGCCAGTGCTGGTGTACCAGCGACTGATAGTGGTGCAGTGCGGTTGCCGCACAGTTTTCCATGGAGAAACGCTCTGCGGTTAGCAGCGCGGCGCGGTGCAGGCGCTGGTATTCCTCTGGGTCGAGATCGTGTACCCATTGCAGTGCGGCGATGAATTCCCTCGAGCAGTGCTTGAGCACCAGCCGGCCGTTAATGTGATCATCCACAACTTCCCTGCATCCGCAGGCATCCAGTGCCACCACCGGCACGCCCGCGGCCATGGCTTCAGTGAGCACCATGCCCTGGGTTTCACTGGTGGAGGAAAACCCAAATATATTCATCGCGCTGTACGCATCGCGCTGTGCCTCGCCCTGCAATGTTCCGGTAAGGTGCAGTCGCGCCGACAGATTTTGTGCATCGAACAGATTTTGAATCCGCTGCTGCAAGGGGCCGGAGCCCACCACCAGGAAGTGGATGTCTTCATTGCGGAGCATCAACTCAAGCACCGCCTCGGACAAAAATTCCAGATTCTTCTCTTCCGCCAGGCGCCCCAGATGGCCGACCACAAACGCGGATTCCGGAATGCCGTACTGGCGGCGTGCCGCGGCACCATCACCGTTGCAGTAGTTTTCCAACTGTACGCCGGTGGGAACCACAACGACAGGCTTCTTTACCCCGCGTTCGCGCAACAGATCTGCGACACTCGCGCTGGGGGCAAACACCATACTCGCAAGATTACCGTAGCGGGTCGCGAGTTCGATCACGAAGCGCTTCAGGGTTTCCGAGTCTGCGGGCACATAGTGGGTGTAGCGCTCGTAGAGGGTGTGGTGGGTAAAAATCAGTGGCAGCTCGCGACTGCGCGCGATGCGCAGCGCCGTCATGCCAAGCAGAAACGGGTGATGGGAGTGCACCAGGTCCGGCTCGAAAAAATCGAGCCTTTCCGTCAGCTCGCCGGAAAGGGGCAGGGCGACGGAAAAATCACTGCCATTGAAATTCTGGATGGCGGGGATACGCACCACATCGAGTTCATGGTCTATTTTTTCCGCAAACTCCGGCGCCACCACCAGAACCTTATGGCCGAGTTTGCGATACTCCCGGCAGAACGCATCGACCGAACGCGCCACACCGCCAACATGGGGCAGGTAGGTATTGGTGAGCATGACGATGTTCAATTGGGCTGCAGCTCCATCGTTTTCACACGCGATTCGGCAACTTCCCACTGATAACCAAATGCGCGCACTTCAATGCGCGGCGACTTGTCGTGCCATTTTCCTCGCCAGGAAATTTTCGGCCTGTCTCCCGGGATGATCTCCAGCCAGACAGTCCCGAAATGGGTGGGCGCCGGTCCGAAACGAATTGGCCTCTCGGCATTCTGATCGCCAAGCCACTCCGGTGGCAACCCGGAGGCGAGTATCAGGCTGTCGCCTTCCTCGCGCACAAAACAGTTACGCTGCATGGTAACCCACTCGGCGGCGGCCCAGGCGTGTTGGCCGTCGCCCATACAGCCGCCGAAGGAATGCGGGTGAATGGCTTCCGGCCACTGCCCGGTGGGCGAGGCGAGGTTGGCGACATTGCGCATCAGTTCGATACAACGCGGATCGCCGGCGCGCAGCAGCACCTGTGCCACATGAATGGTGAGATAGGCATTGATACCGGAGTGGATCATGTCCTGGAAGAAGCCGCCGGATACAAAACATTTTTCCTGCAGGAACTCGGCGAGATCCAGCAGGCGCGGGTCGTTTTCCGGATAAAGCTTGAGCGGATAGCCTGCGGCAATGGAGCCGATGGCACCGGCGTCGAGCCGCCGCTTCGGGGAGGCGGGCATCGCCGGCCGCTTCAGGCGCTCGGCACATTTCTGCAGCGCGTCATCCACCGTGAGCATAAAATCGTCCGCGTGATGCTGGAATCTGTCTGCATCCACAACGTGCCCTTCGCGCTGACAGATGGCCACTGCCGAAAGCTGTCCACCGATACCCCAGAAATCGTCCCAGAAATAACAGTCGTTGGGGCCCAGGTGCTCGGCGCTGAAGCCCGCGGGCAACAGGCCACCGGTGAGACTCCCGTCTTTCTCCATACGCTTGTTGTGAATCCACTGGGCGCCGCGCAGTACCGGATCCGTCCACTCCGGCTTCAGTTTGCTGTTGGTGATGCGGCAGTACTGGTCAATGATCCACAGCGCTTCGCCGTTGGAATCCCACTCGCCGTCCTGGGAGTGGAAGTAGCCATCGCGCTTCTGCCGAGAGGGGAAGCGCTCCAGTGCGCGTTCGGCCCGATCCAGAAGTCCCGCGTGCAGTAGCGACTGGATCATGAACGCCGCATCACGGAACCAGAAACGCTTGTAGGTATAGGGGCCCGGATAGACGTCGTAGGGGGAGTGGAGGATCAGGGTGCGCACCGCGGCGTCATACAGAAACTGCATCTGCGGGTCCGGAACCGACATGGCGCAGTGCTCTTCAAGGTTTTGCGCCCAGCCCGCGGGTGCATTTTTTGCGGTGAGTTTGCAGTGCTGGGGGATTTTTACCTGGGTATCGACAGGTATACCCGGTTCCAGCCGGAACAGTGCGGCGGCGGTGGCCATGCCCACGTCACATTCCGCGTGATTTTCGTTGCCCTCGCCGCGCAGGTAGAGGGCGATGTCGCCCTTGCGGTAGTCGGATGCGTGGTGGCGCTCCACCGGGCGGTCGAAATAGATTCGGTCCTTGCCATCTATCAGCCAGTGGTGACGATCGTTGGCGAGTGTGACCTTGTTAATAAAAGCAACGCCTTCCGGATTGCAGGGCCTGAGTGCCACTACCAGCCAGCCGCCGGTGTTGTGCTGCGCCTGCAATCGCAGCAGGCAATTGTTGTTGCTCTCATCTAGTTCGGCCCACACGCGGCTGGTGAGCGTGGCATCGTCCGATTGCGCTTCGGTCACCACCGCCACGCCGCCTGTCAGGTCCAGTTCCTGGGTAACCTGCTTGTGCTGGGAAGGAAACAGGTCGTCGCCGTTATCGCCGATGATCCAGCTGTCGATGGACCAACCGTCGTAGTGGGGCGTGAGCAGCCCCCGGGGATCGACGATGGGCATCTCTTCGCTGCCCGGAACACCCACCGCGGTCCAGTTGCGGTGGCTCAGATTGCAGTGGGTAATGGAAAAGGCGCGGGGAATGAACGACACATCCGCCGGGTCGAACTGCCGCTCGATCCAGTAGGGCCACACCCAGTCGAGGTTGTGCTGGATCACTTTACTGTTCATCAGCGCGCGCGCGTGGAATATCACCCCGGCACGCAGCAGTTCGATGGGCTCGCTGACTTCAGAGGGCTCGGCAAAGCGTTGCAGCCGGGCCATTACCGCGAGGGGGTCGAGAAAACCGTGGGCAGTGGCGAACTTGCGTACGAAGAACCGCCAGGGAAGCCATTTCATCCAGGGCATCAGAGCTCTCCTTGGTCAATTTTTTTCTTAAGGGCACGGCGCGCCATGCGGGTAAGACCGACGATTGCGATAACCGCGAATACAAAGCCGAGTCCGTACAGGGTCCACTCCATCGGTGTACGCTCTGCGCGCTCGCTGCCTATGCTCGCGAGATCTGCGGCGATGGAACCCACATATACATTGTTTACGGTGATGGGTATCACGCCGATAAAGGTACCGATGACGAAGTCGCGGAATTTCAACGGTGTCAGTCCGAAGAAATAGTTCGTCAGCTTGAACGGAAAAAGCGGCACCATGCGTGTGAGCATGATCATGCGCCAGCCTTCATCACGCACGATCTCACCGAGGTTGTCCGGTTTGATTTTCGACATCACCCAGGCTGAAGTGCGTTTTCCGAACAGGTAGCGGGCGATCAGGAACGCAATCGCCGCGCCTAGCGTTGTTCCGAGTACCACGTAAATAGTCCCCTTGATCACGCCAAACACGAAACCCGCGCCCATGGTGAAAATTACCCCCGGGAACAGGAATATGATGGCGATGGCGATGACCAGTATGAACCAGATACTCGCCTGCCAGCCGAGGGAATCCATCCACTGCATCAGCTCGATCAGGCGGTCATCCAGATCAAAGTAATGCAGGATTGCCAGCACCACAGCGACCGTCGTGACACTGATAAGGAGCAGCCAGATAGGGGAAAATTTCACGCGGTTCCTATCCACAATTGTCTGAGCGTGCCAAAGAGTTTTGGCGCCTCACTTTAGACTAGCCAATCGGCAGGCGTCAGGTAGGCAAGAGGCTGGGGAAAAGGGGGCTGTGGTGTTGGAATGACAGGAAAATATTTCAAATCGCTATAAGTGTGCAGAGATTTTGAAATTGGGTGCGGCGGTGAAATGAGCGCAAAAAAAAAGCCCGGCGATTGCCGGGCTTTTCAATATGGCGGAGGGGGTGGGATTTGAACCCACGGAGCTGTTACACTCGCCGGTTTTCAAGACCGGTGCTTTAGGCCACTCAGCCACCCCTCCAAACTGTTGGCGCATTATACCGAGCTGTTATTGCGGTACAAGTACGCGGACAATTTTTTTTAGGAAGTTCAATGGGTTAGCTGCATTTTTAATCAGCTAACCCACCGGATTTCCCGTTATACCCTTCAGCCGGCTTCCGCAGAGTCGGAACCAGTTTCCTCTGCCGCATCGCGTTTGACACGAGGGTCATTGGCGGGGCGCTGCAGTGGGCGCGGGTTGTGGGCGATGTTTGCCGGCTGGGCGGTGTCCAGCGGGCGCAGTTCGCCAATTTCCGGACGCGCGGTAACCACGGTGAAATCAACCAGCGGTTTGGGGTTGATGCGCGGGTCGTTGCCAGCGCGGCCAGGCTGGCGTTCGACCGCAGCCGGTGCACTGGCGGTTTCCACGGCTTTGGGCTGTTCTGCAACCGCTTCTGCTTTAACTTCTTCAGCAGCTTCGGTCTTGATTTCAACCTGCGCGACTTCGGCAGTGGTCTCTGCAGCAGCTTTCTCGGCCACTTCTTCAAACACTTCCTCGCTAGCAACCACGCCCTCAGTCTTGACCACTTCTTCAGCAGCTTCGATGCCCGCGGTTACTGCTGGCTGTTCAACCTCGGAAGAGGTATCAGCTACAGGTGCAGCTTCCGGCGCAATCGCTTTCGGAGTGGCTTCTTCAGCGGCGACAGGCTCTTGCGCTGCAGTAACTTCAGGGGTCTCTGCAGCGGGGGCCGCAGCTTCGACTTTTGCAGGGCGCTCGACCGGTTTCACCGCGGGCTTCTCTTCGGATTTCTCTTCAGAGGTTTTTGCTGCAGGCACTTCCGCTGCAGCCGGTGCGGCTACCTGCGGTTTGCTATCAGCCCACGGGTCGCGTTTGCGCTGTGGTTCTTTGTCCGCTGCAGGGCGGTCGGCCGCAGGCTGTTCCGCGCGTACCGGCTTGGCGGCAGTTTCGCGTTCCGCGGAGTCAATGGCTTCATTAACTTCACGGTTCAGCTCTTGCTGTTCGCTATCCGCAGTGTCGCTGGCGTCACCAGTTTCACCGCGGCGGCCGCGACGGCGGGGCTGCGGGCGTCCGCGCACATTGCTCGGGCGGCGCGCGGGGCGCTGCTGGTCGTCATCGGACTCAACGGCCTGTGCTTCGCTATCGAGGTTAGTGCTTTCGACTTCCACTGCAGTGGGCTGTTGCTCGCGGCGATCGCCACGTTCACCGCCGCGGCGTCTGCGGTTGCGACGCTGACCGTCGCGCTGACCTTCGCGGCCTTCCTGGCTGCTGTCGCGCGCAGTTTCCGCGCTCTCCTGACGGCGCTCGGCGGGAGCGTTTTCGTCACGGCTTCTGTCGTCGCGGCTTCGCTCACCGCGGCGAGAGCGGCTGTCGGCCTTGCGTTCTTCACGCTCATCACCGGCCTGCTCGTCGCGGCGGCCGCCGCGATTGCCACGACCACGTCCACGACCGCCACGCTGGTTATTGCGGTTGCGCTGCTGCTGGTAGTCTTTGCCACGACCTTTGGTTTTCTTGTGCTTGCCTTCGGATTTCTCCTCTTCGCCGCCAGTGAACAGGGCGGCGATGGCGCCGATCAGGCGGCTGAACAGTCCGGGCTTCGAAACAGCTTCGTTTTTCGGCTTTGGTTTGGCCACCGGGGTCGGTGCCGGGGCGGTGTGCGCGATCTGCTGTACCGCGGGCTGAGCCGCAGTCGGTGCGCGCAGCGGCTCTTCTTCCCGGTTCTTGTTGACGGTTTCCTCAATGGTGCCGGAGATCTTGTAGGAGGTCTCGACGGTAGCGGAGTCGTCATCACGCAGGCGCAGCACTTCGAAGTGCGGGGTTTCCAGATCGGCGTTAGGCACCACCACTACGCGGGTGCGGTTGCGCGCTTCGATATTGGAAATGGTCTTGCGCTTCTCGTTGAGCAGGTAGGTCGCCACGTTCACCGGGGTGATCGCGCGAATCTCTGCGCTGCGCTCTTTCTTGGCTTCCTCTTCCACCAGTCGCAGGATGGAGAGGGCGAGGGACTTGGTGCCGCGAATAGTGCCCTGGCCGCTACAGCGGGGGCAGACGCGGAAGGTGGTTTCACCCAGGGACGGACGCAGGCGCTGGCGGGACATTTCCAGCAGGCCGAAACGGGAGATGCGGCCTACCTGTACCCGGGCGCGGTCCATGCCCAGGGCCTTTTCCATACGCTTTTCAACTTCGCGCTGGTTCGACTTGTTCTGCATGTCGATGAAGTCGATGACCACCAAACCACCCATGTCGCGCAGACGCAGCTGGCGGGCGATCTCGTCCGCGGCTTCCAGGTTGATGGTGCGCGCGGTTTCCTCGATGTCGCCACCTTTGGTAGCGCGGGAGGAGTTGATGTCGATAGAGACCAGGGCTTCGGTGACGTCGATAACGATAGAGCCGCCGGAAGGCAGTTTCACTTCGCGCTCAAACGCAGTCTCGATCTGGCTTTCAATCTGGTAGCGATTGAACAGCGGGATATTGTCTTCGTAGTACTTCACCTTGTTGGCGTAGTTCGGCATCACCTGACGGGCGAACTCTGCAGCCAGCTGGTAGGCACCTTCTTCGTCGACGATAACTTCGCCGATATCGTCACGCATGTAATCACGGATGGCGCGGATGATGACGTTGCTTTCCTGGAACAGGAAGTGGGGCGCCTTGGAGTCGTCGGCTTCTTTCTTGATCGCGGTCCACAGCTGCAGCAGGTAGTTGAGGTCCCACTGCAGTTCCTCGCCGCTGCGGCCAACGCCGGCGGTGCGCACGATAATGCCCATACCGGAGGGCACTTCAACATCGGAGAGCGCGTCGCGCAGGTCGCTGCGCTCTTCGCCTTCGATACGGCGGGAGATGCCGCCGGCACGCGGGTTGTTGGGCATCAGCACCAGATAGCGACCGGCGAGACTGATGAAAGTGGTCAGGGCTGCGCCCTTGTTACCGCGCTCTTCCTTGTCCACCTGGACAATAACTTCCATGCCCTCTTTGACCACATCCTTGATCTTGATGCGGCCCTCGATTTCTTTGGGCTGTTTGTTGAAGTATTCGCGGGAGATTTCTTTCAGCGGCAGGAAGCCGTGGCGCTCGGCACCGTAGTCGACGAAGGCGGCTTCGAGGGAGGGCTCAACGCGGGTAATTTTACCCTTGTAGATATTGGCTTTTTTCTGTTCGCGGGTGCGGTTTTCGATATCCAGGTCGTACAGCCACTGGCCGTCGACCAGAGCAACGCGCAGCTCTTCCGGCTGGGTTGCGTTGATCAGCATTCTCTTCATGCGTTCGTATTTTCCTTGCGTTGCGCGAAGGGAAAACACCGCTGAAGCTCGCAGGCATTGGTGGTTACGGCGGTGAAAAGGGGGAAACCCCGCGGTTCACGGCAGTGTGTATGCGCTCCGGACCTGGCCGCCTCAAAGGGCGCCTGCGGGCGTCATACCTTGTTAACTCCGGATACCTGTTCTCGTGTGGCATCCGTTTCCTGCCAGGCCGGCCTCGCATAGTTCTCGGGCGGGTCCTGGCTGCCTGCCGGGTAGGGCAGGCATGGGTTACATCGCTTCTGGCTCCGGGGCCGGCTCGTGGCTGGGCCCTTTGCAGTCTTGTCTAGTTTTTACCGGCGGCGCAGGGATGGCATTGGGCATCGCTGTTGGGGCCGGGGGCCAGTTCGGTCGCTGGCGGATCGTTCTCGGAGCGAGATGTAACGAATCGAGTTTGTTCCAAGCGCTGCGGGCGTCAGCCCGTCTTACCTTCGCAAAAATCCCGTTTCTACGGGGTCAGGTCGGCGAGAGCTTCGGGAGTGGCTACTCTAGCCTGGTTCCCTAGGGCGCTATCTTTCGATATGCCTTTCGACGCGCTCTCGAAGTGTCTTACCGACAGAGTTTTGTTGATAACGCGGTTTTCCGCGCACCGGCCCGACTGGCGGTATTTTCTCAAGAACGGCACCTGAGTTTTTGTATAGCAGAAAAACCGTGCACCGCCGAAAACCAGCCCCAATACAGGCCGGTCGAATATACCACGGCATATTTTTAGCATCAATTGCGGCGCTTTAAATGGGCAGGGCATGGGGCTATCATGCGCGCGGTAAGCAGTAACCCTCCCGTATTCACTTCCCAGGTCGTGCATTTCTCCATGAGTACTGATCAGTCGCCATCGCCCCAGGGCTCCGGCGTGCAATTTTTTACCGTTCCCGAAGAGTTGGCGGGGCAGCGCATCGACAACTTCCTGCTGGCCCGTCTCAAAGGGGTGCCGCGTTCGCGGATTTACCGGATTCTTCGCAAGGGCGAGGTGCGGGTAAATAAAGGAAGGGTTAAAGCCGAGTATCGCTTGCAGGGTGGTGACCTGGTTAGGGTGCCGCCAATCCGCATGGCTGAGGAGTCAGCCCCGGCGGTGGCTGGTGATTCCCTGCGCAAGGCGCTGGAATCCGCGATCCTGTATGACGAAGGCGGTCTGCTGGTGGTGAACAAGCCCGCAGGACTGGCTGTTCACGGTGGGAGCGGTGTGCGCCTGGGGTTGATTGAGGCCCTGCGGCAAATGTATCCGGAGAGCCCGTTCATGGAGCTGGTGCACCGCCTTGATAGGGATACCAGTGGCGCCATTCTGGTGGCGCGCAAGCGCGCGGTTTTGCTGCATATCCAGTCTGAACTGCGCGCGGGCAAGCTCGGCAAGTCCTATCTGGCGCTGGCGGCCGGCAAGTGGCCGCGCGGGCGCAAGATTGTCGAAGCGCCACTGAAGAAAAACACCCTGAAGAGTGGTGAGCGCATGGTGGTGGTGGATGGCGAAGGCAAGCCGTCTACGACCCGCTTTCAGGTGGAGGAGCGATTCAATGGTGCAACCCTGATGTCTGCCGAGCCGGTCACCGGGCGCACCCATCAGATCCGTGTGCACGCTCAGTTTGTGGGTTGCCCGCTGGCCGGGGATGCCAAGTACACGCCGGACGAAATCAATAGCGCCTTCCGTGACCAGGGGTTGAAGCGGCTTTTCCTGCACTCCGCGGGTGTGCGGTGCACTTTACCGGATGGTCGTAAAGTGGATGTTAAAGCGCCGCTGCCGCCAGAGCTGGAGGCGGTGCTTGCGAATCTGCGCCGGGACTGATGATTCGGTCATGTCGGTGTCGGTATTGATGGTTTTGCGTGGGGGAAGGGCCTGATGCTGGTGATTCTTGATTGGGATGGCACCGTGTGCAATTCCGAGGCGCGCATTGTTGCCTGTATGCAGCGCGCGTCAGGTAGGGCAGGGCTGCCGGTGCTGGCACCGGAGGTGATCGGCAATATCATCGGTCTCGGGTTGCCGGAGGCCATTGGTATCCTGTTTCCCGCTGCGGGTCAGGAACAGTGCAACGGTTTGCGTGAATACTACGCCGAGGAATGGTTGGCTGCGCGCGGTGAGCCTCTCCCGCTTTTCGATGGTGTGTGGGCAACCCTGGAGGGGTTGCTGGAAGCGGGACATCAGCTGGCGGTGGCCACTGGGAAGAGTCGCAGAGGGCTCAGTCGTGAATTCGAAGAGCACGGTATCGGACATCTGTTTGTTGCCAGTCGCTGTGCCGATGAAACTGCATCAAAGCCGGACCCGCTTATGCTGCGGGAGATTCTGCAGGAGACGGCGCGGGAGGTGCATGAGGCGGTTATGGTGGGAGATACGGAGTACGACCTCAGGATGGCGTCGGCCATCAATATGGCTGCCATCGGTGTGAGTTATGGGGTGCATAGTCGGGAGCGGCTCAATGCGTGTGCGCCCCGCTGGATCATCGACCACTTCGCGGAGCTGTTGCATTGGCCGCCTCTGGTGGCTTGAGTGGCGGCCTGCTCAGCTGCCCGGGTGGCCGAGAGGGTCCAGCTGATACAGCTTGAGTAGGTCAATCAGTCGAATTAGTGGGAGTCCGATCAGGGTATTTGGGTCATTTCCTTCCATTTTTTCGAATAGAGAGATGCCCAACCCTTCGGCTTTGAAGGAGCCTGCGCAATCGAGCGGTTGATCGCGCTCAACATAGCGCTGGATTTCAACTGGGCTGAGATTGCGAAAATGCACGGTGAATGTTTCGCATAGCGTGGTGTGGCTGCCCATCTTTGTATCCGCGAGGCATAGGCCGGTGTGGAAATTGACCGGGTGGCCGGAGCAGAACTGCAGCTGTTCCACGGCGTTTTCGGTGTTGCCGGGTTTGCCTAGCAGGCGCCCGCGGCATTCCGCGACCTGGTCTGAGCCGATGATCAGGGCATCGGGAAACTGGCTGGCCAGTGCTAGTGCCTTTTCCGTTGCCAGGCGGCTGGCAAGCTCGTCTGCCGACTCTCCTTCAAATGCTTCTTCCTTTATATAGGGAGCGTGGCACTCGAAGGGGATGCCCAGCTTTTCGAGCAGGGCGCGGCGATAGGGGGAGCTTGAGGCTAAAATCAGTTGGCGCATGAATTTAGTTGCCGATTCGTTTGTGGTGCGAAAGCCCGGCGTGTGGTCGGGTTGCCGCTAGGTTTCGGGCGCTGATCATGCGGTGGTTGATTTGTTTTGACAAGGCTCAGGTGAGTCCATAGAATTGCGCGCTTATGTCGATACCCCCCCAGAAAACTGCGCTTCCGCGCCGCATAGATGCCCGAAAACTGGTGCAGCGCGAGCAGCATCTGGACGGCATTGTACCGTGCGATGCATTGCTACGGCTGGTTTCCTCGACGGAAGCTGTTGTTGGCGACGTTGCGGTCACCCTGAGCTTTGCCAGGGATCTGCAGCGTAATCAGGTTGCTACCGGGCATGTCGAGTTGCAAGTGGAGCTGACCTGTCAGCGCTGCTTGCAGCCGGTTCGGGAGCAGATTGAAGCAGATATCGCTTGGGGCTTTGTGTGGTCTGAAGAGCAGGGCAAAAATCTGCCCCGATCTCTGGACCCGGTGATACAGGAAGGTGATGAGCTGGATCTGTATCAGGCATTGGAAGATGAAATTTTGCTCAACCTGCCGATGGTTGCCTATCACGACGAGGAGTGCGTCCCACGGGATGGGTTCCACAGTGGTGGCAAGGCGCCGGAAGCGGTAGGGCAACAAGAAAACCCCTTTAAAGTACTGGAACAGTTGAAGGGTTCGTCAAACAAGTCTTGAGAGTTGTTTGAAGGGTTTGGGCTCGCCGGTAGGCGCCCCGGTTCCGGTGTTAACTGTTAGTTATGTTAAGGAGCACCAAATGGCTGTTCAGCAGAACAAAAAAACCCGTTCCCGTCGCGGCATGCGTCGTTCTCACGATGCGCTGAGCGGACCGACTCTGTCCGTAGATCCGACTACCGGTGAAAAGCATCACCGTCACCACGTGACCAAAGACGGTTTCTACCGTGGTCGCAAAGTGATCGACGTCGGCGGCTCTTCCGAAGAAGAGTAAGCTTTGTCCAGCCAATTGCGATTGGCCGTGGATGCGATGGGCGGGGACTTAGGTCCCCGCTCTGTCGTTCCGGCCTGCTCAAGATTCCTCATTCGCTTCCCCCAGGCGGAACTGAAACTGTTCGGCCCCCGTTCCCAGCTGCAAACCCTCCTTATTAAAGAGCCCCCCTCGGTGCGCGAACGCCTCGAGGTAATTGACTGCGCCCAGGTGATTACTCAGGGTTGCAATCCGGTGCAGGCTCTGCGGCACAAGCGTGAATCCTCGATGGCCAAGGCGCTGGAAGCAGTGGCGGGTGGCGATTGCGGTGCCATGGTGACCGCCGGAAATACCGGGGCATTGTTGGCGCTCGGACGCAGCATTGTCGGCACGGTAGAGGGTGTGCGCCGCCCGGCGCTTGGCAAATCCCTGCCCACAGAAGATGGCACCTGCTTTCTGCTCGATCTCGGTGCCAATATCGACTGCAGTGCCGAGGACCTGGTGCAGTTCGCGCGCATGGGTTTGGAGGCTCAGCGGGTGTTTTCGGGGAAGTCTGACCTTACTGTTGCGCTGCTGAATATCGGTGCCGAAGAGCACAAGGGTACCGAGGAGATTCGCCGGGCGGGACAGCTGCTCCAGGCGGCTCCCGATATCAACTATGTGGGATTTGTCGAAGGCCACGATATTTTTACCGGTATTGTCGATGTGGTGGTGTGCAATGGCCTCATGGGTAATGTGGCCATGAAAGCTGCCGAGGGCGTCATACGACTAATTGGTCAAAAGACGTTTACCATTGACAAAAAAGCGCCGATCAAGCGGTTTTTTGGCCAATTAGCCATAAATTTGTTGCGAAAATGGCGCGCACAGCTAGAACCCGGTCGCTATAATGGCGCCAGCTTTTTGGGGCTGGAAGGCAACG
The DNA here is from genome assembly GCF_033723955.1 of Microbulbifer pacificus. Lineage (NCBI taxonomy): Bacteria > Pseudomonadati > Pseudomonadota > Gammaproteobacteria > Cellvibrionales > Microbulbiferaceae > Microbulbifer > Microbulbifer pacificus. Next base: position 199,535 of record NZ_CP137555.1, on the reverse strand, counting down.
TCATTAAAAGTCATGGCGGTGCCAGTAGTGAGGCGTTTTACCGCGCCATGCTTACGGCGAAAGAGTGCGCTGAGTCGGATCTGGCGCAACAATTGGGTAGAGCTATGGCTCTGCAGAACCAGCGCCACACCGGGTGTGATTGATTCGTACCTCTGGTCAGTGGTGTCGCTTCCGGACCCTCCCAGTTAAGGCTCCACTTATTTGGTTGAAGGATGTTCCATGACCAATCCAGTTTTGGCGTTTGTATTTCCCGGTCAGGGTTCCCAGCAGATCGGTATGCTGGCGGAAGCGGCCGCGGCCTTCCCTGAAATCAACGCAACCTTTTCCGAAGCTTCCTCTGTTCTCGGCTACGATCTGTGGGATCTGTGCCAGAACGGATCTCAGGAAGACATCAATCTCACTGAACGCACCCAGCCGCTTCTGCTCACCGCGAGTGTGGCACTCTACCGTGCGTGGCTGTCACAGGGCGGCGCAAGACCCGCATTGATGGCAGGTCACAGCCTCGGCGAGTGGTCTGCACTGGTCTGTGCCGGTGTGCTGGCCTTTGAGGACGCGGTGCGTCTGGTGCGCGAGCGCGGCCGCCTCATGCAGGAGGCGGTGCCTCCTGGCGAGGGCGCTATGGCCGCGGTTATCGGTCTTGATGATCAGGCGGTAGAAAACGCCTGTGCGGACGCTGCCCAGGGGGCGATAGTGGCCGCGGTGAACTATAACTCTCCGGGTCAGGTGGTAATTGCCGGCAGCTCTGCAGCGGTTGAGCGCGCTATTGAGGCGTGCAAGGCTGCCGGCGCCAAGCGCGCCATGCCACTGCCGGTCAGCGCACCTTTCCATACCGAGTTGATGCGTCCGGCGGCAGACAGGCTTGCACCGCAGATCGAGGCGACCACATTCCTCGCACCGCAAACACCGGTCATCCACAATGTGCATGCAAAAACGGAATCTGACCCATCCGCGATCAAGTCGCTGATGGTGGAGCAGATTTACAGCCCGGTGCGCTGGACCGCGTGTGTAGAGGCAATGGCTGCTGCAGGTATTGGGCAGCTGGTTGAGTGTGGTCCGGGCAAGGTTCTTGCAGGACTGGCGAAACGAATCGATCGCAATCTCGTCGCACACAATATCGAAACGCCGGCACAGTTGTCGGAAGCCGTAAAATCCACCGCACAATAAGATAAACAAAGCCGATTGCTTGCACCGCTGCCGCAAGACGGCGGGTGCTGCACTCTGGCAAACGGGAAAAATTATGACTTTTTCAACTTCGCTCGAAGGCAAGGTGGCTCTGGTAACTGGTGCCAGCCGCGGTATTGGCGCTGCAATTGCGGACCTGCTAGGTGCGCAGGGTGCAATCGTGATTGGTACTGCTACCAGCGCTGCCGGTGCTGAAAAAATCTCTGCGCGCTTTGCAGAGAAAGGTGTAAAAGGCGCCGGTAAAGAGCTGGATGTAACCAACCCGGAAAGCGTTAGTTCTGTTCTGGATTCAGTAAAAGCTGAATTCGGTGCGCCCACGATTCTCGTTAACAACGCTGGCATTACTCAAGACAACCTGTTGATGCGCATGAAAGACAACGAGTGGGATTCCGTACTGAATACCAACCTCACTGCGGTTTACCGCGTGACCAAAAGCTGCCTGCGGGATATGACCAAGGCGCGCTGGGGTCGCATCATCAATATCAGTTCCGTTGTCGGTAGCATGGGCAATCCGGGCCAGAGCAACTACGCTGCTACCAAGGCCGGTGTAGCGGGCTTCGCGCGCGCACTGGCGGCGGAAGTGGGCTCTCGCGGAATTACCGTTAATACTGTTGCACCGGGTTTTATTGATACCGATATGACCAAGGTGCTGCCGGAAGCTCAGCGCGAAGTGCTAATGAGTAAAATTCCCCTGGGCCGACTTGGTGCACCGGAAGAGATTGCATCCGTTGTCGCATTTTTGGCCAGCGATGCTGGTGGTTATGTGACCGGAGAGACCATTCACGTGAATGGCGGCATGTATATGGGCTGATTTTCTCTTGAGAAAATCGCCATAAGTGATTGATTGATAAAGAAATATTTATCATTCAAGGGTTGCTGGGAGGCGGTGCATTACATCCCGAAAAAATCAGGGTACAATGCCGCCTCGCATTAACCATAAGCTGTGTTAGCCGGTTGCTGAATAACCACATGATGTGGGCAACTTTTAAACAGCGACCAAATCAGATTTTTATCCACTAGGAGTTAAATTGAATCATGAGCAGCATTGAAGAGCGCGTAAAAAAGATCGTTGCTGAACAACTGGGCGTGAAGGAAGAAGATGTAAAACCTGAAGCATCCTTTGTTGAAGATCTGGGCGCTGACTCCCTCGACACAGTTGAGCTGGTAATGGCTTTGGAAGAGGAATTCGAAACTGAGATTCCTGACGAAGAAGCAGAAAAAATCACCACTGTTCAGCTGGCCATCGATTACATCAACCAGAACCTCGGTTGATTCCAGCTGGATAGCTCAAGTAAAGGGTAGTCCTACCCGTTACTGAAGTATTGTGAGAGCCGTTCTATGTTGCATAGCGCGGCTCTCCGTCTATTTGAACCTTGTAAAAAAGCGACCGGATTTAGTATTTAAGTTTCCGGTTTGTTTGATTGATTTCGGGGGAGGCGCAAGTGTCGCGTAGAAGAGTTGTTATCACCGGAATGGGCGCAGTAAGCCCGCTGGGAAATACCCTTGAAGATACCTGGTCCGCCTTGCTGGCTGGTACCAGCGGCGCAGTGCCGATTGATACCTTTGATGTATCAGCGTTCAGCACCCAGTTTGCCGCGATGGTAAAAGACTTTAACCCCGAGCCTCACGTCGCGCTGAAAGAAGCGCGCAAAATGGATTTGTTTCTGCAGTTTGGCCTGAGCGCCGCGGTGCAGGCCGTTGAAGATTCCGGTCTGCAAGTAACCGAAGCCAACGCTCCGCGCGTAGGTGCCTGTATCGGTTCCGGTATGGGTGGTATTGCGGCTATTGAAAACAATGCCATGCTGATTGCGGAGAAGGGCCCGCGCCGGGTTTCTCCGTTCTTTGTTCCCGGGGCCATCATCAACATGGTGTCCGGTAACCTGTCGATTAAATACGGTATGAAAGGTCCGAACCTTTCGACCACCACTGCCTGTACCACCGGCACCCATGCCATCGGTCTCGGTTTGCGCACTATTCAATACGGCGATGCCGACGTGATGGTGTGCGGCGGTGCCGAGATGGTGACCACTCCGGTTGGTCTCGGCGGCTTCTGTGCGGCGCGCGCGCTGTCCACCCGCAATGACAATCCGCAGGCGGCCAGTCGCCCCTGGGATAGGGATCGCGATGGTTTCGTGTTGGGCGAGGGTGCTGGTGTGCTGGTACTCGAAGAGTACGAACATGCAAAGGCTCGCGGTGCGAAAATATATGCAGAGCTGAGCGGCTTCGGCATGAGCGGCGATGCGCACCACATGACATCTCCGCCCGAAGATGGTGCCGGTGCTGCACTGTCGATGGCCAATGCACTGAAAGATGCCGGCCTCGATGCCTCAGCGATTCAGTACATCAACGCCCACGGCACTTCCACCCCCCTGGGTGACAAGGCGGAGATTGCCGCAGTGCGCTCGGTGTTTGAAGGTTGTCTGGACCAGCTCGCGGTCAGCTCCACCAAATCCATGACCGGTCACCTGCTGGGGGCCGCCGGTGCCATTGAGGCAATTTTTTCGGTGATGGCGCTGCAGGATCAGGTGGCTCCGCCCACCATCAACCTGGACAACGTGGATGAGAACTGCATGGGTGTAAACCTGGTGCCTCACACCGCGCAGGAAATGAAAATCGATGCGGTGCTGTCCAACTCCTTCGGGTTCGGCGGTACCAATGGCTCGCTGATTTTTCAGCGGGTCTGATGTCTGACCTGACATTGTTAAAAGCGGCGGATGCGACTAATTCGGGTCGCATCCGCTCAGCTGTCCTTTCTTTGTGACGCAGTCAGCCCCGCAGTTCTATTCCTCCTCGGGCAGTCAGCAATCCCTTCCCGACGATGGCGAGTTCTCCAGCGGCCTGCTGGAGACCATGCGCGCTGTAAATGGCGCTATTCCTCTGCTATTTCTGCACCTCGCTCGATTTGCGCGCTGCGCACATGCGGATTCTTTTTTACTTTCGCAGGTCCAAGCTGCGGCAGAAAGTATTGGTCGCAATACCGCCTGCTGGCGTTACGGTGGGAGAGTGCGTTTCCGCTACGGCTTTCGGCAGGGGGAAGCCTACTGGGATTTTGCCGCTGTGCCGCTCGAATCGGAGTCACCCTGGGATCTCGGGGTTAACCTGATCTGCTGCGAAACCGTGCTCGAGCCTGAAGCCGCCATTTCGCCGTTTGCATCTTCATTGGCGACAGAAACGAGAAGTGGTTGCGCGCCAGTGTCGGCTGCTGGTTGTAAATTACTGCAGCGCAGCCTGTATGAGCGTGCCGCGGCGGAATTGTCACAAGGTTCTCACGCGGGGACGCTTGCCGAGGGCTTGCTGTTCGATAGCCAGGGTTACGTTATTGAGGCGCTGCGCTGCAATCTTCTGCTGCGCAAGGGCGGCCGCTGGTTGACGCCGGATCTCTCCCGCTGCGGGGTCAGGGGGGTGATGCTCGAGTGGCTGGCAGGTCATGCGGAAATCGGCGAACATCACCTGAACCTTGACGATGTGTTGAACGCGGACGAGCTGGCGGTGTGCAACGGTGTGCGCGGTGTGGTACCGGTGGTGGGCATTCAGTGCCCGGCGATCGAGCGGTCGCGGCCCATGCCCGCTGGTCCCGCGACAAGCGCACTGCAGCAGCTGGTCGCTGAAAAATTATGGTAGAGGCAAAGTGGTAGCGAAAAAGAAAAAAACACCGAAAGCGAAGGCCAGTGGCGCGGGCGGGCGCGGATTGAATTCTTGGCTGCGCGGATTTCTGCTGTTGTTTTTTCTCGCAGTTGCAGGTGCTGCAGCCACGTTCTGGTCCGCGCAGCATGCGCTGGTGAAACCGTTGTCACTGCCGCTGAACGGGTTGCGCATGGATGTGGAGCCCGGCAGTAATCTCTCCCGGGTTCTCACCCGGCTGCAGGAGCAGGGTGTGGTTCGCTCACCATTGTGGGTGCGGGTGTACGCCCGGGTAAAAGAGCAGGGCAGTATTCACCCGGGTGAATATATGATTCCTGCAGGTAGCAATGCCATGGACCTTGTGGCGCGACTTCATCGCGGCGATGTTACCCGCTACCGTGTCACCCTGGTGGAAGGCTGGACATTCCAGCAGGCGCTGGCGCAGATTCGCAACGCCAAGCGGATCAAGTCCACGCAGGACGGTGAAACAGTGGCGAGCGCCGCAGCGGCGCTCGGTATTGATGGCAACCCTGAAGGCCGCATTTTCCCCGATACCTATGTGTACCGCTCCGGCTCTTCGGATCTGGACCTTCTGCGTCAGGCGCACGAGCGCATGGAAAATGTGCTGGCGGAAGAGTGGCAGCAGCGTGCGGAGGGTCTGCCCTATAACAATCCCTACGAAGCGCTCATCATGGCATCCATCGTCGAAAAGGAAACTGGTGTTCCCTGGGAGCGGGATGAAATCGCCGGCGTATTTGTACGTCGACTGGGCAAGGGCATGCGTCTACAGACCGATCCCACTGTGATTTATGGTCTTGGTGATAGCTACGATGGCAATCTGCGACGCTCGCATCTGCGCGCAGCCACCCCTTACAACACCTATGTGATCAGCGGTATGCCGCCGACTCCAATCGCGTTACCCGGGCGGGAGGCGATACGTGCGGCAATGCACCCCAAGGCCGGCGAATCGCTTTATTTTGTCGCCAAGGGTGACGGCTCGCACCATTTTTCCGCGACGCTTTCGGAACACAATCGTGCAGTGCAGGAATTCCAGCTGAAGCGCCGTTCCGATTACCGTTCTGCACCGGTGGAAGCGAAAAACCGCGAATGATCTATACGCGTTAACAATTTCAACAACAAAACAATGCCGTGCATATGCACAACAGGCTCACTAGCGAATTCATGACAGATTTACCCAGAGGCAAATTCATCACGCTGGAAGGCGGGGAGGGCGTAGGCAAGTCCACCAACCTTCGGTTTATTACCCAGTGGCTCGATGCGCGCGGCATCGACTTTGTGCAGACCCGTGAACCCGGTGGCACGCCGCTGGCAGAACAGCTGCGTACGCTGTTGCTGGAAAAGCGCGATGAAGCGGTCGATCCCACTGCGGAGCTACTGATGGTGTTCGCCGCGCGAGCACAGCATCTTAGTCGCGTTATTCTGCCCGCGCTGGCGGCAGGTAAGTGGGTGGTGTGTGATCGCTTTACCGATGCGACCTACGCCTATCAGGGTGGTGGTCGCGGGCTGGATCGCGCCCTGATCGGTGAGCTCGAACAGACGGTACAGGGTGACCTGCGTCCCGACCGAGTATTGCTACTGGATCTCGACCCGGTAATCGGGCTGCAACGGGCGGCGTCTACCGGGGAAGCGGACCGCTTTGAAAGTGAGCAGCAGGTGTTTTTCGAGAAAGTGCGTGCGGCATACCGCGAGCGTGCAGAGGCGGCACCTTCTCGCTATGCCGTCATCGACGCCGCCAAGTCACTGCCGGAAGTGCAGCAGCAACTGGCGCAGGTGCTAGAAGCCATTGCCGCTGCTCACGGATGAAATGTCCATGAAAAGTGATTCCGTGAGCGAAGACATAATCGTTGAAAGGCAGCCCGCCATCCCGTCCCCCTTGCCCTGGCAGGCGGCTCAGTGGCAGCGCCTCGGCGCCCAGTGGGCGGCGGGCCGTTGTCCCCACGCGCTGCTCATCAGTGGCCAGCCGGGTCTCGGCAAGCGGCGGTTTGCCGATGCCTTCGCCGCGCTGCTGCTGTGTGATCAGCCCCGGCACGGACTCGCCTGCGGTGAGTGCCGTGGCTGCCAGCTGCGTATTGCCGGTTCTCACCCGGACCTTATCCGCGTGGTGCCAGAAAAAGCGCAGGGTCCGCTGAAAGTCGAACAGATACGGCAGCTCGGTGAGTTTGTCGGTCGCACCAGTGCCCGCGGGGGCGCCCGCGTAGTGTGGCTGGCGCCGGCGGAGTCTATGAACATCAACGCAGCCAACGCACTACTCAAGAATCTGGAGGAGCCCTCTGGTTCGGTCGTCTTTCTTTTGATTAGCGACAATCCCTCCGGTCTGCTGCCGACTATCCGCAGCCGCTGCCAGACCATTGCCTTCCCGGTGCCGCCGCAACAGTCTGCGCTGCGCTGGCTGAATGACAGCGGGGTGGAGGGCGAGGTTGCCATCGGCGCACTGGCGCTCGCCGGCGGCGCGCCGTTACTGGCGGTCAGTTTGATGGAGCCGGAATCCCGCGAGCTGCGGGAGCAGTTTCTGGCGGATATCACTGCGCTGACCCGCGGGGATGAAAGTCCGGTCACGCTGGCCGGGCGCTGGGAGTCACCAGGGGAAGGGGGCGACCTCAGCCTGCTGCTGCAATGCTGGCAGAGCTGGGTGGGGCAGATGCTGCGCGCGCGCAGCACTGATAGTGCCGGTGAGCGCACCATCATGGCGCTTTTGCAGCGATTGCCCGGCGGTGGGCCGGAGGGTATGCGGCGGCTGTTCGGCTTTTACGACCAGTTGCTGAAGGCGCGCGGATTGCTCAGCGGGAACAGCAACCCGAACAAGCGCCTGTTACTGGAAGAGCTCATGATCCGCTGGGCGGCACTATTCCGCTGAGTGCCCGGATGCGATGCGCTGGGCCTGTAGACACGGTGCGCCCGCGCGGGGTAAGTTACAGTGAATGCCCGCAGCGGGATCGCGGGAATAAAAAGAGCTAAACACGAAAGTTTCAGGGCGCAGAGGCTATGCGGCCAACGGAGTGGGGTTGAGTATGAAAGGTATGGGGGGCGGTGCCCGCAACGGCATCCTGTCGCTGAAGATTCAGGACAAATCCGTGCTGTATGCGGCCTATATGCCATTTGTAAAAAATGGTGGCCTGTTCATCAATACCGATAAGAGCTACAACCTTGGTGATGAAGTTTTCCTGCTTCTCAGCCTGATGGATGAGCCGGAAAAGCTGCCGGTTGCGGGAAAGGTGGTATGGATTACTCCTAACGGCGCTCAAGGCAATCGTACGCCGGGCATCGGCATCCAGTTCAGCGATAAGGAACACACTGCACAGAGCAAGATTGAAACACTGCTGGCCGGATCCCTCGAATCCAGTCGCCCTACCCACACGCTCTAAATTCATCTTTTCAGCGAATATCCCCGGCGCCATGACGAGCGCGCCGGGGCGCCAATCTGTATAATTCCTGGCTTTCTTCATTACAATCGCCCCGTCGCGGGCGGTCAGTAACCAACGGGACAGGTTCCATGCTGGTAGATTCGCACTGTCATCTCGACAGGCTCAAATTGGACAAGTTCGACGGCGACCTCGACGCGGTGCTGGCGCTGGCACGCAGTCGCGGTGTCGGCAAATTCTTGTGTGTGGGTATCAGTCTCGACAATGTGGACGATGTGGTGAGTATCGCCAATCGCTACGAAGACGTCGTCTGCTCTGTGGGTGTGCACCCGCTGGACGTGGACTCCGGACTCGCGTGCGTGGAAAAGTTGAAGGCGCTCGCGGCGCAGCCCAAGGTGGTGGCGCTGGGGGAAACCGGCCTCGACTATTACTACAGCACCGAAACCAAAGAGGTGCAGCAGCAGAGTTTTATCGCCCATCTGCAGGCCGCAGGCGAGGTGGGGCTGCCAGTCATCGTCCATACACGCGACGCGCGTGAAGATACCATCGAGCTGATTCGCGCCCACGGCAGTCGTGAGCACGCCGGTGTGCTGCACTGTTTTACCGAGAGCTGGGACATGGCGAAGGCCGCGCTGGATCTTAACTATTACATTTCCCTGTCCGGCATCGTCACCTTCAAGAATGCGGAAGAGTTGCGCGACGTTGCCAGGCAGGTACCGCTGGACCGGCTGCTGGTGGAAACCGATTCACCCTATCTGGCGCCGGTGCCGTATCGCGGCAAGCCAAACATTCCGGCGTACGTGCGCGAGGTAGCCGAGTTTATCGCGGAACAGCGCGGTATCCGCTATGAGGCGCTGGCCGAAGCCACTACAGAAAACTTCCATCGACTTTTTCTTCGCGCCGCCTGAGCGCGACCACTCAATTATCGGGAATTGCTTATGTTGCAACAGCAATTGCAGACCATGCTGGCACTGCAGGACGACATCAACACACTGGTGAACGAAAACTGGCGTGCACAAAATTTTGCCTGGTACCGCGCCATCTGGGTGGAAAGCGCCGAGCTGCTGGATCACTACGGCTGGAAGTGGTGGAAAAAACAACAGCCTGAAATGGAGCAGGTGAAACTTGAGCTGGTGGATATCTGGCACTTCGGCCTGAGCCTGGAGTTGCAGCAGGGCACGCCTGAGCAGGTCGCAGAAAAAATGCAGCAGCAACTTTCTGAAGAGGCTCCCAATGCCGGTGATTTCCGCGAGAATCTCGAGGCCTTCACCCTGAAAACCCTGACCACCAAACAGTTCGACCTTGTGGGCTTTGCGCAAATGATGGCCGATGTCGAGCTTGCGTTTGATGATCTCTATCGCCGCTATGTGGGAAAAAATGTCCTGAACCGTTTCCGCCAGGACCACGGTTACAAAGACGGTTCTTATCTGAAACTCTGGGCCGGGCGAGAAGACAACGAGCATCTGGCGGACGTTGCACAATCTTTAGACGCTTCAGCGGAAGATTTCAGCAATCAGCTGTACACAGCATTAAAAGCGCGCTATCCCGGCTCTGCGAAGGATTTGGCCTGACAAATTTGGCCTGGTTCCGACCAAAGGCTAATGAAATTTATTGACGAGGCCCTATAATGCGGGCGCCTGAAAACAACGGAGATTAATCGTGAAAGCACCTGTTCGTGTCGCAGTTACCGGCGCCGCCGGTCAGATCAGCTACTCGCTGCTGTTTCGCATCGCTTCCGGTGAGATGCTCGGTAAGGATCAACCGGTCATTCTTCAGCTGCTGGAAATTACTCCTGCACTGGAAGCCCTGAAAGGCGTAGCTATGGAGCTGGAAGACTGCGCGTTCCCGCTGCTGGCTGGTATCGTACAGTCCGACGACGCTACCGTTGCCTTCAAAGACATTGAATACGCACTGCTGGTTGGTGCTCGTCCGCGCGGCCCGGGTATGGAGCGCAAGGACCTGCTGGAAGCCAACGCTGCCATCTTCTCCGCTCAGGGCAAAGCTCTGAACGAAGTCGCTGCGCGCAACGTAAAAGTGCTGGTAGTGGGCAACCCCGCCAACACCAACGCCCTGATCGCCCAGCGCAACGCGCCGGACCTGGATCCGCGCAACTTCACCGCCATGACTCGCCTGGATCACAACCGTGCCCTGAGCCAGCTGGCGAACAAGACCGGTTCCACCGTGAACGACATCACCCACATGACCATCTGGGGCAACCACTCTGCGACCCAGTACCCTGACCTGCACCAGGCCAAGGTAAAAGGCGAAGACGCCATGGGTAAAGTGGAGCAGGAGTGGTACGAGACTGACTTCATCCCGACTGTGCAGCAGCGCGGTGCCGCCATCATCAAGGCGCGTGGCGCTTCTTCCGCGGCTTCCGCGGCCAACGCTGCGATCGACCACATGCGCGATTGGGCACTGGGCACCGCAGAGGGCGACTGGACCAGCATGGCTGTGTACAGCGACGGTTCCTACGGTATCCAGGAAGGCCTGATCTACTCCTTCCCGGTAACTTGTAAAAACGGTGACTGGGAAATCGTTCAGGGCGTGGACATCAACGAATTCTCTCGCGAGAAGATGACTGCGACCGAGCAAGAGCTGGCTGAAGAGCGTGACGCAGTTGCGCACCTGCTGCCCTAATTTCACGAATCCCGATTTGTGAAAACAAAAAACCCGCACAATGTGCGGGTTTTTTTATGCTCGTGAAAAACCGGATCAGAATTTCACATTGCGCGGGGTGCGCGGGAACGGGATCACATCGCGGATGTTGCCCATGCCGGTCACGTAGGAAACGATACGATCGAAGCCGAGGCCGAAACCGCCGTGGGGCACCGTGCCGTAGCGGCGCAGGTCGCGGTACCAGTCCAGGTGATCCTTGGGAATGTCCATTTCATCCATGCGCGCGTCCAGCTTGTCCAGGCGTTCTTCACGCTGGGAGCCGCCGATAATTTCGCCAATGCCGGGAGCGAGAATATCCATCGCCGCCACGGTTTTGCCGTCGTCGTTCATGCGCATATAGAAGGCTTTGATGTCCTTCGGATAATTCAGCACGATGACCGGCTTGCCGAAATGCTTCTCTGCGAGGTAGCGCTCGTGTTCAGAAGCGAGATCGATGCCCCAGGAAACCGGGAACTCGAATTTCTCGCCACACTTCTCGAGAATCTCGATGGCTTCGCAGTAATTGATGCGGGCGAAGTCGTTGTCGATGATGTTCTCAAGGCGGCTGATGGCTTCCTTGTCGATGCGCTCGGCGAAGAACGCCATATCATCGGGGCGCTCTGACAGCACCGCCTTGAACACGTATTTCAGCATCTCTTCTGCGAGATTCGCGCAGTCCGCCAGATCGGCGAAGGCAATTTCCGGTTCCACCATCCAGAACTCCGCCAGGTGGCGGGTGGTGTTGGAATTTTCCGCGCGGAAGGTGGGGCCGAAGGTGTACACCTTGGACAGCGCCAGGCAGTAGCTCTCCACGTTCAGCTGGCCGGATACGGTAAGGAAGGTTTCCTCGCCGAAAAAGTCCTGGGAATAGTCCACTTCGCCCTTGTCGGTCAGGGGCAGGTTGTTCTGGTCCAGGGTGCTCACACGGAACATCTCACCGGCACCTTCGCAGTCGGAGGCGGTAATGATGGGCGTGTGTACGTAGTTGAAGCCGCGCTCGTGGAAGAAGCGGTGAATTGCCTGGGCAATGCAGTTGCGCACCCGCGCCACCGCGCCGCTCACATTGGTGCGCGGGCGCAGATGGGCGTGCTCGCGCAGGTGTTCCATGGTGTGACGCTTGGGAGACATGGGGTAGGTGTCCGGGTTTTCTACCCAGCCCACCACGGTAACGCTGGTCGCCAGCAGCTCGATTGCCTGGCCCTGACCCTCGGAAGGCTTGATCGTGCCCTCAATATCTACCGCACAGCCAGTGGTCAGGCGCAGAACTTCGGACTGGTAGTTGTTGATGCTGGACTCTACGACCACCTGAATCGGGTCGAAGCAGCTGCCGTCGTGCACGGCGAGAAAGGACAGGCCGGCCTTGGAATCGCGGCGGGTGCGAATCCAGCCCTGAATGCGCACGGTCTGGCCTTCGCGCTGGCTGGATTTTAGAAGCTTATCAATGGATTCAACTTGCATGATGGTGCTCTTGTTGTTCGCGTTTGCTGATGGGCATGCCCGCGGAGGGCAATGACGCGGCTTTATATGCGCGGCTTGTGGTCGCGCAGGCGAATGACGCCGGCATCTTGCCCCCTGACCGCGCGAAAATCCAGCCCCGGAGCAATGTGGCAGCACACGGCAGATAAACTGACTTGCTGGTACGCAACTCCGGGAGAGTGTAGTTCAGTCGAGGACGTGGGCAGGGTGCGTGTCTGGGCCTGGCTGCGTGTCGTGACCCTTGGTTCGAAAAACCGCTGTCCTACACTGAAATCGTCACAGAGATGGAAGCAGTACCCATGGTCAAAGAAGTCGGTGGCGCGCGCGGGCGCCGGACCTGCATTCTCCTCGCGCCCAATCAATCCCTGTCGCTGGAAGGTAATCTCTGGGTGTTTATCTCGCTGGTGGCCGTATCTCTGGGTATCAGCATCGCGTTTGCGCTGGCGGGGGCCTGGATGGTCATTCCCTTCGCAGGACTGGAAATCCTGTTGCTGGCGGTGCTGTTCGGGTACGTATATATAGAGGGTACACGGCGCGAAGTGATTCGCATCAGTGATGATCGTGTGATACTGGATACCAGCCGCGGCAGCCTCAAGCGCCCGGTTTACCACACCGAATTTGACCGCAACAGCCTGGCGGTACTGGTACGTATGGGCACCACGCCGGCGGAGCCCGCGGCGGTGACCTTTACCGGTCCGGAAGGTTGCCTGGAAGTGGGTGAGTTTCTCACCGATGCGGAAAAGGCAGCGCTTGTGGAAAAACTGGGCAGTTGTGGGCTGCGCGCGCGCCGCGAACAGTGTTTCCGCCTGCAGGACTTTTGAAGCTAAGAGCCGCTGTCTGCAGCCCGGGTGTCTATTGGATATAATCCGCGCGTTTCACGACGCGAAACGTGCGTCATTCAATTATCCGATACATGTACCGTAGGGGAGGGGATATGGCATTTCCCAAAGTCGGCAATCTGGCGCCGGCATTCACGCTGAATAATCAAAACGGCAACAAGGTTTCCCTGAAAGATTTCAAGGGTAAAAAAAATGTGGTGCTGTACTTTTACCCGAAAGCGCTGACCCCTGGCTGTACGACCCAAGCCTGTGGTATTCGGGACAGCGCTGGAGAATTTTTGAGCAGAGATACGGTGGTCTTTGGCTTGAGCCCCGACCCGGAAGCCAAACTGCAGAAGTTTATCGAAAAATATGCGCTCAACTTTGACCTGCTTGCCGACGAGGATCACCAGGTTGCCGACAAGTACGGCTGCTGGGGCCTGAAGAAATTCATGGGCCGTGAATATATGGGGCTGCTGCGCACCACCTTCATCATCGACAAGGACGGTCGCCTGCGGCATGTCATCGACAAGGTGAAAACCAAGACGCACCACGACGATGTACTGCAGTGGATTGACGAAAACCTCGCCTGAGTCTTTTGAGGCTCAGGCGTCTGGTTACAGGGGCCGGCAGAAGCAAGGTTTTGTGCGCCAATTAAAAAAAAATCACTGTCGTCCCTTGCATTCTCATCAAATGGTCTATACTGGCTTGTGTAAAGGAGCGCCGCTCAACCGTCTGGCCCAGAGCGATTGGGTGTGGTGCGAGGAAGTAGTACAAAAAACACTCACTCTGGGTAGGCTTCGATGCTTGTTTTCAGGTGCGCCCCCGCACCCAGGTAGTAGTCAGCAGTGGCGGTATTCATATTGCTGGCAGTGGTAAATAGGGACTCGCAGGAAGCGGGCTTAGAACAATAACCGCGGCTCAAGGAACCCAACAAGGAGCAGCTCAATGAACCATATTCAGCCAGACCAAGCTTCGCTCTCAGAAGACAAACCCTTGCAGCAGGCAAGACTGTCCGGTGACCCGAACATTCTTGACCAGTTGCTGGCGCCGCCGGAAGCTACCAGCTTCGGTATCGCCGCCCGAGTAATCGACGTGCTTGAACAACGGATTGGAAAGGCATCTCTGGCAATTCGACCCGTAGCTTCTGACCTCAGTATGTCTACCCGGACCCTGCAACGTCGTTTGCAGGAGCATAACCTGAGTTTCGCCTCTCTGCGTGATCACGTGCGTTTCCGTCATGCGGTGCACTTCCTGAAGGATACCGCACTGAGCGTGGATGGTATTTCGCGCATTCTCGATTTCTCCGACAGAACCAGTTTTACCAGTGCTTTCAAGCGCTGGACCGGGATGTCCCCCACGGGGTATCGCCGTCAGGTTCGTCAAAGATTCTGAGAAATTTCTACAGAAACCTCGCATCACGTAATCCAGTGCTCCGGTTTGTCGCCGGTGCTCTGGATTGCCTCATTTTGACAAAGCCGTTAGAGTTGGCCCCCAGAATTTAAGACTGACTCTATCGAGGTTTGGAACATGGATTTCTTTATTCCTGCCGCTATGGCGCAAGAGGCCGCACCGGCTCCTCAGGGTAACCCACTGGTAACCCTGCTGATGTTTGCTGGTCTGTTTGTGTTCATGTGGTTGTTTATTATTCGTCCGCAGCGCAAGCGTCAGAAAGAACACCAGGAACTGGTCGGCGCGCTCAAGAAGGGCGATGAAGTGGTAATGACCAGCGGTATGCTGGGTCGCGTTGAAAAAGTAGACGACGATTACCTGATTCTGGAAGTGGCTGACAATATGAAGCTGAAGTTCCAGAAAGTTGCGGTACACGCGGTACTGCCGAAAGGCACCATCAAAAATATCTGATCGCCCGATCCCGTCCATGTCATGTATCAGTGACTTGCTGGGGAATTTAGAGCGAAAAGTAAAAACCCGGTTTCCCACCGGGTTTTTTTGTGCCCAGAATATGGACCGATTGCTTAGGAGAGGAAGTAGACCGTGAGCATCCAATATCCCGCCCGCGAACACCTGGCGAACCTGCCGACGCCATTGCAACCGCTACACAAGATCACCGAGCTTTATTCAACACCATTCGGTGGACCTCAGGTCTGGATCAAGCGGGATGACCTCACCGAGAGTGCCATGTCCGGCAACAAGGTGCGCAAGCTCGAATACATTATTGCCGAGGCAAAGGTGCGGGGGTGCAATACCCTGATTACCTGTGGTGGTGAGCAGTCGAATCATTGCCGGGCCACGGCGCTTGCCGCGGCCAAGTGCGGAATGAAAGCTCACTTGATTCTTCGTGGTGCGGCCGAACTGACTAGCGGGAATATACCCGACGGCAACCTGCTGGTGGACTATCTCGCCGGCGCCCGTGTTTCCGTCTATCCACTGAGGGAATACGTGAGTCGATTGCCTGAGCTGTTTGAGGAATGGGCGAGCTTTTACCAGAATCAGGGAAATCGTGCGCTGTGTATCCCCACTGGAGGTAGCGACGGGCTTGGAATCTGGGGTTATTTGCAGTGTGCAGAAGAGTTGCTCGAAGACTGTCGGCGAGTGGGGTTTCAGCCCGACCGGCTGGTGTGTGCCAGCGGCAGCGGCGGCACTCAGGCGGGATTGACGCTGGGTTGCCAGATGTTAGGCGCGGACACAGGGGTTACCGGTTATGCCGTGTCTGACAATGAAGCCTATTTCATCGACAAGATACAGGAGGATGTGCGGCAGTGGGCTGAGGCCTATGCTCAGGAATTTCCATTCGACTCGCGGCGTATTCATGTGAACGACAAGTATATCGGCCCCGGTTACGGCATCGCCACCGAAGAGATATACCAGACCATCGCGCTTGCTGCGCAATTGGAAGGAATCTTGCTGGATCCGGTGTATACGGGGAAAGCGTTTCACGGGTTGCTGAAGGATATCGAGCAGGGGCATTACGCCGGTTGCAGGCACATTGTATTTGTCCATACCGGTGGGCAATTTGGGGTTTTTCCCCAGCGGGCGGGTTTCAGTGCCTGCTGGGCGGATGGGTGAGCGGCTTGCGCCGCTGACCTTATCTGCGGGTATTTGCACCATCGGCAGGTGGTAGGGATATACGACAGAATTGTCGATATTGGTGAGAAAATTAGCGATTTGTTGAATTTTTGGCAGAAACAACGACTATGCTGCTGTTGATTGGCGGATTACTGTTCTCGCGCGGACGAAACTGCTACTCTGCCCGGCACTTGAGAGGCGTCCGTTTTTTTTGTTAAGTGGGATTGCCTGTTTTTTTGCCGTTTTGTTGGTAAATCAATCAAAATAATTAGGTTGTGGGGGTTGGTTTGGAATCGTTCAATCAATTGTTGTTAACGCTGGATGGCTTTCTGGGTTCGGCGTTCTGGTTCCCTTATGTATTGTTGGCGGTCGGCTTCTTCTTTACCCTTTACCTAGGGTTTCCGCAGATCCGCTATTTCGGCCACGCCATCAAGATTGTGCGTGGTAAATACGACAAGCCAGGTGACCCTGGTGATACTTCCCACTTCCAGGCACTTGCCACCGCGCTTTCCGGTACTGTAGGTACCGGTAACATCGGCGGCGTTGGTCTCGCTATTTTCCTCGGCGGTCCGGCCGCACTCTTTTGGATGTGGGTGACTGCATTCCTGGGTATGACGACCAAGTTCGTCGAGGTAACTCTCTCGCATAAATACCGCATCAAGGCTGCCGATGGCTTCTATGCTGGTGGCCCGATGTTTTACATGGAGCGCCGCCTGAACATGAAGTGGCTGGCGGTAATCTTTGCCATTGCCACGGTCATCAGTTCGTTCGGTACCGGTAGCCTCCCGCAGGTGAACAATATCGCCCAGGCCATGTACGACACCTTTGGCCTCAGCAAAATGCTGACCGGTGGTGTACTCGCCATTCTTCTCGGCCTGGTGATCATTGGCGGTATTACCCGTATCGCCAAGGTAACTTCTACCATTGTGCCGGTAATGGCGGTGCTGTACATCGTCGGCGCACTGGGGGTTATCCTCTACAACTACGAGAACATCATTCCATCCTTTGTTGAGGTGTTTTCCGGCGCGTTTAATGGCAGCGCAGCAATGGGCGGCTTCCTCGGTGCAAGTTTCGCCTACGCGTTCAACCGCGGGGTAAACCGCGGCCTGTTCTCCAACGAAGCAGGGCAGGGCTCCGCCCCGATTGCGCACGCCGCGGCGCGCGCGGATGAGCCGGTTTCCGAGGGCATGGTTTCCCTGCTCGAGCCTTTCATCGACACGCTGATTATCTGTACTCTCACCGGTCTTGTGATCCTGTCTTCCGGTGTGTGGACCGAGAAGTTCATGAATCGCTTCGAGCGCGCGGACATGATGGTGGTTGCTGGCACTTACTCGGATAAGGAAGAGGCGCACGTTAAGGAGTTGTTCGGATTCCTGAGTGGCCGCAGCAGTGAGGTTCGCCCCTATACCGGTACCATCGTGGTTGCTGATGGCCGCCCACTGAACAGCAGTGAATACACCGTGATCAACTCCCGCTCTGTGGCGGAAGATGTAGAGTTCCGGGTAGGTAACGACAACTTCTCTGGTGTGCTGAACGTGAATGGTGGTCGTCTGGTGAACCCGAATGTGGAAGTCTGGGGTAACTCCCTGCTGCACTCCGTGGCGCTGACCAACCGGGCCTTCCAGAAGGGTTTCTTCGGCGAGTACGGCAGTTACATCGTTACTTTGGGTATTTTGCTGTTCGCCTTTTCCACCGCGATCGCCTGGTCTTACTACGGCGACCGCTCGATGATTTACCTGTTCGGCCCGAAATCGGTAATGCCGTATCGGTTGGTGTATGTCGTGGCCTTTTTCTGGGCTGCCATTGAAGACACTACCATCATCTGGAACCTGTCGGCGGTGGCGATCGTGCTCATGACACTGCCGAACCTGTTCGGTATCTCGGTGCTGGCAAGAGAAATGAAAGAGACCGTGAAGGATTACTGGAAAGATCCCAGCCACAAGTAATCCGCGGAATTGAACCCAATAAAAAACCCGGCAATGCCGGGTTTTTTATTACTTGGTGGTACTTATACGTTCAGCAGCAAATATTCCCGCTCCCATGAGCTGATTACACGGTTGAACTCTTCGTACTCGTCGCGTTTGATCGCCGCCCAGGCGCGCACGAACTTTTCGCCAAACATTTCCGCCGCCTCGGGGCACTCGGCCAGCAGGTTCAGTGCGTGTTCCTGGGTGCGGGGCAGGGTGATGGGTTCGGACGCGCAGCTGCCCTGGTAGGGTTCGCTCGGTTTGACCTTTTTCATCATGCCGAGAAAACCGCAGGCGAGGGATGCGGCAATCGCCAGATACGGGTTGCAGTCGGCACCGGGGAAGCGGTTTTCCAGACGTTTTGCCTGGGGGGCACTGTCGGGAACGCGCAGGCCGGTGGTGCGATTCTCGTAGCCCCAGTGCAGGCTGGTCGGTGCCGCCATCTCCGGGGTGAATCGACGATAGGAATTCACGTTGGGGGCGAAAAAGGTGATAAAGCCCGGGGTAAATTCCTGTGTGCCGCCGATAAAGTGCTTGAACAGTTCGGTCTCATTGCCATCGTCATCGACAAAGATATTCTTGCCGGTTTTGATGTCCAGAACGCTCTGGTGCAGGTGCAGTGCGCTACCGGGTTCGTCTTCCATCGGCTTTGCCATAAAGGTGGCGTAAATGCCGTGGCGCAGCGCGGTTTCGCGCACGGTGCGCTTGAAGGTAAACACCTGGTCGGCGAGATTCAGGGGATCCCCGTGCAGGAAGTTGATTTCCATCTGCGCGGTGCCGGATTCATGAATCAGGGTGTCCACATCGAGCCCCTGGGCTTCACAGAAATCGTACATGTCCTCGATGATCGCCTCGTACTCGTTGGCGGCGTCGATGCTGTAGGACTGCCGGGTTTTCTCGGTGCGCCCGGAGCGGCCGACCGGAGCGGAAAGTTTTTCATCCGGGTCGAGATTGCGTTTGACCAGGTAGAACTCCACTTCCGGGGCAACCACCGGTTGCCAGCCCTGTTCGGCGTATTTGTCGAGTACGAACCTGAGAATATTGCGGGTGGCAATAGGGTGGAGCTTGCCGTCGCGGGTGTAGCAGTCGTGAATGATCTGCGCAGTGGGCTCGTTGGCCCAAGGGTTCAGCCGGATGGTTCCGGGGTCTGGTTCCAGCAGCATGTCGGTATCTGCCGGGTCCACCAGTTCATTGTGTTCGTCGACGTAGTCGCCGGTAACAGTCTGCACCAGGATACTCTCCGGCAGTCGGCTGTCCTGGGTGAGAAATTTGGAGGTGGGGGTAAATTTACCCCGCGCGTTTCCGGCCATGTCCGGTACCAGGCACTCGACCTCGGAAATTGAGTGTTCTGCGAGCCACTGGGTAATCTTGTCCATGTTACACCTTGATGATGAAAGGCTTTTCCCCGATTGGGGTTCATTAGTATATATCCCGCCTCGGCGACCCAGGCAGGTGCAGGGCGGGGCCACGGCTCGTGAAGATTGTCGGTATTCCGGCACGTGGGCTTTGATTATGGCAAAAAACCGAATTATCATTCAATAAATTTTGAATAATGATTCGGTTTTGTTTCGGGCGCTCTATAGATTCCGGATGCAAAACCGGAGCGGACCAGCCTGTTTTCGGAGATTCAAACATGCCAGTCAGTGGAACTGTTACCAAGCTGCTCGGCCACACCGATTCCTATTACGCCGCAAGCGCCAATGATACGCCGGCATACGACGCACTCGAGGGAGTGGTTGAGGCTGACGTGTGCGTTATTGGTGCGGGTTATACCGGGCTCTCGACCGCGCTGCATCTCGCCGAGCGCGGTTTCAAGGTGGTAGTGCTTGAGGCTGAGCGCATCGCCTGGGGCGCTTCTGGCCGCAACGGCGGCCACGTTGGCGTGGGCCAGCGCAAAGGCCAGGAAGACCTGGAGAAAATGCTCGGCGTCGATACCGCCAAAGTCCTTTGGGATATGGGGCTTGAAGCGGTGCAGCTGGTAGAGGATCTGATCCACAAGCACAACATCCAGTGCGATCTCAAGCGCGGCATCATGCACCTGGCGGCAAAGCCCAGTCACGACGCCTGGCTGAAGGAAGAAGTGGAAGTGCTGAACCAGCGCTACGGCTACGACAAAATGCGCTATGCCGAGCGCGACGAGGTGCGGTCACTGGTGGGCTCCGAGCGATTTTACGGTGGTCAGGTGGATAGCGGGTCTCTGCATCTGCATCCACTCAATTACGCGCTGGGGCTCGCCGCAGCGGCAGAAAAAGCCGGGGTGCAGTTTTTTGAACACAGTCGGGTCACCAGCTATCACGGTGGCAATCCCTGTATTGTGAATACCGCGAGGGGCAGTGTGCGCGCCCGCAATGTAGTGCTTGCCTGTAATGGCTATCTCGGCGGCCTGGAACCGAGGATGGCGGGGCGCATCATGCCTATCAATAACTTTGTGCTGGCGACCGAGCCGCTTCCGCAGGAGCTTGCGCGGGAGCTGATCGCAAACGACTACGCGCTCCAGGACACGCTGTTTGTCATCAATTACTGGAAACTCTCCGGTGACAACCGCTTGGTCTTCGGTGGGGGAGAGAATTACTCCTCCCGATTCCCTCAGGACATTCGCGCTTTCGTGCGCAAGTACATGCTGGAAATCTATCCGCAACTCGCAGATACCCGCATCGATTTTGGCTGGGGGGGCACGCTCGCCATCACCCTGAACAGAATGCCCAGCATCGGCCGGCTTGAGCCGAATGTGTACTACAGCCAGGGCTATTCGGGGCACGGCGTTCCGACGGCTACCTTCGCCGGGAAAATACTCGCAGAAGTGCTTGCCGGCACCGAGGAAAGGTTTGATATATTGGCGCGCATTCCAACGCCCAGCTTCCCCGGTGGAACACTGTTGCGTTGGCCTGGGCTGGTAGCGGGAATGCTCTATTACAGCTTGAAGGACAAGCTGGGCCGGTAATTGGTGGCTTCCGCTATGAAACTGCTGCGTCTTCGACTGAAGGTTTTTTAGTGGGGCCAAAAATTGAATATTTGTTCGGTTTGTGGGATAACAGGCCGGTCAGTTCAATCTCCGGGTCCGTCCTAAGTGGTAATGAATGGGCAGAAACCCGAACAAAAATAACCCACGGGGAGTAACGATGACGCAGTCAGATCAACCGTTTGCAGGCAAAAAACATATCCTGGCCTCTACCATTGGTGCCGTTGTATTTACTATCACGAGCGGCGCCATCGCTGCTCCGGAGATCGAAGAGGTGACCGTCACCGCGCAGATGCGTGCCGAGTCCCTGAAAGATGTGCCGATGTCCGTCAGTGCCTTTTCTGGCGAGACCCTCAAAAATTCCAACCTCAGCGACTTCAAGGACCTGTTCGCGATCACCCCCGGTATTTCCGGCGATACCACGGATTCCTTCTTCGATTCCGTGTCCGTACGCGGTGTGAACAACAACAGCTTCGGTACCGGCAGTGACCCGGCGCTGGGCGTGTTCCTCGATGGCGTTTACCAGAGCCGCACTGGCGCCACCCCGACCATGTTCGACATGGATCGTGTGGAAATCGTAAAAGGGCCGCAGGGTACCCTGTTTGGCCGCAATACCGCCTCCGGTGCAATTTCCATGACTTCCCGCAAGCCCGGGGATGTATTTGGCAGCGAGATCTCGGTAAATGCCGGTGAATACGGCCGCCTGAACGTCGAAGGCGCGGTGGATATGCCGGTAAGCGAAGATTTTGCAGTGCGTATTTCTGGTATTCACCAGGAAGAAGACGGTCATGTGAAAAACCTCGCTGGCGGTCGCAACCTGGGTGCCAGCGAGGCAGATGCCATGCGCTTTACCGGTGTGTACGAGGGTATTGAAGGCACCACTATCACCCTGTTGGCACAGTACGAAGACCGCATCAGCGACGGTACCATCTACCGCGCTCTCGGCACCGAGGGCGATTACGATCAGGTCTACAACGATCAGCAGGGTACCGACCAAGCTGAAATCGCCGATGCGATTCTCAACATCGAGCGCGAGATGGGTGATGTGACCTTCAGCTCGATCACCGGTTACAAGACCCATAATTACACCTATGTAGAAGATTTCGACGGCACTGGGCAGTCCATCGACACCTTTGTGCGGGATCAGTCCGGGGAGTTCTTCAGCCAGGAATTCCGCCTGACCTCCAACAATTCCGGCCCGTTCAACTGGGTGCTGGGTGCCAGCTACTACCAGGAAGATCTGGACGCATACTTTGCCGGTGTCGACTCCGAGGACTTCATCTGCGCCGGTGCCATGGAAGTGGACTACGAGCTCGGCGTGAACTCGTCCATGACCTGTGACGAGCTCGCCATAGTATTCCCCGATGAGATGGATGATGCCTTCTGGACCGGTGGCGAAACCTGGGAATACGCGCCCACTGCGGGCATGGCCATTCCCGGTGGCGTGGTAGTGCCCGACGGCATGTCTGTAGAGGAGGCATACACCCGCGGTGAATTCAGCGGCTGGGGCGTATTTGCGAACACCACCTTTGACCTGACCGAGTCCACCAGCCTCGGCCTCGGTGTGCGCTATACCGAAGACCAGAAGAAATACACCGTGGACTCCCCGTGGCCGGACACCTGGACCGCGGGCTGGAACTACCAGGCCATGTTTACCGATGGTCCGATTACCGGCGACAAGACCTGGAGCAACATTTCCGGTCGCGCCACGCTGAACCACGATTTCTCCGATTCCGTTACCGCTTACGCCAGTGTGGCTACCGGTTACAAGTCCGGCGGTTTCGATTACCTGACCTACCGCATCAATGATGCGGCCTATGCCGAAGATCCGGATGCCTGGCTGGAAGAGTATGAGTGGACCGTCGACAGCTCCACCGGTGAGCCCAACAGCTTTGATGAAGAGCAGGTTCTGTCCTATGAGCTGGGTGTGAAGGCCCGTCTGCTGGACAACCGCCTGCACATCAACGCGGCCGCATTCCAGTACACCTACGACGACCTGCAGCAGGCCTTCTTCATTGGCGCCGCGGCGGTAACCCGCAACGTGGGTGAAAGTGAAGGGCAGGGTCTAGAAGTGGATGCCCGCTGGCTGATTACCGACAATCTGGATCTGTACATGGGGCTCGCCTGGCTCGATACCGAGTTCACCGGTGCGCCGGAAGAGTTGTGCGAGGAGTGCGACGGCAACCAGATGGCATTCTCTCCGGAGTTTTCCTCGGCAACCGTGCTGACCTACACCACCGATGTGGGCTTCGGCAGCCTGGCCCTTTCCGGTGAGTACACCTATACCGGTGAGCAGTTCGCCGACCTGGAAAACACCGAAGAGGTGAAGCTGGCGAGCCGCGGACTGGTTAATCTGCGTGCTTCGCTCACCGCGCCCAGCGAAAACTGGACCGCCGGTGTTTACGTGGAAAACCTGACCGGTGAGGAGTATTACCACTGGGGCTACGCGGCAGCAGATTACAACCTGCCGGCCACCCAGACCGACCCGTCTCGCGGACGTGTGGCGGGAATCAGCCTCGACTACCGTTTCTGATCCCCACCTTCCGTTTCTCCCTTCATCTCGCAGGATGAGCAAAAAGGCCGGCAACCATTGCCGGCTTTTTTGTTAATCAGGTCCCTCATTTGTGTTAAAAATGGCACTTCAGTAGAAAGGATCACGAAGTGTCGACCGCAGAACAGAATCGCCGCAGAAATCAGTTGTCGCCGCGACGGGAGCCGGTTCAGGCCCGCGCCCGCGAGCGCGCCCGTCAGATACTGGATACCACCGGCCGCCTGCTGGAGCAGGTCGGGCTGAACGACCTCACCACCATCCTGATTGCCAAGGAGCTCGGTGTGTCCGTCGGCTCCGTGTATCACTACTTCCCGAACAAGCACGCGATCCTCTACGCCATGGGCGAGCAGTGGTTGGCGAGCCTCAGCGAGCGCCTCGACGATATGGCCGCGGGCGAGCTGGAGAATCTGGACCTGCGCTCTTTTCTCGATGACCTGTTGAGCCGCTGGCTCTCCGTCTACCGCGAGCAGCGCGGACTGCTGCCCCTGGTGCAGGCGATGTGGGGTATCCCGGAACTGCATCAGCTGGATGAGCGGCACGATGAAATGGTCATCAACCATCTGGTGGATATGTTCCGGCGCCTGGGCTTTCGTTGTCCCCCCAACGAGACCAACCGTCTCGCCCGCGCCACGCTGGAGACATGTCATGCCATGCTGCTGGTTATCGTAAACCAGCAGGGCGAGCGCTCGCGGCGCACCCGAGAGGACCTGCTCAATATGTTGATGGTGTTGCTGGAGCCGCACCGCGACGAATTAAAGCCCTCCGGGCTTGATGATGTGGAGGCGCCGTGAGCGCTGAGTGACCATGAGCAACGCACCGAAATCCCCCAGGGGTAATAAGCTCACCATCGCCATCTCTTCCCGGGCCCTGTTTGATCTGCGCGAAAGCCACCAGATCTACGAGGAGCAGGGAGTGGATGCGTTTTCTTCGTATCAGATCGAGCGGGAAAACGACGTGTTGCCAAAGGGCGAGGCGTTTTCCCTGGTGGAGAAATTCCTGCAGATCAACGAGCGCCTCGATGGGGAGCCCAGGGTTGAGGTCATCCTGCTGTCGCGTAACAGTGCCGATACCGGACTGCGGGTGTTCAATTCCATCGAACACTACGGGCTCCAGATCAGCCGCGCTGCGTTCTGCAATGGCGGAAGCCCGTATCGCTACATCGCGCCTTTTGGCTGCCATCTTTTCCTCTCTACCGATGGCGGCGACGTGCGCCGCGCACTGGAGCAGGGAGTGGCCGCTGCCACGTTGATTCCCGGCGGTGCGCGCCAGCGAGGCGACGACACATTGCGCTTTGCCTTTGATGGCGATGCGGTAATTTTTTCCGACGAGGCCGAGCAGATCTTCAAGCGCGAGGGTCTCGCCGCCTTCACCTCAGCCGAGCGTGCTTCCGCCAGGCAGCCACTGCAGGGAGGGCCCTTCAAGGGTTTTCTCGAGGCATTGCAGCACTTGCAGGCAGAATTCAATCCGGAATCCTGCCCGATCCGTACGGCCCTGGTCACCGCGCGCTCCGCACCGGCGCACGAGCGGGTTATCCGTACCCTGAGGGCCTGGAATATCCGTATCGACGAATCCATCTTCCTTGGCGGTTTGCCCAAAGGGGAGTTCCTGCGGGCCTTTGGTGCCGATGTATTCTTTGATGATCAGCCCAACCACTGCGCCTCTGCCGGCGCCCACGTAGCTACCGGCCATGTTCCCCACGGCATTGCCAACCTGGATAGCTAGCGCGCAATCAGATCTGTGGGTTGTAGCGGATTACTGCGGAATAATTTCCTGTAATTTCTGGTCCCCTTGCGTGTTTCTCTCCAAAGGTCGCCACATTCGGTGACCTTTTCCTCGTTTTTTGACCTCTTTGGAATGTGTGCTATTGGCTCGCTAGCGTATTCGCTGCTATGCTTTTCCCGCATATACTTGCTTAGTTTTTATAACCAATAGCTGGCGTAAATTTGAGCGCTGCACGACGCGTGCAGGCTCGCGCCGCGTGGTTGACAGGGAGAGGCGATGAAGCTTCAGCAGTTGCGTTATATCTGGGAGGTGGCACACCACGATCTCAATGTTTCTGCCACCGCACAGAGCCTGTTTACCTCGCAGCCGGGGATCAGTAAACAGATCCGGCTGCTGGAGGACGAGCTGGGCGTGGAGATTTTCGCCCGCAGCGGCAAACACCTTACGCGTGTGACCCCGGCCGGCGAAGCCATCCTCAAAACCGCCGGCGAGATCATGCGCAAGGTGGAAAACATCAAGCAGGTCGCGCAGGAGTTCAGTAATGACAGGCGCGGCAGCCTCGCCATCGCCACCACCCATACCCAGGCACGCTATGCGCTGCCCGCCGTGATCAAGTCTTTTATCGCCCGCTATCCTGAAGTGTCCCTGCATATGCACCAGGGCACTCCAATGCAGATTTCCGAAATGGCCGCGGATGGTACTGCCGACTTTGCCATCGCCACCGAGGCACTGGAGTTATTCAGTGACCTGGTGATGATGCCGGTGTACCGGTGGAACCGCTGTGTGCTGGTGCCGAAGGGGCACGAATTGTGTCAGGTCTCCAAGTTAACCCTGGAAGACGTCGCCAAATACCCCATCGTCACCTATGTGTTCGGTTTTACCGGGCGCTCCAAGCTCGATGAGGCATTTCTGGAAAAGGGGCTTTCGCCCAAGGTCGTATTCACCGCATCGGATTCAGACGTCATCAAAACCTATGTGCGTCTGGGGCTCGGCATTGGCATCGTCGCCGATATGGCGGCGGTGGAAGAAGAAGACAGCGATCTGGTGGCCCTGGATGCAAGTGAGCTGTTCGAATCCAGTGTGACCAAAATTGGGTTCCGCAAGGGTATTTTCCTGCGTGGTTTCATGTACGAATTTATTCAACAGTTCGCGCCTCATCTCACCCGCGAACTGGTGGAGCAGGCATCACAGGCATCGTCCCGAGCAGAAGTGGACGAGCTGTTCTCTCATGTTGAATTGCCGGTTTATTGAACGGCACGTTTTCCCTTGTTAAAAAGAAAAAAGCCCGGCAGAGAATACCGGGCTTTTTTACTTTGCAATCAGGTGCGGTGCTGCTTCAGCGGTTCAGCACTTCCTTCACGAACTTGAAGTACACGGTGTAAACCTCGGGTTCCTTGCCTTCCTCTTCCACAACAAAGAACGGTGCACGCTGTACATTGAAGCGCTGGGCCAGCTGCATGCCCGGACTTTGCGCATCCCGTTCGTCGGCAATCAGAATTTCATCGAGATATTTTCCCTGATCGTTTTCCTTGATTTTTTGTTCAACGTCGTTGCATTTGGCACACAGGGAACCATCGGCGAGGATTTTTTTGACCAGGGTAATGTGCATGTGACACGGCCTTATGATTTGCGCCCCACCAACCTTGTGCGGGTATCCAGCGCCGCTGTGGCGACGCAGTGGAATGGAAAATGTAGAGGATTGACGCGAAATCTAGCAGACGGGAAAAAACCTTGGAAATACCGATGGGCGATAGGGTTATAACCTGGGCGGGCACTTGGTCGATGGTCAGAGGAAGCGGCTTTCCAAGGTGTCCAGCAGCAAGCGGACCTTGTCGAGGCACTCTTTGTGTTCCGCGGCGGGATCGGAATCCGCGACGATGCCGCCGCCCGCAGCGCAGCTGAGTTTCCCTTTGCTGGCGGTTAACGTACGTATCGCAATACTGGTATCCGCGCGGCCACAGCTGCTGATATAGCCGATACTGCCACAGTAGACACCGCGCGGGCTCCGTTCCAGCTCGCGAATGATTTCCATCGCCCGTCGCTTCGGCGCACCGGTAATGGAACCGCCGGGGAAGCTGGCCGCCAGCACCTGTGCAAACTCGGTATCCTCCTGCAGCTGCCCGGTGATGGTACTCACCAGATGATGGACATTGGCAAAGCTCTGCAGCTCAAACAGCGATGGCACGCGCACACTGCCGCGGGTGCAAACCTTGCCGAAATCATTGCGCAACAGATCGACAATCATCAGGTTTTCCGCGCGGTCCTTGCTGCTCGACGCCAGTGTGCTGGCAAGTTCGCGATCGCGGCTCGGGTCGGTACTGCGCGGGGCGGTACCCTTGATCGGCTCCGTCTGCAGAAACCGGCCATCGGCGAGGATGAAGCGCTCTGGTGACAGGCTGAGGATGTCGCCCTGCGGCAGGGACAGAAATGCGGAGAAGGGGCCAGCGGCCAGTTGGCGCAGGGCCAGATACGCGGTCAGCGAGCTCCCCTCAAAGCCGGCGTTGAAGCGCTGGGTAAAGTTGGCCTGGTAGATATCGCCCGCGACGATGTATTCCAGAATCCGCGCTATCCGCGTGCGGTACTCTTCCGCGGTAAATTCGTGTTCGAACGCGGATGTGAGACGGAAGGCCTCCGTGCGCGGGGCCTGGCTCCAGTCGATGGCGCTGAAGCGCGCGCGCAGGTCCCGTTTCTGCATCTCTGTACATGCGGGGTGGAACACCAGGTGGCTTGCCTGCAGCTGGTGGTCAACGATCAGTGCCCAGGTGTAGAGGCCGAAGTAGCCCGCGGGCAGCGGGGTAGTGCGGTCGTCTGCGGGGAGAAAGTTGCCGGCGGTGCCCAGCTCGTAGCCGGCGAAACCGATGGCGCCGCCACAGAACGGCAGCTGCTGGTCCACTTCCTGGGGTGCCAGCTCGCACAACAGATCATCCAGGGCTTCAAACGGCGCCGGGTCTGTGGCGGAAAGTATCAGCCCGCTCACCGGGTCCGCGCTCAATATGTCAAAGCGGCCGCCGCGGCCCGAGGGTTGGCCGGAGTCCAGCCACACCGGGCAGGGCAGATCTGCGAGTGCCGCAAACGCGGCGCCGGTGTTGAGCGAGTAGGGCAGGGAAACAATTTGCAAAACGTCAACCAAAGCTTCGGGCGGGTTATCCGCTCAGACTGATTCTCATAACGGGTTGTTTCGGGGCTGGCGAGCCGGCCTTTTGGGCGGCGCTACTTTACTCCAAATCAGATCGACGCCAAAACGGATTGATGTTCAGGCGAATTTCTGTGCAACCAATACAGAAAATTTAGCTGATCCTGCGCTCGATCCCGGCCTGTGACATCAGTCTGGTGGCGAGTTCTTCCACCGAAAGTTCGGTCGCATCGAGGTATGGGACCTGGGCGCGTCGCAGCATCTGCTCTACCTGGCGGACCTCGAACTCGCACTGCTCCGGCGATGCGTAGCGGCTGTTTGCGCGACGCTCCTGACGGATACTCATCAGACGGCGCGGATCGATGGTAAGGCCGAACAGCTTGTGCTGAAAGGGGCGCAGTATTTTCGGCAGCGAGGTGGAATCCATATCCTCTTCGGTGATTGGGTAATTGGCGGCGCGCAGGCCGAATTGCAACGCGAGGTAGAGGCAGGTGGGGGTTTTACCGGAGCGGGAGACGCCGACAAGAATGATGTCCGCGCTTTCAAACTCCCGGGTACGGCGCCCGTCATCGTTGTCCATTGCATAGTGCACCGCATCGATACGCGCGGTATAGCGGCGGTTGTCCGCGATCCCGTGGGAAACCCCTACAGTGCGCGCAGGGTCGGTACCAAACAGCGCGGCCAGCGGTGCGAGATAACTTTCAAATACATCCAGCATCAGCGCAGAACTCTGGTGCAGCTGTTTGCGTATCTGGTCGGACAGGATACTGGTGATGATGATCGGCTGCAGCCCGGATTCCTGCGCGGCGCGTTCAATGCGCTGCAGCACCTGGTTGACTCTGACTTCTGAATCCACGTAGGGCAGGGTTACCTGTTCGACCTGCTGATCGCGAAATTGTGCCAGCAGGCTGTGGCCTATCCCCTCTACCGTGAGGCCGGTGCCATCGGAAATAAAAAACGCGGTGCGTTTTTTGGTGGTTCTTTCGGAATTTGTATCCTGTTTTGGATTCTCGCTGCGCTGTTCGTCGCTCATTGCCGATAGGTCTCCGCTGGTTTGTCGACAATGGTATATCAGTGGCTGGATAAATTCGTGTGCGGATTTTTGCTTGTCCGCGGGTGCTCTGACATGGATTCCCGCATTTTTTGTAGAAAAATTACAACAGAAAATACCCGTTTTTCCCGCTTATTGCGGGGTATTATTTACAAAACCCTTCCTTATAATCGGCGGCCTGAATACGCAGTTGCAGAGGGCAATCCATTGAGCATTCACACTCTCGAATTCGCGAAGTTGGGCATGGCGGATGTCGACAAAGTCGGCGGTAAAAACGCATCACTGGGGGAGATGATCTCTTCTCTCTCCGGTGCCGGAGTCAGTGTACCGGGTGGTTTTGCCACTACCGCTGACGCATTTCGTGAATTCCTGGCCGGTGCCCAGCTGGAAACCCGGATCGCTGAAAGACTGAAAGGTCTGGATGTTGAAGACGTTACCGCGCTGGCGGCGGCGGGCGAGGAGATTCGCAACTGGTTGCTGGAGACCCCGTTCCCGGCCCAGCTGGAAGCGGAAATCCGCGCCGGTTATGAAGCTCTGGGTGGCGGCGAAACTGCAGTGGCTGTGCGCT
This sequence comes from Microbulbifer pacificus, assembly GCF_033723955.1. NCBI lineage: Bacteria > Pseudomonadati > Pseudomonadota > Gammaproteobacteria > Cellvibrionales > Microbulbiferaceae > Microbulbifer > Microbulbifer pacificus. The sequence continues at coordinate 169,422 of NZ_CP137555.1, read as the reverse complement.
CTTCGGCAACCGCGGAAGACCTGCCTGACGCGTCTTTCGCCGGCCAGCAGGAGACTTTCCTGAACATCCGCGGCATCGACGCGGTGCTGCAGGCGGTAAAAGAGGTGTTTGCCTCTCTCTACAATGACCGCGCCATCGCCTACCGGGTACACACCGGCTATGCGGATGTGGGGGTTGCATTGTCCGCGGGCATCCAGCACATGGTGCGCAGTGAAACCGGCGCCTCCGGGGTTATGTTCACCCTGGATACCGAGAGCGGATTCCGCGATGTGATCTTCATTACCGCCGCATACGGCCTCGGTGAGACCGTGGTACAGGGCGCAGTGAACCCGGATGAGTTCTACCTCTATAAACCCGCGCTGGAAGCAGGTAGACCGGCAATTCTGCGCCGCAACCGCGGCAGTAAGGCCATCAAAATGATTTACGACCAGAGCGGCGAATGCGGCCGTTCGGTCAAAACCGTGCAGGTGTCCGAGGCGGATCGTCTGCGCTTCTCGCTCACCGACGCGGAGCTCACCGATCTCGCCAATCAGGCGCGCAAGATCGAAGCCCACTACCAGCGCCCGATGGACATCGAATGGGCCAAAGATGGTGACAGTGGCAAGCTGTTTATCGTACAGGCGCGTCCCGAGACCGTACGCTCCCGCGACACCGGCACCAGCATCGAGCGTTACAAGCTCCAGGAGCGCAGTGACATCCTGTGTGAAGGTCGCGCCATCGGTCAGCGTATTGGTGCCGGCCCGGTACGGGTGCTGGAGTCCGTGGAAGACATGGCGAAGATGCAGGACGGCGAAGTCCTGGTCACCGACATGACCGACCCCGATTGGGAACCCGTACTGAAAAAGGCCAGCGCCATTGTCACCAATCGCGGCGGTCGTACCTGTCACGCCGCGATCATTGCCCGCGAGCTGGGTATTCCCGCGGTGGTAGGCTGTGGCGACGCCACCGAAAAACTGACCACCGGCACCCCGGTTACCGTGACCTGTGCGGAAGGGGATACCGGCTTCGTGATGGCCGGCCAGCTGGATTTCGAGCGCTCCCTCACCGAGGTGAGCGATATGCCGGAACTGCCGTTCAAGATCATGCTGAATGTGGGCAACCCGGATCGTGCGTTTGCCTTCAGCAATCTGCCGAACCAGGGTGTGGGACTCGCGCGACTCGAGTTCATTTTGAACCGCATGATCGGTATTCACCCCAAGGCGTTGCTGGAGCTGGATCGCCTGCCGGCAGATCTGCAGCAGAATATCCGCAACCGCATCGGCGGTTACGCCTCGCCGGAAGACTTTATTGTCGAGAAGCTGGTGGAAGGTATTTCCACCCTGGCTGCGGCCTTTGCCCCGAATCGTGCGATCGTGCGCCTGTCGGACTTCAAGTCCAACGAATACGCGCACCTTGTGGGCGGGCAGATGTACGAGCCCAGTGAAGAAAACCCGATGCTCGGTTTCCGCGGTGCTTCCCGCTATCGCTCCAAGGATTTCCGCGAGTGTTTTGCCCTCGAGTGCCGTGCACTGAAAAAAGTGCGCGACGAAATGGGCCTCACCAATGTGGAGATCATGGTGCCCTTCGTGCGCACCCCGGACGAGGCGCGTCAGGTGGTGGAACTGCTGGAAGAAAATGGCCTGAAGCGCGGCGAGAACGGCCTCAAGCTCATCATGATGTGTGAGCTGCCGTCCAACGCGCTGTTGGCGGAAGACTTCCTGCAGTACTTCGACGGCTTCTCCATCGGCTCCAACGACCTCACACAGCTGACCCTGGGCCTGGACCGGGATTCCGGTCTGGTGGCGGAGCTGTTTGACGAGCGCGATCCGGCGGTGAAAATGCTGCTGTCCCGCGCTATTCAAGCCTGTAAGAAGGCGGGCAAGTACGTGGGTATCTGCGGCCAGGGTCCATCCGATCACAAGGATTTCGCACAGTGGCTGATGGACGAGGGTATCGACAGCGTCTCCCTCAACCCGGATACCGCGGTAGATACCTGGTTGTATCTGGCGAATAACCAGAAAGCCTGAGATACGCGCTCCGACAGCGGTCCGTAAGGTCCACCGGTTACGTATCTAGCCTGACGCCGAATCACCAGCGGATTGGGCTTGACTCTGAAAAAAGCGACCTTTGTGGTCGCTTTTTTTTCACCTGCACTCGAAACAATTTCCCAATCTTGCGTGTTTTTCCATAAAGACGTCATTGTGGGCCACCGGTCCATGATCTTGTGATCGGTATTCCTGCACCCTAAGTCCATCGCCAATCTCCATAAAACGCCCGATTGGGGATGGAAATCAGTCTAAGAGCGCGACACTCAGTCAATAGAATCGAAATGGTTCCCGCAAAAACATTCCTATTTTATGGAGAGTTTTTCCGGGGCGTCTATTTCACTGCCCATGTAGTGATTACCTTCGCTTCATGTAGTGATTACCTTCGCTTGAAGTCCTGACGAGTTGAGTTCTGATTGAGGTGCACCATGCAAAGAAGTCCCCAATACACGCCAGATAAGCGCACACCACAAAGAAGCTTCACCGAATGTGAGCAGGGCGTATCGTCTCCGGTAAATATGACGGTAGTGGCAATGGATTCTGCACAGGGTACGCGGCGTCTGTTAGCAGTGTTGATGTTGCTGCTGGGAACCCTCGTCGGCAGTCTGTGGCCGAATTTGGCCGGCGCGCAAAGCGGCGTTAATTGGTTTGACGATGAGGCGGCGATGAATTCTTCCGGATCGCCATCGATCAGAATCAATCTGTCGGAGCAAAAGGCCTACTTTTACAAAGGTTCCCGTCTAGTGGGGGTCTCGCTGGTGTCCTCGGGCAAAAAAGGATTCAGCACAAGACCCGGTCACTTCCGCGTGCTGGCCAAAAATCCCAACCACCGCTCCAGTATTTACGGCAGCTATGTCGACAGTTCCACCGGTAGAGTGGTAAAGGCCGATGTCGATACCCGTAAACATCGTCGCCCCGCGGGTACCTATTACCGCGGCGCGAAAATGAATCACTATATCCGTTTTAATGGTGGTATTGGGCTGCATGCTTCAGGTCATGTACCGCGCTACCCGGCTTCCCACGGTTGTGTGCGCATGCCCCCGCATATGGCGAGCAAGTTCTACCAGTATGCCCGTGTCGGCATGCCGGTTCGGGTGAGCTATTAAGCGAGGAGGACAGGCAGTTTATGTGCATTTGCCGTTGAGCTGATTTGGCAAGCCCGCTTGTCCACTTAGTGAGAGGGGACAAGCCATTTGCCGGGGATTATCCATCAGGAGAATTCCCGGCATTTTTATTTGTGCGCTGCGCGAGGATTCTCCTGCCGCTAAGATGAATCGGCCAACTTGGTGCAATTGCGAACAATAAACAGGAGTCCACGTCATGCGCCTCACCACAATTTCCACCCCCGATCTGTGCGACGAGTTTCCGGAACTGGTCCAGGTGGTGGAGCCGATGTTTATCAATTACGGCGGCCGGGAGCAGTTTGGCGGGCAGATCGTGACCATCAAATGCTTTGAAGATAACTCCCTGGTCCGGGATCTGGTGGCGGAAGAGGGTACTGGCAAGGTTCTGGTGGTGGATGCCGGGGGCTCCATGCGCAGGGCCTGTCTCGGCGACCTGCTGGCGGAAAAAGCGGTACAAAATGGTTGGGAGGGTATCCTGATGTTCGGCTGCATCCGGGATGTGGATGCGATTTCTGGACTAGAGTTAGGAGTACAGGCGCTGGGAAGCCACCCCATGAAGACCGACAAAAAAGGGGTCGGTGAGCGTGATATCGCAGTGACTTTCGGCGGCGTCACCTTTAAATCTGGAGAGTATGTATACGCTGATAATAACGGCGTGATAGTTTCTCCCCAACCGCTTATGTGAATTGGAAATATCGGAATCCATTTTATTTGCGCTGGTACTGCTGTCTGCCCTTGCGCACGCCGTATGGAATGCGGTGGTCAAACACAGTGGTGAAGGTTTCCTGCAGCTGGCGATGATTCGCAGTGTCGGCTTGTTGGTCGGCGCGGCACTGGCGACGCAGCTGCCGCTGCCCGGTAAAAACGCCCTGGGTTTTCTTGTCGGCGGGGCCTTCTTCCAGTATCTGTATTTCTTTCTGCTATCCCGCTCATACCAGGCGCTGGATTACGGTACCGCCTACCCGATGGCTCGCGGCGTCACCCCACTGATGGTATCGATTGCGGCGCTGTTGTTCCTGGATGAATCCCTGCAGCCGCTGCAGATTACCGGTGTATTGCTGGTAACCTGCGGTATTTTCGCGCTGATCATGAAAGAGCTGAGAGTCAGCGGTAAGGGGATTTTCTATTCTCTCGGTACCGGCATTGCCATTACCGGTTATACCACCCTTGGTGCAGCGGGTGTACGCAGTGTGGCCAACCCACTCAGCTATGTTGCCTGGCTGGAAATCCTTTCTGGTGGCGGTGTCATTCTCGCCGTGCTGTGTACCCGGCCGCTGAAAGGCCTCGCATTTGCCCGTGCCAATTTGCTGCGCAGCTCCCTGTCCGGGGTGCTGGCTACCGGCGGTTTCGGCATTGCGCTTTGGGCCACGTCGATGATGCCGGTGGCGGCGGTGGCCGCCACCCGAGAGGTGAGCATCCTGTTTGCTTCCGTGATTTCGGTATTCCTGCTGAATGAGCGGTTTTCCACCCAACGCCTGCTGGCTGCATTGATCATTTTCTGCGGCGTTGGCACGCTGGCATTTGCCTGATCGTATCGTGATGGTAATGAGGGACTGTTCATTGCCTATAGTTGCAGGCACATGGCTGACGGCACGCATCCGCCGATAGTCGTATTTTTCAGCTGAAATGGATCGACAAGGAAAGGTTATGAGCAACCTGCGCCAGAAGTGGATCACCGCGCCGCTGTTGAACTGGATTAAAAAAGTCCTGCCCCCGATTTCCGACACCGAGCGCGAGGCCATGGAAGCGGGGGAAGTCTGGTGGGATGCACAGTTACTATCCGGCAAGCCGGATTGGAACCAGTTACTGAACATGGGGCCGCCAGAGCTCACACAAGCGGAGCAGGCGTTTATCGACGGTCCCGTGGAAGAGCTCTGCAGGATGGTGGATGACTGGAAGATCTCGTATGAAGACCACGACATCTCACCTGAGATCTGGGACTTTCTGAAAACGAACCGCTTCTTCGGCATCATCATCCCCGAAAAATTTGGCGGCCTCGGCTTCTCGCCCACCGCGCACGCGCAGATCGTGACCAAGATTTCCACGCGCAGTACCAGTGTCGGCGTTACCGTGATGGTGCCGAATTCACTCGGCCCAGGCGAGCTGCTAATGGCCCACGGTACCGAGGAGCAGAAAAACCACTACCTGCCGCGTCTTGCCGATGGCCGCGAGATTCCCTGTTTCGGCCTGACCAGCCCGGAGGCCGGCTCTGACGCGGCGGCCATGGTGGATAACGGCGTGGTCTGTTACCAGGAGTACAACGGCGAAAAAACCCTGGGCATGCGAGTGAACTGGCACAAGCGCTATATCACCCTGGGGCCGGTGGCGACGATTCTCGGTCTCGCCTTCAAACTCTACGACCCCGACCACATTCTCGGCGAGGAAGAAGAGCTGGGCATCACCGTGGCACTGGTGCCCACCGATACCCCCGGGGTGACCATCGGCCAGCGCCACCTGCCGGCGCTGCAGGCATTTATGAACGGGCCTAACTGGGGCAAGGACGTATTCATCCCCATGGACTGGATCATCGGCGGCCAGGAAAACATCGGCCACGGCTGGCATATGCTGATGAGTGCGCTCGCCGCGGGGCGCGGTATCTCACTGCCATCACTCTCCACCGGCGGCGCCAAGCTGGCGGCGCGCACCACCGGTGCCTATGCGCACATCCGCGAACAGTTCGGCATTCCCATCGGTAAATTCGAGGGTGTGCAGCGCCGATTGGCAGAGATTGCCGCCATCGCGTATGTGCTGGATTCTGCGCACAAGACTACCACCCGCGCGCTGGACCAGGGGCGCAAGCCCGCCGTGGTGTCAGCCATCATGAAGGCGCATGCCACCAACGGTTTGCGCCAAGCCGTCAATGACGCCATGGATATCCACGCGGGCAAGGCCATCATGGATGGCCCCCTGAACTACCTCGGCAACGTATACCGCGCGGTACCGGTGGCCATCACCGTCGAGGGGGCGAACATTCTCACCCGCAGCCTGATGATCTTCGGCCAGGGCGCGATCCGTTGCCATCCGTACCTGTTGCAGGAAATGGAAGCGGCCACCAATCCGGATGCAACGGAGGGGCTGAAACAGCTGGATGCGCTGTTGCCAAAACACGCGTTGTTCCAGTTAAAGACCTTCTGCCGAGCGGCTTTCCACGGCTGGACCGGGGGACTGTTTGCCAGCAGCCCGAAAGGGGTAGGGGATGCGGCCAAATACTACCGGCAGATGAACCGCTACTCCGCGGTGCTGACCCTGGTGACGGAAATTTCGCTGATGTCATTGGGTGGCGAGCTGAAGCGCAAGGAGCTGATTTCCGCGCGGCTCGGGGATGTGCTCAGCGAACTCTATCTGATGAGCGCCACCCTGAAACGTTTCAACGACGACGGCAGCCCCGCGGCGGATCGCCCGTTGCTGGAATTTGCCATGCGCGCCGGCTTCCACAATATCGAGGTGAGCCTGATTGAGGTATTTCACAACTTCCCGATACGCTTTATCGGCCAGCTGATGCAGTTCCTCACCATGCCCTGGGGGCACAGCATCCGCGCCGCATCCGACCGCCAGGCGCGCGCCTGTGCCAACCTGATCATGGAGCCGGGTGAAACCCGCGATCGTCTGACCAAAGGCGTATTTCTCGGCAACCCCGGTGATGGCATCGACATCGTCGAACAGGCGTTTATTAGCAGCCACCAGACCGAAAACATCCGCGACAAGATGAAAAAAGGTGGGCTGCGGCCACTGAATGACGATGCCATCGACAAGGCCCTGGCGAAGAAACTGATCAGCGCGGAAGAGGCAGAAAAAATCCGCAGAACCGCCGCTGCCGTCAACCAAGCCATCCAGGTGGATCACTACGAATCCCTTGCCCCTGCTGGCAAATAGGGACTGGAGGAGTCCATGGCGAAACCGGAAACATTCGGCGCGGTCGATACCTGCGTGGACGCGGTGCTGGAGAAAGTGGGCAAGCGCATCGTCCTTGGATTGCCCCTGGGCATCGGCAAGGCCAACCAGTTTGCCAATGCCCTGTATGCGCGCGCGGAATCAGATCCGGAAATCTCCCTGACCATCTTTACCGCACTGACGCTGGAGCGGCCGTCCGCAGGTAATGAGCTGCAACGACGCTTTGTCCAGCCGTTGCTGGACCGGCTCTATACCGATTATCAGGACCTCGCCTATAACCGGGCCCGCCGCAAGGGCCTGCTGCCCCCCAATGTGGAAGTGTGTGAGTTTTTCCTGCAGCCCGGCAGTTTTCTGCATTCCCCATCGGTCCAGCAGAGCTACGTCAGTGCTAATTACACCCACGTGCCGAGGGATCTTTTGGATCGGGGAGTAAATCTGATTGCGCAGATGGTTTCACCGTCCACCGATGGCAGTGGCGATTTCAGCCTGAGCAGTAATCCCGACCTTACCCTGCCGGTGATCGAACTGGCGCAGGAGCGCGGGCATCGTCCGATCACCTTGGTGGGCGAGGTCAATCCGCGCCTGCCGTTTGTCGGTGGCGATGCCAGGGTGCCCGCCGGCATGTTTGATTTTGTGCTGGAGGGAGAGACGTTCCAGCGGGAGCTGTTTCCTGCGCCGAACGCTCCGGTGGGGCTCCCCGAGTATGCGCTGGCATTTCATATCGCCGGACTTATCCGCGACGGCGGTACCCTGCAGGTTGGCATCGGCGCGCTGGGCGATGCCATCTGTCACGTACTGCGGTTGCGGCACGGCAATAACGCGGATTACCGGGACATCCTGCAGTCTCTCGACGTGGATACCGAGCGAGCCCTGTGCAAGTTGCCGCTGGGACTCGGGCCTTTCCAACAAGGGTTGTACGGTGCCAGCGAAATGGTGCCGGAAGGCTTCCTGCATCTGCGCCGCGCTGGCGTACTGAAGCGTCAGGTTTACGCCGATGTGACACTACAGAAGTTACTGAACAAAGGCGCAATATCCCCGATAGTTGACGAAGACCTGCTGATTGCGCTGCACGACGCCGGGCGGATCCAGTGCCCGCTGACGGAAGCTGATACGCAATTTTTGCAGGCAGCCGGGATCGTCGACCCCAGCTATAGCTGGCGAGGACACCGCTTTCTTGACCAGCATGGCGAACTGGAGGAGTGCGATCTGCACAGCAGTACCGGCCGCAAAAAACTGCTCGGCAGCTGCGCAGGCAAACCACTTCCCGGTGGAACCTGGTTACACGGCGGTTTCTATCTCGGTTCCAATGCCTTGTACCGTGCTTTGCGGGAAATGCCGGAACGGGAAATGGCCGGTATTAACATGACCGCCATCGACTTTATCAACGAGCTACATAAAGACCGCGCGCTAAAAACCGCTCAGCGCCAGTACGCGCGCTTCGTCAATTCCGCGATGATGGTCACCCTGAACGGTGCGGTAATTTCCGACGGCCTGGAAAACGCGCAGGTGGTCAGTGGCGTGGGCGGTCAGTACAACTTTGTGGCACAGGCTCACGAACTGCCCGGCGGCCGCTCGATAATTGCCCTGGCCAGCACCCGCGTCAGTGGCGGCCGCATACGCAGCAACATTGTGTGGGAATACCCGCACTGCACCATCCCGCGACATCTGCGGGATATTGTGGCCACCGAATACGGCGTCGCCGACCTGCGCGGCAAATGCGACCGCGACGTGATCGAAGCCATGCTGTGCATCGCCGACTCGCGCTTTCAGGGCGAGTTGCTGGAAAAAGCCAGGGCGGCGGGCAAGATTGAAGCCGATTACACCATTCCCGAAGCGTTTGCCAATAACACTCCGGCGCGGATAGACGCGGTTTTCACCCAGGGGCACCGCCTGCAATTGCTGCCGTACTATCCGCTGGGAACTGATTTAACGCGTGAAGAAGCGCAGCTGGCAGTGGGGCTAAAAGCCCTGAAAGAAGAAGGTCGCAAGATCTGGGATCTGTGGCCGTTAATTCGCAGGGGCCGGGCCGCGTGTAAAAGCCGGGCACCGGAATACAAATATGTGCACGAGTGCCTGCAGCGTATGGAATTCGAGTACAGCGATACGTTTGAACACCGCCTGGAAGCCTATCTGGTGGCCGGGTCTCTGGTACAGTTTCTGGATATAAACCGGCCGCTTGGCGTGGTGTGTGATCCAGAACCCGTCGGCCCCGATATTTCGCCTGGCAGCTGAACCTGGATTATTTCAGTTGCCCGGCCTGAATCGCGGTCAGCGCGATGGTATAGATAATGTCGTCCACCAGCGCGCCCCGCGATAAATCGTTCACCGGTTTGCGCATCCCCTGCAGCATGGGGCCAATACTGATCAGTTCCGCGCTGCGCTGAACCGCTTTGTAGGTGGTGTTGCCGGTATTGAGATCGGGAAAGATAAATACCGTGGCGCGTCCGGCTACGGGACTGTCCGGTGCTTTTTTCTTTGCCACGTTTTCCATGATCGCCGCGTCGTACTGCAGCGGCCCGTCGATCACCAGATCCGGGCGCTTTGACTTGGCGAGTTTTGTTGCTTCCCGCACCTTGTCCACGTCGCTACCGCTGCCGGAGGTACCGGTGGAGTAACTGATCATCGCGACTCGCGGTTCGATACCGAACGCACAGGCGGAGTCCGCGGACTGTATGGCGATGTCCGCGAGTTCCTGTGCGTTGGGGTCCGGGTTGATGGCGCAGTCGCCGTAGACCAGTACCTGATCCGGCAGCAGCATGAAAAAAACCGAGGACACCAGGCTCGCGCCCGGTGCGGTCTTGATCAGCTGCAGAGCCGGGCGAATGGTGTTGGCGGTGGTGTGCACTGCGCCGGATACCAGCCCGTCCACTTCACCCTCCGCCAGCATCATGGTGCCGAGCACCACGTTATCCTCCAGTTGCTCCTTGGCCACGATGTCGGTCAGGCCCTTGTTCTTGCGCAATTTCACCATCGGCTCGACGTATTTGTTGCGCGCGGTTTTGGGGTCGATGATTTCCACCTTGTCGCTCAGGGTCAGGCCCTGTTGTTCGGCGACGCGGTAGATCTCTTTCGGGTCTCCCAGCAATACCGGCCGCGCGATTCCACGTTCGGCGCAGGCGAGGGCGGCCTTGACGGTACGTGGCTCATCGCCCTCAGGTAGCACAATACGCTTGTTGGCGCGGCGCGCGAGTTCGGTGAGGTGGAAGCGGAAAGCCGGCGGTGACAGACGTTTCGGTCGATTGGAATCGCGCCCGAGCGATTCGACCCAATGGTTGTCCAGGTGGCCGGCAATAAAATCCTGTACCCGCTCGATACGGTCGTGGTCGTCGGAGGGGGTTTCGGTATTGAACGACTGCAGCTGTAGCGCTGTCTGCCAGGTATTGCTGTTGACGAGGATCACCGGCAGCCCGGTTTCCATCGCCGGTGCGCAGAGTTTGCGCACCATCGGCTCGATATAGAAGCCGCCGGTCAGCAGCAGGCAGCCAATCTTTACCCCGTTCATAGCGGCCAGACAGGCGGCCACGATGACATCGGGGCGGTCCCCGGAGCTGACCAGCATGGAACCCGGTTCAAAACGGTAGATCATGTTGCCAAGGGAGCGCGAGCAGAAGGTGACACTGTGCAGGCGGCGGGAATCCAGCTCGCCGTAATTGATGATCTCCGCGTGAAAGTGATCCGCCAGGTCCTTGGCCCGTGGTGCAACCAGGTCCGCATTCCACGGAATACAGCCGATGATCGGCAGCGGACTTTTGCCAAACAGCGAGAGAATTTCCAGGCTGCCGCGATGCGCCTTCGGTCCGTCAAAGACTCCGGTGATATCCGCTCCCGGGGTGTCGGGTAACTGCGACGGTGCCCCCACCTTGTTGACGATGCACCCCACCACGCGACCCGACTGGCTGCCGCCGAAGGTCGCCATCGCTACTTCGAGGCGATCTTTCAGTTGCTGCGGGGAATCCAGGTTGGGGCACACCACCAGCACGATTTCAGCATCCAGGGTTTTTGCGATCTGGAAATTCAGCTGGTTGGCGAACTGGTTTTCCGCATTGGGTACCAGACCTTCGATGATCGCCACATCTGCCTGATTAGCACCGGTGTTGAAGCGCGCAAGAATTTCTTCCAGCAGGTCGGACAAGTCGCCGCGGCCGATCAGGGATTCCGCGTGGTGCATGGAAAAGGATTCCGGCACCTTGAGATTCGAGGCCTGGCGCAGTATCTCGTTGCTGCGATCGCGGTTTTTTTCGTGCTTTACCGTTTCTGCGATGGGCTTGTAGAAACTCACGCTGACACCGTTGCGCTCCAGTGCGCGCAGGGTACCCAGGCTGACGGAGGTGATGCCGACACCGGCGCCGATGGGAACCAGCATGATGGTGCGCGACATGGGCTATTCCCTCGAACAGGGGTCGCTGTTGGGACTGGTCGGTGGCACCAACCCGGCGGCGTCACGGGCGATCACCCACTCCTCGTTGGTAGGGATCACCAGGGTTACCGCGGATTGCTCGGTGGAGATGGGGCCCTCTTCACCGAAGCGCGCACGCTGGTTGCGCGCCTCGTCCAGTGCGTATCCCAGCCCACTGAGGTGTGCCAGTGTTTTTTGCCGCACCAAACTCGAGTTTTCGCCAATCCCACCGGTAAACACCAGCGCGTCGACCTGTGGCAGCACGCCGTGATAGGAGGCGATGTACTTCGCCAGGCGGTAGCAGAATATATCCAGTGCCAGTTGGGCGCCGTCGTGTCCCTCCGAGGCCGCCTGTTCCAGTGCGCGGCAGTCACTGCTCAGCTCGGAAATGCCCAGCAATCCGCTTTTTTTGTTGAGCATGTCGTTGATTTCTTTCAGGCAGTAATCCAGCCGGCTGCTGAGGTGCAGCAACAGGCCCGGGTCAACATCGCCACTGCGGGTGCCCATGACCAGTCCCTCCAGTGGCGTGAGCCCCATACTGGTGTCCACACTGTGGCCGTTGTGCACGGCGGTGATGGAAGCGCCGTTGCCCAGGTGAGCGGAAATGATGTTCACCTCGTTCACCGGCAGGTTCAGCAGCTCCGCCGCGCGCTCGGTGACGTAACGGTGACTGGTGCCATGCATCCCATAGCGGCGGATGCCGTGATCCCGGTACAGCTCATAGGGCAGGGCGTAGATATACGCGTGGCGTGGCATGGACTGGTGGAAGGCAGTATCGAAAACCGCCACCTGGGGCAGCCCCGGAAACGCCTCGTGCGCTGCTTCTATCCCGTGTAACGCGGCGGGATTGTGCAGCGGCGCCAGGGCGACGCAATCCTGAATAGTGCTGATCACCGCGTCGTCGATCAGCACCGAGTGGGAAAACTTCTCGCCGCCGTGCACCACGCGGTGGCCGATGGCCACCAGATTGTCCCGAAGGTCCGGGCAATCACTGAGGATTTCGTTCACCAGAAAACGGATCACTTCAGCGTGGCGTGCCTCCGCGGGAAGTGTGGTGCACTGTTTGTCGCCGTTGAATTTCCAGCTGACTGTTGGTTCACCCTGGCCGAAGGCATCGCCCATTCCGCTCAGATCCAGGGCGCCGCTGTGGGGGTCAATCAGGGCGAATTTCAGCGACGAACTGCCACAGTTCAGGACGAGTACACGGCTGGATTTCGACATAGCTGGCGCAGATTGGTTACAGGCATGCCATAAAGACTAGTGTATCTGTGCGCACAATAAAAAAGGGCTGCCACTGGCAGCCCGAAGAGAATGAAGCGATTACTCAGGGATACTCGCTTTTGGAACCTGGTTGATGACCATCCATTAACCAAATTGGTTCATGGTGTTGTCCTTGCCTGCAGCTTTCAGCGCAGCTTCGCCGGCGAAGTACTCTTTGTGGTCGTCGCCCATGTCGGAGCCGGCCATGTTCTGGTGTTTCACACAGGCGATACCCTGGCGGATCTCCTTGCGCTGCACGCCTTCCACGTAACCCAGCATGCCTTTGTCACCGAAGTACTCCTTGGCTAGGTTATCGGTAGACAGGGCGGCAGTGTGGTAGGTGGGCAGGGTGATGAGGTGGTGGAAAATGCCCGCCTCGCGCGCCGCATCCGCCTGGAAGGTGCGAATTTTTTCGTCCGCCGCCTTGGACAGGTCGGTTTCGTCGTACTCCGCGCTCATCAGGTTGGCGCGGTCGTAGGCGGATACATCCTTGCCTTCGTCTTTCCACGCATCGAATACTTGCTGGCGGAAATTCAGGGTCCAGTTGAAGGACGGGCTGTTGTTGTACACCAGCTTGGCGTCCGGTACCTGCTTGCGGATCTCATCCATCATGGCGCCGATCTGACGTACGTGCGGCTTCTCGGTTTCGATCCAGATCAGGTCTGCGCCGTTCTGCAGGGAGGTGACGCTGTCGAGTACGCAGCGCGCCTCGCCGGTGCCTTTCTTGAATTGGAACAGGTTGGAAGCCAGACGCTTCGGACGCAGCAGCTTGCCGTCGCGGTTGATGATTACATCGCCGTTGGCCAGGTCGCCCGGCGCCACTTCTTCGCAATCCAGGAAGGCGTTGTACTGGTCGCCCAGGTCGCCCGGTTCACGGGTAACCGCGATTTGTTTGGTGAGGCCGGCACCCAGGGAGTCGGTACGCGCAACGATTACGCCGTTGTCTACACCCAGCTCCAGGAACGCGTAACGCACCGCGCGAATCTTGGCGAGGAAGTCCTCGTGGGGCACGGTTACCTTGCCGTCCTGGTGGCCGCACTGCTTCTCGTCGGAAACCTGGTTTTCGATCTGGATACAGCAGGCGCCGGCTTCGATCATTTTCTTCGCCAGCAGGTAAGTCGCCTCGGCGTTACCGAAACCGGCATCAATATCGGCGATGATCGGCACAATATGGGTAACGTGGTTGTCGATTTTGTTGAGAGTGGCTTTTTCCTTCACCTGGTCGCCGGCTTCGCGGGCGGCATCCAGCTCGCGGAACAGACCGCCAAGTTCGCGCGCATCCGCCTGGCGCAGGAAGGTGTACAGTTCTTCGATCAGGCCGGCTACCGCGGTTTTCTCGTGCATGGACTGATCCGGCAGCGGACCGAACTCACTGCGCAGTGCAGCCACCATCCAGCCGGACAGGTACAGGTAGCGGCGGTCGGTTTTGCCTTCGAAATGTTTCTTGATGGAAATCATTTTTTGCTGGCCGATAAAGCCGTGCCAGCAGCCCAGGGACTGGGTGTACTTGGACGTGTCTTTGTCATACGCGGCCATGTCCTTGCGCATGATATCGGCGGTGTATCGTGCGATATCCAGACCGTTCTGGAATTTGTTCTGCAGGCGCATACGGGCGACGGATTCCGGATTGATGGCATCCCAGGATGAGCCGTTGGCCTCGCAGAGTTTGGCGGCTTTTTCGATTTCTTGAGCGTAGTTAGACATGGTTATCTTTCCTCAACTTTCCCTAAAAGGTGACTGCGATCAGGTTGTACGTATCCTAGGAGTGCTGGCATAATTTGGCTAATTTATTGTCATGATTCCCGCTATACAAGCGATGAATATATGACTGAAGCGCCTGTAAAACCTGGGCCTCAGACTGAAAAAGGCCGATTTGAAAACGGCCGCAAGAAGCCCGCCTGGAGTCCCCTGAATGAATCTGGAAAGAGCCGATCTGAACCTGCTGGTGTACCTGGATGTTCTGCTGCGCGAGCGCAATGTCACCCGCGCCGCCAACCAGTTGGGATTGTCCCAGCCTGCGATGAGTAACGGCCTGAAACGCCTGCGGGAGTTGTTTGATGATCCGCTGCTGGTGCGTACCCGCGAGGGCATGATGCCCACCGAACGCGCGCTGGAACTGCAGCCGATGGTGCGGGAGGCGCTCGCCGCCATCGATCAGGTGATCCAGCCGAATCGGGATTTTTCTCCCGCGGAGGCGCGCCGCACTTTCCGTATCATGGCCAGCGATTACGCGGAGTCCACGCTGATTCCGCCGCTCCTGAAACAGCTGCGCGTAAGTGCACCCGGCATCAGTCTGGACATCATGACGCCGAGCGACGTGAGCTTCGTCGATGTGGAGCAGGGCAAGGTGGACATGGTAATCAACCGTTTCGATTCCATGCCCCAGAGCTTCCACCAGGCAACCATTTGGAGCGACAGCTTCTCCTGTGTGATGCGCGCGGATAACCCGATATTGCAGGACTACAATCTGGACAGCTACCTGCGCGCGCAGCACATCTGGGTGAGCAAGACCGGTATGGGTGTGGGGGTAGGGGTCAATCCGGAGGATGTACAGCGTCTGGGCTGGGTGGATGAGGCCATCGGCCGTCTGGGGCGCAAGCGTGATATTTCGGTATTCACCCGTCACTACCAGGTGGCGATGCTGCTGGCAGAGCAGAGCGACCTTATCGTTACTGTGCCCACGCGTATGGCGCAGCTGGCGTCCAGTAACCCGCGTGTGGTATTGCGCGATCCGCCGCTCAAGATCCCGCCTCTGGAACTGAAAATGGCCTGGAGCCCGCTGTTGCAGCAGAGTGCTCCGCACCGCTGGATGCGCCGACTGATCCTGGATGTAGGGCGCCAGTTGTAACATCTGCCTACACGTAAATTCATTTAGCGAATATCGAGTATCGCACCTATAAATTAGCGGTATGGTGAGCCCGCTGTTTAGAATGCTGCGAAACTCACGAGTCTCCATAACCAGTACAAGAGGTCAGTCATGACGGAAAGAGTCCGTATTGGCGGTCTGCAGATCGCCGCAGAACTGCACGCATTGATTGCGGAAGAAGTCATCCCCGGCACCGGATTCAGTGCCGAGGTGTTCTGGGCGGAATTCGAGAACGTCGTGAACGACCTGGCGCCGGTCAACCGCGCGCTGTTGAAAAAACGCGATGACATCCAGGCGCGTATGGATCAGTGGTACAGCGAAAATCCGCGGGGCTACCGCGATCTCGACGCATACAAAGCGTTCCTGAAAGAGATCGGCTATCTGGTGGACGAGCCCGCGGACTTTGCCGCGAAAACCGAAAACGTGGACGCGGAAATTGCCACCATGGCCGGCCCGCAGCTGGTGGTGCCGGTGATGAATGCGCGCTATGCGTTGAACGCCGCCAATGCGCGCTGGGGCAGTCTGTACGACGCCCTCTACGGTACCGACGCTATCAGTGAAGACAACGGCGCCGAGAAGGCCGGTGTTTACAACCCGGTACGCGGTGACAAGGTCATCGCCTATGCCCGTGATTTTCTCGATCAGGCCGCGCCACTCAATGGCGTCAGCCATCGCGACGTGACCGCCTATCGCATCAACGGCTCTCTGCTGGAGGCGGAACTTGCCAATGGCAAGGTCGCGGCGCTGAAAAACAGCCGCCAGTTTGTCGGTTACCACGGTGCCCAGGAGGCGCCGGACGCGGTTCTGCTCAGCCACAACGGCCTGCATTTTGAAATCCAGATCGATCGTACCAGTCCGATTGGCAAGACCGACAAGGCCGGCATCAAGGACATTCTGGTGGAATCCGCACTCACCACCATCATGGATTGCGAGGATTCCGTCGCCGCGGTCGACGCGGAAGACAAGGTGGTTGTGTATCGCAACTGGCTTGGTCTGATGAAGGGCGACCTGCAGGAAAAACTCAGCAAGAATGGCAAGGAAATCCTGCGCACCCTCAATCCGGATCGCGAGTACACCGGCGCCGAAGGCGGCAAGCTGACGCTGCCCGGGCGCAGCCTGATGTTTGTACGCAATGTGGGTCACCTGATGACCAACGATGCGGTACTCGACAAGGATGGCAACGAGGTTCCGGAAGGCATTCTCGACGGCATGGTGACCTCCCTGATCGCCATCCACGACCTGCGTGGCAACGGCCCGCACCAAAATTCCCGCACCGGCAGCGTGTACATTGTGAAGCCGAAGATGCACGGGCCGGAAGAAGTGGCATTTGCCAATACCCTGTTCAACCGTATCGAAGACGCCCTCGGCCTTGCTCGCAATACGGTAAAAATGGGCATCATGGACGAAGAGCGGCGCACCACGGTCAACCTGAAGGCGTGTATCGCTGCGGCGAAAGAGCGGGTGGTGTTCATCAATACCGGCTTCCTCGATCGCACCGGTGACGAGATTCACACCTCCATGCTGGCGGGTCCGATGATCCGCAAAGGGGAAATGAAACAGTCCAAGTGGATTGCGGCCTACGAAGACTGGAACGTGGACACCGGTCTCGCTACTGGCCTCAAGGGTCGCGCGCAGATTGGCAAGGGAATGTGGGCCATGCCGGACATGATGGCGGCGATGATGGAGGCCAAGATCGGCCACCCGAAGGCGGGCGCAAATACTGCGTGGGTGCCGTCCCCCACCGCCGCGACCCTGCACGCATTGCACTACCACAAGGTCGATGTGGCGCAGGTGCAGGAAGAACTGGCAAAACACAAGCGCGCCAATCTCGACGATATTCTGACGGTGCCGGTGGCAGACAACCCCGAGTGGAGCCCGGAGGAAATCCAGCGCGAACTGGACAACAACGCCCAGGGTATCCTCGGCTATGTGGTGCGCTGGATCGACCAGGGTGTGGGCTGTTCCAAGGTGCCGGATATCCACGACGTAGGATTGATGGAAGACCGTGCAACCCTGCGGATTTCCTCCCAGCACATCGCCAACTGGCTCAAGCAGGGCGTCTGTACCCGTGCGCAGGTGGAGGAAACCATGCGCCGCATGGCCGCCGTGGTGGACCGCCAGAATGCCAGTGATCCCGCCTACCGCGATATGGCGCCTAACTTTGACCAGAGCATCGCCTTTCAGGCCGCCTGCGAGCTGGTATTCGAGGGTTGCGCCCAGCCCAATGGCTATACCGAACCGGTCTTGCACCGCCGCCGCCGCGAGTTCAAGGCGAGCCAGCGTTAAGCGCGGTCCGGCTCGTTGCGCGAAACATAAGCCCCGCCGTGTGCGGGGCTTTTTTTATTCTCTGCAGCCGCGGGTTATTTGGCACTGCCGGCGGATTCTTTGTGTAAGCTCAACGGAAATCCAACCTGGAACGCGGGACCGCCCAATGATCAAGACCACCACGCCCTCCATTGAAGGTCGCCAGATTGACCAATACCTCGGCATTGTCGTCGGTGAGGCCATTCTCGGCGCGAATATATTCAAGGACCTGTTTGGCTCCATTACCGACATTATCGGCGGCCGTTCCGGCGCTTACGAACGCGAGATGGGCAGGGCGCGCAAGATCGCGTTTGCGGAAATCGAAGCGCAGGCCCGCGCCCTTGGTGCCAATGCGATCGTCGGCATCGATCTGGATTATGAAGTCGTGGGTGAAAAGGGCGGCATGATGATGGTGAGCGTCAGTGGTACTGCGGTGAAAATTCGCTAATACTCCGCGCCCATGAAGTACAGAGAACTGAATTACCGGCGCTATCTTCCCAAAGAAGAGAGTCCGGATTCCACTGGATCCCCGCGAGAACAAGGGCAACATATCCCGAATCGGCAAGGCGCGAGCCAGCAACTGGTGCGGGAAGTGGCGGTGGGTATCAACTACAACGGTCTCAACTACGCTGTCATGATGGCGAGCCCGGAAGACCTGGAGGATTTTGCCCTCGGATTCAGCCTTACCAGCCGGGTGATTGAGCGCCGCGAGCAGATACTGGATATCGAGCTTGTAGAGGCCGATGAGGGAGTGCTGGTGGAAATCACTCTCAACCAGCGTGCGCTCAGCCAGTTCAGGCATCAGCGGCGCACGTTGGCGGGCACCAGTGGCTGTGGACTCTGTGGTGTCGAGGCGCTGTCACAGGCACTCTCTTTTGATGCCGCCCGCAGCGAACGCTTTTCCCGCGATATGTTTTCGTCGCTGCCGCCTGCGGAGCATTTCACCGACCTGCGGGCGCGATTTGATGCCGCACAGAAACATCGGCAATTGCGCGGTGCCATGCACTGTGCACTGTATGTCGATGAGTCCGGGGAAACCCGACTGTGCCGGGAAGATATCGGCCGCCACAATGCGCTCGACAAATTGATCGGCGCCTGCATCGCTGAGGGCCTGGACCTGCGCCGCGGGTATGTCGCGGTCACCAGCCGTTGCAGTCTGGAGCTTATCCAAAAATCCGTGCGCGCGGGTATCGGCACACTGATCAGCCTGTCCTCACCGTCGGATATCAGTGTGCGCTGGGCCCAGCGCTACGGCATCAATCTGCTGCATCAGCCCGCCGCCGATGTCGCCCGAATTTACAGCGATGCCGAGCTTGCCCTGGATAGCAGCACGTCAGAAATACATTCAATACGAGATTCCCAATGAAAACGCCTGTCGACCGCTTCCGCTTCAGACCATACCAGCGCCCGGCCGCCGGTTGGGGTGCACTGCGCAGCGTCGCTCACGCCTGGTTGGATAGCCGGCAGCCATTCAAGAACCTGCGCGCCATGTTGCAGACCAACCAGAACGGCGGTTTCGATTGCCCCGGTTGCGCCTGGGGCGAAGCGCCGAAAGAGGGGCGCATCCGTTTCTGTGAGAACGGCGCCAAGGCGGTGAACTGGGAGGCGTCGGGCCGCGGCGTGGACCGTGATTTTTTTGCGCGCCACAGCCTGCAGGATCTGATGGCGCAGGACGATTACTGGCTCGAATATCAGGGGCGCCTCACCGAACCGATGTTTTACGATGGCGAGGGCAATCACTATCGTCCCATCAGTTGGGATGAGGCTTTTGCATTGGTGGCCAAACATCTGCAGGGCCTCGATTCGCCAGATGAGGCGGCGTTCTACACTTCCGGCCGTGCCAGTAATGAGGCGGCATTTCTCTACCAGCTTTTCGCCCGCGCTTTCGGCACCAATAATCTGCCGGACTGCTCCAACATGTGCCATGAGGCCAGCGGCGTAGCTTTGAAGGCCAGTATCGGTACCGGAAAAGGCACGGTTACCTATGGGGATTTCGACAAGGCCGAGGCCATTTTTGTCATCGGCCAGAATCCCGGCACCAACCACCCGCGCATGCTGGAACCATTGAGCGAAGCGGTGGAGCGCGGCGCGCGGGTATTGGTGTTCAATCCCCTGCGGGAGCGCGGTCTCGAGCGCTTCCAGGCTCCGCAAAACCCGGTGCAGATGCTGACGGGCGGCGAGGTCCCGTTGAGTACGGATTATTTCCGCCCTGCGCTCGGCGGCGATATGGCGGTGATCCGCGGTATCGCCAAGTTCCTGTTTCAGTGGCAGGACGAGGCGCAGCAGATCGGGGAAACAGGCCCGCTTGATCTGGATTTTATCCGCGAGCACAGCGAGGGGTTCGAGCAGTATCGCGCGGTAGTGGATGACGCCAGCTGGGAGGAAATTCTCGCGTACAGCGGCATCACCAAGGATGAGATCGAGTGTGCCGCGCATGTCTACAGTCGCAGCAATGCCACCATCATGTGCTGGGCCATGGGTGTCACCCAACACCGTCATTCGGTGGCGATCATTCAGGAAATCACCAACCTGCAGCTGTTGCGCGGCCAGGTAGGGCGGCCCGGCGCCGGCCTCTGCCCGGTGCGCGGACACAGTAATGTGCAGGGCGATCGCACCATGGGTATCGATGACAACCCCTCCGCGGCATTGCTCGATGCACTGGAGCGGAAATTTGCGCTGCCAATGCCGCGGGAAGCGGGTGTGAACGTGGTAAAGGCAATTGAGGCGATGCTTGAGGGGCGGGTAAAGGTGTTTATCGGTCTCGGCGGCAACTTTGCCCAGGCCACACCGGACAGCGCACGGACTCACGGTGCACTGCGCAAGTGCGATCTCACGGTTCAGATCAGTACCAAGTTGAATCGCAGCCATCTGGTCACCGGAAAGCAGGCGCTGATCCTGCCGTGTCTCGGGCGCACCGATATCGATATCCAGGTAGGTGGCGCCCAGGCGGTCACGGTAGAAGACTCGTTCAGCATGGTGCACGCCTCCTTTGGACAGCTGAAGCCGCTGTCGGCGGAGATGCGCTCTGAACCGGCGATCATCGCCGGACTGGCGCAGGCGACCCTGGGAGAGAAACCCGTGCCCTGGGTGAAGCTGGTGGAGGATTACCGGCTTATTCGCGACCTGATCGCGGATGTCATTCCCGGCTTCGAAAACTTCAACCGCAAACTGGAAACCCCGGGAGGATTCTATCTTCCAAACTCCGCGGGCCAGCGCCGCTGGAAAACCCGAAATGGCAAGGCGAATTTCGTCAGCCACTCGCTGCCCGCGCCATTGCCCCCCGAGGTACTGGAAAAAATCGGCAAGGAGGGGGCGCGCAAGGCGGATCTGGTGCTGCAGACACTGCGCTCCCACGACCAGTACAACACCACGGTTTATGGCCTGAACGACCGCTATCGCGGCGTGACCGGCAATCGCCGTGTACTGTTTGCACACCATGATGATATCCAGCGCCTGGGTTTTACCGACCGGCAACCGGTGGATATCGTTTCTCTGTGG
Organism: Microbulbifer pacificus; assembly: GCF_033723955.1. Classification (NCBI taxonomy): domain Bacteria; kingdom Pseudomonadati; phylum Pseudomonadota; class Gammaproteobacteria; order Cellvibrionales; family Microbulbiferaceae; genus Microbulbifer; species Microbulbifer pacificus. The sequence continues at coordinate 148,059 of NZ_CP137555.1, read as the reverse complement.
AGCGATGACGTGGAGCGCCGGGTGCAGGGATTTACCCTGATTGCGTTCGATATACCGAAAGGGCAGGCGGCGGCCTATTACCCGGAAGCAAACCCGCTGGTACCGCTGGAGAGTTACGGCATCGGCAGTTTCACGCCCACGTCCAAGTACATCGCGATTCGTCTGGAGCCGAGTAGCGCGCCGCAGCGTATTGTCTAGTCCTTATTGCCCACTGCCGGAAATGTGCATACAAAGCAGGCGCCGCTAGAGTCGGGCGCCTGTTGTAATTCCACCGTGGCGCCATGGGCGTAGGCGATTTCGCGAACAATCGCGAGCCCCAGTCCGCAACCTTCACCGGTGATTTTGGAGCGGAAGAAACGCTCGAAAATCTGCGGCCAGTGCTCTCGGGGAATACCTTGGCCATCGTCCTTTACCGCGAGCCGGATATTGTTTTCGATGCGCGTGAGTTCTACCCACACATTGCCGCCTTGCGGCACATAGAGAATGGCGTTTTCCATCAGGTTCCACACCAGTTCCCGCAACAGGTAGTAGTCTCCTGGGACTTTAAAGGTATCCAGTGTTTCACCACTGAGATTCTGGTGCACCTGAACCTTGCGGCCGCGGGCCAGTTCACGCAGGCTCTCCGCCGCTTCGCGCACCACGTTGTCCAGAGCCACCGGCTCATTGCGCAACCCGCGACCGGATGCGGCCTCCGCGCGTGCCAGTTTCAGCAGCTGGTTGTTCAGGTGCGTCATGGCATCGGTCGTCTGGCAAATACGCTCCAGTGCCTGGTGCGCGGTGTCGAGATTTTTCTCGCGCAGCGCCAGTTGCGCCTGCAGCTTGATGCCCGCGAGCGGGGTTTTCAGCTGGTGGGAAATGTTGCCGATAAACTGTTCGCGCGCACTGAAAGCGTCGTCCAATCGCTCCAGTAACCGATTGGTATTGTCGATCACCGTGCGCACTTCCTTCGGCGCCGGCAACGCGCTGATCGGTGTCAGGTCGCGCGGCGAGCGGCTGGCAAGCTCCTGGCTAAGGCGGAGCAGGGGGCGAATCCCCCGACTGAGCGCGAAGGCAACGACGAGCAGAGCAACCACGATCATGGTGGCCTTGGAAAGCACCACTTCAAACATCAGGGTCCGCGATAGCGGAATGCGTTTGTGCAGGGTTTCCGCCACGCTGACCAGTGCGCTGTCGCGGGGGGAATCAGGGTTCGCAAGCACGGTGACACTGCGCACCCATTCGCCCCCCATTCTCACGTTGGTAAATACCGGCCCCTGTTTGAGCGCGGCGATATCCGGGTTTACCCAGGCTTCACTTCGACCGCCGAGCACCTGGCCGTCCAGGGTCGAGACCCGATAGTAGACCTCGTCCAACTCATCCCATTCGAAAACTTCGATGGCAGCTTCGTCGGCATAGAGCACCAGCTTGTCGTTATCACGCCGGACTTCCTGAGCCAGTGAGTAGGCCGAGTCCAGCAGCCAGCGATCAAACACCTGGTTGGTCACATGCAGGCCGATGCCGAACGTGATCAGCATTTCGATCAGCAACAGGACAAACAGTGGCCCGCCGACCAGCAATAGCAGCAGCGAGCGCAATCCCAGGGGGGGGTTCAACCGGTTTCCTCCAGCACATAGCCGGCACCCCGCTGAGTGCGGATGGCGAGCCCAGATTCCTGCAGTCGGCGTCGCAGGCGGTGCACGTAGACCTCTACGGCGTTATCGCCCACCTCATCGCCCTCGCGGCTGAGACGCTGGGCAAGGCGCGCCTTGGTTACCACCCGATTAGCATGGAGCGAGAGAATTTCCAGGATTTCGTATTCACGCGCCGGCAGTTCCAGCCGTTCGCCATTGAGGGTGGCAGTGCGCTGGAAAGGGCTCAATTGCAGGGCGCCCAAACTGACCTCATCGGTAGAGAGGTCGTGGCTGCGACGCAACAGGGCCCGTAGTCGGGCTTCCAGTTCGCGCAGGTCGAAAGGCTTTTCCATGTAGTCGTCGGCGCCCTGGTCCAGTGCAGCGACTTGTTGTTCAACGCCATCGCGGGCGGTCAGTACCAGCACCGGCACGCGGCTCTGGCGGGCGCGCAGGCGCCGCAACAGCTCGAGCCCGTCCATGTCCGGCAGCCCCAGATCGAGAATGATCAGGTCCACGTCGTTGGCAAGTAGCAGGCCTTCGGCGCGTTCGCCGTAAGGTGCGTGCACAACCGTATAGGCGCTCTGCTTGAGTGCCTGCAATAACCCCTGTGCGATCAGTGGGTCGTCTTCTACCAGCAATACATTCATGGCGTCGGGCTAACCGTTTGACTTTTTCAATGCGGGAAAGAGTACACGATTCCGCGCATTCGTACCTGACTGTTGAGACATCCAGAAATCTGTCGCAGTGAAAGGTTACTGAAAGCGGTCGTCAGTAATCTCGCTGGCCTTATGGTCACTCTGCATATGCTGCGGTGACCGCGTTCCATTTCCGTTGATCGCATTGACTGATGAGTTGTACAGGAGTTGTTGGTGATGGATTTGCAGAATCTCAAAAAAGATATTCCCGCAAGTGTGGTGGTTTTTTTTGTCGCACTGCCACTTTGCCTGGGGGTCGCACTTGCGTCCGGAGCACCGCTGTTTTCCGGCCTGATTGCCGGTATCGTCGGTGGCATTGTGGTGGGCGCGGTGAGCGGTTCGCGTCTCGGTGTTTCCGGACCCGCTGCCGGCCTTACGGTGATTGTGCTAAGCGCCATCGAGACCCTGGGTTCATTTGAACTATTTTTACTGGCGGTGGTGATTGGGGGCCTGATACAGATTGTGCTCGGTCTGCTGCGCGCGGGTATTTTGGGTTATTTCTTTCCGTCGTCCGTGATCAACGGGATGCTCACCGGTATCGGTTTGATCATTGTGCTGAAGCAGATTCCCTATGCGTTTGGCCTGGACGAAGGCGTATCTTTCAGTGACGGTGCACTCTCGCTACTGAGTTCGGTACACCCGGGGGTGTTGGTGATTTTTGCGCTTTCCCTCGCACTGTTAATTGTCTGGGAGACTCCCCTGGTGAAGCGTTCGCGCTGGCTGGCGATGGTGCCGGGTCCGGTGGTTGCGGTGTTGTCTTCGGTGCTGATGTACCTGTTGTTTAGCAACTCTGCGAGCCTGGGGTTAAATGAATCCCACCTGGTGAGCGTACCTGTGGCGACAAGCTTCAATGAATTTATCGGTCTGTTTACATTGCCGGACTTCTCGCAACTGAACAATCCATTGGTGTGGACTGTCGCTGTGACCATAGCGGTGGTGGCAAGCCTGGAAACACTTCTCAGTGTCGAAGCCATCGACAAGATGGATCCGCTGAAACGCACTACACCGACCAACCGCGAACTGGTAGCGCAGGGCGTGGGTAACTCTGTTTCCGGGTTGATCGGCGGTCTGCCCGTTACGCAGGTGATCGTTCGCAGTTCGGTAAACCTGCAGACCGGAGCCCGCTCCAAGGCGTCGACCATCTGTCATGGTGTTTTGCTGATGGTGTGTGTGGCTACACTGCCGACCTGGCTCAATATGATTCCGCTCGGTGTACTTGCCGCGGTCCTGATCCTGACCGGATACAAGCTTGCCAAGCCCGCACTGTTTCGCAAGATGTGGGATAACGGTACCGAACAGTTTCTGCCATTCCTGATCACGGTTTTCGGGGTGGTATTTACCGACCTGTTGACCGGCGTTGGTTTGGGTGTGGTAGCGGCTATCTTTGCGCTGCTGCGTCGCAATTACCTCAACTCCCATTTCCTGCACAAAAAACAGGACACGGAGCAGGGTGATCGCATCCGTATCAGAATGCAGCTGGCAGAGGAGGTGACTTTCCTCAACAAGGGCGCCATCCGCAAAGAGTTGAGTGAAGTTCCAGATAACGCCCATGTGATTCTGGACAAGCGCAACTGCGTGTACATCAATCACGATGTCGCAGAGGCAATTGCTGACTTCATCGAGACTGCGGCCAATCGCGGAATCGATGTGGAAATCATTGAGCGCAAACCCGTGGTGCCGATCTGGGATGACAGGAGCTTCAGGGAGGTGGCGTAAGTCCGCCGTCAGAAATTAAAGGAAAAATTGTTTAAGGTTCGGGTCTGGTTGCGCATGCAGCCAGGCTCGCTCAAAGATTTCCCGCAACTGGCGCGTCCGCACCGCATTTTCGTCCTGGTATTGCCCCAGCCACTTTTCCCCATCAGTGCGCAGTAACAGCTGCCGATCATCCGCCAGTGCAAACTCGTAATTGTCCGGCTCTGACCCCGGTTGGGTCTTGCGCAATTCGATGCGGCTTTCCAGTCGCTGGATCAGCGGCAGCATACGGTGAGGTGAACGCAGCAGCGGCTCGCTATCGCAAATCAGGATCTGCACACGGGCGTAACGGCTGCTGCGGGCAAAATCCGACAGCGCCTGTACCGTGTGCGGCTCGTGGTAGAGGGGGCGCGCGAGATGTTGCGAGTAGATGACAATGTGACGGCGAGCGTCAGCGATCAACCGCTGTAGTGCGCTGGCAAACTGCTCGGCAGTTTCCAGCGGCATTGGTGCGGGGTTGGTGCCTGAGTCAGCGGTTCCAGTCGTCGGCATTCTCGCTGGGTTCCTGGTCGTTCAGGGTAAGGTCCATGCGCACATGTGGAATATCCGCCTCCATAAACTCTTCCCCGGTCACCGCGAAGCCCGCTTTTTGATAAAAGGGTACGGCGTGAACCTGGGCGTTCAGGTAGACGTTTTTCTGCCCGGATACCCGTGCAAACTTGCAGATGCGGTTGAGCAGTTCCAGTCCGGCGCCATTGCCGCGAGCATCCTTTAGAATCGCCATGCGGCCTATTTTGCCACCACCGGTGAGGCGCCCCGTGCCGATGGCCTTGTTGCTCTGATAGATCAGGAAATGCTGCGCGCTTTCCTCCAGCTCATCCCACTCCAGGTCCGCTGGGACCTGCTGCTCTTCTACGAACACTTTCTGGCGGATGCCGCGGATGGCATCGCGATCTGTCTGCCAGTCCGCCAGGCGTACAAACAGGCTCATCAATCACTCTCCTGATCTTCATCGAGATCGTCATCATCGAGAAGCTCAGGGTAAATGAGACTGCCTTGGGAAACCAGCTGGTCGATCAGTGCATCCTTGGCCGCCAGCTCGGGATGGGCATCCACGTCACTCTGGGTGATTTCGCGGGACTCACAGAAGCCTTCGGCGAACAGTAACGGCACCGGCAGGGATTCGCCGTCCACAAACAGGGTGGCCGGGTCGCGACAAAAGGCGCAGCGGGAACCGGGGTTGAGAATCAGGTTACCGCCTTCGGCGAGGTGCTCGCGCCAGTCCTCGGCAGCGCCCGCATCGAGGGCAACGGTATCCGGATATTTGGCTTCGGTCATGATGGCGCCGAACCACTGGGCAATATTCTGCGGTTGCTGCAACCACTCCGCCAGCTGGCGCTGTACCCGCGCCACCGTCGCGCTGTCGATTTCCGCCGGGTTTGCCGGCAGAGTCAGGTCCGCATCTGTGTAGCGATAGTGGTCTGGCAGCCCTGCACCCAGCTCTGCCGCCAGATCTTCCAGCATGGTGCGTGCGGATGGTGCGCGGAAGCCCACGGAAATGGTGGTACAGCCTCCTTCAGCTATGCCCCAGTGGCTGTACTGGGGGGGCAGGTACAGCATATCGCCGGGCTCCAGCAGCCAGCTGGCCTCGGACTCGAACTCCCGCAGGATATTCAGCGGGGTGCCTTCCACGCGCGGGCTGCTGGCATCGGCCTTGGGCCCCAGGTGCCAGCGGCGATTGCCCTCCGCCTGCAGCAGAAACACGTCGTAGAAATCGTAGTGGGGACCGACGCTGCCCTGATCGGCAGCGTAGCTGATCATGATGTCGTCGAGCCGCCAGTCGGGAATGAAACGGAAGTAGTCCTTGATGTCCGCCACTTCCGGAATCCACTGGTCCACTGCCTGCACCAGCAGGGTCCAGTGGGTTTTCGGCAGCGAGAAGAAATCCTCTTCGGTAAACGGGCCGTTGCGCAGTTGCCAGGGGCCGTCGATACCATGCTCTTCGACAATGCGCGATTCGATCTGCTCCTCAAGCGCCATGCCGGCGAGTTCTTCGCCGGAAATGGGCGCCTCGAATCCGGGAAATGCATTGCGGATCAGCAATGGCTTTTTCTGCCAGTATTCCCGCAAAAATGTTTCCACCGGGATGTCTCCCAGGTGAGTCAGCGGGTCAACGGAGCGGTACACCGATGCCGTCATGGAACATCTCCCGAATTGAAAAGCAGATTCAGTGTTTCACTTAAATGTTGGTTGCCTGGGCAATGGCGTTGCCAATGTAGCTGGCCGGCGTGAGCTCGCGCAGTGCTTGCTTGGCGTCTTCCGGCATATCCAGGCCATCGATAAATACCGCCAAGGTTTCCTTGGTGATGCCCTGACCGCGGGTGAGTGCCTTCAGCTTCTCGTAGGGCTCCTCGATGTTGTAGCGACGCATAACGGTCTGAATCGGCTCTGCGAGTACTTCCCAGGCGTTGTTCAGGTCCTCTTCCAGGCGCGCGCGGTTGAGTTCCAGCTTGCTCAGGCCCTTCAGGGTGGCCGCGTAGGCAATCACGGAGTAGCCGGCGCCAACGCCCATATTGCGCAGTACGGTGGAGTCGGTGAGGTCGCGCTGCCAGCGGGAAACCGGCAACTTGGCGGCCAGGTGCTGGAATACCGCGTTGGCGATACCCAGGTTGCCCTCGGAGTTTTCAAAGTCGATCGGGTTGACCTTGTGCGGCATGGTGGAGGAACCCACTTCGCCCGCAACAACCTTCTGCTTGAAGTAGCCCAGGGAAATGTAGCCCCACACATCGCGATCGAAATCGATCAGGATGGTGTTGAAGCGGGCGATGGCATCGAACAGTTCCGCGATGTAGTCGTGGGGTTCGATCTGGGTGGTGTAGGGGTTCCAGCTGAGGCCGAGGGAAGTGACAAATGCTTCCGCATTCGCCTGCCAGTCGACATCCGGATAGGCAGACAGGTGCGCATTGTAGTTGCCCACCGCGCCGTTGATCTTGCCGAGCAGCTCCACGTCGCGGATCTGTTTTACCTGACGGCGCAGGCGCGCGACCACGTTGGCCATCTCCTTGCCCACGGTGGTGGGGCTGGCGGTCTGGCCATGGGTGCGGGACAACATCGGTACGTCGGCAAAATTTTTCGCCAGGGTGGCGATTTCGTTCACGATCTGGTTCATCGCCGGCAGCAGCACCTGATCGCGGCCCGCACGCAGCATGAGTGCGTGTGACAGGTTGTTGATGTCTTCGGAGGTGCAGGCGAAGTGGATGAATTCACCCACGGCTGCCAGCTGCTCGTCGCCTTTGACTTTTTCCTTGAGGAAATATTCCACCGCTTTCACATCGTGATTGGTGGTACGCTCAATTTCCTTGATGCGCTCGGCATCCTGCAGGGAAAACTGGCTGACAATGTCGTCGAGAATCTGGTTGCTGCCGCTACCGAACGGCTGCACTTCAATGATTTTTTCGTGGCGGGCCAGCTGTTGCAGCCAGCGCACTTCCACTTCGACGCGCGCGCGGATCAGGCCATACTCACTGAAAATATCACGCAGCGCCGCGGTTTTGCTTTCGTAGCGTCCGTCAATGGGGGAAACCGCGGTAAGGGCGGATAGCTCGACAGTCATTGTGTCTCTCCGATATCAATATCACCGCTAACGGACAGTTTCCGTGCGGCGGAAAATGAAAAAAATTAGTGTTCCAGTGATTCGTATTTGGCCACCAGCGCATCCATGGCCGCGATCAGTTTCTTGCGCTGAAACAGCAGGTGCAGGCGGCGCCCCCCCAGCTGTCGCCAGAGCATCGCGGAGCGCACACCGGCGAACAGCATGGTGCGAATCTGGTTGGCGATACGCTGCTGCTGCAGGTAATTGAAATCACCCAGCACCTGGATACGGAAGCGGAAGGTACTCAGGGTGTCGCTGTAAATGCTGGCAAGGTTTGCATAGACATTCTCGTGGCCAATCCCGAAGTGGTCGGTCTGCGTGCGGGCCTTTTCCAACCGGCTGCCGATGATTGACAGGAGTCCGGGTTTCTTCGCCAGCTGTCGTTGCAGGTACAGGATAGAAAGCACATAGCGCAGGCAATCGGTGTATTCCGGGTGGCTGCGGGTCGCGAGCAGTTGGCGCGCGCCGCGCAGGCCTGCGAGCACTTTCTCAACGCCGCCAAACACGTCCTCAGTGGTTTCGGGATTCTGCTGGAACAGGCTGTAAACCGCGGTTTCCATCTGCTCTGTGGGCGCCGTGCCGGTTTTTGCCAGCCTCTCCACCAGAATTGCAGCCTGAAAAACGCCGGCCAGCGCCAGTGCCTGATCTCGCCAGTTGCTCAATTGTTGCTCCCTGCAGCCTGTTGGGTATTTCCCGGGTGTTGAACGTCGATTTCGCCGATGCCGGTAGCCTGTTCGATCACAGCGCCGCCGAGACAGACTTCGCCCTGGTAGATAACCACCGATTGGCCGGGGGTGACAGCGCGCTGTGGTTTGTCGAACGCAATCGTCAGATTGCCATCTTCCCCCACCTTGATCAGGCATGGCTGATCTTCCTGGCGATAGCGGGTTTTGGCCGCGGCGCGGAACTCGCTTGCCGGCGGGGTGCCATTGATCCAATGTGTCTGCGTAGCGGTCAACCCGGTGGAGTAGAGCAGGGGGTGGTGTTTGCCCTGGGCCACGATCAAAACATTCTTGTCGAGATCTTTGCCCACGACATACCACGGTTGGTCGCCGGCACCTTTCACGCCGCCGATACCCAGCCCCTGACGCTGGCCGATAGTGTGGTACATCAGGCCACTGTGCTGGCCCATGACTTCCCCTTCCGGAGTCTGCATTTCGCCGGGCTGTGCCGGCAGGTACTGCTCAAGAAAGTCCTTGAAGCGACGCTCGCCAATAAAACAGATACCGGTGCTGTCTTTTTTGCTGTGGGTGATCAGTCCATTTTCTTCCGCGATGCGGCGCACTTCCGGCTTTTCCAGCTCACCGATGGGAAACAGCGAGCGGGCAAATTCCGCTTCGCCCACGGCGTGCAGGAAGTAGCTCTGGTCCTTATTCGCGTCCAGCCCCTTTAACAAGTAGGTACGACCATTTTCATCCCATCGGCGGGTGTAGTGACCGGTGGCAATGGCATCGGCGCCGAGCATTTCGGCATATTCGAGAAACACTTTGAACTTGATTTCCCGGTTACACAGGATGTCCGGATTCGGTGTGCGTCCCGCTTTGTATTCCGCGAGGAAATACTCGAACACGTTATCCCAGTACTCGGCGGCGAAATTGGCGGTATGGAGCTTGATGCCCAGTCGGCCGCAAACCGCTTCGGCATCCGCCAGATCCTGTTTCGCGGTGCAGTATTCGGTGCCGTCGTCCTCGTCCCAGTTCTTCATGAACAGCCCTTCGACTTCGTAGCCCTGCTGCATCAGGAGCAGGGCGGCCACGGAGGAGTCCACACCACCGGACATACCGACGATGACTCGCTTGGGCGCTTTTACTGACTGGTCATTGGTGCTAGAAGGCAAAGACATATCCAAATCTGACATGGAATACCGGGTCACTACAGTGAGGGGCGCGGAGGGGTTTTCAACCCTGAGTAGCTCCAGGTGCCCAGAAGCCCACAGGGGGCTGGAAAATGGGGGCGCATTTTACCCGTGATTGCGGTCGCTGACCAATCTGTGGATATCTGGTCCGAAAAGCAACGCGGATGGTCCGTCAGAAAAATACGCGCCAACACCCTATCAGCCTAGTCGAATGGCCCGTGGCGGTGTGCCGGGGTGTTTCTTTTAGCGCTTACGGCTGCGCCCCTGGCCGCCGCGGGAGCCTGAAGGTTTATGTGTCCCCGCTTTGGGTTTGGGGCGGGTTTGCGGTCTGGCCTTGATCTGGGGTAGGCCGGCGGTTTCCGTACGCTGCTCTCCCGGCTGCAGGCCGTCCAGGCTCCAGTTGCCTATGGATCGGCGAATCAGACGCAGGGTGGGGTGGCCGACGGCGGCGGTCATGCGTCGCACCTGGCGATTGCGCCCCTCTGTGATTGTCAGCTCGATCCAGCTCGTGGGGATCGATTTGCGCTCGCGAATGGGTGGCGTCCGCGGCCACAGATCCATCTCCGGCTCGACAATGATTCGCGCCTTGGCCGGTGCGGTGCGACCATCCTTCAGGTCGACGCCGTGGCGCAGCATATACAGAGCCTCTTCCGTTACCTCGCCCTCAACTTGAGCCCAGTAGACCTTGGGTTGTTTGTTGTCTGGATGTGCGATCTGGTGCTGCAGGCGGCCGTCGTCCGTGAGCAACAGCAGCCCCTCGGAGTCGTAGTCGAGGCGGCCCGCGGCATATACCCCGGGCTTGTTGATGTAATCCGCCAGGGTAGGGCGACCCTCCGGGTCGGTGAACTGGCAGAGCACGCCGTAGGGTTTGTTGAATAGAATGAGTTGAGTCATGAAGCTCGGTGAACGTTGGTTCTGGTCCCTTGGTTGTAATCAAACTACAAAATTGGACAGATACTGATATAATCCCGCCGATTTTTAGCCGGCTCGGCGTATGCAACGACGCAAACAATGGGCGGCAACCATGACCGGCGGTGGAAAATTCGGCGCATTATGCCGGTTTTTCCCAGATAAAGCCGGGCGTTTAGTCAAAGAGTTACGGGAGTCAACTTAATGGGTCATATCCAAGTGCCGGCCAACGGCGAAAAAATCACAGTCAATGCAGATGGTTCTCTGAACGTACCGAGCACCCCGATCATTCCGTTCATCGAAGGTGACGGCATCGGCGTGGATATCACCCCGGTAATGATTAAGGTGATCGACGCTGCGGTCAGCAAGGCCTACGGCGGCGACAAGTCCATTGCCTGGATGGAAATCTTCTGTGGTGAAAAAGCGGCAGAAACCTACAGCGGCGACTGGTTCCCGGCCGAGACCCTGGAAGCGATCAAAGATTACGTTGTCAGCATCAAAGGCCCGCTGACCACTCCGGTAGGTGGCGGCTTCCGCTCCCTGAACGTTGCTCTGCGTCAGGAGCTGGATCTGTACGTATGTCAGCGTCCGGTTCGCTGGTTCAGCGGTGTACCTTCCCCGGTTAAAGAACCGAACAAGGTAGACATGGTGATCTTCCGTGAGAACTCCGAAGACATCTACGCGGGTATCGAGTGGAAGGCCGGTACCGATGAAGCGAACAAGGTCATCAAATTCCTGCGCGAAGAGATGGGCGTTAAGAAAATCCGCTTCCCGGAAAACTGCGGTATCGGTGTAAAGCCGGTTTCCGAAGAAGGCACCAAGCGCTTGGTGCGCAAAGCCCTGCAGTACACCATTGACCAGGATCGCGACTCCCTGACCCTAGTGCACAAAGGCAACATCATGAAGTTCACCGAAGGTGCCTTCGCTGACTGGGGTTACGAAGTGGCCCGCGAAGAGTTCGGTGCTCAGCTGATCGACGGCGGCCCCTGGTGCAGCTTCAAAAACCCGAACACCGGCAAGGAAATCGTGGTTAAGGATGTGATCGCCGACGCCATGCTGCAGCAGATCCTGCTGCGCCCGGCCGAATACGACGTGATCGCCACCCTGAACCTGAACGGTGACTACCTGTCCGACGCACTGGCTGCACAGGTAGGTGGTATCGGTATCGCTCCGGGTGCCAACCTGTCTGACGAAGTTGCCCTGTTCGAAGCGACCCACGGTACCGCACCGAAGTACGCTGGTCAGGACAAGGTAAACCCGGGCTCCCTGATCCTGTCCGCTGAAATGATGCTGCGCCATCTGGGCTGGAACGAGGCTGCCGAGCTGGTAGTCAAGGGTATGGAAGGCGCGATCGAAGCCAAGACCGTTACCTATGACTTCGAACGTCTGATGGACGGTGCCGAGCTGAAATCCTGCTCCGCGTTTGGTGAGGAAGTGATCAAGCACATGGCTTGATTCATCACTGAATGAAAAAGCCCCGCGCCGAAAGGTGCGGGGCTTTTTTTGTGCCATCTATTTTTGTCGGCCTGGACTTGGCTGCGCTTTGCGCGCGGATGCATCCTGGTACGGCCGTACCACCGACAGTACCTGAGGGGTTTGCCTGGCAATTGCCGTGGGGCGCCTGGAGGGTTGCCGCAATCCGCCGCCCAGCTTCCCAACCGCACCCTTTTTAATACGGCCCGGTTTCCCTCGCCATCGGCTGGGGATGCTTGCGCCGGCAGAAAGCCGTTTACGGCCTAATCTGTCGCGCTTAGGTCAATCGAGCGCTACTTCGGTCTCTTTCTCATGCACGGCTTGCGTCTGGGATGCCGACGAAGATGCGCGTGGCGCATTAGCGGTGGCGAGGCTGATGTTGGCTGCGTGATAGCCCTTATCGCCCTGAATGATATCGAAGTTGACCTGCTGGCCAGCCTTCAGGGTGCGGTAGCCCTCCATCTGGATGGCTGAGTAGTGTGCGAACAGATCCTCTCCGCCCTCATCCGCAAGAATAAATCCGTAACCCTTGGCGTTATTGAACCACTTTACGGTACCGGTAGGCATGGCGAAATCCCTCTAAATTGCCGGGGCGACTGCTGGCCGCCTAATAAGTTTTCTTTATAGTTATCGCGCTTCATGCGCTTCATTATTCGCACAAAGTCATTTGTACGACTAAATGCTAGTGCCTTCAAACCGCTTGGCGCGGTTACTACCTCTTGTAGCCAAGACCCCAGTGGTTGTCAAGTGAATCAGAGCTCCGGACTGTGTCCGCTGGCGTTTGGGGTTACAATGCGCGCTTGCCAATTTCACTGCAGTGACTGATACCTTTGGGCCATTCGTGGTCTAACAAAACCTGATCGAGCCCGGACTGAAACTTTCCGGGCGTCAGTACTGTGAACTGATACCTGAAACCTGATTGACTTGCACTATGGGAAAATCACAAATCATTAAACTACACTCGAACGAAGGCGAGGGTGACGACGACCATTTTTACGAGCCTGGCGGAGATACCGCGCTTGCGGAAGCCAGGCCGCGCCTCAAAAGGCCGCCAATGTACAAGGTGGTCATGCTCAATGACGACTACACCCCGATGGAGTTTGTGGTCGAAGCGCTGGAGCTTTTCTTTTATGTAAATCGAGAGCGCGCCACTCAACTGATGTTGCAGGTGCACACTAAGGGAAAAGCGATCTGCGGTGTCTATACTCGGGATATAGCGGAAACAAAGGCCGCGCAGGTAAATCAGTTTGCAAGGGATCACGAGCACCCGCTGCTGTGTGAAATTGAAGCTGACGAGGGCGATGAAAACGGCGAGGAGGGTTGAGAAAGCAGTTCCAGCGCCTGACTCCTGAAGGGCGTGATTTTTCCGGCCGGTACAGCGGCGACAAACATGAATACCGGGTGTGTAACCGCAACCCGGATTACATTGGCCAGTAAGGTTTGAGGTTCAGATGCTCAGCAAGGATTTAGAGGTAACGCTCAATCTAGCGTTCAAAGGTGCACGGGCGAAACGCCATGAGTTCATGACCGTAGAGCACCTTTTGCTGGCGCTGCTGGACAATGAATCCGCGGCGGATGTTCTGCATGCCTGCGGTGCCGATCTCAGCGCACTGCGCCGGGAGCTGCTGGAGTTTGTGGACTCCACGACGCCGTTGATTCCGGAAAATGATACGGAACGCGAAACCCAGCCCACACTTGGCTTCCAGCGGGTGCTGCAGCGCGCGGTGTTCCATGTGCAGTCGTCCGGCAAGAAAGAGGTGACCGGAGCCAATGTGCTGGTGGCGATCTTTTGTGAGCAGGAAAGCCAAGCGGTCTACTACCTCAAGCAGCAGAGCGTGGCGAGGATTGATGTGGTGAACTACATCACCCACGGCATTTCCCGCGTCAGCTCTTCCGGCGGTAACAACGCCCACCACAGCCCGGACCCATCACCGGAGCAGGTGGATGAAGACCTCGGTACCACGTCGGAATCCGGTGGCTCTGATCCGCTGGAAAGCTACGCAACCAATCTCAACCAAGAGGCCATTCTCGGCCGGATCGACCCGCTCGTTGGTCGCGCCCTGGAAGTGGAGCGCGTTACCCAGGTGTTGGCGCGCCGCCGCAAGAACAATCCGCTACTGGTAGGCGAGTCTGGTGTCGGCAAGACCGCGATTGCGGAGGGCTTGGCCCGCCGTATTGTCGATGGCGAGGTGCCAGAGCCACTGCAGCACAGCACAATTTACTCGCTGGATCTCGGTTCGCTGCTGGCAGGCACCAAGTACCGTGGCGACTTTGAAAAGCGCTTCAAGGCACTGCTGGCTGAGCTCAAAAAACGCGAACACGCGGTGCTGTTCATTGACGAAATTCACACCATTATCGGTGCCGGTGCGGCATCCGGCGGTGTCATGGATGCCTCCAATCTGCTGAAACCGCTGCTCTCCAGCGGACAGATGCGCTGTATCGGCTCCACCACGTTTAACGAGTACCGTGGAATTTTTGAGAAAGACCGTGCGCTTTCACGCCGCTTCCAGAAAATCGACGTACATGAGCCCTCCGTTGACGAAACCGTACAGATTCTGCAGGGGCTCAAATCCTGTTTTGAGGATCACCACAAGGTGCGGTTTACCGATTCGGCCCTGGAGGCTGCCGCCCAATTGGCCAATCGCCACATTACCGAGCGTTTCCTGCCGGACAAGGCCATCGATGTGATCGATGAGGCCGGTGCCTACCAGGCATTGCTGCCCGCGGAAAAACGCACCGGCACCATTACCGTCACCGAGATCGAACAGGTGGTGGCAAAGATGGCGCGGATTCCGGCGAAGAGTGTATCGGCCTCCGACAAGGCTGCGCTGGCGAAGCTCGACGACAATCTGAAGATGGTGGTGTTCGGTCAGGACATCGCCATCGAAGCCCTGAGCACCTCTATCAAGCTATCCCGGGCTGGTCTCGGTGCCGAAGAGAAACCCATCGGGTCCTTCCTGTTTGCTGGTCCCACCGGCGTGGGTAAAACCGAGCTTTGTCGCCAGCTGGCCAAAGTGATGGGGATCGAGCTGATCCGCTTTGATATGTCGGAATATATGGAGCGCCACACGGTATCCCGCCTGATCGGCGCGCCCCCCGGCTATGTGGGCTTCGATCAGGGCGGCCTGCTGACGGACGCTGTCACCAAGCACCCCCACAGCGTGGTGTTGCTCGATGAGATCGAGAAGGCGCACCCGGAAGTGTTCAATCTCCTGTTGCAAGTGATGGATCACGGTACCCTCACCGACAACAATGGCCGCAAAGCCGACTTCCGCAACGTCATCCTGATTATGACCACCAACGCCGGTGCCGAGCTGATGAGTCGTCGCTCAATCGGCTTTGCCAGCCAGGATCACTCCACCGACGGAATGGAAGAAATCAAGAAAATGTTCACTCCTGAATTCCGCAACCGCCTGGACAGCATCATTCAGTTCGGCGCGCTGAGCATGGATGTGGTCAAAACCGTGGTGGACAAATTTGTGGTTGAGCTGCAGGCGCAACTGGATGATTCCCGGGTTACGCTCGAGGTGGACAATGAAGCGCGTGAGTGGCTCGCTGTCCACGGCTATGACGAGAAAATGGGCGCGCGCCCAATGGCGCGCCTGATCCGCGAAAAACTGCGCAAGCCGCTGGCAGAGGCCGTATTGTTCGGTGAGCTGTCAGAAGAGGGGGGCAAGGTCGAGGTGACCGTGGAGAACGATCAGCTCAAGATAAATACCGCCGTGCCGGCACTGCACTGATTGCGGTGAGGCATCAATGCTGACTTTGCGGAAGGCCGCGCAACCAAAAAAGCCACCTTAAAGGTGGCTTTTTTATTGTCCGGACATTTGCGCCTATTGGTTGTCGGCGCAGACCGGAGCGGTATTCAGCGGGCGCGGTAGGTGATGCGGCCTTTGCTCAGGTCGTAGGGAGTGAGCTCAACCTTTACCTTGTCGCCGGTCAGGATACGAATGTAGTTTTTGCGCATCTTGCCGGAAATGTGCGCGATTACCACATGTCCATTTTCCAGTTTTACTCGGAATGTGGTGTTGGGCAGGGTGTCGATCACCTCGCCTTCCATTTCAATGTAATCGTCTTTTGCCATGCGGCAGGAACCTTTGATTAATGTGTACTTGCTATTCCGCCAGGTAATTATGGCTCTCAAAGCGGGAGCCCGGCGGTACGACGGGCGTGCATTTTGCACGAAAAGTGGCATTACGCCAAGTGAAACCATTTGGTCGGTAGAAATGGCGAAAAAGAGCGGAAATAAGCGCTCATGAGTCCGGATTGCCTGACTTCAGGGTCCAGCGCCCGCCCTGGAGAATTTCCAGCGGCTGGAACTGACTTTTATAGGCCATCTTCTGGCAAGCGGATATCCAGTATCCGAGATACAGGCTCGCCAGACCCAGGCGTCGCGCCCATTCAATCTGGTAAAGAATCGAGTAGCTGCCCAGGCCGCGCTTGATTTCATCCGGGTCGTAGAAGGTATAGATGGCCGAGACGCCGCCGCTCAATACATCGGTAACTGCCGTTGCCAGAAGTTTCCCCCGCGCGCGAAATTCCAGATAGCGGGTCGTGCCCCAGGCGTTATTGAGGAAACTGCGAAACTGGTCGCGACTCGGGGGGTACATTTCACCGTCCGCGTGCCGTCCCTCGATGTAGCGTGCATACAGGGCGTAGTGTTCATCGGTATCGATGTCGTAGCTGTGGAATACATCCAGATCCCGGTTCCGTCGCCAGCAGCGGCGCTGGGCGCGACTGGGCACAAACAGCTCTACCGGCACTCGCGCCGGAATGCAGGCCTGACAGTGGGTACACTGGGGGCGATAGAGATAGTTGCCACTGCGGCGGAAGCCCAGTTCGGAGAGGCGGCTGTACAGGCGCTGATCTACCGCAGTTTGCGGATCAACGAACACAGTAGTGGCCTCGCGGCCATCCAGATAGCCGCAGGGATGGGGCAGGGTTGCGAGCAGGCGCACAGAGTCCAGTTGCGAATACTGGCTCATGGTGTAAGGGTTTCCCGCTGTCGAATGTTGTTACACATAGCTCACTGCCGTGGCCACTCCATCTTTGTACGCGTTTAAACTGCCGGATGAAAGTCGTGACCGAACGACCACCGCTTGTATACCGGCGTTTTCAGACCCGAGGGTAATTTGCCGTCACAAAAAACACAAACGCGCCAGATATGTCTAAGTTGCATCAAACAAACCAGGTGACGGCACCGAGGGCCAGGTCGTGGGGAATCCCTGGTTTTCCACCTCGGCCCGGAGGATCAACTCGAACTCCGCCCTGGGCAACTCTTCTGCACCCAGGCTCAGGGTGTGCGGGTTGCTGACCTGGCAGTCAATCAGCTCGCAGCCCCAGGAAGACAGCTGTCGTGCAAGGTGAGCGAAGGCCACTTTGGAGGCATCGGTCGCTCGGTGGAACATGGATTCGCCAAAGAACATCCGGCCTATTGCGAGCCCGTACAGGCCGCCAACCAGCTCCCCGTCCATCCATGTCTCAACAGAGTGTGCGTATCCGAGCCGATGCATAGCCTGGTAGGCGTCGCACATCTCGTCAGTGATCCAGGTGCCCGCTTGATCAGCGCGGGGTGCGGCACAGGCCTCCATTACCGCTTCGAACGCCCGATCGAAGGTCACCTGGTAGCACCCCTGGCGAATTACCTTGCGCAAGCTGCGACTGAAGTTCAGGGTCTGCGGGCGCACCACGCAACGCGCCGATGGGGACCACCAGAGGATGGGCTGGTCATCGGAGAACCAGGGAAATATGCCCCTACGGTAGGCCGCGAGCAGCCACTCGGGCGTCAGGTCGCCACCCACCGCCAGCAGGCCATCGGGATCTCCCAGTGCATGGGAGGTATCCGGAAATGCGATTAGGTCCGGATCCAGCAGGGTGAGTATGTTGTTCGTGCCTTGGCTCAATTAGCGGCCCTATATCATTGTCGATACGCTTGTGTGGGGCGATTTCGTGATTTCCGGCGCGTACAAGCCGCAAACGAAAAAGGCGGCCCTGCAGCCGCCTTTCGTTGAAGCCTGAGTGCAGGCTTATTGTGCGTCGAGATACCGCTCCGCATCCAGTGCCGCCATACAACCGGTACCGGCGGAGGTCACCGCCTGACGATAGATATGGTCGGACACATCGCCGGCCGCAAATACACCGGGAATGGACGTCTGGGTGGCATTGCCGTTAAGGCCGCTCTCTACGATGAGATAGCCGCCGTTCATTTCCAGCTGGCCGGCAAAAATGTCGGTGTTTGGTTTGTGGCCGATAGCGATGAACACGCCGGATACTTCCAGCTCTTTGGTAGATCCGTCCTGAACATTTTTCAGGCGCACGCCGGTCACGCCCGCATCGTCACCCAGAACTTCCTCCAGGGTGTGGTGCCAGCACAGTTTGATATTGCCGTTCTGCGCCTTCTCCATCAGGCGATCCTGCAGGATCTTCTCAGAGCGCAGTTCGTCACGACGATGCACCAGGGTCACTTCACTGGCGATGTTGGACAGGTACAGGGCTTCTTCCACTGCAGTGTTGCCGCCGCCGACAACCACCACTTTCTGGTCGCGATAGAAGAAACCATCACAGGTGGCACAGGCGCTTACGCCGCGGCCTTGGAATGTCTGCTCGGATGGCAGGCCGAGGTACTGGGCGGAGGCGCCGGTGGCAATGATCAGTGCGTCGCAGGTGTAGGTCTCGTTGCCCTTAAGCGTGAAAGGGCGCTGTTTGAGGTCTACTTCGTGGATATGATCGAAAATGATATTGGTGTCGAAGCGCTCTGCGTGCTGCTGCATCTGCACCATCAGGTCCGGGCCCTGCAGGTCGTGTACGCCGCCCGGCCAGTTTTCAACTTCCGTGGTGGTGGTGAGCTGGCCACCCTGCTGCATTCCGGTAATTACCACCGGGTTCAGGTTGGCGCGGGCAGCGTAGATGGCGGCAGTGTAGCCGGCAGGGCCGGAGCCCAGGATGATCAGTCGGTGATGATTGCTCATGACGGAACTCTCAATACTTCTAATGTTGAAAACTTTATCGTGAAAACCAGGGGCCAGTGGATCGGCGGAGATCGCTGGTTGGTGTGCCCGCAGTACAGTCACACAGCCATGCTGTGGCTACAGAAACTCTGTCACCAATATCGAGTCAATCTCGACAATATCAAGGCGCTATATCGCCTGCCGCTGGCAAAAATTGCTGGCCATGATAGGGGACGCGGCTCGGTGAACCAAATAGTTTGGTCTTATTTATCTAATTGTGGGCCTTTATAGGCTGATCGAATGATGAGCAGACCGCTGACGGAAGGGCACATGATGTACGTCTCAAATACGACGCGTAATTCATCTAGAATGTTGTCAGGAGTACATGAGGAATGAGATGTAAGGGATTGATAAATATAGAAAAAGGTAAAGTTAAAGTGGTTTGTGATGGGCGTGAGCGGTGGATATTCCAGCGAGCCTGTAGTACACAGACCCCTGCGTGGAATGGATGAGTTCACGGCAAATAAAAGTGTGAGCAAACAGTGCCACAGGTAAAAAGTTGAAACTGCACCGACGCGCATAATGCGAGATCGCAGTAAACTCACGTTATCTGGCGCCAGATGCGCTGCAATATATGACCGCGGGCCCTGGTTGCTCGGACAAAAAATAAACATTGAGGTAAGCCATTGAAGGCGGAAAGCGAAACTGAATCTGGCCCTGCCATCCCCGATTCCCTGATGGCGCGTATCCTGCGCGAAGGGGCGTTGATCGCACTGCTGGCTGGCGCGCTGCTGGCGGGCATCAGTCTCCTGAGCTACAGCCCACAAGACCCGGGCTGGTCCCACACCGGCAGTGGCGGAAGTATCGATAACGCCATCGGCCCGACCGGTGCCTGGCTTGCGGATGTCTGCCTGTCGCTACTTGGCTGGATGGCCTATCTGTTTCCTGTGCTGATCGGCTGGCGGGCCTACCTCATCCTGCGGGACAAGAACGCCCGTTTCCACGGCCCGCTCTTTGCGCTGCGGGTCGGTGGTCTCGTGCTGTTGCTGGTTTCCGGTGCCGCTCTCGCTACCCTCTGTTTTGTCCAGTCCTCCGAGCTGTCACGGTTTTCCAATGGCGGCATTGTGGGGGCCGCTGTGTCCGACTTTATGGAAACCGGATTGGGTTATGTTGGCGCCACCATCATGCTGCTGGCTATGTTCGCCATCGGTGTCACCGTGTTTACCGGAATGTCGTGGCTGAAACTGTTTGAGGATATCGGCCGCAGCGTGCTGTTTATTTTCGGCTGGCTCGGCCAGCGCCTTGCGCGTGCACGCCAGGAGCGCGAAGAGCAGAGGGTGGCCCGCGAAGCCGTGCTCGTGCGTAAAGCAGTTTTTGAAGAGGAAAAACAGCGCACCGCCAAACGTCAGCCGCCGCAGATTGCGCCGGTTGCACCACCACCGAAGCCGAGCCCGCGGGCGGTAAAAGAAAAACAGGGTGAGTTGTTCAAAGGCCCGGTGACCGGCGATTTGCCGCCGCTGTCCTTGCTGGATGCCCCGGAAGCCAACAAAAAGGCCGGCTTCAGCCGCGAGGCACTGGAGGCGCTTTCGCGCCTGTTGGAACTGAAACTCAAAGATTTTGGTGTTGTGGCCGAAGTCGTTTCGGTACTGCCGGGACCGGTGGTTACCCGGTTTGAAATCCAGCCCGCGGCGGGGGTAAAGGTCAGCCGTATTACCAATCTGGCCAAAGACCTGGCCCGCTCCCTGGCGGTGATCAGTGTGAGGGTGGTGGAGGTGATTCCCGGGAAATCGGTGGTGGGCATCGAGATTCCCAACGAGAACCGCCAGATGGTACGCCTGTCGGAAGTGCTGGGTTCCGAACTCTACGAAAAAGCCAGCTCAGCCCTGACCCTGGCACTCGGGCACGATATCGCCGGCCAGCCGGTGGTGGCGGACCTGGCCAAGATGCCGCATTTGCTGGTGGCCGGTACTACCGGTTCCGGTAAGTCTGTGGGCATCAACGTGATGTTGTTGAGTCTGCTGTACAAATCCACTCCGGATGAAGTCCGCCTGATCCTGGTGGACCCGAAAATGCTCGAACTCTCGGTTTACGAAGGTATTCCGCACCTGCTCACCCCGGTCATTACCGACATGAACGACGCGGCCAATGGCTTGCGCTGGTGCGTGGGTGAGATGGAGCGCCGCTACAAACTGATGGCGGCCATGGGGGTACGCAACCTGGCGGGCTTCAATCGCAAGGTAAAGGAGGCCAATGCCGCCGGCGAGCCTCTGATCGACCCGACCTGGCAGCCGGACCCCATGTCCAGTGTGCCAGAGGCGGAACAGACCGCACCGCACCTGAAACCGCTGCCCGCCATTGTGGTGGTGATCGACGAATTTGCAGACATGATGATGATTGTCGGCAAAAAAGTAGAACAGCTGATTGCCCGGATTGCCCAGAAGGCGCGCGCCGCCGGTATCCACCTGCTGCTGGCCACCCAGCGTCCGTCGGTGGATGTAATCACCGGCCTGATCAAGGCGAACGTGCCCACACGTATGGCTTTTCAGGTTTCTTCCAAGATCGATTCCCGCACCATTTTGGATCAGGGGGGCGCCGAACAGTTGCTTGGCCACGGCGACATGCTTTATCTGCCGCCGGGTACAGCGCTCCCTGTAAGGGTGCACGGTGCATTCGTGGACGACCATGAAGTGCACCAAGTTGTGGCGGACTGGTGTCGCCGCGGCCAACCGGAATATATCGACGGCATTGTGGACGATTCCAACAACAGTATCCCGGTACCGGGTATGGCCACCGAAGGTGGTGAGGACGACCCGGAGGCAGACGCGCTCTACGACGAGGCGGTCGCATTTGTGGCCAAATCTCGCAAGGCGTCCATTTCATCCGTGCAGCGTCAGCTGCGCATCGGCTACAATCGCGCCGCGCGTATGATCGAGACGATGGAGGCGGCCGGTGTGGTCTCCGCCCAGCAGCCAAATGGCAACCGGGAAGTGCTGGTTCCTCCGCCCTGACAAGCTTGCAGGGTTACACAGGGAACCCGGTTCAGGCCGGGTTCACCTGTCGCCGACTAGGCTTTAAGGACTGGATCAGCAAATCTGGAAGGCACTTATGAGACGTACACTTGGCATTCTTTTTATCGCACTGGGCTTGAGCTTTGGCGCTGCTGGCGCGACCGCCGACGCCAGTGAAGAACTGAGCCGCCTGCTGCAGCCTCTGGGCTCAATCTCCGGTGGATTCCGCCAAACCCTTAAAGACCAGAAGGGCAAGACCCTGCAGAAAAGCAGCGGCAACTTTTCCGTGCAGCGACCGGGCAAACTGCGCTGGCAGACCGGCGAGCCTTTCTCGCAACTGCTGGTGACCAACAACCAGAAGCTGTGGCTGTACGACCCGGATCTGGAGCAGGTGACCATTCGCCCGGTAGACAACCGCATGAAAGAGACCCCGGCATTGCTGCTTGGCGGCAAGGTGGAAGACATACGTGGTTCCTTCAGTGTGGAGAGCAAGAAAGGGGCCTATTACCTCACTCCTAAGAGTGCATCCGCACCGTTCAAATCCATGGTGATCCGCTTCGACAGCAAAGGGCTGCCCGCAGCAATGACCGTACGTGACGGTATGGGCCAGACCACTGACATCCAGTTCAATGGCCTGCAGGCAAACCCGAAACTGTCGTCTGCGATGTTCAACTTCAAGCCGCCGAAAGGTACCGACATCATCCGCGATGAATGATCTTTTCAGGGCGCCGCCCCGGCATCAGCCACTGGCCGCGCGTATGCGACCCCATTCTCTGGCCCACTATGTGGGCCAGACGCATTTATTGGGCCCCGGTAAACCACTGCGCGAAGCGGTGGAGCGGGGCCAGCTGCACTCCATGGTGCTGTGGGGGCCACCCGGTGTCGGTAAAACCACGTTCGCACGCCTGCTGGCGCAGGAGTGCGATGTGCGCTTCGCGACCCTGTCGGCCGTTCTCGCCGGAGTGAAAGAAATCCGTCAGGCCGTGGCCGAGGCGGAGCAGCACGCGGCGCAGTTTGGTCGCGGCACCATCCTGTTTGTTGATGAGGTGCACCGGTTCAACAAGGCCCAGCAGGATGCGTTTTTGCCCTACGTGGAAGAGGGCACGGTGACCTTCGTCGGCGCCACCACGGAAAACCCGTCGTTTGAGCTGAACAATGCACTGCTGTCCCGTTGTCGGGTCTACTTGCTGCGCAGCCTGAGTCAGCCCGAACTCCTCGGGCTGTTGCAGCGCGCGCTGACCGAAGATGAAGAGCTGCGCGCACGCAATATTCAGATGACACCGGAGGTGCTTGAGCGCATCACCCTCAGCGCAGATGGCGACGCGCGCAGTGCGCTCAATCTGCTGGAGATCGCCTGCGACTTGTCGCGGGAAGAGGGTGGGCGTCAGGTAGTTGATGACGACGTGCTCGCGGAAGTGCTGAGCGCGGATGTGCGGCGTTTCGACAAGGGCGGCGAATACTTTTACGACCAGATTTCTGCGCTGCACAAATCTGTGCGCGGTTCGGATCCGGATGCGGCGCTCTACTGGTTTGCGCGCATGATCGACGGAGGTTGCGACCCGCTGTATGTGGCGCGCCGGGTGGTGCGTATGGCCAGCGAAGATATTGGCAATGCGGACCCGCGAGCACTTGAGATAGCATTAAGCGCCTGGGATGTGCAGGAGCGTCTCGGCAGCCCGGAAGGGGAGTTGGCCATAGCTCAGGCCGTCGTGTACCTCGCGATTGCGGCCAAAAGTAACGCGGTGTACAGCGCCTATAAGCGTGTGTTGGCGGATATCCGCCGCGAGCCCAGTTATGAAGTGCCGATCCATCTGCGCAATGCGCCGACCAAGCTTGCCAAGGAAATGGCTCACGGTGCCGAATACCGCTACGCCCACGACGAACCGGATGCATTCGCTGCTGGGGAGAACTATTTCCCGGAGGCCATCGCCGGGCGCTGCTACTACCACCCGGTCAATCGCGGCCTGGAGCTCAAGATCGAGGAAAAGCTGCAGCGCCTGCGCGCGCTGAACCGGGCCAGCCCGCAGCAACGCTATACAGAGGAGCGCGGTTCTGACACGCACAAGCGTTAGCGGCACAAGCAGACGCTAGGCGCATAAAAAGGCGTTAGAATCGCCGCACACTGGTACTCGCGGGCAGCTGCCCAGAAAAACAAGGTTAGGGAACAATAAAAAGGGTATCCCATGCAGTGGATTGCAATAGCGCTGGGGGGCGCGATCGGCGCGGTGCTGCGGCACCTGATCGCGATCTGGAGTTTTCCGGTTTTTGAAAACCGGCTGCCCCTCGGGACATTTATTGTGAACCTGACGGGTTCACTGTTGATCGGCGTCGCCTATGTGGCCATTGTGGAACGCGGCATGTTCGGCCATGAGTGGCGCCTCTTGATCATGACAGGCCTGTTCGGCGCGCTCACCACCTTTTCTACCTTCTCGCTGGAAACCGTGCTGTTGTGGCACAATGGCCAGCCTTTAACGGCGCTGACCTATATTGCGGTCAGCCTCCTCGCGTGTCTGGCGGCCACCGCGGCCACCATCTCGCTGGGAATGAAATATCTGTAACGCGGTAATCAAATCACCATGCTCGATCCCAAACTGATTCGCACCCAACTCGACGACGTTGCAGCGGCGCTGGCCAAGCGCGGCGTGCAGCTGGACACAGCAAAACTGGAACAGCTCGAAGAGCAGCGCAAGGAACTGCAAGTGCGCACCGAAGCACTGCAGAACGAGCGCAACAGCAAGTCCAAGAACATCGGCCGCGCCAAGGCTAGTGGCGAGGATATTGCTCCGCTGCTGAAAGAAGTCGAATCCCTGGGTGGGCAGTTGACCGAGGCCAAACAGGCTCTGACCGAGCTGCAGGAACAGCTCGACGACATGCTGCTGGCTATTCCGAACCTGCCCCACGAATCCGTGCCGGAAGGCAAGGACGAGAATGACAACGTGGAAGTGCGCCAGTGGGGCACTCCGCGCAGTTTCGATTTCGAAGTGCGCGATCACGTGGACCTGGGCGCGCGCCTGGGTGGCCTTGATTTTGAAGTGGCGAGCAAAATCACCGGTTCGCGCTTCGCGGTGATGACCGGCCAGGTGGCGAAGCTGCATCGTGCATTGGCACAATTCATGCTTGATCTTCACGTAGAAGAGCACGGTTATCAAGAAGCCAATGTGCCGGTCATTGTAAATAGCGATTCCCTGTACGGTACCTCGCAGTTGCCCAAGTTCGCAGAGGATCTGTTCAAGCTGGAGGATGAGCGTGGTTTCTACCTCATTCCCACGGCAGAAGTACCGCTGACCAACCTGTATCGCGATGAAATCATCGAAGATGCCGCGTCGCTGCCGCACAAGTTTGTCAGCCACACCAACTGTTTTCGCTCTGAAGCCGGCTCACACGGTCGCGATACCCGCGGCATGATCCGTCAGCACCAGTTCGAAAAAGTTGAGCTGGTGTGTTTTGCCCGCCCGGATCAGTCCATGGATGTGCTCGAACAGCTCACCAGCCATGCAGAAAATGTTCTGAAGAAACTGGATCTGCCATACCGCACTGTGGTGCTGTGTGGCGGCGATATGGGTTTCGGTGCAACCAAAACCTATGACCTGGAAGTGTGGATTCCGTCCCAGGACAAGTACCGGGAAATTTCCTCCTGCTCCCTGATGGGCGACTTCCAGGCCCGGCGTATGAAAGCCCGCTGGCGCAACCCGGAGACGGGCAAGCCGGAACTGCTGCACACCCTGAATGGATCCGGGCTGGCGGTGGGCCGTACGCTGATCGCGGTGCTGGAAAACTACCAACAGGCCGATGGTAGTATCGAAGTACCGGAAGTACTGCGCCCGTACATGGGGGGCGCAACCAAGATCGGCTAAGCAGTATGGAATAAGAACTTGCGTTACCTGCCTCTCGCGTTTGATTTGAAAAATCGCCCCTGCCTGATTGTCGGGGGCGGCTCCATAGCCACGCGCAAAGCGCGATTGCTCAACAAAGCAGAGGCGCGCCTGCTGGTGGTGGCTCCGGATATTACCGACGAGTTGCGCCAGCTGGTTCTGGCCAGCGGTGGTGAATACATCGTTGGTCGCTACCGCAGTGACCTGCTGGAAAATGTCGAAATAGTGGTGGCTGCCACCGCCGACAGCGAGGTCAACGCGCAGGTTTCCGCCGACGCGCGTGCCCTGCGCCAGCCAGTCAACGTGGTGGACTCCCCGGAGCTCTGCACCTTCACCTTCCCCTCCATTGTCGAACGCGGCCCGCTGGCCATCGGTATTTCCAGTGGTGGTTCCGCACCGGTTCTCACCCGCATGCTGCGCTCGCAGATTGAAACCCTGTTGTCGCCGGGCCTCGGCCTGATCGCTGATCTGGCCGGTCGCCTGCGCGGCAAGGTAAAAGCCGCATTGCCGGAAGCCCAGCGCAAGGACTTCTGGCACTGGGTTTTCAACGGCCCGGTGGTGGGTCAGATCGAGCGTGGTCACAAGGCCGAGGCGGAGCAGGCTGTGCTGGAAGAGTTGCAGCGCTGGCAGGACAAGCCCGCGGCAAGTGGTGAGGTGTACCTGGTCGGCGGCGGCCCGGGCGATCCGGACCTGCTCACCTTTCGTGCCCTGCGCCTGATGCAACAGGCGGACGTAGTACTCTACGACAGGCTTGTTTCCACCGAAGTGCTGGAGCTGGTGCGCCGCGATGCCGAGCGTATTTATGTCGGCAAGATGAAGCAGTTCCACTCCGTGCCCCAGGACGATATCAACCAGTTGCTGGTGGATCTCGCCAAAGAGGGCAAGAAAGTGCTGCGACTGAAGGGCGGTGACCCCTTTGTATTTGGTCGTGGCGGCGAGGAAATCGACAGGCTGGCTGAAGCCGGCGTGCCGTTCCAGGTGGTGCCGGGCATTACCGCCGCCATTGGCTGCTCTGCCTATTCCGGAATTCCGTTGACCCACCGAGACCACGCCCAGTCGGTGCGTTTTATCACCGGACACCTGAAGCAGGGCAATCTGGTGCTGCCGTGGGAAGAGCTCATCACCAAAAACCAGACGCTGGTGTTTTACATGGGGCTCACTGGCCTGCCCACGATTTCCGAAAAGCTGATCGCCCACGGTATGGATGCGGATACCCCGGCGGCGCTGGTGGAGAAGGGTACAACCCGGGATCAGAGGGTGATTGTAGGTACCATCGGCACCTTGCCCGAACTCGCAGAAACCCACAAGGTCGAAGCGCCGGCACTGACCATTATCGGTGGTGTGGTGAAATTGCGCGAAAGCCTGGGCTGGTACCAGTGATGTCTATCCGGCATCCGAGCCGGGCGTAAATTCCCTCTACACATAACCACTGGCAAACCCCTATCTATACTGAAGGAGTTGTTTGCCAGTGGTGATTCTATGTTGTGGATGCTGCTTCGTTTCTATTGCACACTTCTGGTGCGCAGTTTTCTGCCGCGGGAGAGTGAAATTGCGCTGCCCAAAGAAGACGACAGCCATCTGCGCCGCTATTCCCGCAAATACCGGGTAAAACGCAACTGGGTGAAAAACCTCTGGATAGGTTCTTCGCTGCTGATGATCTGCTTTCCGCTCTTGCCTTTTATCCTGGGTTTGGGGCTTTTCACGTCCTTTTTATCGTTTGCGATTCTTGATGAAACGGCTTGAACAGAGCGCATTAGGTCGACCATAAGTTGCCCGGCAGCAGTACCGCCACCGAGCAATCTACGAAGCCCTTCTTAATGCAGGGTCAGGACATACTTTTCGGTTTTTTCGGTAAAGCTAGAAGGGTTGCCTTCAACCCAGTCCCGATGACCATTGCCAAAAAACGGCGACAGCGGGTGAGCGCTCTGGCCGGTGGCCATATGGAAGATTCCCAGCTCTTCATGTCCCGGTGCCACAACCATGCGCTCGGATGCACCTTTGGTTGAGGACTGGACGCGCGGCATGTGGGAATCGCCGGAAAGGTGGTCCTCCGGCATGGCAGTAAACCAGTTCACCGCTGCCACTGCACGGCCCAGCGGATGCCGGACTTTCGCCGTATTTTCCACGCCCCAGGTCTGCTGTGCGAACGGCAAGCCGTCTTTTGCCATGTCTTGCAGCACCTGATCCAGTGCCGCCAGTTTCAGAGCTCTCCAGGATTCGAACTCTGGATTTAGCAGGTGTGTGGGCTCGCTGGCCAGCATTTCCCACGCCGGGTACTCCACCTGGCGGTTCGAGCGCCCGAATGCAAAATCCGTATTGTGGCGTTGCATAAACGTGAGCACTGGTGCAGTTGCCAGGTCGATAAAGCGCAGGCGGAAGTTGCGCACGATACGGTAGCCGACGGAATCCGCGCTGGCGCGCGCCCCCCAGTTGCTTACCTGCTCTTTGACTTCGTCGTAACCGTCGACGGAATCGAGCAGCGTGCTCAACTGCTGCTGCCAGCGCTCAAGAAATACCGCACGGTCGTCGAGCTGGATATCCAGCAGGTCCTGTTCTTTAAAGTGGTCGCGGGCGAACAGGTCGTCGCGGATCTGTTGCTGCCGCGCTCCGAGGGCATAGCCGCCGTCGCCCATCACCTTGAGGTATTCGCCATCCATGGTACGGGCGTTCGCCGTCCAGATCCGGTGGGAGGGCGGATTGTAGACATGTGGGTGCTCTTCTAAAGGAAGGTAACCGTCCCAGTAGGCGGTGCCGTCTGCCCAGCTAACCGAGCGGCTGCCATCCAGGCCCACGCGACGGGGAATCGGTCCGGCCACGGTCCAGCCGATATTGCCGTCGGCATCACCGAGTACGAAATTCTGGTGTGGAAGACCCAGCTCCGGTGCCAAGTTCATGGCCTCGCGGGTACTGGAGACGGTTTCCAGCTTGAGAATGTTCATATTGGCACCGCGGACGTCGTGAGCGACCCAACGGTAGGCGAGGGGAGTGCCCTTGTGGTTTTCGGCCACCACTGGACCCCAGATGGTCTTGCGGATTTCCACACTGGCCGGTTGCTTGCCCTTGACTGCGATCTCTTCATTGACGATCTCAAAATCCCGCCAGCCGTCGGGGGTGCGGTACTGTTTACCGTCTGCGGACAGTTCCAGCGGAATTAGGTCGCCCCAGTCCGCCGTGGTATTGGTAAAGCCCCAGGCCACTTTGCCATTGCTGCCGGCGACAATGATTGGACCGCCGGGCAGGGTGGCGCCGCGCATGACAAAGTCAGTGCCGGGTACATTCCAGCCCGCGCGAAACCAGATGTTGGGCACGGTAATGCTCAGGTGCATATCGTCTGCCACGATGGCCGTGCCGTGTTCCGTGAGCGCACCACCAACCACCCAATTGTTACTGCCGAAGATCATGTCTTCGCTTTCCATCTTCTGCCGGGCCATGGGCTCACCGTCCTGAACCAGTGCGGCGATATGGGTTTCCGGCAATGGCAGGGGGCCGCGGGCGTCACCGATCAGTGGTGCGTCCCAGATACCACCCTTAGGAACGAAGAACTCGTACAGGTCACCGGGCAGCAGATCGGCCAAGGCGTTATCCCGCAGCTCGAAGCTGCCGGTATTGCTCTGCAAGGTCAGGTACATACTGAAGATGGTCAGCAGGCTGTCGGCTGGCACCCACTGGCGCGGTTCCTGCCGGAGCAGCGCGTATTCCCAGGGCGCCGCGCCCAACTTAGCCAAACCGTAGTTCACTCCGGCGGCGTAGTGCTCGAGTACTGCCTGCTGTTCCGCTGGCATGGCGGCGATGTTGCGCTCGGCGCGAGCGCGGAACTGGTGAATGCGGATTTCCCGGTCGTGCTCCAGTGCCGCTTCACCCACCAGTTCGGACAGCTCGCCGGAAGAGTTGCGACGCAATAGATCCATCTGGAAGAAACGCTCCTGGGCATGCAGGAAGCCGAGGGCAAACGCACTGTCAGTGCGGTTCTCTGCGGTGATAAAGGCTATGCCCTGTTCGTCGCGGGTGATGGTTGCCGGCTTTTCCAGCAGCCCGGTGTCCAGCTCGCCATGCAGTAATGGCAGACTTAGGCGGAGCCAGAACCAGGCCGCTGCCACGGCTAGCAATAAAAGGACAAGCAGGGCAGTGGTGCCGCGAATCAAGCGGGTCGACCAAGGGTTATTTTTCAACATCGCATGTTCTCTCGGGGAAAATACGGAATGGTTATTTTGGGACTTTATTGGGCGCAAGTCCGTTTTGTCGTCCGCTGTCCAGCGCGCTGGTGCAGGATCTGGAAACGCCCCAGAGTCTAGCAGTGTCGCGCGATTCAGTCTGGTTACCAGCGGACTGTTTGCGGTCACAATTCACGAGATTTAAATGCGTTTAACGCCATATTGGCGCAGGGTTCAACTGTTTTCTCACGCAAAACTGACCGGTCACAACAAAAAAGTCACAACAAGCTTTTCTTGGGCCGTTGCTACCCGTAAGATGGCCCAACATAACTATCAATAACGACCATTTTCCATCACGCTTTTCATATAAATAGAACGCGAGGACGCGATGATGTACACCGCCGATCAGTCCGGTAAAAACCGGTTTTTCACCCTGTCCACTCTCTCGGCCGCCATCGCTGTTAGTACAGCACTGAGTGGCGCTGCATCCGCTGCTGAGATTGAAGAAGTAGTAGTAACCGCGCAGAAGCGCGCGGAAAACCTGCAGGACGTTCCGATTGCCATTTCCGCTTTCACTGGCGACAGCATGAAAGCAATGGGTGTTCAGAACCTGACCGACCTGGGTAAATTCACCCCGGGTGTGGAAATGAACAACGACACCCCGCTGCAGCCAACGTACAGTGTGCGCGGTATCGAAACCGGCGACTTCACCGTGGGCTCCGACCCGGCGGTTGCTGTGTACGTCGACGGTGTCTACACCGGCCGCGGCGCCGGCGCCGAGATTCCGCTGGCGGATATCGAGCGTGTCGAAGTACTGAAAGGCCCGCAGGGCACCCTGTTCGGCCGCAACGCCACCGGCGGTGCCATCCATATTATTTCCCAGAAGCCGCAGGCAGATGACACCACTGAGCTGAACCTCAGCGCAGGCAACTATGGCCGTCAGGCCAGCGACCTGCTGGTGAACCAGCAGCTGAGTGATACCGTCTATACCCGTTTCACTGCGTCCACCAACCGTCGCGATTCCTACGCCGACAATCTGGCGGGGGATTTTGAAACCGGCAATATTGACACCCAGACTTACCGCGCGTCCCTGCTGTGGGAAGTCACTCCGGATACCGAAGTGCTGTTCCGCGCCGACTACGGCATCATGGATCAGGGCAGTGCGCTGCGCACCTCCATTGTTCCGTCCCTGCAGGCGGAAGCGGGTGGCACCGATGTGTTTGGTGACTACGCCCTGGACACTCCGACCATTGAAGACCGGGACTCCTGGGGTACGTCTCTGTCCATTACCCATGACTTTGACAACGTAACCTTCACCTCTATTACCGCTTACCGCGGTTTTGATGCGCATCTGCAACAGGACGAAGACGGCACCGCGAACCCGGACTACATGTTCGGTTCTGCCAACTTCGACGATCAGACCCAATTCTCTCAGGAGTTCCGCCTGAACGGTGCCACCGATACCCTGAAGTGGACCCTGGGTGCATCCTATTCCCGCGAAGAGCTGGAGCACATTACCGACGCATACTTTACCGCCGGCTCTCTCGAGTCCTTCGCGGTATACGAGGGCGTCAAGGCGGCTTACGCCGGTGCCGGCCTGAACACCACCCAGCTGGAAGACGCTGCCTACGCGGCGCGCAAACAGATGATTGCCGCAGGCCTCGAGGGCGCAGCAGTTTCTACCTTTATTTACGATCTGATGGTGCAGTCCGGCCAGGCCGATGCTCTGCTGCAAGCTCTGGGCGCGCCGGAATTCGTCAATGCCAGTATGCTGAATCGCGACCAGATGATTGGTCAGCTGATGGCAGGCATCACTCCCTGGGTAATGGCCGACACCCCGTGGAATGAATCTGTCACCAACACCGGTGATTACCGTTCTGCGGCGATCTACGGCGATGCCACCTGGAGCCTCACCGACAAGCTGGATCTGACTGTTGGTGCCCGTTACACCGCGGATGAAAAAGACTTCACCATCGAAAGCGCTTACCAGAACACCCTGCCAATCGCGTTTGTGGGCGGCCCGGTAGAGCTGATGGGGCCGGACGGCAGCGTTATCGGCGAGATCACTCTGCCCTCCGGACAGATCGCTGCGATTCCGTTCGGCATGGCGTTCAACAACAATGGCGTTGCCGACCTGAACCAGAAGCTGAGCGATTCCTGGAGCGACCTGTCTGGCCGTCTCGTGCTGGATTACCGCTGGAACGAAGACGTCATGACCTTTGTGTCTCTGGCGGATGGCTTCAAGGCTGGCGGTTTCAACAGCTTCAGCGCCGCGCCGGGCATCGATCCTTCCTTTGACCAGGAGAGCGTGACCAACCTGGAAATCGGCGTGAAGAGCAGCCTGTTCGACAACGCGGTACGCTTCAACGCGTCCGTGTTCGCGTATGACTACAAGAACCTGCAGCAGCTGGATCTCGTGGGCGCACCGATCCCCAACTACTACCTGCGCAATGCCGACGCCGAAGGTCGCGGTGCGGAATTCGAAGTGCAGTGGGCAGCTACCGACAACCTGTTTATTGCCGGTAACTATTCCTACCTGAAAACCGAATACACCCGCTACCAGATCATCGAGTCGATCGGTGAGACCGAAGAGGAAAATTCCCGTGTAGGTCAGCCCCGCGTGGGCACCCCGGAGAACAAGTTCAACCTGATGGCCGAGTACACCTGGGAACTGGCTGCTGGTGGCGACGTGTCTCTGCGCGGCGACTACAACTGGACCGACGAGCGTGTGGGCTCCATCAGTGATCCGGCCCGTGTAATTCCGGATTACCAGCTGATGAACATGCGCGCTGGCTGGAACAGCCCCTCCGACCGTTACTCTGCAGCCCTGTGGGTGCAGAACGTAACCGACGAGGAGATCGCCGGTGGCTACGGCGGCACTGGTGCGGCAATCGGCGCCAGCCCTGCGTGGCGTTTCATGCCTCGTATGTATGGTGCGGACTTCGCGGTTCGCTTCTGATTCCTGCTTCGGATCAGAAACAAAAGGGTCGGCAATGCCGGCCCTTTTTTATGTGCGGGTTTTCAGTGGCAAATTCCTGGCGCTGATTACGTCGTCAATTCCGGCGCGCAGATGGGAATCCGCCACAATGGTTGTATGATCAAGGGCAGTTTTTGCAGTTGACCGGGCCAGGGGATGAGTCTGATTTCTGACGCAGGTTCAGTGGTATCCAAAGTTACCGGGGCTGGGGATGACACCGGCGATCGGACATTCGACGACGCAAACCGGGATCTCTCCCTGGATGAGCGCGCCGCGCTGATCGATTTATACCTGCGGGTCCGCCGCGAGACCGAAAGCCTGACCGACCCGCTCACCGCAGAGGATATGCAGCTGCAATCCATGCCGGACGCGAGTCCCAGCAAATGGCATCTCGCTCATACCAGCTGGTTCTTTGAAACCTTTATCCTGCGGGACATGCTCTCCGGTTATCGGGTGTTTGATCGCGACTTTCACCCTATTTTCAATTCCTACTACAACTCCCTGGGGCAACCCTTTCCGCGGCCGAACCGCGGCCTGTTGTCGCGACCGACTATCGAACAGGTATTTTCCTATCGCGCCCATGTCGATCGGCACATTGAGCGGTGGCTGACCGAGGAAGATATAAACACGGCGCAGGCAGAATTACTCGAACTGGGTATCCATCACGAGCAGCAACACCAGGAATTGTTGCTGACGGATATCAAGCATGCGTTCTCCCTGAATCCCGCATTGCCCGCCTACCGTGAAGACCTGGACGATGCCGGTGAAAACGAAGATGGCGATACGCCGTTGCAGTGGCTGCAGGTGCCGGAAGACCACTACACCCTTGGCAGTGACGGCGAATCTTTCAGTTTTGACAATGAGCGGCCCTCACACCAGCGCTTCCAGCCCGCATTCCGCATCGCATCAAGGTTAATTACTAACGGAGAATTTCTTGAGTTCCTGCGGGACGGCGGATACCGGGAGCCACGCCTGTGGCTGTCCGACGGCTGGAGCCAGATTCAGCAGAGCGGAAAGCAGGGCATCCAGTCCGCCCCTTTGTACTGGCGGGAAATCGATGGGGAATGGTTTCAATTCACCCTCGCGGGCCTGCAACCCCTGGATCTCAATGCTCCCGTGTGCCACGTCAGTTTTTATGAGGCGGATGCATATGCCAGCTGGGCGGGGCAGCGCCTGCCCACGGAGTTTGAATGGGAAATCGCGGCTTGGCTGCACTGCAAAAGTGACGCGCTAGACGACGCCAACCTGCTGGAAAACCGGCACTTCCAACCCGTTGCGGAATACGAATCCGGCGGGCGCGACCTGCAGTTACTGGGCAATTTGTGGCAGTGGACGTCGAGTGCCTATTCGCCGTATCCAGGCTATCGCGCCAGCAGCGACGCGGTGGGGGAGTACAACGGCAAATTCATGTGTAACCAGATGGTGCTTCGCGGTGGTTCCTGTGTAACGCCCCGCAGCCACATTCGAATCAGCTATCGCAATTTCTTTTATCCGCACCAGGCCTGGCAGTTTACCGGTATCCGCCTGGCAGGAGACGTGCAGTGAACATGGCAATTGGCAACGCGAATGGGGCAGGGCTGCCTCCGGGGGAAAACCTGCGCAGGCAGTTTGAGCGGGATGTGCTGGCCGGGCTGTCCACTCCCCAGAAGGCCCTGCCGTGCAAGTATCTCTACGATGAAACCGGGTCCAAGTTGTTTGAGGCCATCTGCGATCTGGATGATTACTACCTGACGCGCACGGAAGCCGCCATTTTTAACCGCGCGTTGAATGAAATGGCGTCGGTGCTCGGCCGCCAGGCGGTGCTGATCGAGCCCGGTGCCGGCAATTGCGAAAAGGCCGAACCGCTGCTGGCGGCCATGAAGAACCCCAGGGCCTATTATCCCCTGGATATTTCGCCGGAAATTCTTCTGGAAGCACAGCAGCGGATCCAGCAGAGACTGCCGCAGCTTGAGATCGCCCCCATCTTTGGTGACTTTACCGGCGATGAAGTCTGGGGTCGATTACCGCCGTCTGCTGCGCGTCAGGTGATTTTTTTCCCGGGGTCCACCATTGGCAACTTCTCTCACGAGCAGGCCCGCGAATTGCTGATTCGGTTTGCCGGGCAGTTGAACCCCGGGGATGGGCTGTTGCTGGGAGCAGATCTGGTCAAGGATTCCGTGGTGCTGGAGCGCGCCTACCACGACAGCAATCATGTTACCGAGGCCTTCAACAAGAATCTGTTGAGCCGGATCAACAGCGAATTGAACGGTGACTTCAATACAGAGGCTTTTGCCCACCGGGCGTTTTATCACAGCTTCCGCCAGCGGGTGGAAATGCATCTGGTGAGCCTGGTGGAACAGCAGGTTTCCGTAGCGGGCCGACAATTCCAGTTCGCCGAGGGCGAAACGATCCATACCGAAAACAGCCACAAATACACCTTACCCGGACTGCAGGAGCTGCTGCGGGAAACCGGGTTTTCCCCTGAAAAATACTGGACGGATAATAACCAACACTATGCCATCTACTTTGCCCAAATCCGGTGATCGCGACCTGAGTTTATCGCGCCTGTTTTCATTGCTACTGCTTGTGTTGCTCGGCGGCTTGACGGCCGCCTGCAGCAATACCAATACCAATACGAATACCACTGCAGCAGTGCCAGCCGGGACGGGGGAGCACACGGAAGACATCGTGGTATACAAATCGCCTTTCTGCCTGTGCTGCAAGGAGTGGATGGCACACCTGGAACAGAACGATTTTTCCGTCGGCAGTGAAAACGGGCTGGATATGGCGTCGGTCAAGCAACAATGGGGTGTTCCAGCGAGCATGCAGGGTTGCCATACCGGAGTGTGGCGCGGTCAATACGTTTTTGAAGGGCATGTGCCGGCGCGCCTGATCCGAAAATTTCTCGCCAATCCACCCAAAGACAGCATCGGCCTTACGGTGCCCGGAATGCCCAAAGGGAGCCCCGGTATGTATCGCGGCGGTGAGTTCGAACCCTACGTGGTGTATCAGATTCAACGAAATGGCGAATATCGTTTCTACGAAAGGGTCACCGCGCCAGAGGCCTCATAGGAGGAATTGGTGATTGATCCACTCGCCTCCGGAAGCTAGGCTTGCAGCCCGTATTATTCCTCGTGATTTCTTTGCCGGGCGGCAGTAATGACTTCTCCATTCGCTCCGGCAGTTGGCCTCGGCAACTGCCACTTGCAGACCATCTTTCCCCGCTTTCACCGGCCCGAGCCCTGGATCCACACCCAGTGCCAGTGGCTACAGACCCCGGACGGGGACCGCATCGCCCTGCATACGCCCGTTAAACTGGTAGATGATTCGGAGCGGCCGCTGGTGCTGGTGCTGCACGGGCTGGAGGGCTCGGTCGAGTCGCCGTACGTACAGGGCATCATGCAGTCACTGCTCGCGCGCCGGTTTCAGGTGGCAGTAATGCACTTCCGCGGTTGTGGCGGGGTGCCGAATCTACTGGCCCGGGCCTATCACAGCGGTGACAGCGGCGACCCCCGGTGGCTGGCCGCACATCTGCGCGAGCGTTTCCCGAATACGCCGTTGATGGCGGTCGGTTACTCCCTGGGTGGGAATGTACTGTTGAAATGGCTCGGGGAGGATCGTGACGACTCGCCACTTTCCGCGGCGGTTTCGGTCTCTGCGCCGCTGGATCTGCACGCGTCCTGCCGGCGAATGGGGCAGGGCTTTTCCAAAGTCTACCAGCGGCACCTGCTCAACAGCCTCCAACAGAGCCTGCGGAAAAAGGCGCTTGACCCGGAGCTCGCTCAACAGATGCCCGCGCTGGATGAGCAGCGCTATTTTTCGGACTTCCGTCACTTCGACGATCATTTCACTGCGCCACTGCATGGTTTCCTTGGGGTGGATGATTACTACACCCGCGCATCCAGCAAGCCACTGCTGCGGCATATCAGCACGCCCACACTGATCATCCATGCGGCAGATGATCCCTTTGTATGCCCGAGTGCCATTCCGACCAGCGACGAAGTCGGCCCCGATGTGGAGCTGGATATCACCAGCAAGGGCGGCCATGTGGGATTTATCAGCGGCAGTCTCTGGCGCCCCGAGTACTGGCTGGAGCAGCGAATCCCGCAATTTTTGGCCAAGCAACGGGTTGCCAGAGGTCGTTGAACGTCAGCGGATCCTTCTGGAACTGCTAATGTAGGTGCATAAGTGCGATAAAACGGGCCTGGCCATGACTGCCTGTGTGCCGGGCCGTCCGAAAGGATCCTCTGTGCTCCGAATACTGCATCTCCACCACAGCCGCTACTGGATGCATCTTTCCAGACCACTGCGCTTGAAAACGGCAACCAGGCTGGTGTGCTGTGTTTGCGCCGCCTTCCTCGGTGGGCAGCCGTCGCAGGCGCAAGATGGCACAGTCTTGCCCCGCCTTTCCTACGAGCAGGCGATTTTCCAAAGCTTGCGAAGCCACCCCGATCTCGCCGGATATGAATTCCGCCTGCAGGCAGCCGCAGCGGATGCCGAACATGCTGCCCTGGGGCCACGCCCGGAACTCGGTTTGGAAATTGAAGACGTTGCCGGTACGGGCGACGTGAGTGGGGTTGAAAGTGCACAGACAACCCTCGGTATCAGCTGGCTGTTGCAGTGCGATGTCATCGACAAACGGGTACAGGCGGCGCAGCGCGAGGTCGCGGTGATCGGGACCCAACAGCAGATTGCTGCACTCGATATCGCCGCAGATTCCGCCCGCTATTTTCTCCAGGTGGTTGCACAGCAGGAACGGCTGACGCTGGTGCAGCGGGCGGTGGTGCAGGCGCAGCGGGGACTGGCGGATATTCGCCGGCATGTACGCGCGGGTAAACTCCCGCAGGCTGAAGCGTCCCGTGCCAGTGCAGAGGTCGAGCGCAGGAGTCTCGCCGCGGAAGACGTTGAGCACGAATATGCGGTCGCCAAATATCGACTGGCGGCCCAGTGGGGAGAGCGGACCCCCGCATTCTCAGCCGTTGTCGGCAGCCTCTCCGCACCGCTTCCCGACGTCGATATCGCCTATCTGCGTCAGCAGGTCACGAATAACCCGACGCTGGCGATATTCCTCAATCGCGAGCGAGTCGCCGATGCCGAGATCGCGCTGGCGAGGGCCGAGGCCGGTATTCAGTGGCGGCTTGAGGCGGGCATACGCAGGCTCGAAGCATCCAATGACTTTGGCCTGGTGGCGGGGGTCGCCATTCCCCTCGGTCGCCGCGATCGCAATGCGGCAAAGGTAGCGGCACTTCAGGCGAATCAGAATCAGTACCGCGCGGAGCGCAATGCGCAGGAGATTGCACTGGAAACCCGGGTCTATGTCATGGCAGAACAGCTTCGGCACAGCCGGCATGTTGCCCACGCCATGACCGAGCGCATTATCCCGAGTCTGGAACAGGCGTTGGCGGACACTCAACATGCCTACCAGCAGGGAAAATACAGCTATTACGAGCTGGCTTCGGCGCAGCAGGACCTGATCGATGCCCGCTTGTCCTATCTGGAGGCGCAGTACACGGCACATCTGTACCTGATCGAAATCGAAAAGCTCACCGGCCTTTCGTTGGCGCAGTTTCCCGGATACTCAAAGTGAAAAGTATCGCGATCATCTCGTTGCTGATGGTTTTTCTGATGGCGTTATTCGTCGGCTTTAGCGGTAATGTACAGACATCTGCGGCGACCGCAGCGGAAGATCCGCAATTGCCGGAAACCGGGCCCCATCACGGTCGGCTACTCCGCGCGGGAGATTTTGCCGTCGAGCTTGCCATTGTCGAATCCGGTACACCACCCGAGTTCCGGGCTTGGGTAAGTGACAAGGGCACAGCGGTGAAGCCTGAAAGGGTAGGGCTCACCCTGGTGTTGACCCGGCTCGGTGGCACGGAGGAGTCCATAGGGTTCACACCGCGGGAAGATTACCTGCGCAGCGACAAATCCATTGGCGAACCGCACTCCTTTGTTATCACGGTAAATGCCCGTTACCAGGGAAAAAGTCACCGTTGGCAATACGAGAGCTTTGAAGGGCGCACGCGCATTGATTCGGTCATCGCCGCCTCGTTGGGCATTAAGACAGCGATCGCGGGTCCGGCATTAATGAGCGAGACAACCAACGCCTACGGAAGGCTGGTGGTGGATCCTGAACAGACACGCGAGGTTCGCGCGCGGTTTGATGGTGCGGTGGACTCGGTAAAAGTCCAGCTTGGTGAGCGTGTCCGCAAAGGTCAGCCGATTATTGCGATCAACAGCAACGAAAACCTGAACACCTATACGGTGAACTCGCCGATCGACGGGGTAGTACTTCAGCGTAATGCAAACCCCGGTGAACAGACGGCAGGCCGCAATCTTCTGGTCATTGCCAATGACGATGCGCTGCTGGCGGAGCTCGATGTGTTTCCGTCAACGCGGGGTCGCATCAAAGCGGGCAATCCGGTTCGGATGATGATGCGCGGCTTGCGTACTCCTGTTGCGGGGGTGGTGAGACAGCTGGACCCGGTTATTCGGCCGAATCAGGCGAGCACCGTGCGCGTCTCCTTGAAAGACGCAGCACCGGATCTTGCCGCGGGTGCGTTCGTCACGGCAGAGATAAAGGTGGCTTCCTATCAAGTGCCTCTGGCGGTAAAGCGAAGTGCATTGCAAAACTACCGAGATTTCACGGTGCTGTACGCACAGGTGGGCGATGAGTATGAAGTGCGCATGCTCGAATTGGGGCGAGAGTCCGGGGAGTGGGTGGAGGTGCTGGGTGGTCTCGAACCCGGCACCCGCTATGTCATCGAAAACAGCTACATCATCAAGGCCGACATCGAGAAGTCCGGCGCCGCGCACGAGCACTGAGGTTTCCTGATGCTCGCGTTCATCATCCGCACTTCGATACAGAACAGGGCAATGGTGCTGGTCATCGTGGCACTGCTCTGCGGCATCGGTGTCTGGAATTTCACCCGGCTACCTATCGACGCGGTTCCGGATATCACCAATATCCAGGTGGTAATCAATACCGAGGCCCCGGGCTTCACGCCGCTGGAGGTTGAGCAGCGGGTCACCTACCCGGTGGAGAGCGCGATGGCCGGGCTGCCCAGGCTCGCCTATACCCGCTCACTGTCCCGTTACGGCCTGTCGCAGGTCACCATTATCTTCCAGGACAACACGGATATTTACTTTGCCCGCCAGTTGGTAAACGAGCGGCTAGCTGCCGCACGCAGCAATTTGCCCGATGGTCTGGAGCCGGAACTGGGCCCGATCTCCACCGGACTCGGGGAAATTTTCATGTTTACCGTGGATGCGGAGCCCGGTTCCGTGAAACAGGACGGAAGCCCCATTACCACCACGGATCTGCGCACTGTCCACGACTGGATCATCCGCCCACAATTGCTGCGGGTGCCCGGGGTGATCGAAGTCAATCCCATTGGCGGCTACAAACGCGAAATCCTTGTGTCCATAGAACCGGACAGATTGCTGGCCCTCGGACTCACACCGGAGGACCTGATCAGGTCGGTGCAATCCAATAACGAAAACCGCGGTATTGGATTCATCGAATACAACGGCGTGCAGTGGATGATGCGCGTACCCGGTCAGGTCGAGACACTGGATGCCATCACTGATTTTCTGGTTGCTGAAGTAGGCGGTGTACCGGTACGCCTAGGGGACGTCGCGCACGTTGGGGAAGGGCGGGAAATGCGCACCGGTGCCGCCACCCAGAACGGGCGCGAAGTGGTCATGAGTACGGTGTTTATGCTGATCGGGGAAAACAGCCGCACCGTAGCGCACGCTGTAGGTGAAAAGCTGGAGGCGATCAAGCCGAGTTTGCCGCCGGGAATCACCGTCACTGCGGTTTACGATCGAACGGGCCTGGTGGACAAAACACTGAATACGGTGCGCACCAATTTGCTGGAAGGGGCGACGCTGGTCATCGTCATCCTGTTCTTGTTATTGGGTAACGTGCGCGCCGCAATTTTGACGGCACTGGTCATTCCGATCGCCATGCTGATGACGGTTACCGGTATGGTGCAGTCCGGCGTCAGTGCCAACCTGATGAGTCTCGGCGCGCTGGATTTTGGGCTGCTGGTGGATGGGGCGATTATCATCGTGGAAAACTGCCTGCGCCGGCTGGGTGAGGCATCGGAAGGTGGCAGCCAAACCGGATTGAAACAGCGGCTGGAAATCGTCTTCCTGGCTACGCGGGAGGTAGTTCGCCCGGCGATGTTCGGTGTGTTTATCATCACGGCGGTATATCTGCCGATATTTGCCCTGTCAGGCGTTGAGGGCAAAATGTTTCACCCGATGGCGACCACCGTGGTGATGGCTCTGCTTTCCGCGATGCTGCTATCCATTACCTTTGTGCCCGCCTGTATCGCGCTGCTCTTTCGCAAGCCTGTGGTGGAAAAGAATCATCTGGTACTGGACCGGATGCGCAGGCTATACCGTCCGATACTGGAATTCGCCATCCGCCAGAGGCTGTTCGTGGTTGCCGGGGCAGGGTTGCTGGTAGTGCTGTTTGGTGTTGCCGCCACCAGGCTTGGCAGTGAATTTGTGCCCAATCTGGATGAAGGGGATATCGCGATGCATGCGCTGCGTATTCCAGGCACATCGCTCGAACAGGCCGTTGCATTGCAGGAATCGCTGGAGTCCCGCATCAAGGATCTGCCGGAGGTGGAACGCGTTTTCGCCAAACTTGGCACCGCGGAAGTGGCAACGGACGCGGTTCCCCCCAGTGTGGCCGACAATTTCATCATCATGAAACCCCGTGAGCAGTGGCCGGACCCCCACAAACCCAAGGTGCAGCTGGTTGAGGAACTGGCGGCGCTGGTCGAACCGATTCCGGGTAACCGCTACGAATTCCTGCAGCCAATCCAGATGCGCTTCAATGAACTACTGGCCGGTGTGCGCTCGGAGCTGGCAATAAAGGTATTCGGCGATGACTTTGAGCAGCTGACAGCGCTCGGTACGTCCATAGAAAAGGCCATCGCCAACATCGATGGCATTGCCGATATTCATGTGGAGCAAATTACCGGCCTGCCCATGCTCACCGTGGTACCGGATCGCACAGCGCTGACCCAATACGGGCTTGATGTCGATCGGGTACAACAGCAGCTGGCCACGGCGATGAAAGGCGCGGTAGCGGGGCAGTTCTACGAGGGCGATCGCAGGGTCGATATCGTTGTGCGGTTGGCGGACCACCAGCGCAAAGACTTGCAAGGACTCGCGAGGTTACCCGTATATCGGGCCGACGGGAATTATGTGCCGCTCGACGAAGTCGCCGAACTCAAGTTGCTGCAAAGTATCAATCAGGTTTATCGCGAAAACGGCAAGCGCCGGCTGGTGGTCACGGCGAATGTGCGGGGGCGGGATCTCGGCAGTTTTGTGGGTGATGTTCAGAAAGCCGTGAGCAATGTGGATATACCCCCTGGCTACTGGCTGGAATATGGCGGGACGTATCAGTCTCTGCGCTCGGCCACACACCGTCTCGCCATGGTAGTACCGCTGACCCTGGCCTTGATCATGGGGCTGTTGTTACTTGCGCTGGGGTCATTGCGCGATGCGGTAGTGATTTTCAGTGGCATACCGCTGGCACTGACCGGTGGCATCTTGTCGCTGATGTTGCGGGATATTCCGTTTTCTATTTCGGCCGCGGTCGGCTTTATTGCACTGTCCGGTATCGCCATCCTCAATGGGCTGGTGATGGTGGCTTTCTTCCGCGATCTCCGCTGGCACGGATACGATCTGGACCAGGCGATTATTGAAGGTGCCCAGATTCGCTTGCGCCCGGTACTCACGACCGCGCTGGTGGCATCCCTGGGTTTCGTGCCCATGGCCCTCAATACCGGAATCGGTTCCGAGGTACAGCGGCCGCTGGCAACCGTGGTCGTAGGCGGGATAATTTCATCGACGCTGTTAACCCTGCTGGTGCTACCGGCACTCTATCGCCTGGCGCACAGCCGCAGTGCGAATGCTGCGGCTGCATGGCAGGAGCCTGTCACTCCATAATCGATTTTTCGTCCTTTGCGGTTGTTTTTCTCATGTGATCACTGCCGTGTCGATCCGGATACGGATTGCATGTTGTCGAGGTGCATACAGAATGTCATGTACTTGTGCATGGCACTGGTAGCCGCGATATCCTGATACATCGTTTGCTCGAATTCAGGATGCAGGGCGATGACCTCCACCATGCCGAGGTGGTAATCGTTTCCTGCGTGCAGGCGCAATGCGTCAAAGGCAATGGTTGCCATTTTGTGGGCCAGGTCATCTGCTGTGCCCTGGTCCACCAGCACATTTTTGAACGCACTGGTGAATTGTTTCCAGCACGTGGGTTCAATCGCAAACTGTTCAATCAACTGGTAGATTTTCTGTCCGATAGACATGTTCTGTTCCCCCCGTAAAATGAGCGGCGCATGCTAATCGAAGGGCGGCCGATACCGAAGAGAATCGACCGCCAGATAGTGCGAGTTTCGCGACAGTTTTACGGGTTCATATGGGAATGGCGGTAATCCCTTTACTGGACGATATTTAAGACGCTGTTGCGTCCGGATTTACTCAACATCGCGCCCCTTACCGCTTTGCGCGCGAATCCTATTTTCGGTCTGCACGTACACCGTGTCGGTCGTCGCCATGCTGGAATGCCCCAGATCTTCCGACAGGTCCTTGAGGGCGCGCCCGCGTTCCACCTCCATACTGGCACCGGTGTGACGCAGCCAGTGGGTTGAGGCTTCGCGCAGTTTGCGCGCATTGTCTTCACCCTCAGCCTGACGCATGTCGTCATAAGCGCGATCAAACACCTGTTGCACAATGCGGGTCAGCTGGCGTGCGGTCATGCCGCCCTGACCGCGGATTTTTTCCACGATAGGGTGGTTTTCACCGACCGCGGGTAGGGGACTCAACCCGCGGTAATGACGGTAACGCTTGAGATACGGAATAAAACTGGGAGGCACGGTGATATCCCTTAGTTTGCGCCCTTTTCCGAATACCTTGAGCCACCAGTTACTGTCGAAATCCTGCCAGAAATGGCTCATCACCGGGGTCCAGTTGGTGCGTTCCGACAGCTCGGAAATACGCAAAAACAGTGTTTTCAGTGCACAAATAACGAACAGGCTGCGCTCGTAAATTGGATCTTCATCCGCCATGCTGGCGGCCACATTGAACACATAGTGCCACTGGGCTTCGGTCAGGCGGCGAATTTCCTTGACCTGCGCGTCCTTGATGAAATGCCGGCAATCGGTCTTGGCGATCTGCGCAGGATTGCCGTACAGGTATTCCTCGTTCATCAGATACTTGTAGAACGCAATGATGCCGGTAAACGTGGCGGTCAGTGTCTGCTGTGACGGTCGATATTTTTTCCTGTCCGCTTCGGATTCCAGCGGCTGGCGATTTTTTGGCAACTTCAGGCGAAACGGCGCCCAGGCCGGGTTCTGTACAAAGCAGCCGTTGTTGAGCAGGAACTTTTCGTGGTTTGCCAGGCAAATCCAGTCCACCGGTGGTTGCCAGCAGAAATCCGCGTATTCGAGAATATCCGCCTTGCGCAAACGATCCATCGGCGTAGCCTTGACCAGGAACACCCACAGCAGAAAGCGCTCGGTTTCATTTCTAAAGCGGGTAAATGTGTGTTCGGATTTATTGCGGCCGATATAGCTCAGGAATTCCTGGCCCCAGAGCCAGTGCGGCATCCACCAGGATTCGCCGGATTGCAGAAATTGCTTGAGCTCGCGATGGTCGTTGAAAAAGGTCTGGTCCGGGTTAATCGGCTTGAAGCCTTTGAGTTCAGCGTAAGTTGGATACAGCGGAACGGGTTTCGGGATAGCCATATCTGAGCGCCTGAGCCTGGAAATTCACAAGAAAGCCATACTAGCCGCTCTTAATAGGTAATGTCGAACACTAAACAGTATTGGACATAGTGAGAGGTGGCAATACTGCCTCAACTCTCTGCCATAAGCTGCTTGCGCTGATTCTGCCCAGAACTCCGCAATGCCTGTTCTAGCGCCCCGGTAAGC
The DNA here is from genome assembly GCF_033723955.1 of Microbulbifer pacificus. Taxonomy (NCBI): domain Bacteria; kingdom Pseudomonadati; phylum Pseudomonadota; class Gammaproteobacteria; order Cellvibrionales; family Microbulbiferaceae; genus Microbulbifer; species Microbulbifer pacificus. The sequence continues at coordinate 103,273 of NZ_CP137555.1, read as the reverse complement.
CGCACATCCGTGTGCCGCTCGTTACCAGTCTTTAGCCCTCTTCTTTTTGCTTGAGTCCGCGGCGGATCAACAGAGCTTCGGTGGTTGGCTCCTGGCCACGGAATTTCACGAAGGACTCCATAGGTGCGCGGGAGTTACCCACTTCCAGGATATTCTTGCGATACCAATCACCGTTTTTCCGGTTCAAGCCGCCGCGTTCACCCAAATAGGCAAAGGCGTCGGCGGCCAGGATCTCGCTCCACATATAGGCGTAGTAACCGGCCGAGTAGCCGCCGCCCATGGAGTGTGCAAAAAAGGTCGACTTGTAGCGCGGCGGTACTGCCGCCAGGTCGACGCCGTGTTTTGCCAGTGCGTCGGCTTCAAACTTTTCTACATCCTGTTGCGGTGCATCGGCCGGCAGCGAGTGCCATTCCATGTCCAGCAGTGCAGCGGACATATACTCCAGGGTATCGAAGCCCATATTGAAGTTCTTGGCCTTCAGTACTTTTTCCAGCAGTTCGGCAGGAATGGCCTTACCTGTTTTGTAGTGGTAAGCGTAATTGGCCAGTACTTCCGGATTGCTCGCCCAGTCTTCCTGGAAGGTAGACGGAAACTCGACAAAGTCGCGGGATACGCTGGTACCGGCAAGACTCGGGTAACGGACGTTGGAGAACATTCCGTGCAGGCCATGTCCCAATTCGTGGAACATGGTTGTGACGTTGTCAAAGCTGACTAGGGTCGGCTCGCCTTCGGGGCCTTTGGGAATGTTCATTACATTCACCACAACCGGCTTCTGCTCAAGCAGGCCTGACTGACCCACAAAGGAACTCATCCAGGCGCCGCCACGCTTGCCTTCGCGCGCGAAGTAATCTGCATAGAAAATCGCGAGGCTCTTGCCGTCGTGATCAAACAGTTCGAAGGCCTGCACGTCCGGGTGGTAAACCGGCAGATCTGGACGCGGCTCAAAGCGAATGCCGAACAAACGGTTCATGGTGTAGAACAGGCCATCGTGCAGCACCCGATTGAACTCGAAATACTCACGCACTTCGCTTTCGTTCAGATCGTATTTTGCCTGGCGCACCTTTTCCGCGTAGTAAGCCCAGTCCCAGGCCTGCACGTCAAAATCACCACCTTCCTGCGCAACCATGGCCTGAATATCGGCCTGCTCTGCCTTGGTGTTGCTCACCACTGCCGGCACCATGGAGTTCAGCATGCTGAATACGTTTTCCGGCTTTTTCGCCATGGTGCTGGTCAACTGGTACTCGGCCCAGTTTTCGTAGCCCAGCAGATCGGCTTTTTGTGCACGGATCTGTGCCATACGCTTGACCAGAGGCCGGTTGTCGAGTTCGCCGGATGTGCCGCGGTAAGCAGAGGCTTCCCAGATGCGCTGGCGCAGTTCGCGGTTCTTCAAGGAAGTGAGCACGGGCTGGCGCGTGGTATTGGTGATGCTGATGAGATATTTGCCTTCGTGACCGGCGTCTGCTGCGGCTTCCGCAGCGGCTTTAATCTCGCTGTCAGAAAGACCTTCCAGCTCGCTCTTGTCTTCAACAACCACGGCAATGGCTTTACTGAGTTTCAGCAGGTTCTGGCTGAATTCCGTGGTGAGCTTTGAGTGCTCTTCGTTAAGTGCACGCAGAGTCACTTTTTGCTCTGCGTTGAGCTTGGCACCTGCCTTGACGAATTTATCGTAGTACTCTTCCAGCAGGCGCGTGGATTCAGCATCCATTTCATGGGTAACACGCTGCTTGTATAGCGCTTCCACCCGCGCAAACAGATCGGCATTTAGGTAAATACTGTCGGAGTGTGCCGCCAGCATTGGGGCCAGTTTACTTTGCAGTGCCCGGCGTTCTTCGTTGCTGTCACTACCGACGAGATTGAAAAAGATACGCGATACTCGCGTAAGCAGAGAGCCCGCCTGCTCCATGGCCACAATAGTGTTGTTGAAGCTGGCCGGTTCCGGGTTGTCGATAATCGCCTGGATTTCGCGCAGGTGCTCGCTCATTCCCTGCTCGAAGGCCGGCTCGAAGTGGCTGTCCTTTATTTGATTGAAATCCGGTGCCTGGTACTGCAGAGCGCTCGGCTGCAGCAAGGGATTATCTTGCGCTACCGGCGCGGTTACGTCGCCAGCTACCTGTGCGTTTTCTACTTCAGTTGCCATCACAGACTTCTTGGCGTCTGAATCAGGCGCCTCAGAACAGGCAGCAACAGCCAAAATGGCCACCGCAAGCAGGGATTTCCGCATTTCATTCTCCGGATTGTGTTATTTCGAGTGTTTTGCACAGTCTTGTGCAGACGGATATACCGTTTCCGTGTACTTGTTGCCGCCCTGAAGGCTGGCAACAGGTTGATCACCGTGCAGCTGTCCAATATATCATCTCGGTGGTGACTGGGAATTCAGCGCCACGTTGTTTATCTCTACAACGTATCCACTCATCCCGTTACTGAGTGTGTGCAATGGTATGTGTGCTGGAGGATGGCGATTCGCCGAGATCAGAGAGTTGCGGAGGCTAATGACCAATTTTCTGTATGGGCCCCCTGCTCCACTGTGTGTGACTAGCCCCCGCCGGTTAGATCAACGGTGCGCGCGGCCTCAATATTGACCAGCATCCCAATAAAAATGGGCGCCGAAGCGCCCAATTTAATCTGCCGAATCGAGAAGGTCAGAAGGAGAACTTGTAGCCTACTGACAGATTGAACATCCAGGGGTCGTAGATGTAGTCCCCGGAGTAGGACTCGATAACCGGTTCTACATCGACCGGTGGCGGAACATCGTCAAATATCCCTATGCGCATATCCGTTACCGAACGCGCGTAAATCGCTGCAACATTTACCAGCCAGGAGCTGTCGCGACCAAAATTGAAGTCGATGCCCGCCTGCCAGGTATAGCCCCAGGAGTAACCCATATCGAAGGTACCCCGCAAACCGAATTCAGCGAGGTCATCGCGTAACGAACCACGAAAGCGATTGGCACTGAAGTCGGTATAGCTGATACCACCACCAACATAGGGTTGAACCATGCAGGTATCATCCAGGGGGTAGAATTTCAGGCTCGCGGTGCTGACGTCTGCATCAAAACGCGCAATATCACCGGTTACATCACCAAATACGATGTCCTCGGTAATCAGAGGAAAATAGCCGTCAGCATTACCGCCGCTATGCGTGTCGCCATCGATATAACCGAGTTCAATACCGAAGTGTTCGATGGGTTTCCATTCAACGTTGATGTTCCAGCCCCAATTAGTATCTGGATCAACAGTGGTGCGGAACGAATCAAAGAACTGGAAGCTATCGTCGACAAAGCTAACCTGGTCCTGCCGTGGCGACATATAAGTCCCACCAACACGGACTATAAAGTCCTGTGGACCGGTTAAGCCAAGGAAGTCGGCGGATGCCGTGCTGGAAAATGCGAGGGCCAGGGGGGCCAGGATAGGTGAGAATTTAAGTAGCCGTTTCATCTAAGGTAACTCCTTGTATACCTGTGGAATAAAAAGTGTAATCCAGCCTTTTCACGTACATAGGAAATGCATCTAAATTTACGTGCCAAAATAGAACATTCGTGTGATTTAGACGCCTTTTTTGCTTTTCCATATATCAACTACAAATCCTGTAGCCGATTCGCTGCCTGGTTCATCAACATGGCTTCCTGTTCTTCCAGTGATTTCAGGTTGCCCATCAGTTCCCTTATAGATTCGGTATCTGCTCTGGCGTGGAGATAGCGATAGAGGTCGATAACCTGTTCGTGCTGATCGGTAATCACATCCATGATTTCTTCTGCATTCAGCTTCTGGAAAGGCGCATCGCAGTGCGCGCTGTGCAGAATTGGATGCTTCTCCATATAGTCATAGCACCATGTATTCAGTGCTTTCGTTTCCGCGCCAACCTCGAATTCGGAAACCAATCCCGAGAGTTTGTTCTCATGCTTTGCCAGATAATCGAGCAACAGCCTGGCGCGCTCGCTTTCGTTTTTTCCCGCGCATTCATGCAGGCAATCGGACAAGTTCCTGTGAAATTGTTCGGTCCACTCCAGCACATCTTTCAACGTCTCGACTTGCACGCTCCGCCTCCATAAACAATAGAAATTGGGCCAGTTCCCGTCGTGGCCTATATGGAATGGTAGCAAGGGCGATAGACAACACCTCTGCCCTGCCCCTCGGCAAACGGCCAATTGTCGCGTGGTTCGGCAACGGGGTTTGGTGGGCAATGATTAGGCGCCCGGGATGTCCTCTGAAATGAGACGAGTATCCTGGGTTGAGAGGATTGAAAAGGTAGTGTGGAGCGGTGGCGCGTGACTCCGGCAAATGCCGGAGCGCACTGTGGGTAATGCCAGATCAGGCGGTGGCTTCCATCGCCTTTTTGTACAGAGACTTCCGAGGCTGCGCAAATACACGGCGCAACATGGGGGCAAAGAATTCCAGTGGCAGAACTTCGCCTTCCGCATCAAACGCCGGTGCATCGTACTTTTCGATGAACTCCAGTGTCCGGGCGTAGTGCGGGTGATCCTTGAACTGGTCGCGCAGGTTGCGGTCCATGCCCAGGTACTCGAAGAAATAATAACCCTGGAAAATGGCGTGGTGCTTGATCATCCAGTGGTTCTCATCACTGACAAACGGCTCCAGCAGCACGGCGGCGACATCGGCATGGTTGTAGCTGCCAAGGGTGTCGCCAATATCGTGCAGCAACGCACATACCACATACTCCTCGTCCTTGCCGTCGCGATAGGCCAGGGTCGCGGTCTGCAGGCAGTGGGTCAGGCGATCAACCGGGAAACCGCCGTAGTCGCCGCTCAGCAGGTTCAAATGGGCCATGATGCGTTCGGGCAGCTCCTTGGCGAAGGGCCCGAAGGCTTCGGCAATAATGCTCCAGTCTTCCTGGGTGCCCTCTTCCATATGCTTGAATTGGGCTTGTTTTTCTAATGCGTGTTCCATCTATTTACCCTCAGTCGCGGTAGCCAGGATTGATACGGTCGAGTTTGCGCAGAAGGCCCGGCCACGCGAGCATGCCGCCCTTACTGCTGGTCACCTTGTTACCTTCACCCTGAATCTTGTCGATGATGGCCTGGGGCACCGGGGTCAACGGGCGGTTCCCCGCAAGCGCCGCAACCTGGATCTCACAGGCGCGCTGCAGGATATACATGGACAGGAAGGCATCCGCGATGGTCGGCGCGCAGGTCAGCAGGCCGTGGTTGCGCAGGATCATGTAATTGGCGGTGCCCAGGTCGCGCACAATGCGCGCCTTCTCGTCTTCCCGTACCGCAATGCCCTCGTAATCGTGGTAGGCGAGATCAGACAGGGGGAACAGTGACTGCTGGGAAATCGGCAGCAGGCCTTCACAGTGAGTAGACACCGCTACGCCTTCAGTGGTGTGGGTGTGCATCACGCACTGGGCATCTTCCCGCGCCTCGTGAATAGCGCTGTGAATGGTGAAGCCAGCAGGGTTCACCGGGAACGGGTTGTCTTCTACCTTTTCGCCATTCATATCAACTTTGACCAGGCTTGAGGCAGTAATTTCCTCGAACATGGTGCCAAATGGATTGATCAGGAAATGGTGCTCTGGGCCGGGAATGCGCACGGAAAGATGGGTGAAGATCAGTTCATCCCAGCCAAAGTGGGCAACCAGGCGATAGGCTGCGGCAAGGTCGACCCGCAGCTGCCATTCAGCGTCGCTTACCCTGCCCTTGGCGGATGAGATTGCTAGCGTTGGTGCGTGCATCGGTTTTCTCTCGTTATTCTCTGGTTGTTATTGCGTTGTTATCGGACGGTTACATTCTAGGAATGGAATGGCCCACAACACTGTCAATTTGTTGACGTTTTTTGTTTACACTGCACCGATGATTGACCCAATACCCATTTTTAAGGCCTGCCCCATACTCGGCGGCCTCCCGGAAGAGGCCTTTGCCGAGCTGGCGCCACTTGTCCGGATACGCCCCTACCGGGCGGATGAGCTGATCTACCTGCCCGGTTCCATGCAGAGCCAGTTGTCGATTGTCGCCGAAGGGCGGGTGCGTATTTGTTCCAGCAATGCCGCGGGGCGCGAGGCGACGCTCGCAATACTGGATGTAGGTGCCTGGTTTGGCGACACCGTTTTTTCCCCGGGGATGTCGCGGGTATTTGGAGCTACCGCGCATGACGACTGTGTGGTTGTGGATGTGCCCGGAACCGCCCTGAGGTCTCTGCTTGCCCGCAACCCGGAGGCCTACCCCGTGGCCCTCGATCTCGTGAACCGGCGACTGTGGGCTGCCATGTCGATTATCCAGGACGACGTACTGCGGGGTACTGAGGCGCGGATCGGGCGGCGGTTACTGTTCCTTGCCCAGATGCACAATCCGTCGGGTGTCGATAGCGGTGGGGCGAGTTTTCGCCTGACCCGGGAACTGCTGGCCAATATGATGGGTATGACCCGCCAGGGGGTCCATGCGGTGTTGAAAAAGATAGAAGCGCAGGGGTTGATTGAGTTCGCCTACGGACAAGTGACGATACCGGATATTTCCCGCTTGCAGTCTTATATCCAGGCGCTGGATTGAACCGCTGGATTGAACCAGAGGAGTGCCGCCTGGCGGGCTGACGCCCCGCGTGTCTCATTTATCGTCCTTTCGTCACTCGCCGAAACACGCGGCCGCACTGCCGTGACTATGGGGTAGCCCCCTCCTGCTCCGGTTGCCAGTCCGGATTGCGCACCTTTTCCTTGATCGCCATATGCGCGGCTTCCTGTTCGTGCAGCAACTTGCGGCGCAGGGCGGCCGCTTCGAATCGCTGTTTTTCAACCAGGGTCAGGGGTTCCAGGGGGCGCACTTTAGTGGGTTTGCCGCTTGGATCCAGTGCCACCATGGTGAAATAACAGCTGTTGGTGTGGCGTATCTCGCGGGTGTGTATGTTTTCGGTGATCACCTTGATACCCACTTCCAGCGAGGTATTGCCGGTGTAGTTGACGGACGCGAGGAAGGTCACCAGTTCACCCACATTGATGGATTGCCGGAAGATCACCCGGTCCACGGACAGCGTCACTACATAACATCCGGCGTAGCGGCTGGCGCAGGCATAGGCGACCTTGTCGAGATAGGAAAGCAGCTCACCACCGTGAACCTTGCCGGTGAAATTGGCCATATCCGGTGTCATCAGTACGCTCATGCTGAGCTGGTGATCGCGGGTGTTTTGCATGGTTACTGCCCCTGTTGCTGCTTTATTACGAATATGTCTCTGCAAGCGACGGTGATCGCTGCGGTGATCGCTGCGGTGACGGTTAGGCGACCGGTGCCGGAGCCAATACCTTGCGTTCCAATTGGGTCAATTGGCCCTGCAATTCTGCCTTCTGCTGCAGCACTTGCTGGTGCGCTGTGTTCAGCGCGGTGAGAACCTCGCGCTGTTGCATTATCTCGCGTTCGAGCTTGTGGCCGGTTTCACGCTGAAGCTCCGTCTCGCGGACAAGCGCCGCATTGCTGCTCGACAGCGTGGCGATCTTGTCGCGCATCCCTCCTGCCTCCTCGAGCTGCGCGCTTAGCTGTGCCTGTTGCCGGGTAAAACTCTGTAGCAGCGTGTCGTATTCCGCTCGATTCGCAGCCAGTGCCTGCTGCGTCTTTTGCAGCTCTGCGGTCTGCTGAGCATGCAGGGCGCCCTGCTCCTCGATCTTTTGCTCGCGCTCGGCAAGTCGCTGACCCGCAAACGTCAGCTGCTCATTCAGGCTGGCAATCTGGCTGTTGAGCTGTGCATTGGCCTGGCGAAACTGGTCGCGCTCCTGCTGGCGATCGTCGGCAATCCTCTGCTGAAAGAACTCAAAATGTTCGCGTACCGTGCGATTTTCCTGCTTGAGTTCGTCGAGGTTTGCACGCAGTTCAGTGATCCGCGCACTCCCCTCTTCCCGCTGGTACTCGCTTTTCACCAGTGCGGCCTGCACTTCATCCAGTGCAAGCTTGCGACTGCGACTCTCCTGTTCAGAGTCCTGCAATTTTTGCTCCAGTTCCCGCAGGTTGCCGGTGCGCTCCGCAAGTACCGCGCGCAGCTGGGCGAGTTCTGCCCTCACCTGCTCCACCGTCGCCGTCGCTTCTTCGCGCACCGCATCCACCTTGCGATCGGCGTCTTCCTGTACGCGCAGATGTAACGCCTTGAGCGCGTCCACCAGATCTTGCGGCAGGCCCGTGGCGTCGTGCTGGGTGTTTCCCGTTTCGCTTTTCCAGCGTTTCAGCAGCGGCGCGATGGTGCTCTTGCTGCCGGTGCCCAGTTCCTCGCGCACCCGGTCCACCGTCGGTTCGTCACCGCGCTGCCGGATAGTTTCTGCTGCCTGGGCAATATCGAAGTAACTGACGCCTATACGTGCCATCTGGGCCCCCTGTTGTTTTTTTTTGGAATCATTTAGTGCACGAATAACGTTACGTATTACGTGGTACGTAATAATACATAATTTACGATTTTTAGCTCGCTATTTAATTCGCAATTTATAACCCACGATAATAACACTTATCGTGCGTTATGATTTTAATCTGTGCGAAAATATGCGCCGCTCCGGTACACAAACCACCACTTCGGCAATGCCCCAAATTATGAAAAATCATCCACAAAATTTGCCGACCAACACTCCGACCCCGTCAGACTCCACAGAACCCAGAGCACTACTTTCCCGGGAGACCGTGCAGGCGTACCTGAATGCGGCCACTTCTGAGAGCACCCGCAAGGCCTACCGCTCTGCGATCCGCCAGTTTGAAAAATGGGGCGGACGCTTGCCGACGGACAGCGAAACCCTGGTGCACTACCTGCTGAGCCGTGCGGAGACACTCAATCCGCGCACGCTCGACCTGCACCTCACCGCCATTGGCCAGTGGCACCGCTTCCAGGGCATCGCCAATCCGGCAGTGGAGCCACTGATTCAAAAAACGATGAACGGAATCCGCCGTGTTCACGCCAGACCCAAGCAGAAGGCGAAGGCGCTGCGCCTCGAGCACATCGCCACTATGGCGCGCCATTTGCGGACGCAACCGGACAGCTCGAAGAAGTACCGCGACCTGGCGCTGGTACTGATGGGATTCTTCGGTGCGTTTCGACGTAGTGAGCTGGTGGCGATCCGCGTGGAGGACCTGATGTGGGAGGATGAGGGCCTGATCGTGCGGCTGCCGCGTTCGAAAACAGACCAGACCGGTCAGGGGATACAGCGGGCCCTGCCCTTTGGCAACAAAACGGTATGCCCGGGCAGCGCGCTCAGAAACTGGCTTGATACTGCGGGTATAAAAGAGGGGCCGGTGTTCCGCGCGGTAAACCGCTGGGACCAGGTGCAGCAAAAGCCGCTAAATCCCGGGGCCATCAATCAGTTGCTCAAGCAGCTGGGTACAGAATGCGGTTTTGATTTTGTGGCAAGCCTGAGCAGCCACAGCTTTCGCCGCGGTCTCTCTACTTCCGCCGCACGAGAGAAGGTGGATTTTGAGTTGATCAAGAAACAGGGGGGCTGGAAAAGCGATGCCACAGTGTGGGAGTACATCGAGGAAGGTCAGCGACTCACCGACAATGCAACGACAACACTGATGGAAAAAATGGCCGCACTGGAGGACATCGACTAGCCATTTCGATGCCTTAAGACTTCGCCCTCAGCAAATGCGCGGTAACTGCTCCCCCGGAAGCAGGTCGAGCAGACGCTCGCAGCCGAGGACATTCGTCAGGACTACGTCTGGGCGGCCTACGGCGGTCACCTGCCCTATGGTCCGGCTTGCCGCAGACACCGTATGGCGGTGCAATATGTCCAGCGCCGCCGGTTCATCCTCCGGCGCCACAAACACCACAAAGCGCCCTTCGTTGGCCACATAGAAGGGATCCAGCCCCAACAGCTCGCACGCCCCCTCCACCGACGCGCAGATCGGTACCGCGCTTTCCTGCAGCACAAAGGATGCGCCCCGTGCTCTCGCCAGTTCCACCAGTGCCGTGGCAAGGCCACCGCGGGTGAGATCCCGCAGGCAGTGCACCCGGATACCTGCCTCCAGCAGGTCATGAACCGGTCCATGTAGCGGTGCACAATCGCTTTGCAACGGCGTATCGAACGCGAGCCCTTCGCGACTCGCCATCACCGCCATACCGTGACGGCCGATATCGCCAGACAGGAGTATCCGATCGCCGGCGCATATGGCCCCGGGTTCAATCGCTCGTTCGTGTTCCAACACCCCGACCCCGGCGGTATTGATATACAAGCCATCACCCTTTCCCCGCTCCACTACCTTGGTGTCGCCGGTGACCAGCTGCACACCGCTTTGTGCGGCAGCGCGCCCCATTGACGCCATCACTCTCGCCAGGGTTTTCAGGGGCAACCCCTCTTCGAGGACCAGGCTGCAGCTCAAATACATCGGGCGCGCCCCGCTCATCGCCAGATCATTGACGGTGCCGTAAACCGCGAGTTCACCGATATTGCCGCCGGGGAAAAATAACGGCGAGACCACGAAAGAATCCGTGGTGAACGCCAGCCGCCCACCGGCAAATGGCAGACATGCGCTATCGTGCAACCGGTCCAACCAGGGATTTTTGATGTAGGGATGGATGTAGTCGCGGAACAATTTCTGGCTCAGCTCACCGCCACTGCCGTGACCGAGGCGAATGGTCTCTTCGGTATCAACGGGAAGCGGACAATCAATATTCATGGGCTGAGGTGTTGGCTAAATTGTTGGCTGAGGTATTGGTTTGATTGTTTATAGCGTCGCTGGTGATCACCCGGGTACGGTAGCGGTAATAGGCGGCGCACGGGCCCTCGGACGACACCATCGGCGCCCCCAATGGATGCTGAGGCTGGCAGCGCTGGCCAAAATGCGGGCACTCGATCGGTTTTTTGCGCCCCTGCATGATCTCGCCGCTGATACAGCCACTGGTATCACACGGGGACGACCTTTCGCCGGCAAAAAGTTGCCTGGCATCCAGCGCAGAAAATGGCGCGCGCAGGCGCAGGCCGCTTGCGGGAATTTCGCCAACGCCGCGCCAGGTCTGTGAAGTGACCTCGAACACCTGCCGCAGCATGTCCTGCGCCCGCTGGTTACCGGTGCGCGCTACGGCACGCGCATACTGGTTTTGTACCAGGTATTCCCCGCGTTCGAGCTGCCGCACGACCATCAAGATTCCCTGGAGAATATCCAGCGGCTCAAACCCGGTTACCACGATCGGCACTTTGAAGTTATCTGCTAGTACATTGTAGGACTCGAAGCCGGTCACCGCGCACACATGACCGGCGGCCAGATACCCATCAACCTGTGAATCGGTGGCGCCGCTGATTGCCGCTATGGCGGGGGGTACCAGAAACTGGGATACCAGCAGGGAAAAATTTCGCAGGCCTTGCTCACGGGCGAGGAACGCGGCCATGGCATTGGCGGGCCCGGTGGTCTCAAATCCGACGGCGAAGAACACCACCTTGCGCTGGGGATTTTGCCTGGCGATAGCCAGCGCGTGCAGCGGGGAATAAACCATGCGCACATCCCCACCCCGGGCCTTCACTGTGAGCAGATCGTGCGCACTGCCCGGCACCCGCAGCATGTCGCCGAAAGAACAGAATATGACGTCCGACCGCGAGGCAATGGCGATGGCCTGATCGATGATCTCCAGCGGGGTGACGCACACCGGGCAGCCGGGACCGTGCACCAGTGTAATCGCCGATGGCAGGAACTGTTGCAGACCGTATTTGACGATCGCGTGTGTCTGCCCACCGCACACTTCCATGATCGTCCAGGGGCGGGTGGTGATTTTCGCGATTACGCGTGCAGCTCGCTCAATGTCCTGGCGCTGGCGATATTCGTGCAGGAATTTCATGGGTTATTCCAGTTCCTCCAGATCACCGAGCTGCCCGAGATAATCGAATATTCGTTGGGCTTCCTGCTCATTGACGCGGCTGATGGCAAACCCCACGTGCACGATCACATAATCCCCCACAACAGCTTCCGGCACATAGGCAATATTGATGTCCTTGGTAATACCGCCGAAGCTGACCCGTGCCGTGCGCTCGAGCGCGGCGAGATTGAGGATTTCCTCGACACGCCCGGGTATGCCTAGACACATATCGCACTGCCCTCGTCGCTGGCTACCCGGCAATCGGCCATACAGCGGGCGTAATACAGCTGCCCGAGGGCAATGCCACCATCATTGGGCGGCACCTTGCTGTGGCAGTGCACGTGAAAGCCGTTGTGCCGCAAAAGCCCGGCGGTGTTTTCCAGCAGGCGTTTGTTCTGGAACACCCCGCCGGACAGAAAGACATGCCGCTCGCCGGCGCGGTGCACGGCGGCCTGCACCATTTGTGCGAGGGTGTTGTGAAAGGCGCAAGCGCGGTCAGCGACGGAAAGTCCGCAATCCTCTTGATCCAGCAGTGCCAGCACCATCGGTGCCCAGTCGAGGGTGCAGCTTGCCTGGCTTGTATCTTCTATAGAGAAGGGATAGCAGATCTCGCTAGCGGAAGGCTCCGCCGCAAACTCAACCGCCATCGCCGCCTGACCTTCGAAACTGACGGAATCGACCAACCCCAGAATTACCGCTACGGCATCAAACAGCCGTCCCATACTGGAGCAGCGCGGCGTGTTGATCCCGCGCTTGAGCATGGTGCGCACAATGGATAATTCGGTGGTGTCGAATTTGTTCTGCAGTAGTACACATGAAAATGCGCGCTCTCCGAGGCATTCATACAGCATACCGGCGAGGATTCGGCGTGGGTCATGGATCGCACTTTCACCGCCGGGTAGCGGGAAGTCGCGTAAACTCGCGATGCGCTTTACGGCATCGCGGCCGTTCCAGTACAGGCACTCACTGCCGCGCACGCTACCGTCTTCCCCGAACCCGGTGCCGTCCCAGCTGATTCCCACCGCCGAGCCGCGGTACTGATGCTCTGCCATGCAGGAAAAAAAGTGCGCGACATGGTGTTGAATCTCCAGCGCTCCCGCGGTCTTCTCTCCACCATGTTCTGACCATTGCTGGCGGGCCCAGCGATTCGAAATATAACCCCGGTGTCGATCGCACAGCAGATTCGCTGGTGTCAGGCCGTGCAGGTGGGCGATATCGGCAATGGCGCGCTCAAACTGTCGCTGCGCGCTGCGGTCCTGCAAGTCACCGACATAGGGGCCGAGATAGGCGGTATTACCGCAGCAGGCCGCTACGCAATTTTTAAGATCGGCACCAAGCGCAAGCAATGGCTCGTCACAGCTTAAGGTATCCGGTAATGGCAGCGGCAGCGGTGCATAGCCGCGCGCACGGCGAAACAGCACGGGCTGCCCCCCCATCACCCGCACCACGGAATCGTCCAGCGGGCGCAGGATGGCGCGGTCGTGGAGCAAAAACAGGTCGGCAATTTTACCGAGCCGCTGGACTGCCTCGGCATTGTCGATACAGATCGGCTCACCAGACAGGTTGCCACTCGTGGCGATAAGTGGTCGCTGCAACGATTGCAGCAATAAATAGTGCAATGGCGAACTCGGCAGCATCGCGCCGAGGTTCGGATTTGCCGGCGCCACCTCGGGACTGATAACGGCTTGTGACTGTGCTTTAGCTTTCAGCAGCAATATTGGTCGTTGCTGGGCGCACAGTAGGGCTTCTTCCTCCGTCGAGGTAACGCAGTCAGCCTGCAGGCTCTGTATGTCCGGGTACATTAGTGCGAATGGCTTGTGGGGGCGACACTTGCGATCCCGCAGCCGCTTTACAGCGGTGGTATTGGCGGCATCCACCAGTAACTGGAAACCGCCGACGCCTTTTAGCGCAACAATCTTGCCGGCGCGGATTGCCGAGACTGCCTGTCGCAGAGCATCGTCCCGTTCCGCGAGCGCATTGCCAAACTGGTCCAGCAACGTCAGAGCCGGCCCGCAATCCGGACATGCTATTGGTTCGGCGTGAAAGCGCCGGTTGCCAGGGTCGCGGTATTCGCGTTCACAGGCGGCGCACAACGGGAAATGCTTCATGGCGGTGCGGGCGCGGTCGTAGGGCAACCGCTCGACAATACTGAAACGCGGGCCGCAGCGTGTGCAATTGGTAAATGGGTAGCGAAAGCGGCGGTTTTCCGGATCGGAAATTTCCTGCAGGCAGTCCTCGCAGGGCGCGAGGTCCGGAGGAAGTACCGCCGCAACCTCGGTGCCGGTTTCGCTGGTGCAGATGTGGAAACCCCTAGCCTGCTGAAGCGGGATGGGTGTGCTTGAAAGGTACTCGATTTCCGCAAGTGCGGGTTTTTCCAGCGGCAATGTTTCCAGGAATCGACGTAGGTCCGCGCGGCTCCCTTCTATTTCCACTCTGACACCGGTGCCATTATTGGCGGTCCAGCCGTTCAGACGGCAAGCCATGGCGAGTTTATAGATAAACGGGCGAAAGCCGACCCCCTGTACCACCCCGCGAATATCGAGTCGAAGACGCTCTTGAGCTTCAGCATTCATCGGCACGTTCAAACTCCAGACTGTCGAGGATGATGTCCTGCGCCTCGGGGTGGTGGATGTCCGGTTGTTCCTCGATATGTAGCCGCAGTCCTTCCAAGCTGGTGCCGGCCGTAGCCTGCTCGAAATGTTCGCGCAGGTGCTCGGCAGAGATATGGGCCAGTACCCCCAGGCGAAGTGTCGCGGCGATCAGCCGGCCGTCCTCGGTGGCCGCCAGCCGCTGTATCTTGTCGAGCAGGTTATTGATCAGCGATTGTTCGTGCATGGCGAACCTCCGGAGTATGTATTTAGCAGAGCAAGGATCTCCTGTTCCACGATTTCTGCGGCGGCCTGTACCGCCGGCGACAGGCCGGCACTAATGGCAAAGTTCTCGCCGCAGATCCCATAGATTTCCAGCCGTTGTGGCAGAGCTTGCAGAAGGCGGCCCATCTCCAGCGCCTCACCGAGATTGATGCCGTGGCTTGAAGTGGTGCAGAGACTCGGCAGAATCTCTTGCGCGAGCCCGTCGAGGCGCAGGATCGCGCCGGTGGCGAGATCGTCCGCGGCCACGGCGTCCACCATGCAAACATGGCGGTCTTTCCACACCTCCAGCAGGCTCGCGATGTCCCCACCGTTTTCGATACACGGCACCGCCGGCTCTAGGTGTGGCCGCAGCCTGTGGAGCACATAGGGGCCGACACTGTCGTCACCGCGAAAGCGGTTGCCGAGGCTGATTACCGCCCAATCGCTCATGAACTGGTCCTCTCGACGCGCTGCAGGTTCATTTTCAGGAAATGGGTGGAGCAGGATATACACGGGTCGTAATTGCGTATTGCCTGTTCACACTGGGCCTGTAACTGCTTTTCAGGCAGGTGCATAAACTTCGGCAACATCAGGCGCAGGTCATCCTCGATCGTTTTCTGGTTCTGCGAGGTCGGTGCAACAATCTTTGCCTCGGTAATTTTGCCGGCGTCGTCGATGGAGTAGCGGTGGTATAACAGGCCGCGGGGTGCTTCGGTGGCGCCATAGCCAGTTCCCGCGTGAGTTTCTGCAGATATATAAGCGACGTCGGGCTTGCGGTATTCATCGATAAGTCGCACGGCTTCATCGAAGGCAAAAAGTACTTCGAGGCTTCGCACCACTATGCTGTGGAACGGATTGGCACAGAATGGCGGGAAGCCCATTTCGCCTGCCACTTGCCGCACCATGGGTGACAGCCGGTCGTAATTCAGGTTGTAGCGCGCCATCGGGCCGACAAAATACGCACCGCGTTCAATCAGGGTACTGTGGAGAGCGCTGCTGTATTCGACATGCTCCTCGCGGAAATGACTGTCGTAGTCGCGCACGGGTATCGCGAGCCCGCGGGTCGAAACAATGGAACCCCGGTTCATCGGGTATTCGTTGCTATGGGAGAGCGCGACAAACTCGTACTGCTCGGACAGCGCGCGCTCGAATTTGGGAAATGGCAGGGATACCGCCCAGCGTACGGTCTCCATGGCCATGTCCCGCCCATGCAACAATTGTTCGCGCAGCGGCTGAAGCTCACCCGCGCTCGGCACCCGGTAGAAGCCCCCAACCCGCACATTGATCGGGTGCACCTCCCTGCCCCCCAGCAAGCCGACGATGGCATTGCCGGCTTTTTTGATGCTCAGACCGTCCTGCACAATCTGCGGGTGGTCTTTGGCCATGGCTACCGCCCCGGGATAACCGAGAAAGTCTGGTGCATGCAGCATATATATGTGCAGTGTGTGGCTCTCGATCCACTCACCGCAGTAGATCAGTCTGCGCAGCGCATGCAGTTCTGGTGGCAGTGTCAGCCCCAGTGCGTCTTCCATCGCGTGGACGGCGCTCATCTGGTAGGCAATCGGGCAGATGCCGCAAATGCGCGCGGTGATATCCGGCGCTTCGCGAAAATCCCGCCCACGCATAAATCCTTCAAAAAAACGCGGTGGCTCGAAGATCTTCAATTTGACGTCGTGCACGCCGGCGTCGTCATAGCGGATGTACAGCGCTCCCTCGCCTTCCACCCGCGCCAGGTAATCGACCTTGATGGTTTTACTTTTGGCCATCGCCACCTTCCTGGCGCCGGCTCTCCGCTTCGAAATCCGGGGCAGCGGCATTGAAGTTGCGCAGGTTTTCGATCAGCACCACCTTCTCGGCACCCAGTTCGCGCTGCCACCAGTGACTCAGGGAGGCCGTGTTAGGGTTTTCTTTGGGTCCGTAACATCCGTAGCAACCGCGGGAATACGCCGGGCAGATGGCACCGCAGCCCGCGTGGGTCACCGGCCCCATACAGGGGGTCCCGTGCGCTACCCAGACGCACACATTGCCACGCATTTTGCACTCAATGCAGACCGAGTGTGGTGGCACCTGTGGCGGGCGCCGATGCAGGAAAGCACTGATGACTTCCAGCAATTGCTTTTTATTGATGGGGCAACCGTGCAGCTCGAAGTCCACGGCTACATGGGTACTGATGGGCGTCGAGGTCTTGAGCGTGTCGATATATTCCGGCTGGGCGTAAACCGCGGCGATGAAATCGTCGACATCGGCGAAGTTACGCAGTGCCTGGATACCGCCGGCGGTTGCACAGGCACCGATGGTCACCAGTACCCGGGACTGCGCGCGGATCTCGCGGATTCGCCGTACTTCATCCGCGGTGGTCACCGAACCTTCCACCAGCGACAGATCGTAAGGCCCGGGTGACGGGTTGCTGGAAGCCTCCATGAAATAGGCAATTTCCATACAGTCCGCCAGCTGCAACAGTTCATCCTCACAGTCCAGCAGGCTCAGCTGGCAACCATCGCAGGAGGTGAATTTCCACACCGCCAGGCGCGCCTTGTCATTGGGCTCGTCTAGAGTGCGCGCAGGTTGAACCACGATCGCACACTCCCGTAACGGAACACCGGCCCGTCCTTACACACAAAATTCGGCCCCCACTGGCAGTGGCCGCAGAGGCCGGTGGCGCATTTCATATTACGCTCCATCGACAGGTAGATGGCGCCTTCAGGGACCCCCTTGTCGAGCAGGGTCTGAATGCAGAAGCGCATCATCACTTCCGGGCCACACAGAAACGCTATGGCACTCTGGCCGTCGATGTGTGCGGCCTCGAGTGGTTGGGTAATTACACCAACCCTGCCGCGCCAGCCGCTGTCCGCTTGATCCACGGTTACGGTGAGTTTCAGGTCCCCCTCGCTGTGTTCGGATTGCCAGCGCTCGAGTTCTCGCTGATAGAGCAGTTCCTGCGGACGGCGAGCGCCATAAAACAGCCACACTCGAGTTGCGCGGTGGTGTCCACCCAGCAGGCTGTAAATCAGCGGGCGCAGAGGGGCTAGCCCGAGCCCCCCGGCAATGATCAATACTTCCTTGCCGGCTGCGACTTCTAGTGGCCAACCGCAGCCAAAAGGACCGCGCACCCCGATCACATCCCCCGGTCTCAGTCGCGCAAGCGCCTGGGTGACCAAACCGTGACTGCGGATGGTGTGTACGTAGCTGTCGTCATCCGACGGTGAGCCGCTCATGGAAATAGGCACTTCGCCGGCGCCAAATGCATACAGCATATTGAACTGCCCAGGCACAAACGGTGTTGGCCGGTCGCCGGGTTGCGGGCGAATTTGCAGGGTAAAAGTCCCCGTATATTCTTCGCTGCGTTCATCGATCCGATACAGTGTCGGTATCATTGACCGCGATCCACTGGCGGACGCTGCAGGCTGTAAACGTCCATCAGCTGCATACGTGTTGCGCGCAGCCGCTGGGTAACGATGCGTGCGAAACGCTTCATCAGCTCGCATCCCATCGCCGTGTCCGTCTCGCATTTCTCCCGCAGGCACTTACCATCGAGACGGATCGCATGCACCTCATCCACGGCACGGGCATCAAAGGTCCAGAGATAGGGCGGGAACAGCCAGGACCAGCCGAAGATGTCGCCGTCGTGCAGTGTTTGCAAACACAGCGCGCCGTAGTTGGGTACGAAACATTCCACCGCCACCTGCCCGTCCCGGATCAGGAAAAAGTGATCCGCCGGTTCGTTTTCCCGCGCGATATATTCGCCGGCATTGTAAATATGGTTTTCTCCACAACCGGCGATAAAGTCCAGTTGGCTTTCGTTCATGCCGTTGAAGAACGGGTGCTCGTGCAGCAGTTGCGCCATGCTTTTCATGGTTTTTCCATTTCCCGTATACGTTGTAGTTCTTCTGTCAGGTCTATTCCCACCGGGCACCAGGCAATACAGCGACCGCAGCCCACGCAGCCAGAGGTTCCAAACTGATCGTGCCAGGTCGCCAGTTTGTGGGTCATCCACTGGCGGTAGCGGGAACGCGTATCTGGCCGCACTGCACCACCGGTGATGTAGCTGAAGTCCCCGGTGAAGCAGGAGTCCCAGCGCTCCCAACGCGCCGCGTTGTCACCGCTCAGGTCTGTGGTGTCTTCCACCGTCGAGCAGAAACAGGTGGGGCACGCCATGGTGCAGTTGGCACAGCTGAGGCAGCGATTGGCCACCTCCTCCCATTCCGGGCTTTCGTAATTCCGATACAGCAGGTCCTTGATATCGGAACTGTCGAAGTGGCGGGGGCCCTGTTGCATCTGCACTTCCGCGGCCTGAATACCCCGCTGTGCCTGCTCGATGTGCTGTGTTTCTGCGGGTTGCACCGGTAACTGCTGAAGAATTCGCTCGCCCCGTTTGGAGCCGGCCGCGATCACGAAAAAGTGGGTTTCGCCGTCAATGACTTCGGTCATGGTCAGGTCCGTTGGCAGCGTTACTTCCGGCCCGGTATTCATCGATGTGCAAAAGCAAGTGGATGCGGCAGCGGTGCAGTTCACCGCAATCACCAGTAAAGGTTTTCGTCGCCTGGCGTAACTGTCATTGGGATAGCGGTCGCTCAGAAAGACCCGATCCTGAATGGCAATGGCGTGCAGCTCGCAGCTGCGCACCCCAATAAATGCCAGTGATGGCACTGGCTCTTCTATGGCGGTGATCCGTATGCCGCTGGTGTCTCTTTCTGCCTGCCACACCTGACGACGCGGAAGCTGCAAAAATTTTTTCCAGGAGTGTGGGCCGGCGGCGTAGCCGAAATAGGCGCCGTCATCCCGTCTTTTTATTCGGTACTGACCTTTTTCCTGTTCATCGGTCCAGCCCCGCGGCAGGTCGCAGGCACTGTGGATTTCGTCATAGACAATCGCGCCATCGCGTAAAACCGGCCCTACGAGCCGGTGTCCTTCTGCACCAATGACCTGGATCAGCACATCCAGATCGTCTGCCTGCAGCAGGAACTTTCCCATGATTCCACCGCCCTACCCCATCCCGGGGCCGCCAAAGATTGTGCACGAATTGCCTCTGTGGATTGGGCGGTAGCAAACGCACAGAACTATTATTCATGCAGAGTGTAGAAACGGACGGTACCACTTGAGAGGAGACAGGTGACAATGTCGAACGAACATCATCAGGAAGCACTATCCAGAACGGTCACAGAGAAGTTGCGCAGTGGCAAAGTGGTGAAGATACGTCCCCTGGAAAGAGCGGATATCGACCTTGAGCGCGAATTCATTACCAATCTCTCGCCGGAATCCCGCCATTTTCGTTTTCTCGGTGGCGTCGGCGCCCCCAGTGAAATTCTTCTGCAGCAGCTGACAGATATCGACCATGATCAGCGGGAGGCCTTTATCGCCACCATCGAAAGCGACGGTGATGAAACGGAAATTGGTGTTTCCCGTTACGCGCTTGAGCCTGCGGGCAAATCGGCCGAGTGTGCGGTGGTCATCGCCGATGACTGGCAGATGCAGGGGCTGGGTACCCTGCTGATCAACCGCCTGATTGAATCGGCCCGAGCACGGGGGATTGAGCACCTCTACTCAATCGACTCGGCGGCAAATTCCCGGCTGCGTGAAGTGGCACGCAATATGGGCTGGGATTGCCGCACCGACCCGGGGGATCACACCCAGGTTATCTATACCCTCGACCTGACCACCGTATAAGGAAATGTGTCGGTGCAGGGTTGCCCCCCAACTGCCGCGCTTGACCGCAGACGGACATTAGGAAGTAACGAATGAGAATCGGCATAAACGGACTTGGTCGTATTGGCCGACAAGTACTGCGCATCGCACTTGAATCCCATCACGGTGGTCTGGAAGTCGTGCACGTGAACGACCTCGCCAGCGTGGAAAATCTCGCCTATCTGCTGGAGCTGGATACCACCTACCACACCCGCGACATGAAGGTTCACGGTGAAGGCAACGTACTGCTGGTTGACGGTCAGGAAATTTCTGCCAGTTCCGAGAAGGATCCCGCCAAACTGCCCTGGGGTGAAAAGGGTGTTGACGTTGTATTCGAGGCTACCGGCATGTTTCGCACCAGAGCCGGGGCCAACAAACACATCACGGCGGGCGCTAAAAAAGTGCTTATATCCGCACCAGGCCAGAGCATGATCGATGGCCATTTTGTGGTTGGCGTCAACGATCACCGCTATGACCGGCATCGGCACAACATCATTTCCACCGCCAGCTGCACCACGAATTGTCTCGCGCCAGTGGCCAAGGTCCTCAACGAAGAATTCGGTATCGAACACGGCATGATCAATACCATCCATGCCTATACATCCTCGCAGAATCTCGTTGATGGCCAATGCAGTAAATTCCGTCGAGGTCGCGCCGCGGCCGCCAATCTGGTGCCCACAACCACTGGCGCGGCGGCGACCATCGGCCTGATCCTGCCGGGATTGGCGGGCAAGCTGCACGGCTGTGCCGTGCGCTCGCCACTTAAGTGCGGCTCGTTACTCGACCTCACCTGTACCCTGAAAAAAGGTACTAATGTCGACGAGGTCAACAACGTATTCCGGCATTGGGCGGAGGGTCCGTTAAAGGGCATCCTTGCGGTCGACGACCGGGAGCTCGTATCGAGTGATATCGTCGGCAAGCCCTACAGTGCCATCATAACTACCAAAGATACGCTGATGGTGGGCGACAAATTTCTCAAGGTGTTTGCCTGGTATGACAACGAGTGGGCGTTTTCGCAACGCTGCGTGGATATGATCACGCGGATGATGTAGCCATCGGTGGAGCACCGCGCCCATGACCATCGTCACCATTACGCTGAACCCCTGCATCGACAAGACGGTATCCGTCGCGCAAATCCTGCCCAACTGCAAGCTTACCTGTAGCGACATTGGCGCATATCCCGGCGGTGGCGGCCTTAACGTAGCGCGGGTCATTACCCGACTGGGCATCGATGTCTCCGCCTACTGGACGTGCGGGGGTGAAAATGGCCGCAGGCTGGGCCAATTCCTCGATAACGAAAAAGTCCGACACCTGCCGATTCCGATTGCGGAGTCGGTGCGGGAGAACCTAATTGTTCAGGAGGCGTCTAGCGGCAACCTCTTCCGCTTTGGCATGCCGGGTCCCCTGCTTTCGGCAACAGAGCGCGCCCAGTGGCTAGCCCAGGTTCGCCAAATCCCCCCTGCCACCCAGTACGTGGTGTTTAGCGGCAGCTTGCCCGAGGGCATAGCACCAGAATGGTACAGCGAGCTGTTGCGCATGGTGCCCGCCGGGATACGTGTGGTGGTGGATACCAAAATGGCCGCGCTGCGCCACGCCCTGGATGTTGGCGTGTACCTGATCAAACCCAATGTGCGCGAACTGGAGGAGCTGGTTGGGCGTGAGCTCACTGATGATGCAGCGATCGAACAGGCGGTGCGCGAAATTATCGACCGCCGTGGCGCAGAGGTGGTGATCCTGTCCCTCGGCAGAGCGGGTGTGATGCTTGCTACCAGAGATGGACTGGAGCGCATATCAGCGCCGTCGGTTCATCTACGCAGTAAGGTGGGGGCCGGCGATGCCGTGGTTGGTGGACTGCTGTCAGCCCTCTCTCGGGGTATGACGCTATTGGAGGCGGCAAAGTTCGGCGTGGCCGCCGGCGCGGCCGCTGTCATGACCGAGGGCACCGAACTTTGCCGCAGCGAGGATGCAGAGCTGCTGTTCAGAAGTATGTAATTCTTGTTGTTACCGATTGTAAGAAAGCAAGCATGACCCGATAACGACGCGGTGTTAACCGCGGCGTCACATACCCTGCTCCATACCCGGCTGTGCATCCTGGGGTTGCGGCTTGATCGCAATCATTGCCGCCGTAGTGATCATCAGCCCGGCAATTGACGCAGCGTTCTGCAGCGCCGTACGTGCCACTTTGGCTGGATCAATAATCCCCATTTCCACCAAATCACCGAATTTTTCGGTCTGTGCGTTATAACCGTAATTGCCTTTGTGCTTCTTAACTTCATTGATCACCACCGAGGCATCCTCCCCGGCATTGTTCACAATCTCTCGCAAAGGTCGCTCCAGCGCCGCGATGGCGATACCGATGCCCACATCCTGATCGTGGTTGGCGCCCTTCAACCTGGCTTTCTTTAATGCCTGCATGACACGGATAAGCGCCACGCCACCGCCAGGCACCACGCCCTCTTCCACCGCAGCGCGGGTGGCATTCAGGGCGTCGTCGACCCGATCTTTCTTTTCCTTCATTTCGATTTCGGTAGCCGCACCGATTTTGATCAGTCCCACGCCGCCAGACAGTTTGGCGAGGCGCTCCCGCAACTTTTCCTTTTCATATTCCAGCGGCGCGGATTCCAGCTGTCCGCGGATATTCTCGATCTGTGCGTTGATACTTTCCTGCGAACCGGCACCGCCAATTATGGTGGTGTCATCCTTGGTCACGATGACTTTGCGGGCGCGCCCGAGGTCCTCCAGCGTGGCGTTCTCAAAGCTGAGCCCCACCTCCTCCGTAATCACCCGTCCCCCGGTCATTACCGCGATATCTTCCAGCAGGGCTTTGCGACGATCACCAAAACCAGGGGCTTTGATGGCTACGGTATGCATGGTCCCGCGCATCGCGTTGACCACCAGGGTCGCCAGCGCGTCTGCTTCCACGTCCTCCGCAATAAACAGCAGCGGTCTGCCGGTTTTGGCAATTTGGTCGAGCAGTGGCAGGCAATCACGGATATTGCCAACTTTCTTGTCGTAGAGAAGTACGAACGCGTCTTCGAGCTCTACCCGCATGGCACTGCGATCGTTGACAAAGTAAGCGGAAAGATAACCGCGAGAAAACTGCATGCCTTCGACGATTTCCAGCTCATTGATCAACCCCGAGCCCTCCTCGATCGTGATCACACCGTCGCGCCCTACCTTATCCATCGCCCGGGCAATGATGCTGCCGATGTCCTCGTCACCGTTGGCAGAGATGGTTCCCACCTGTGCAATGGCCTTGCTGGTTTCACAGGGCGTTGCCAGCTGGTGTAACTGCTCCACGGCGGCGGCGACCGCCAGATCAATACCGCGCTTGATGTCCATCGGATTCATGCCCGACACCACCGCCTTGAACCCCTCCTGCATGATGGCCTGGGCCAGTACCGTGGCCGTGGTCGTCCCGTCCCCGGCCACATCGGAGGTTTTGGCCGCTACTTCCCGCAGCATCTGCGCGCCCATATTCTGGAATTTGTCTTCCAGCTCCACTTCCTTCGCCACGGAAACCCCGTCCTTGGTGACGCCGGGCGAACCAAAATGCTTCTCGATGATGACATTTCGGCCCTTAGGCCCCAGGGTGGCCTTAACCGCGTCGGCAAGTATTGCCGCGCCCGCGATCAACTGCGTGTGGGCGTCTGTACCAAATTTGATGAGCTTGGCTGGCATGCTCTGGTCCCGAATTTTTCACCTGTTAACTGCAAAACCTGCCCCGAGGCGGAAATGCTTGGTAGAAAAATTATAGAGACCCAGCTATCTGGCCATGCCAGATGTTGCTCACTGCAATTGAAAATGACCTCAATTTTCGCTTGTTGTCGCGGCCATAGAAAACACCAGCCGCACCCGGTGCTGCTGCCCATCGTCACGCAATGGAACGCGTTCGCCGGTTATCGCTTGGTCATCCACGGTCAATTCCGCGATCTCGCGCGGACATTCACCACAGTTTTGCACTTCTATGTCATACCGGCTGTTGCCGAAACGCAGTGACAGACGGAATTCACCCCAGGTTTCCGGTAGGCAGGGCTTAATTTCCAGACTGTTGCCGTCGAGAATACGCACGCCCAGCAACGCCTCCAGTGCCCCGCGATACAGCCAGCCGGAAGCTCCGGAATACCAGGTCCAGCCGCCGCGCCCCACATGGGGAGGAACCCCGTAGACATCACCGGCCAGTACATATGGTTCGGTGCGATAACGGGCGACACCCTCTGCGCTGTCGGTATGCGTGATCGGATTCAACAGGCTGAACAGGTGGTGTGCCCGCTCGCTGTGCTCCAGTCCCGCTGCGGCCCAAACCGCCCAGGTCGCCGCATGGGTGTACTGGCCGCCGTTTTCACGAATACCCGGTGGATAGCCCTTGATGTAGCCGGGATCCTTCTTGGTTTTATCGAACGCCGGCTTCAACAGCAGGATTTGCCGCGCGTCCTGCTGCACCAGATGGGTGTAGGCAGAGGTCATCGCCTCGCGTGCACGTGCGGTCGGCGCTTCCTGAGCCAGTACCGACCAGGTCTGCGCGATCAGGTCGATCTTGCACTCGTCACTTTCTTTTGACCCCACCGGTGTGCCGTCATCGTAATAGGCGCGCCGGTACCAGGCGCCGTCCCAGCCACTTTGTTCGACCTCTTCACGGAAGGTCTCGCCAAGCTTGCGATAGTGCTCGGCCAGTGCGGTATCGCCGATGTATTCGCAAAGCGGCGCCATATCCCGGCAGACCCGCAGCAGGAACCAACCCATCCACACGCTTTCGCCGCGACCCGTGGTACTGATACGGCTGAAGCCGTCGTTCCAGTCCCCGTTGCCGATAATCGGCAGGCCGTGGGGGCCAACAGAGCTTGCCCGCTCTATGGTTCGACAGCAGTGCTCGTAGAGTGAACCCGACTCGTCGCTGGTATCAAACTCGGCGTAGCGCTCGTGTTCATCCTTTTTCAGCGGAGCCCCCTTCAGGTAGGGAACCGACTCATTGAGAATGTCGTAGTCGCCGGTGGTACGGATGTACTGCGCAGTAACGAATGGCAGCCACAGCAAGTCATCGGAGCAGCGGGTGCGCACCCCGCGCAGTGGCTTCTCGTGCCACCAGTGCAGTACATCGCCCTCCTGGAACTGGCGCGATGCCGCGCGCAGAATATGTTCGCGGGTCCATTCCGGGTGTGTCCATAGCAGTGCCTGTACATCCTGCAGTTGATCGCGGAACCCGAAAGCGCCACTGGACTGGTAAAAGCCACTGCGCCCCCAAAGACGGCAGGCCAGGGTCTGGTAAGGCAGCCAGCGGTTGACCAGTATTTCGGTGGCCTTGTCCGGCACTTCCACCTGCACCCTGCCCAGGAACTCCTCCCAGAATTTCTCAAATTCCTCCCGTGCGGTTTCCGCCCGTTGCGGACTGCGAAACTCTGTAGCGAGCTCCAGTGCCTGCGACCGGTCTACGCCTTCGCCCATGACGAAATACACATGCTGTGTTTCACCGGCGGCCAGATCGATATGCACCTGGTAGGCCGCGCACGGATCCCCGCCGCACTGCACCCGGCCAGACAGGCCGATTCTGAACAGTGCCTCGGGCGCCTCGAGACCGGACGAATTCCCGAGGAATTCGTGCCGGTCCATGGTGACCCCGTGAGGTGGCAGGCTCGCGGTAAGAAAGGCTACCCCGGGCTTTTCGTCCGGTACAAACGCATTGCGCGCGAGTAACGCACAGCTATCGGACTCGAATTCGCACACCAGATACGGCCAGCTATTGGCCCGCACCAAACCCTGGATCCACTCCACGTAATAGGTTGCGGTGAGTCTGCGCGGCCTGTCCCAGCAATTGGTTAACGTCAGGCGACCGATCTTCACCGGCGCCTCGCGATCGACGAATATCCTCCAGGACTGCTCGAGGCCATTGCTGTTGTGACGATATTCGCTGTACCCGGCGCCGTGGCGTACCTGATAGGCGGCATTGGCCGGGCGCGGCGCCGGTGTCGGCGTCCACACTTCCGCGGTCTCCTCGTCGCGCAGGTAGAGCACTTCGCCGCTGGGGTCGCGCACCGGGTCGTTGTTCCAGGCGGTCAGGCGGTGCTCGCCACTGTTACCGGCCCAGGTACAACAGGAGCCGCCTTCAGATACCAGGCAACCGAAGTTGGGGTTGGCGATGACATTGACCCAGGGTGCGGGCGGTCGCTGGCCCGGTTCCAGATGCATGACATATTCGCGACCATCCGCGGAAAAACCACCGAGACCGTTTTCGAACAACAGGTCTTGCGGTCGCTGCAATTCTGGTGTCGATTGCTCGATGGTGTCTGCGGGAGCCACCGGCACAAACGGCGGCAGCGGTTGCAGCTGTGTCTGCAGTGCCACAAAACCGTTCTGCAGTTGCGACTGTACCGAGCCGGCAGATGAGTCGAGTATCACCCGCGCGGCGGCCAGCAACAGGATACGCGTATCCCCCGGCAACTCCTGCCCCGGGATCATTACCACGGCCCCCGCAAGCTTGCGCAGGGTGCGACCGCGAATGTCGGTGATCATTTCCTGCAGCCGGTCCCTGGCCTGCTGCTCGTATCCCGCTGACTCCTCATCGATCAGTATCAGGTCCACGCTGACCCCGCGCCCGCACCAGTAGGTATGCGCCTGCAGGATCGGCCCCGCGAAGTCACTTTCGTGCTGGTTGCGGATATGCACCAGCAAGATCGGGTTGTCCCCGGAGATGCCCTTGCTCCACAGGCCCGGCTGAATATGCCGGCTGCGGGCCAGAATCCGGGATGGCGCGCGCAGCGGCGCAATGGGCGCGAGAACTGCAGAAAGCAAATCCATCATCCAGTGCATCGACCCGGAGGTGATATGCAGATTGCGCAGCTCCTGTTCCGACTGCATACGCGCGAGATCAAATACCCAGCGGGCCTTCGGACGCGAACGGTAGGCGCTCAGGGTTGCGAGCAGTTCCCTGCGTGATTTGCTGGCGCCAGTGAGGTAGACAACCTCGATTTCCGACTGCGGTGGAATCGTGACTTCCTGCGCGGCGGCGATAATCGGATCCAGCACCGGACCCGTGGTGCCGCTGAAACTCCCCAGCCCTTCCATCATGGCCTTAGGCCGTGCCGGTGAACCACCGCGACCGAGGAATCGGAAGCGATCGGTTTCCCACGCCAAACGGTGGCGCACGCCGGGCTGCACCAGCACCGAGACCGCGAGATAAATCGGCTTTTCATTACTGCCGCGCGGACGTCGCCGGTAAATCATCACCTGCTCTTCCGGCAGGTACTGGCTTTCCACAAATAGCTTGGCAAAGGCGGGATGCCGCAAGTCGTCGCGTTCCGGCGCCAGCACCACCTCGGCAAAATCTGCCAGCAGTAAATGGCGCTCGCGATTGCTTTCATTCTTGATACTCAGGCGGCGGGCCTCGACATCGTGCTGGGAGCTGACGGCTACATGCAGGCGACAGAAAAGTTCCGACTTCCGCTGCTGGTACTCCACACTCTGCGGTGAAAAGTAGGCCGCGCTGCGCGGATCGTTGCCACCGCAGGGGGCAAGCCCCACGGAGAACAGCGCACCGTTATCGAGATCCCGCACATAGCAATAACGTCCCCATTGATGATGGGTGGGATCTGTCTGCCAGCGCGTCAGCGCGATGTTGTCCCAGTAGCTGCCCCCAGCACCGTCCGCCGCGAGTACGGTAGAGAAGTGTCCGTTGGACAGCAGGTTGTACTGCGGGTACGGACGGGACGGTGTTGCGGACCAGGTCTCGAGCACCACTTCAGCGTGGAAGCTTCGCATAATGCCGGGGCGCTTCCACGGCTTCAGTGCAGGCGGCGATGACGGCATGCGCTCGTGCAACAAAGGTGTCAGGCCAGCAACGCGAGCGTCGTTATGGAAACGACGCAACATGACATCGCCGTGAAGGAAGTTGTTGACCGCCAGCAGGATCATCCCCTGGTGGTGGCTCATATAAGACCGCACCGTGCGCGGGCGGCGCGGCGCCGGCTTGGAAGTGCGGCCAAAGTCGATCGCTTCGTGCAGGCCGAACTGTCCATAGCCGCCGTGGCTGCGCAATTGCCGCAGGTTTTCCATCACTTTATCCGCACAAAATGGCAGTGCCATCATGGACGCATATGGGGCAATGACCAGCCGCTCGCCGAGGTCCCGGCGAAAACCAATCCCCGGCACACCAAACGCCCGGTATTGATAATGCAGATGGCTGTCGAGTTCATAGAAACCCGACTCGGCGATACCCCAGGGCACTCCGTAACGGTCGGCAAATTCCCGGTGCACGTCGATGGCATTGCGGCAAGCGCGCCCGACCAGGCTGTGATGCGGCGTTTCCATCAGCAGGCGGGGCATCAGGTATTCAAATAGCGTGGCGCTCCAGGACATCAACACCGCGCGGCGCTGGATGCGCCGGAATGGACGCTCCAGGTGACGCCAGTGACGTGCCGGTACATCGCCTTTGGCAATGGCAATAAATCCCGTGAGTCTGGATTCCGAGGCCAACAGGTCGTAGTAATTGGGGTCCAGTGCGGCGTCGTTGACGTTGTAGCCGATATGGAACAGATGGCGCTCCGGGTCATACAGGAACGCGAAGTCCATTTCAGCGACCCAAAGCCGAGCCTTTTCCGCGAGGCGCTTCAGGTCCCGCCGGTACTTCTCTGCATTCTCCTGCGCCACAACGAAAGAGCGCCGCATCTTGCCGATCCACGCGTCGGCCTCTTCCCGGTGCTGGCCGCCTACATAGGACAATGCCGCCTGCAGCTGATCCAGCTGCAGCGATGCCTCCGCACAGGTTTCCTGCAAGGTCACCAGGGTAACCGGGGCATTCAGTTTTTCGTGCAATTGCTGGAACAACTCGGCGACCTGACCGCCCTGCTCACGACACGCCACCGGCGGCGCGTCGATAAGTCGCTGCCAGGGCTCCAGGTTTTCCTGGTAGCGGCGCGCCGCGATGGAATGCTGGAGTAATTCATCGAGCCAGTGGCGCAGGCGCCCGAGGGATTCCGCACTGAAACTTTCGTCACCCTCGATAAGCGCCACTACGCGATCCTGCAACGCCGGCACTTCGCGTTCGTAAATGTCGTCGATGATTTGCCACCAGTGACCGCCTTCGCCGCCTTCGCCGCCGGCTGCCAGCCGCTCCCGCAGTTGCGTGATATAGCCGGTAACCTCACGCAATGCGCTGGATGCCACATCGGGTTCCTGCGGTTGCAGGGTCTCGACCACGACACCGAGGGTGTCCGCAATCCCCTGCACCAGCTGACGGCCGTTGATCGGCGTGGAATCCAGAGCTTCCAGCCCGCTTGCCAGAGTCAGCAGGCTACCGGCGAGATTGCCACTGTCGACAGTCGATACGTAGCGCGGATCCAGCGGGTGAAGCTCACGGGTTTCGTACCAGTTGAGGAAGTGCCCGCGGTAGCGCTGTAGCCCGCGCATACGATCAAACGTGTTGTTGAGGCGCGCCAGCAAATGGGTGAGGTCGAGGTAACCGAAATCATATGCGCTGAGTGTCGCCAGCAGACCCAGACCGATGTTGGTCGGTGATGTGCGGCGGGCGAGTACCGCCACTGGTTCTTCCTGATAGTTGTCCGGTGGCAGCCAGTGATCGTCCGGCCCCATGAAGTGCTCGAAAAAATACCAGGTTCGACGGGCGAGCAAGCGCAACTCCTGCTCGTCGGTTTCGTAAATCGGCTGTGCCTCAAATTTATGTGGCCGGTTGATGCGCTGGTTCAGTTGCGGCAGCAACAGCCAGGCCAACAATAGCGGCGCTGCGGTTAACAAACTCATCGGTGCAGTTACTGCAAGCCAGGCCCCGATCAATAGGGCCAGCAGTGGCGAAACCCAGAGTTCGCGCCAGCTGCGGCTGGCAGCGGAAGTGCCGCCAAGCGACCGGTTCACGTGTGCAGCCGATGTCCACTCCAGCAGGTGACGGTGGGAAACCCCCAGCCGGAAGAGGGTCCGCACTATGGCATCAAGGGCGTTGACCGCCTGCACCGGCAACAGTGCCAGCGACAACAGCCAGTGCTGTATCCGCTGATACATTATTCCGCGCAGGTTGCGCAGGTAATGATGGGCGCGATTGGGCCTGGCCACGGCCCGCCACAGGGTCGACAAGGGTTCGAGCCAGACCGGAGCGGCGGAAAGCAGCAGCACGCCCAGTGTCCATGCCCAGGCACTGCCGGGCAAAATACCGCTCCACGCCAACAGGAAAAGCAGTAACAGGCTCGGCGCCTCAAGGCTGCGGCGCATGTTGTCGAGGATTTTCCAGCGGTGTATCGGCGGCAGCGGGTTACTTACCTGTTCGCCGCCATCAATGGTTACCCGCTTGCCGAGCCATGGCAGCAGTTGCCAATCGCCGCGAATCCAGCGGTGGGATCGGCGCAACAAGGCAACCACATTGGGCGGGTACTGCTCGTAGAAAATGGCATCGGAAAGCAGCGCGGCACCGCCGATGGACCCTTCCAGCAGGTCGTGGCTCAGGATGGCATTTTGCGCGAGGTGACCCGCCAGGGTCTGGGAAAATACCCGCGGATCGTAGATGCCCTTGCCGGCAAAAATGGCCTCGCCGAACAGGTCCTGGTAGGCATCGGACACCGCGTGGGTATAGAGATCCACACTGCGATCGCCAGAAAATATTTCGCTGAACAGCGTATCGGCAGCACCCGACGGGTCTGTTTCCAGCCGCGGTTGCAGAAACCCGTGCCCCGCCACTACGCGGCGGGTACGTTCATCAACCACCGCGCGATTGAGCGGGTGCGCCATGGTGCCCACCAAGCGCGCGGCAGTACCCGGAGGCATCTGGCTGTCCGCATCGAGCGTGATCACGAGGTGAATGTTTTTCAGCGCCGAGCGGTTGCCGATACAGGTGGTGTAACTGTGGTCGTCGTGGCCCTTGAGCAGGCGGTTGAACTCAATCAGTTTGCCCCGTTTGCGCTCCCACCCCATCCAGCATTTTTCCACCGGATTCCAGCGCCGTTCGCGATGTAACAGCAGAAACGGTTCCCGCCCCTCGCCGTCTGTATAGCGTTGATTCAGTGCGTCGACGGCATCTTTGGCAAATTCAAGCAACTCGGCATCTTCCGCGGTGCTCTGGTTATCCGCATCCGCGAAATCACTCAGTACCACGTACACAAGATTGCGATCGTCATTGTTCAGGAAGTTGATTTCCAGGCACTGGAGGATTTTCTCCACGTCCTCGGTATCGCTAAACAGCACCGGCATGATCACGGCGCTGCGGTATTCATCGGGAACACCGCCCTCGAAATCCAGCTTCGGCAGCATCTGCGGGCTCAGACTGTGGGTGATCAGTCCATTGACCAGCGCGAGAGCGATACCGACCACTGGTACCGCCACGACGGCAACGGTCAGCAACATCACCCCAAGTGACGTGCCGTGGTGCAAAAGATAGATGGCCAGAGCCAGGAGTGGCGGGATCGAGAGTAAACCGAGCGTGGAGAAATAGACCATGGACGCGCGTTCGAGTACCCATCCATGTATCCGCTGGAAGATATTCGGCGTGAACTCCAGCACTTCTTCCAGTTCCCTGCGCCCGTCATCCACTAGGTAAAAACCGACGTGTCGACGACGCGCCTGCAGAACTTCCTTTTCACTCAGCTCCACGACCTGTTCGGCGATGCGGTGCTCCGGCGTATTACTGCCTCGCGCCAGTTGCTCGATTACGCCTCGATAGCGATCCCGGGTCTCAAAATCCATTTGCCCGTAGGCGCCGGCAGGGTCGGCGCGCAGAATGCGATCCACGCGGCTTTGCGCTTCTGAGAAATCCCGCCAGTCGTGGGTGCGCAGTTCCCGCAAGCTGATGATGGCGCTCGCGATCCCGACGCTCTCGCCCTCGCTGCCCGCCTCCGCTTTGTCCAGCGCATTTTCGGCAAACCCCACAAGGTGCTGCAGCAGACCCAGCCGCAACATGGCTGGAAGTGCCCACAGTTCACCGGTGGTTAGGATGCTTTCCTGTTGATAGTGGTCGACCAGGTCGTAAACAGACTCAAGGTCCAGCGGTTGCCGTACATTGGCGACCAGCGCCGTCGCCAGTGCCCCCACACGTAAATCGATTCCGCCCTGCTCTGCCTCGACCTTGGGTAACTGGCGAAGATAGGTGCGCGGCAGCGACTCGCGGACCAGCTCCAGCGCTTCCTGAACCACATGGCGGTTGTCGAGCAACCACTCCTCGCTGCGGCTGCCTTTCTCCCCTGCCTCCACACGCGCGGCCAGGCGCCGGTATATATCCTGAAAGTCCCGTTCGAGATTCCGCAGGCGTGTATTCAGTGGGTAGACACGATCGGCAGCGACCAGATGGCGGTGACGCTTGGCCAGTGAAGTGATATCCCCTCGCCGCTTTTGCTCGTCATCCGCAGAGGGTGCGGCAGTATTGCCACCCTCCAGTGCGGGCAGAGGCGCACGATGGTATTTTTTTTTGCGCGAGAAAAACTCGCGCGCACGGGCGAGCCCGTCGGAGTTTCCACGACGCAGTTTCATTGATGATTGGTGCCGTTATTCGCTAATGATGGGTGGGATGAATGATCAGTGTCGACACCGCCGCGCAGTGCCTGCAATTGGGATTCGGGCATGTCCTGGAACACCAGAACCGGCAGTCTGCTGTGGCACATCACGGTATGGCAGAGAGTACCGGTGACCTGTTGCGCCCCGGTCTGCCAGTCGTGGGCGCTCATTGCGATCAGGTCCACCCCCTCTTCCGCCGCCGTCGCATAAATGCGCTCGGCAACATTCTGGGCAATCAGTAACCGCGGACGCACCTTGATGCCGTTCTTCAGTTGATTGGCAATTTCTTCCAGGTAAGCCTCCGCCGCGCGGCGGTTGCTCTCGACAAATTTCTCCCGTGTTGCGTGCTCCTCACGGGTGATAGGCATGCGCCGCGGCATTTCGGGTACGGCAATCACCTGTAGCAGGATGATCTCCACTTCTTGGCCACGCATGAGTGAAGCCACCTTGCACGCGACCCATTCTGAGCGCGGCGAGCCGTCCATGGATACCAGTATCCGCCGATAGGCGGTTGGCTCCTGCGACGAGGGCCGATCACCGGGTCGCACGATCAGGAAGGAGCGCCCGGCACCGCTGAACACCTTCTGCGCGGTACTGCCGAAGTCAAAGCGGCTGATTCCGCCCTTGCCATAGGCAGTAATGACGATCAGGTCGATCGCATGTTTTTCACAGTACTCGACAATCTGTTCCGCCGGGCGGCCCTCCACAATGTTGACGGTTACCTGGATGTCCTGAGCGGCTATCTGCTCGTTGAGGCTGTTCAGGTAGCTGCGAATTTCGGCACGCCGCAGCCGCCAGTCCACCGGATCGGTGCAATGATCATCGGTATGGGAGGAGGATTTCTGCACATGCAGCAGGTGGATGTCGGCACCACTTTGCCGCGCTATGGGAATCGCATGTGCGATAGCTTCCTCGGCAAGTGACGAACTGTCCAACGGAATTAACAGGTGTTTGAACGGCATAGCGGCTCCCCCCGGAATTGGATCGGCAAAGCTTAAAGTGGCCAAAAAAGTGGCAAAAAAGAAAATTACGTCAGCGGAATTATTAAGAGCGGATATTGCTCCGCTATTGCTGGCGCTTAACACAAGAAATGCGGAAAAACAGGGCGCGCTTAGAGCTTAGCTCGGCTATTTTGGGATAGAAGAAAATAAACGCAACTCGCGTTGAAATACATGTCAATTTCAGGCGTTACACTCGACATGGCTGATTACCACTACATCCGCTGGTTTGCAGAAACCGGTCTTTCCGATATTTCTGCCGTGGGCGGAAAAGCCGCCTCCCTGGGGGAAATGTATCGGACCCTAACCCCAAAAGGGATTCACGTACCGAACGGATTCTCCATTACCGCAGACGCGTATCGCGACATGCTGGACCAGGCCTCTGCGTGGCAGCCGCTGCGCAAACTGCTCGCCAGTCTCGCGAGTGCCGACAGCAATCAGCAGGCTGAAATCGCGGCACAGGCGCGCGCCATCGTATACGAGGCGGGGTTGCCAGATGAACTGGTGCGGGAAATTGCCGCCGCCTATGTGGAACTTTGCGAACAATACGGGCCGCAATTGCGGCTCGCCGTGCGCAGCTCCGCCACCGCCGAAGATCTGCCAGAAGCCAGTTTTGCCGGGCAGCACGAAAGTTTCCTGAATATCGGCAATCTCGACGGCCTGCTGGAGGCCTGCCGCCGCTGCTTTGCCTCCCTGTTTACCGCGCGTGCCATCAGTTACCGCGAGCGCAACGGCTTTGACCATTTCAAGGTCTTCCTCGCCATTGCCGTGATGAAAATGGTGCGCGCGGACCACGGTTCCAGCGGTGTGATGTTCACCCTGGATACCGACAGCGGCTTTCGCGACGTGGTGTTCATCACCTCCGCCTACGGCCTCGGTGAGAATATTGTCCAGGGACTCGTGGACCCGGATGAATTTTACGTGCACAAACCCACCTTTGAGCGCGGGCATCGTTGTGTGCTGCGCCGGCAGCTTGGCGCCAAGCAACAGACCCTGGTGTGCGACGAGGACCTTAACAGCCAGGAACTGCACAATATTGAAACCCCGGACGCGCGTCGCGCCCACTACAGCCTGACCGATACCGATGTATTGATCCTGGCGGATTACGCCATTGAAACCGAAAAACATTACAGCGCCGAACGCGGTGCGCCCTGCCCCATGGATCTGGAATGGGCCAAAGATGGTGACGATGGTCAGCTGTATTTGCTCCAGGCGCGTCCGGAAACCGTGGCCTCGCAAAAACCCCGCAATCTGTTGAAGCGCTATCGATTCAGCGAGAAGCCGGAAAAATCCGCACTGCTCTCCACCGGCCGTGCCATAGGCACAGGCATAGCGAGCGGCAAACTACGCCGTGTCTCTGACGCGACGCAGCTGTCGGCATTTAATGAGGGCGAGATCCTGTTCGCCGAGAGCACCAGTCCCGACTGGGGGCCGGCAATGCGCAAGGCGGCGGCAGTGGTTACCGAGCGCGGCGGCCGCACCTGTCACGCCGCCATTGTGGCGCGGGAGTTTGGCATTCCCGCCGTGGTGGGAATTGGTAGCGACCACCCCCTGCAGGACGGCGAAGTGGTGACGCTCTCCTGTGCTGAGGGCGATATCGGGAAAATCTACCGTGGCGAACTGCCGTTCGATATCACCACCACCGCACTTGATCAGGTGCCCACACCAAAAACCAGGATGATGATCAATCTGGGCAGCCCAGAGCAGGCGTTTCGCCTGAGTGCGCTGCCCTGTCAGGGCGTGGGCCTGGCACGGATGGAGTTTATCGTCAGCGAACACATCAAGGCCCACCCCATGGCACTGGCGTGCCCGGACAAGGTGACGGATGAACAGGACCGCAATGCCCTGAAAGCGCTGACAGCCTACTACGAAAACGGCAATGAGTTTTTTATCCAGAAACTCTCCGAAGGGATTGGCACCATCGCCGCCGCCTTTTACCCACGACCGGTGATCGTGCGCACCTCCGATTTCAAGAGCAATGAATATGCACGCCTTATTGGCGGCAGCAGTTTTGAGCCCCACGAGGAAAACCCGATGCTGGGGTTCCGCGGCGCCGCGCGATATGCGCATCCCGCCTATGCCGAGGGCTTCGCGTTGGAATGTGCGGCATTGAAACGCGCACGGGAAGAAATGGGACTGGACAATATCAAGGTTATGATCCCGTTCTGTCGTCGTATTCCCGAGGGCGAAAAGGTACTGGCGGCCATGGCCGAGCATGGGCTTACGCAGGGTGAAGCGGGCCTTGAAGTCTATGTGATGTGCGAGATCCCCAACAATGTGGTGCAGATCGATGCCTTCAGCCAGCTGTTCGATGGCATTTCCATTGGCTCCAACGACCTTACCCAGTTGGTGTTGGGCGTGGATCGCGACTCCGATATTGTCTCGTTCGACTTCGATGAGCGCGACCCGGGGGTAATGCAGATGATACGGCTGGCAATTGAGGGCGCAAAGCGCAACGGCATTCCCGCCGGTATTTGTGGCGAAGCGCCGTCCAACTACCCCGAGGTAGCGGAATATCTGGTTAGCCTGGGTATCACCTCCATCAGCCTCAGCCCCGATGCACTGTTGCGCACCATCGAAAAGGTGGTGGCAATGGAAACCAAGGTGGCCAACGGCGATTCGGGAACCTCTTAGGCGAGACTGGGCAATGCTCGGGTGCAAAGAGACGCAATACCGGCGGCACAACCTGTTGAATACTGACTAGGCTTTGCACAGTAATAAATATGAGGTGCCCGTCATGAAATTTTCCCTTGCTAATCCGTTGAAGTGCATCGCGGTGATAATGGTGAGTTTCGCGCTCACGTTAACGGCAATTGCAGCGGAAAAGCCCAAACCAGCCACAAGCGCCACCAAGGCCGCCAACGACACGCTTTTAAAGTATTTACCCTTCTCCGACAAAACCTCGTTCGAGCAGGCGCACAAGGGCTTCGTTGCACCGCTACCTACCGAGATGATCAAGGGCAAGCAGGGCAATCCCATCTGGAACCCGCAGCAGTACAGTTTTATCAAGGAAGGAGAGCCCGCACCGGATACGGTCAATCCGAGCCTTTGGCGCCAATCCCAGCTGACCAATATTTCCGGACTGTTTGAAGTCACCGACGGCATTTACCAGGTGCGCAACCAGGATCTCTCTAACATGACCATTGTTGAGGGCAAAGCCGGGATTACCATTTTTGACCCATTGATTTCTGCAGAAACTGCCAAGGTCGCACTGGACCTTTATTACCTGCATCGCCCTAAAAAACCCGTGGTAGCGGTGATATACACCCACAGCCATGTAGATCACTACGGAGGTGTGCGAGGCGTCGTCGATGAAGCCGACGTAAAGTCGGGCAAGGTCAAAATATTTGCGCCGGTGGGGTTCCTGGATGCGGCCGTGGCCGAAAACGTCATGGCGGGTAATGCTATGAGTCGCCGTGCCAGCTATATGTATGGCAACCTTCTGCCGCCGGATCCGACTGGACAGGTCGGAACCGGTCTCGGTACCACTACCTCCGCAGGTACCGTGACGCTGATCCCTCCCACAGACATCATCAATAAGACCGGGGAAACCCGCACCATCGATGGCTTGACCTACGAATTCCTGTATGCGCCAAACACCGAGGCGCCCTCCGAGATGCTGTTCTATATCAAGGAAAAAAATGCGCTGAATGCCGCGGAGGATTCAACCCATACCCTGCACAACACCTATTCACTGCGCGGCGCCAAAATCCGCGATCCACTGGCCTGGTCAAAATACCTGAACCAGGCGCTGGACATGTGGGGGGACGAGGCCCAGGTGATGTTTTCCATGCATCATTGGCCGGTATGGGGTAACGAGGCGCTGAATGAACATATCGGTCTGCAGCGGGATATGTATCGCTACATCAACGATGAAACCCTGCGCCTGGCGAATCAGGGCTACACCATGGTGGAGATCGCCGAGAAAATTCAGCTACCGGATAGCATCGCCAAACACTTCTCCAATCGCGGCTACTACGGATCGCTCAATCACGACGTGAAGGCTACCTATGTGCTGTATCTCGGCTGGTTTATCGGTAATCCGGCTACATTACATGAGCTGACCCCGGTAGACGCTTCCAAACGCTATGTCGAAATGATGGGCGGTACGGATGCGTTACTGAAAAAAGCGAAGGCCTATTATGACAAGGGCGAATACCGCTGGGTGGCACAAGTGGTGAATCATGCCGTGTTTGCCGACCCGACCAATACCGCGGCGAAAAACCTGCAGGCCGATGCACTGGAGCAGTTGGGTTACCAGGCAGAGAGCGGACCCTGGCGCAACTTCTATCTGACCGGCGCCAAGGAGCTGCGGAACGGTGTGGCGAAATTACCTGCGCCCAATACCGCGAGTCCCGATACGGTGCGCGCAATGGATCTGGACCTGTTTTTTGACTACCTCGCCATGCGACTCAACGCCGACAAGGCAGCCGGCAAGCGTATCGTTATCAATATGGACTTTGCGGATATCGGTGAAAAATACGTGCTGGAGATGGTCAATGGTGTGCTCAACCATACCCCCAAACGCCAGGCAAAGGATGCCGATGCCACGCTGCAGCTGTCCCGGGATACCCTGAACCAGATTGTGTTGAAGCAGACCACGATGAAAGACGCAGTGTCCGCAAGCAAGGTCAAGGTGAATGGCAGCCAGGCCAAGGTGGATGAGTTGATGTCTTACCTGGACAACTTCGAGTTCTGGTTCAATATCGTGACTCCCTGACGTTCGCTGACGTGGGGAATTTCCTCTATCTGTAGCGCCGAATGACTGAATCGACGCGCGAAAATGGTCCAAGCCGCGCGGCCCTTACCCTGGCCGCGCTCGGGATTGTTTTTGGTGACATCGGCACCAGCCCACTCTACGCCGTCAAATTGATCTTTCATTCTGAACACGGCCTGCCACTGACACAGGCCAATATCCTGGGCGGTATCTCGGCGATATTCTGGGCGCTGATGCTTCTGGTTACCATCAAGTACGTGCTGCTGATCATGCGGGCCGACAACGATGGTGAGGGCGGCATCATGGCACTGACCGCCCTGGCACTGGCAGCAACCCGTGGCCACAACCGTCGCATGCGCTGGCTGATAGCCACCGCGGGCTTGTGTGGTGTGGCGCTGTTTTTCGGCGATGCGGTGATTACCCCGGCAATCTCGGTGCTATCGGCCATAGAGGGGCTCGAGGTGGGCGTAGAGTTCCTGCATCCCTTCGTCTTGCCCCTGACCATCGTCGTATTAGTGGCGTTATTTTTCCTGCAGCGTTTTGGTACCGCCATGGTCGGCGCGCTGTTCGGGCCGATTACGGCGCTGTGGTTTTTGGTGCTCATGGTGTCGGGTATCCACGCGACTGTTGGCAACCCGGCCATCCTCCAGGCCCTTAATCCCATTCACGCGCTGGTTTTTATCACGAGCCACGGCGTTGGCTCCTTCGCCATACTCGGTGCGGTGCTGCTGGTATTCACCGGCGCCGAGGCCCTGTACGCCGATATGGGCCATTTTGGCCGCGGTCCGATCAAGCTCGCCTGGGGTGGATTGGTGTTCCCTGCGCTCACGCTGAATTATCTCGGCCAGGGAGCACTGCTGATGTCCGAACCGGGTGCGGTAGACAATCCGTTTTTTCGCATGTTCCCGAGCTGGGCGCTGTATCCGATGGTGGCACTGGCCACAGCGGCGACGGTGATTGCCTCCCAGGCGTGCATTTCCGGTGTCTTTTCCCTGGCAAAACAGGCGATACAGCTGGGCTACCTGCCCCGCATGGCGGTGCGACATACCTCCCCGCTCCAGGCGGGGCAGATCTATATGCCGGGTATTAACTGGCTGCTACTGATCCTGGTTCTGGCTGCGGTCATCGGTTTCGGTTCGTCGTCGAATCTGGCGGCGGCCTATGGGGTTGCGGTGAGCGGCGCCATGCTGATGGATACCGTTATCGCCTCGTTTGTTTACCGCTTCCGCTGGCACTACCCACTGGCATGGTGCGCGGCGGGTGCGATATTTTTTAGCAGCATAGACGTCGCGTTCTTTTCATCGAGCTTGATGAAAATCGGGCACGGTGGCTGGTTTCCCCTCGCCATTGCTGCTACGGCCATGGTGTTGATGATCACCTGGCGCGACGGCAGGAAGGTGCTCATTAAACGACTGCAGCTTGAAGAGTCGAAACTCGGGGAATTCCTGAATCTATTGTTTCGCGACCCTCCACTGCGAGTGCCGGGAACCGCGGTGTTCATGACCTCCAAACCGGAATCCGTGCCCCACGCACTGCTGCACAATCTCAAGCACAACAAGGTGCTGCATGAACGCGTGCTGTTTCTCAACGTGAAAGTCGTCGATCGCCCCCGGGTCCCGCTTGATCAACGGTATCGATTGCACGATTTCGGCAATGGCTGTACCCGCATCAGGTTGTATTACGGGTTTATGCAGAGCCCGGACATCGCGCAGGCACTGCAGGAACTGGGCGATGAACACGGGCTTCAGGTCGATCCGCAGCAGGCGTCATTTTTCCTGAGTCGGGAAACGATTTTTCCACTGAAAAGCTTGCCGAGCGGTATGGCCTACTGGCGCGAGCGGATTTTTGCGGTGATGGCGCGCAATGCCAGCAGTGCCGTGGAATATTTCGGAATTCCGGCAAATCGTGTGATCGAACTGGGCACGCAGATCGAAATCTGACGAAAGGACACCCGCATGCATCCAAACACCTGGTACTCACGGCTCGCAAAATCAGCCGCACATTTCTGCGGAAAACCGAAAGTTTTTGCCGGTGCCTTCGGCATCATCGTGTTGTGGGCACTGGCTGGTCCCATCTTCAATTTCAGCAATACCTGGCAGTTGATCATCAACACCATTACAACCACGGTCACTTTCATGATGGTGTTCCTGATCCAGAACACCCAGAACCGGGATACCGAAGCCATCCAGCTCAAGCTGGACGAACTCATCCGTGCAACCAAGGGCGCGCACAATGCACTGCTGGATCTGGAAGAGCTGGATGACGACAGCCTGCAGGACTTTCTGCGCCGGTATGAACATCTGGCCGCCGTCGCGCGGGAAGAGCTGGCGCGCGGAGTGAAGGATACCGGAACCCCCGAAGCCTGATTCCCCCACACCTCAACCTGCGTCCGGTACTGGCCTGCCGAGGCGTAACAGCAACTCCATCGCCAGCAACTGCAACAGCGCGATGCCCAGTAGCAGGCCCCACTGCGCCCCACTCACCGGCGCCACACCCAGCACCTCCTGCATCAACGGCGAATACAGGCACAGGATATGCAACGCCTGAGCCGCCAGCGTGCCCAGCAATAAAATCGGGTTGGAGAAAAACGGTTGGTGAAATATGGAACGGCTTTCGGAACGGCTGTTCAGTACCTGGACATTTTCGAACAGCACCATCAGCAACAGTACGATATTACGCGCGGCATCCAGCTCCCAGCCCTGTGCCAGTAAAATGTAAAAACAGGTAAAGGCTATTCCCCCCATTACCAGGCCGGAGACCAGGACGCGGCGCACCATCACCAGATTAAACAGCGACTCTGCGGGTGGACGCGGCGGTTTGCGCATTTCATCGCCCTCGCCCGGTTCCAGCGCCAGCCCGATACTCTGCACACTGTTGGTTACCAGGTTCAGCCACAGCAACTGCACCGGCGTGAGTGGCAGCGGCAGGCCAAAACTCGTGGTCAGCACGAACAGCACCACTTCCGCAGCGCCAGTGGAGATCAGGAAGAAAATCACCTTGCGGATATTCTGGTAGGCGATCCGCCCTTCCTCGACACCGGCCACCACCGATGCGAAGTTGTCGTCGGTGAGCAGCAGGTCTGCGGATTCCTTGGCCACCTCGGTACCCTGCTCGCCCATCGCAACACCTACGTGGGCGCTGCTGAGCGCCGGGGCATCATTCACCCCGTCGCCGGTAACTGCCACAAACTGTCCCTGGCGTTGCAGCGACTGCACGATGGTCAATTTCTGTTCCGGCGATACCCGCGCATAAACACGGGTATGTGCGGTCAGCGCATCGAGCGACTGCGGGCCTTTCGCTTCCGCCTGTGCCAGGTCTGCACCGGTTACTGGACTGTCACCGTCGTCCGCCAGTCCGAGTTCCCGGGCAATACTCAGCGCTGTGCGCGGGTGATCGCCGGTCAGCATGCACACATGAATACCAGCTTCCCGGCACTCGGCCACCGCGCCAGCCGCTTCCGGGCGCAGCGGGTCAAACATGCCCACAAGGCCCAGCAGGTTGAGGCCGTGGAGGTTTTCAGCCGTAAATTCACCGTGACCCGGCCAGTCGCCTTCGGCAAACGCCAGTACCCTGGCACCGCGCTCCGCGAGGCGATCCAACACCGCATGGGCAAGCGCAGGATCCAGCGGCATCTTGCCGTTTGCGCTCGCCATGGTGTCGCACATCGGCAGCAGCTTTTCCAACGCGCCCTTCACGCACACCAGTCTGGGGGCACCCTCGCCCGCGCTGTTTCCGTGCAGGGTGGCGGCAAATCCCAATACGGGCTCGTAATGCACCTGATTCAGCAGTGGCCAGGCATCCAGCAGCTTGCGCGGGTGTAACCCGACCTTGTGCGCCATCACCAGCAGCGCCTGATCCACGGCATCGCCACTGCTGTGCCAGTCGCCATTTCCCAGCGGATGTAATTCCGCCTCGTTGCACAGCGCGGCCGAGCGCGCCAGGCGTGCGACCAGTTCGTTGTCCTGTTCCGGCAAATCACTCTCGGTGGGGAGGCTACCGCCATCGACGGTTACGCCGCTGCCATCCAGAAAGCGTATTTCCCGCGCGGTCAGGCGATTTTCCGTCAGTGTGCCGGTCTTGTCGGTGGCAATCACGGTGCAGGAACCCAGGCTCTCCACCGCCACCAGTTTGCGCACGATCACATGGCGCTTGACCATGCGACGGGTGCCGACAGACAGCACCAGTGTCAGCGCCATTGGCAGCCCTTCGGGTATGGCGGATACCGCAAGGGCAACCGCCGTCATAAAGATCACCAGGGGTTCGGTGTGGCGGGCCAGTTCGATCGTGGCCAGAACCGCGACCGCCAACAGTAACGCCACGGTGAGCTTCTTGCTGAAGCGCTCGATACGCTGGAACAGCGGCGGTTTTACCGCCTGTGCCGCTTCCATGGTCTGGCTCAGCTTGCCCATTTCCGTCGCCATGCCGGTGGCGACAACCAGCGCACTGGCACGTCCCGCGGCCACCAGAGTGCCGGCGAAACACGTATTCACCCGTTCCGCCACCGGCGTTTGCACATCGCACTGCTTGTCGCTGTGTTTGTAGACCGGCAATGATTCACCGGTGAGTACCGATTCGTCGACTTCAAGCCCAACCGCATCCCGCAACCGCAGGTCCGCGGGAACCCGGTCGCCGGAACTCAATAGCACCAGGTCACCGGGCACCAGTTCTTCCGCGGGAATCTCACTGGTTTCACCATCTCTTATCACCCGCGCGCGGCTCACCATCAACTTGCGCAGCGCCTGGGCACTGCGATGGGCGTGGTCTTCCTGCAAGGCGCCGATCAGCGCGTTGATCAACAGAATTAGACCGATGAAAGAGGCGTCGGCAAGTTTGCCGGCGATCAGTGAAACCAGCATCGCCGCCAACAGGACATAGATCAGCGGGCTGATGAACTGGCGCAGGAACAAGCGCGAAAACCCGGGCAGCCGTGGCAGTGGCAGTGCGTTGGTGCCATAACTGCTTAGGCGCTGGGCAGCCTCTGCAGCCGACAGTCCACTGGCGCCGCTTACCAACTGCGCAGCGACATCCTGAGCATTCAGGCAGTGCCACGGCTTATTGGTGTTGGTGTCTGTTATGTCGACGTCGGCTTGCATGAATCTTCGGGAAGAATGGCCAATTGTTGTTTCTGCAACCTTAGCCTATCGCCCCGGCTGTCTCGTAATCCCTGTAGTGAAAATGCCCTCACATTGTTTATGGCTCTAGTTACTCTGAATAAAAGCCGCGACGACTGGGAACTGGTGCCCAATCTCCTGGACTACGATGACGCCCGGGAAAATTTTTCCTGGGAGCACGAACTGGCGCTGCTGGACGGGTTACCCGCGGGCGGCCTGAACATCGCCCATGAAGCGGTCGACCGTCACGCCGCCGGCGAGCGCCGCAACCACACCGCCCTGCGCTGGCTGGACAGGCAAGGCGATGCCACCGATTTCAGCTATGGCGAACTGAGCAGGCTTAGCAACCGGTTTGCCAATGTCCTGCGGCAACTGGGCGTGCAGAAAGGAGAAAGAGTATTTGTATTGAGCGAGCGCGAGCC
The DNA here is from genome assembly GCF_033723955.1 of Microbulbifer pacificus. NCBI lineage: Bacteria > Pseudomonadati > Pseudomonadota > Gammaproteobacteria > Cellvibrionales > Microbulbiferaceae > Microbulbifer > Microbulbifer pacificus. The sequence continues at coordinate 59,258 of NZ_CP137555.1, read as the reverse complement.
GGCACTCTATATCACGGCGCTCGGCACACTGAAGAACGGCAGTGTTTTCTGCCCACTGTTTTCGGCATTCGGCCCGGAACCACTGCGTGCGCGCCTGTCGATCGGCGAGGCCAAAGTACTGGTCACCAGTGAGCGGCTTTACCAGCGCAAGGTTGCGGCACTGCGCGAGTCCCTGCCGCACCTGCAACAGGTCCTGCTGGTTCGGGATGCCCCTGAAAGTGCCCTTCCCCCCGCAACGCTGGATTTCGGCCAGCTACTGGATCACGCCGCAGATGAATTTGTCATCGAGAATACCGATCCGGAAGATCCAGCGCTTTTGCACTTTACCAGTGGCACCACCGGCAAGCCCAAAGGTGCGTTGCATGTGCACGAAGCCGTACTCGCCCACCACGCCAGCGCGCGCCTCGCGCTGGACCTGCATCCGCAGGATATCTTCTGGTGTACCGCCGATCCCGGCTGGGTGACGGGAACGAGCTACGGCATTATCGCGCCGCTGGTCATCGGCGCCACCATGATCGTGGATCGGGAAGAGTTCGACCCCGAGCGCTGGTACGGCATCCTGCGCGATCACAGGGTCAGTGTCTGGTACACCGCCCCCACCGCCGTGCGCATGATGATGAAAGTCGGTGCGGAGCTGGTACGGCAATTTGAATTACCCGCCCTGCGCTTTATGGCCAGCGTCGGCGAGCCGCTCAATCCCGAGGCGGTACTGTGGGGCAAGGAAGCCTTCGGCCTGCCCTTCCACGACAACTGGTGGCAGACCGAAACCGGCGGCATCATGATCGCCAACTTTCTCAGCCAGCCCATCAGGCCCGGCTCCATGGGGCGGCCGCTGCCCGGTATCGAGGCGGCGGTGGTGCGCCACTGTGAAGATGGCTCGGTGGAACCGATCGTCGAGCCGGACCAAGAGGGCGAACTGGCGCTGAAACGCGGCTGGCCCTCGATGTTCCGCACTTATCTCTATGAAGAAGAGCGCTACCAGAAATGCTTCCACGGCGAATGGTATCTGACCGGCGACCTGGCCCGGCGCGACCGGGATGGCTATTTCTGGTTCGTCGGCCGCGCCGATGACGTGATCAAATCCTCCGGACATTTGATTGGGCCATTCGAGGTGGAAAGCGCATTGATGGAGCACCCCGCGGTGGCGGAAGCCGCAGTGATCGGCGTGCCGGACCCGATGGCGGGAGAAGTCGTCAAAGGTTTCGTTTCCCTGAAACCCGGATTTGAAGCCGGTGCAGCCCTGCAACAGGAAATTATGGCGCTGGCGCGCAAGCGCCTCGGCCCGGCCGTGGCGCCCCGGCAAATACAGATCGAGGAGACGCTGCCGCGTACCCGCTCCGGCAAGATCATGCGAAGGCTGTTGAAAGCACGCGAACTCGGCCTGCCCGAAGGCGATACCTCCACCCTGGAGGGCAATGAGTGAACGACAAACCCTCGCAGATCAGCCGCGAACAGGGACTTCAATGGCTGCAGGACATGCTGCGCATTCGCCGCATGGAGGAAAAGTGCGCAGAGCTTTACGGCGAGGAGAAGATCCGCGGCTTCCTGCACCTGTATATCGGTGAGGAAGCGGTGGCCGCCGGCGTGATTCCGGAACTGGCTGCGGAAGACGCGGTGGTGGCCACCTACCGCGAACACGGCCACGCACTGGTGCGCGGCATTTCCATGAACGCCATCCTCGCGGAAATGTTTGGAAAACAGGAGGGCTGCTCACGCGGTCGCGGCGGGTCCATGCATCTGTTTGATGCGAAAACCCATTTCTACGGCGGCAACGCCATCGTCTCGGGCGGCCTGCCCCTCGCCATTGGCCTGGCCCTCGCCGACAAGATGCAAAACCGGCCAGGGGTGACGGCGTGCTTTTTCGGCGAGGGCGCGGTGGCCGAAGGCGAATTCCACGAATCCCTCAACCTGGCCGCGCTCTGGCAGCTGCCGGTGCTGTTCGTGTGTGAAAACAACCTCTACGCCATGGGTACAGCATTGGCGCGCTCGGAATCGGTCACCGACATTCACCGCAAGGCCGAGAGCTATGGCATTGATTCCACTGCGGTGGACGGCATGGATGTGATGTCGGTGAATACCGCGGCGCGTAACGCGCTGGAAAAAATCCGCACGCAACAGGTGCCGGTGTTTCTGGAAATGCGCACCTACCGCTTCCGCGCCCATTCCATGTTTGATCCGGAGCTGTACCGGGAGAAAGCCGAAGTCGAACAGTGGAAACAACTCTGCCCCATCGCCACTCTGAGCGCACGGCTCAAGGCCCAGCAGGTGATCGAGGACGGGGATGTGGCTGCGTTAGAACAGGCCACCGGTGAGGAAATCCAGGCGGCCGTCGCCTTCGCGGAAGCCGGGCAATGGGAACCTGTGGAAGACCTGCTGAAGTATGTCTACACCGACAGCGCGCAAAACACTGGCCAGTCCGGGAGCACTTGAAACAGGGAGGATCTTTCCCATGCATATCACCTACCGCGCATGAACATCACCTACCGCGAAGCGATGCGCGCCGCACTGCGCGAATCCCTGAAGCAGGACGAGCGAGTATTCCTGATGGGCGAAGACGTCGGCCGTTACGGCGGTTGTTACGCCGTCAGCAAGGGACTGCTGGACGAGTTCGGTGAAGAGCGTATCCGCGACACCCCGCTGTCCGAGTCGGCATTTGTTGGTGCAGGTATCGGCGCCGCCCTCGGCGGCATGCGCCCCATCGTCGAAGTGATGACGGTAAATTTCAGCCTGCTGTGCCTGGACCAGATCGTGAATACCGCTGCCACCCTGCGGCATATGTCCGGTGGCCAGTTCAGTGTGCCGGTGGTACTGCGTATGACCACCGGCGCCGGCCGCCAGTTGGCCGCGCAGCATTCCCACAGTCTCGAATGCTGGTACGCCCATGTTCCCGGGTTGCGGGTCATTGCACCGGCCACCCTGGAAGACATGCGCGGTATGTTGCGTATCGCACTGGATGATCCGGACCCGGTAATCATCTTCGAGCACAACGCCCTGTACAACCGCGAAGGCGAACTGGCAGAAGACGTAACCGTTTCTGAAATCCGCCGCGCTGCCGTGCGCCGCGCAGGCAGCGATATCAGCCTGATCGCTTACGGCGGCAACCTGATCAAGGCCCTGGAAGCCGCCGACGAACTGGCCAAGTCAGGGATCGCAGCAGAAGTGATCGACCTGCGTTCACTGCGCCCGCTGGACGATGCAACCATCCTGGCCTCGGTGCGCAAGACCCGTCGCGCCGTGCTCATTGATGAGGGCTGGTGCAGCGGCAGTCTGGCGGCGGAAATCGGTATGCGCATCAGCGAGCAGGCGTTCTACGATCTCGACGCGCCACTGGCGCGGGTGTGCACCGCGGAAGTTCCCATCCCCTACCCCGGTCACCTGGAGCAGGCGGCACTGCCCCAGGTGGCCACCATAGTAAACAAGGCGCGTGAGTTGCTGGGGCAAAATGTCTGAGTTCCGTCTGCCCTCTCTCGGCGCCGATATGGATGACGCCACCCTGCGTGAATGGTTCGTAAAACCCGGCGATGTGGTGCAGAAAGGCGATATCGTCGCCGCGGTGGAGACCAACAAAGGCATTATCGATATCGAAATTTTCGAAAGTGGCACCATCGAGCAGTTACTCGTTGGGCTGGATGAAAAAGTGCCAGTCGGCACGGCGCTGGCACTCTACCGCGGTGAGCACGAGAGCGCGGTCGAAGAGTTCGCGCGGGAATGCGTACAACGCCCGCTTAAAAAAGAAACCACGGAATCGCCAGCATTAGCCGCGGAAACCAAGCACGCGCCGATGGAAGCACCAGCACGCAAGCGTATTTCCCCCGCCGCGCGCCAGCGCGCCCGCGAACTGGGTGTGGATCTGGATAGCCTGCACGGCAGCGGTCCCGGCGGTGCGGTGACGCTGGAAGACGTTCTCGCCAGCGCCGGACCCGCCGCGCCCGTTTCCAGCACGACGACAAAAAACGATGCTTCCGCAACCGGTATGCGCCAGGCGATCGCCGCCGCGATGGTGCGCTCCAAGCGCGAGATCCCCCATTTCTATCTTGCAACCACCATTGATATGACCCGCGCACTGGATTGGCTACAGGCACAAAATGCCGAGCGCCCACTGCCCGAGCGCATGGTCTACGCCATACTGCTGCTGAAAGCGGTGGCGCGGGCAGTGAAAAAGACTCCGGAAATGAACGGTTTTTTTGTCGACGGCCAGGCGCAGTTCAGCGCGCAGGTACATATTGGCGTCGCCATATCCCTGCGCACCGGTGGACTTGTGGTGCCCGCCCTGCACGACGCGGATGAAAAAGCACTGGATCGGCTGATGCCGGAATTTTTCGATCTGGTGGAGCGCGCCCGCAGTGGTCACCTGCGCGGTTCGGAACTGCAGGACGGCACCATCACCGTCACCAGCCTCGGGGAACAGGGCGTGGAAACCGTGTTTCCGATCATTTTCCCTCCACAGCTGGCGATCGTGGGCTTCGGTTCCGTAATTGAGCGCGTGTTGCCCGTTGACGGAAAACCGGCGGTGCGCCGTGTCATCAATGCCAGCCTCGCTGCCGATCACCGTGTCAGCGACGGACACCGCGGCGGTCTTTTTCTCGCGGAAATCGATCGCCTGTTACAGGAGCCGGAATCCCTATGAGCCCCGACGAAATCAGATCCGTGGTTCTGGAGAAACTCGTACAGGTGGCGCCGGACATCGATGCTGCGCAACTGGACGCGGAAATGCCAATTCGCGATCAGTACGATTTCGACTCGATGGATTTCATGCACTTCGCCATCGCCATCGGACGTGAATTCCAGATCGATATACCCGAACAGGACTACACAAAGTTGCAGAGTCTCGATAGCACCGTCGACTATCTGGTGAGAAATTCCAGTGCCAGCGGCAAGTAAGCCAGCAGAGCGCGATGCAACATACCTTACACGCCACCTGCACAAATCCCTCGCGGTCATTATCGCCCTGTTGCTCGCTGCGGGCGGCGCAGCGCGACTGCTGAACGCATCGCCACCCCTGCCGTGGATCGTTGCCGTTTTGCTCATGCTTGTGGTCGCCAGCGTGGAAAGCGTGCAAGCCCTTGCCCGGCGCAAGGCAGGCGTCGATGTGCTGGCGCTGCTGACTATGGCGGGCGCCCTGCTTTTGGAACAGTACCTCGCCGGGGCGGTGATCGCGTTTATGTTTGCCAGTGGCCGCGCGCTGGAGGAATACTCCAGCGGGCGCGCGCAACAGGCGCTGTCAGCGCTGCTTGCGCGCAGCCCGCGCGTCGCGCATCGCCGTGTGCGCTCGGGCATTGAGGAGATCGCAGCGGAACAGGTGCGGATCGGCGATCAGCTGATCGTTAAATCTGGCGAGGCGGTGCCGGTGGACGGATTATTGCTGTCTGCAACCGCGGAGCTGGACGAATCCGCGGTAACCGGCGAATCGCTGTCGCGCCGACGCATGCGCGGGGACCAGCTGATGAGCGGCGTGATCAACGCCGGTGGGCCGCTGGATTTACAGGCACTGAAAACCGCGCAGGAAAGTACCTACGCCGGCATTGTGCGCATGGTGACCGAAGCCCAGGCGGCCAAGGCGCCTTTTACCCGCCTCGCCGATCGCTATGCGCTGTGGTTCATACCGGCGGCGCTGCTCGTTGCCGGACTGGCCTGGGCTATTTCCGGCGATGTGTTGCGTGCACTGGCGGTACTGGTGGTCGCCACCCCTTGCCCGCTGATTCTCGCGGCACCGGTGGCGATTATCGCCAGCATTTCCCTCGCCGCCCGACGCGGCATCCTGATCAAGAACGGCGCTGCGCTGGAACAGCTCGCCAATGCCAAAAACCTGGTGTTCGACAAGACCGGCACCCTGACCACCGGACGCCAGCAGCTGGTGGGCATCGAGACACCCCCGGGGTTCCATCCCGACGAGGTGCTGCGGCTGGCGGCGTCACTGGATCAGGTTTCCCAACACAACACCGCCCAATCCCTGGTCGCCGAGGCGCGGCGCCGCGATCTGGTGCTGTCCATCCCTGAACAGGCTCAGGAAACCCCCGGCGAGGGTTTGCGTGGGCAGGTCGGGGGCAAAAGCGTCGCCGTCGGCAGTCTCACTCTGGTACTGAATGGTGCTGCCATAGACCACTGGTCTGAGACCCGCTTGCGCTACATGGCGTTGCGCGGCCTGTCTGGCGCCTTCGTCGCAATTGACGGCCAGATGGCGGGCGTGCTGTTGCTGGCGGACCAGATCCGCCTGGATACCCCGCGCGCACTGCGGGAATTGCATCGCGCCGGCGTCGAGCGCACCGTCATGCTGAGTGGTGATCGTCAGGATGTGGCGGAGACGGTGGCGCTGGCGCTGGGTTTTGACGCAGTGCTCGCGGAGCGCTCACCGGCGGACAAGGTGGCGGCGGTCAAAGCAGAATGTGAGAGCGGCACCACCGCCATGGTGGGCGATGGCATCAATGATGCGCCGGCACTGGCGGCGGCCGACGTGGGTATTGCCATGGGCGCTCGCGGTGCCGGCGCCTCCGCCGAGGCCGCGGATGTAGTGTTGCTGGTGGATCGACTCGACCGATTGCCGGAGGGATTGCATATCTCAAGGCGCGGTCGCCAGATCGCGTTGCAGAGTGTAATGGCGGGCATGGGATTGTCCGCACTTGCGATGCTGATCGCCGCGCTCGGGTACCTGCCTCCGGTGATCGGCGCACTGGTGCAGGAAGGTATCGACGTGGCAGTAATTTTCAACGCACTGCGAGCACTGCGCCCACCGGCGCAACATCGCTCGGCAGCGGTCATGCCCGTTGAACTTGCCGACCGTTTGCGACTACAGCACAGCGAACTGCAGCCGGTGCTGGACCGCCTGGAACAGGCCTGCAATACACTCAACGGCGGATTGCACCTGTCAGCTACCAATGAAATCAACGCGGTATCCAGGGTGATACGTGACGAGCTTCTGCCCCACGAGCGCGAAGACGAAGAACAGCTCTACCCGACACTGGCGGCAATGGTGCGGGGATTCGATCCGATGGGCGCCATGAGCCATACCCACCGGGAGATTTTTCGTCTCGCGCGCCGCTTCGAGCAACTCGCCGATGACCTCGCCGGGGTGCAGCCGGACGAACTTCAACTGCAGGAACTGAGGCGGCTGCTGTTCAGCCTTATCGCCATCGTGCGTTTGCATTTTGCCCAGGAAGAAGAACTCTACTTTACGCTGAGTGATTCCCAGTCCTGACTCGCGTTGGTCTTTACTCAAGGGTACATGTGTCGAAACCGGTACCAATTACATGCCATGACCCAGCGTAAAAAGGCTATTGGCCCTTCCCTTTCCCCGCCCTCGGCGCTTTGCGTATTCTTACGGGCGATTGTGCCTGTGGTGCTGATGTTGCTGCTCGTGTCAGTAACCTCCGATGCGGTAGCGGACAAGCCGTCTCAGTCCCCGCAGGTGCTCATTGTCTACGTGCGCGATGGCTGTCCCCACTGTGCCGATGCCAAGCAATATCTGCCCAAACTGGCCCGGGAAATACCCAACCTGCGTATCGTGTACCGGGCCATCGACAAAGATCCCGGGGCGATAGATGAACTGGAGCGCTACTCCCGCCAGGCCGGAGAGTGGCCGCCCGGTGTGCCGACCTTTGTCGCGAACGGCCGTGTGCATGTGGGCTTTATCAGTGCGGAAGAAACCGGGCCGATATTGCACCGGCTTATTGATGGCGGGAGCGCACCGCCGGGAAAGGCTGAAGAGGCCGGGTTCGGCAGGTTGAATGCCGCCGAGCTCGGCCTCCCACTCTTCACCCTTGCCCTGGGATTGATCGATGGTTTCAATCCATGCGCCATGTGGGTACTGCTGTTTCTGTTGTCGATTCTGGTGCGGCTGCAGGACCGGCGTCGCATGGCGCTGATCGCCGGCACCTTCGTGCTGGTGAGCGGCGCCATCTACTACGCGTTCATGGCAGCGTGGCTCAACCTGTTTCTGGTGGTGGGCTTTGCAAATTGGCTGCGCTGGCTGTTGGCCGCCATTGCCATCGCCATCGGTCTGGTGAATCTGCGGGACTTCTTCAATCACCGTCGCGACTACACGCTGTCGATTCCGGAGTCCGCCAAACCCGGCATCTACGCCCGTATGCACAAGCTCATGCACGACAACAGCCTGCTTACCTCTCTTGTGGGCGTGGCGGTACTTGCGGTGCTGGTGAATTTTATTGAATTGCTGTGTACCGCCGGCCTGCCGGCGATCTACACCGCCGTGCTGTCACAGCACGAATTAAGCCAGCCCGCGTATTACGGTTATCTCGGCCTCTACATTCTCGCCTATATTGCCGACGACGCGCTGATGGTCGCCCTTGCGGTAATCGCACTCGGCAGCCGCAAACTGTCGCAAGGCAGCGGACGCTGGCTCAAGTTCATCAGCGGTCTGGTGATGCTGCTGCTTGGTGTGGCCATGCTGCTGTTTCCAGGATTGCTTGTATAGCGATGGGGCCCGGAATTGCCATTGTGGCCGGATCAATCAGTTACCGTTGAAGTTCGATACCGCCTCACTGTCCGCATTGAGCAGAATTACCTCGATTTCTTCGATGATCTCCTCCTGGCGCAGTTGGTTTTCGCGGGTTTTCAGGCTGTTGAGGCGTTTGTCCAGATGGCGCACCGCACCCTCGAGGTGCTGCATGCGGCGGTGATTTTCTGCCATCAACGACACGTAGAGTATTTCGTGGAGCGCCGCGAACAGGTACTGGTCGACAAGATCCTGCATAAGCTGCGCGGGTGTGACGTTCAGTTGTGGGGGATAGGCAAATTGCGCTGGCTGGTCCCGCAGTTCTGCAAATGGCGGCAAGAGCGGTCGCGCTAGCACTTCCTCATCCGGGCCGCCGTGATAAATCACGATCAGCGGGGCATCCCCTTTTAGCAGTCCCGACAGCCCATTCGCCAGCCGGATCAGGGTGTCTTCCACCTCATCCAGAACCGTGGCGCCTTCAAAGGCCGCCTTCAGTTGCGGGTGGGTTTCCAGGTGGCCGCTCAGTTTGCGACCACAGGTTACAAACCCTGCGGTACTTCCCCCGGTTTCAGTAAGGCACTGTTGCAGGGTTTCCATCAGTGGATCATTGAAGTCGCCACAGAATCCGCGCTCAGATCCGAGCACCAGAAACAGCGGGCTTTCCGCTTGCGCCACAGGCAGCAGCTCGCGGTGAAAACCCAGCAGATCCTGCGCCGCGCGGTAAAGCCCGGCTACCACCTTCTGCTGGATCTCCATTACCTTGCGCAGGCGGCGCACTTCGATAAACGCCAGCGACTGCATGGCGCCGATAATCTGGCGCGCCTCCGCCAGCTGGTTCTGGTGATGCAGGAGTTCATGGCGACGGCTCACCGCGTTTCTCCTTGTGCACTGGCCTCTCGTTCACCGGCCCAGTCCCGTGCCAGTGCTGCCCACTTGTCGCGCCCGTCGTCCAGGGTCAGGCCGCTGGCCGCCACCTGCATTTCCAGTTGCGACAACTTATCCGACAGTGCGCGGGGTTCCCACTCATCCAGCAGACCGTCATTGAACGCAACCATCCATGCCAGTTGAAACTCGATGGGCAGCGGCGACAGGCGATCCTGTTTGAAGATTTCCCGCAGTACCCGTCCGCGACGGATCACCTTTTCCATCGCTGCCTCCAGCTTGGCGCCGAAACGGGTGAACATTTCCAGCTCGAGAAACTGCAGGTAATCCAGCTTCATGCGCCCCGCTTCCTTTTTCACCGCCGGATGCTGGGCGCGACCACCAATACGCGATACCGATTTGCCGATATCAATGGCGGGCCGGAAGCCGCCACTGAACAGGTCCCGGTCCAGGTATACCTGGCCATCGGTAATGGAAATAAGGTTGGTGGGGATGTAGGCCGCGATTTCGCCGAGTTTGGTTTCCACGATCGGTAGCGCGGTCATGCTACCGCCACCATTGGCAGCGTTCAGGCAGGTGGCGCGTTCCAGCAGGCGCGCGTGTACGGAAAAGATATCGCCGGGATAGGCCTCGCGCCCCGGAGGCCGCCGCAACAGCAACGAGAGTTCGCGGTAGGTCTTGGCGTGGGTGGATAGGTCGTCGTAGACCACCAGGGTATGCCAGCCCTGGCGCATCCAGTATTCGGCAACGGTACAGCCGGCAAATGGCGCCAGGTGCAGTAACCCCGGCAGTGCACTGGCCTCCGCCACAATCACGGTGGTGTATTCCAGTGCGCCGGCGTTGCGGAGCAATTCGATGGTGCCGATGACCGTGGAGCGCTTCTGGCCGATCAACACATACACACAGCGGATGTTTTTGCCTTTCTGATTGGTGACGGCATCCAGCGCCAACGCACTGCGCCCCAGCCCCTCGTCCCCGATCAGCAGCTGCCGCTGGCCACAGCCAATCGGAATCATGGTGTCCAGCACCTTGCTGCCGGTGTACAGCGGTTGCTGCACAAAATCCCGCTCGGCGATGGCCGGTGCACGCGCTTCCAACGGTCGCCAACCGGCACAGTCCGGCATCGCACCGCCGTCCAGCGGCCCGCCCAGCGGATCCAGCACACGCCCCAACAGCTCATCGCCCACAGCGATACCAAGAACCTGGCTGCCGCGGGTTGCACGGGTGCCAGCGGTAAGCGCATCCGTTGCCTGCAACAGCACCCCGCCGACCAGGTTCACGTTCAGGTCGAATACCTGAGCGCGGCTGCCATCACTGAATTCCAGCACGTCGTCGATGGCCACGGTCGGCAATCCCGCAACCCAGACGATGCCATCGCCAACGGACACCACCCAGCCCTGCTCGGCTATCCGAACTTGTAGTCGGTATTTGTCGAGCCAATTACTCCGCTGCTGAAGTAGGCTTCCGTTCATAGGTCACCCTGCAACGGATTCCGGGGCAAGATGCGCGAAGCCCTGCAGTTCATCACGCACGTTGAGCCCCATGGTCCACGCGCCCAAGGATACCTGCACGCCAGCAATCAGGTCGGGATCTTCCACAAAGCGGCAGGCCACCTCGCGCGCCAGGCAAGCCGCCAGCCCGTGTTCGATTTTGTCGCGGGTGCCGGCGTCCAACTCATGCGCACTCGCCACCCGTAGCGGTGCTGCTTTCGCCGAATCGCGGATTTGCTCACACAACTGCAGCCGCTGCGCTTCCGGCATTTCCGCGAGGCTCTTGAGAAAGAGATTAATCAGGCGAGTTTCTGTTTCGGGTCCGGCGCCCTGCTCAAGTAATTTCGCGGCAAATCGGCTGCCCTGTTCCAACGCCTGCAATTCCAGCTGACGGCGCTGTTCTCCCTGTCGCCGCGCATCAACTGCAGAGGACTTTGACCGCTGCTGCTCCAGCTCGTCCGCCAGCAACTTTTCCCGCCGCACTCTTTCGCTGCGCAGCTCGGTCTCCAGCGCTTCACGGGACTTTTCGCGCTCGCTGCGCCATTCGGCCAGGCGGCCTTCATAGTCTTTCTGCAACTGGCCGGCCTGCGCTTCTTTCTCCCGGGCTTCTGCCAGGCGCCCGTCGATATCCTGCTGGCGGCGTGCAATCACCGACTGGATCGGGCGATAGAGAAAGTGCTTGAGAATCCATACCAGCACGAGGAAGTTGAAAATTTCCAGCAGGAAGGTCGACCAGCTCAGCTCCACGATTGCGCCCCGGTCACGACTTGGTTTTGAGCAGGTATTCCAGCAACGGATTGCGGAACAGGACGATAAGTGCGATCACCAGAACATAGATCGCCAGCGACTCGATCATGGCGAGACCGATAAACAGCGTGCGCAGGATCGATTTCTCCGCCTCCGGTTGCCGCGAAATGGCCTCAAGCGCGCTGCTGATGGCACGACCCATGGCAATCGCGGGACCCAGCACGCCAATGCCCATGCCGATCATCGCGGCGACAGTGGAAAGGGTCGTAAACCAGGACAGATCATTCATTGCGGGCTTCCTGCCTCATTTGTTGGGTTTGCAGCCCACTGGCGATATAGATCAGCGCCAGCATGCCGAAAATATAGGCCTGCACCAGCCCCTCGATCACATGCAGCATCAGTATAGGAACCGGGGCGAGAAACCCGGCGACCAGCAGGATCAACAACGCCGCCATTTCCAGGCTCATGATGTTGCCAAACAGGCGCACCGCCAGCGCCAGCGTACGGGTGATTTCACTGAGGATATGAAACGGCAGCAACAACGGCGTCGGCACCAGGTAATGACGCAGGTAGGCCTTCAGGCCCTGGTCGCGGATCCCGAACCAGTGCACCGACAGGAACACCAGAATCGCCAGCGCCGCCGTTGCCGACAAATCCCGGGTCGGCGAATGCACCCCGGGAATCAGGCCACACAGGTTGGCCACCACCAGGAAGATCCACAATGTGGCAATGAACGGCAGCAACAGCGAAACGTGATTTGGCGCTACCGCGCGGATCGCTTCTTCGATAGTGGAGACGATGCCTTCGGCCACGGTTTGTGCGCGCCCGGGGTGCAGTAGCAGGCGCCGCGTGACCAGCCAAGCCACCAGCACGAGCAAAGCCATGATCACCCAGGTCGTCGCCACCGTGGTGGTCACCTGTAGTGGCCCGAGATGCAGAACCACCGGAAATGACATGGTGTCACCGTGCATGCGCTATCTCCGAATCACCTATTCCCGTATCAACAGATAGACATTGACGGCACCCACCACCACACCGAGAAAAATCAGGCTCAGGGTCCAGCGAGTGGAGTAGCCTTCCACGAAACCATCCAGCCAGCGACCGAGATACGCGCCGCCGACGACCGGCAGTACAAACACCAGCCCCAGGGTACCGATATAGATGGTCTGCGCCAGCAACGTTTCCCGTTCGCGCTCGGCCTTTTTCATGCGCTTGGCCTGGCGCTCCACGCGCTCGCTCAACTGGTGATTGCGCTGTTGCCGGTCACGCTGCTTTTGATCACGCTGCTTTTGATCACGATTAGTCGCCATCTTGATGCCTGTTCTCCCCTATTCCCGGCTCAGCTCCCACAACCTCCGCAGCATCGATTCCTCCATGCGCGCCAGGCTTTCCTTGGTCTCCACGAGACGCTGCTCCTCGGCGAGCAATTGCTGTTGCAGCAGCGCGGAGATCCGCGCGTAGTCGGCATCGATCAGAAAGCGGCGCGTGAAAATCTGCAGGTGGTTGTCCAGAAAATAGAGCAGCCCTCCCGGTAGTGCCAGGTACTGCCACTGTTCGTTGCCGCGGCGAAAGCGCGCGAGCCCGAACAGCAGCGGCGCAATGGTGCGGGTATGTCCGGCGAGAATGCCGAAGCTGCCAGAGGCATCCTCGCCCACAAAGCTGGTCACGCCATCAACGCGCCGTTGTTCCGTGGCCGATAGCAATTCGAGGGAAAAGCTGTTCATTTCCCGGCCTTCATACTGCCGCGCATGTAGCAGTCCTCTTCCTGCAACGCGTCGTAATCCCCACGCAGGAAAGCCTCGCAGTCATCCAGGGTGTCTTCAAGCGACACGGATACCCCGGCGATGCCAGTGTGTGAGGCGGTGACCATAAACGGCTGGGTGAGGTAGCGCTGCAATTTGCGCGCGCGCATCACCACAAGACGGTCGGCGGCGGACAGTTCACCGATACCGAGCATCGCGATGATGTCTTCCAGTTCGTGATAGCGCGCCAGGTACTCGCGCACCCCCTCCGCCACCGTGTAGTGCCGGTCACCCAGGGTGTGGCGATCCATCAGGCGGCTGGCGGATTGCAGCGGCTCCACCGCCGGGTAAATGCCCTTGCCCGCCTGCGCCCGGGATAGAACCACCGAGCTATCAAGATGGCCCAGGATCGCGTCCACCGCCGGGTCGGTCATGTCGTCCGCGGGCACATACACCGCCTGTACCGAAGTCACCGCACCCTGCGGGGTGGAAAGAATGCGCTCCTGCATTTCCGCCACCTCACTGATCAGGGTCGGCTGGTAACCGACGGTGGCGGGCATACGGCCGAGCAGGCTGGAGATTTCACTACCCGCCTGCACGAATCGGAAAATATTGTCCATCACGAACAGTACTTCCTTGTGCAGCGAGTCCCGCAGGTACTCCGCGTAGGACAGCGCCGAAAGCCCCACGCGAAAGCGTACCCCCGGAGACTCGTCCATCTGCCCGAAGCACATCAGCGTCTGTTCCATCACCCCGGCCTCGCGCATCTCGTGCCACAGTTCATGGCCCTCGCGAATGCGCTCACCGACACCGGCAAACACCGACACGCCGCTGTGCAGTGAGGCCACCGCGTGCATGAATTCCATCACCAGTACCGTTTTGCCCACACCGGCACCACCAAACAGGCCGGTTTTGCCACCGCGTACAAAGGGACACAGCAGGTCGATGACCTTGATGCCAGTCTGCAAAATATCCCCGGTGCCCACCGCGTCCCACAGTGCCGCCGGTGGCGTATGGATATTGCGAAACTCGCGCGCTTCAAGCGGCGCACCGCCATCCAGCGGCTCGCCGAAAATATTCAGCAGGCGCCCGAGGCAGTCCGGCGTCACCGGCACATGCAGCGGTGCACCGGTATCAAACACCGGCAGGCCGCGACGCAGGCCCGCGGTGCGGTGCAGCGTAATCGCGCGGGCGTGGTGCTGGTCCAGGTGCTGGTGCACTTCAAACAGGTAGCTTTCGTGATCGATGGATGCGCGCAGGGCCTGGCGCAGTGGCGGAAGTTTGTCGCAGCGAATGACCACCACCGGCCCGTGCACCTCGGCAATGGTGCCAATGGGCGCGCACACGACGGCGTCATCCTGCGTGTTCAGCATGGCTTTTATTTCATGTCATACGTTTCCTTCTAGAATAGAAGCAGTCAGTGACTCCGTAGCCGGTTATCCGTAAGTGGCGAGCCTTATGCCGCCAGTAACAAATCCGGGCCGCAACACGCCGATAAATCCATGCAGTGAAATGGACAACCAAAGGAACTGGTGTCCGTCATGAATAGCAATAAGCAATCATCCAGCCATCAGGCAGCGATTCGCGCTGAAGGCCTCACCAAAACCTATGGCAGCGGCGAGTCCACGGTGTATGCGCTGCGCGGTGTGGATCTCAGCGTACCGCGGGGTGAAATGGTGGTGCTGCTGGGCCCATCCGGCAGCGGTAAATCCACCCTGCTCAATATTCTCGGCGGCCTGGATTCTCCCACCGAAGGCCGCGTGTTTTTTGGCAGCGATGAACTCACTGCGTTCGACGATCGCCACCTGACCCAGTTCCGCCGCGAGTACGTCGGTTTCGTGTTCCAGTTTTACAACCTGATTCCCAGCCTGACCGCGCGGGAAAATGTCGCACTGGTAACGGAAATTGCACGCGACCCGATGACGCCGGAACACGCGCTGGAACTGGTGGGGCTCGGCAAGCGCATGGATCACTTCCCCGCGCAATTATCCGGCGGTGAACAGCAGCGGGTCGCCATCGCACGCGCCATCGCCAAGCAACCGCGGGTGCTGCTGTGTGACGAACCCACAGGCGCACTGGACAGCAAGACCGGCATCGTGGTGCTGGAAGCCATCGCGCGGGTCAATCGCGAACTCGGCACCACCACCATGGTGATCACCCACAACGCGGCCATCGCAAAAATGGCCGACCGCATTTTGAGCATGGCGGACGGACGTATTCAGAGCATCGAACACAATGCTCACCCCTGTGCCCCCGCGGAACTGAGCTGGTAGCCGGCGGTGATCGAATTCCTCGCGCCACTCGACCGCAAACTGCTGCGGGATCTCTGGACCATCAAGGGCCAGGCCCTGGCCATTGCGGTGGTGATTGGCTGCGGCGTGGGCATGTACCTGATGTCCAAGGGCATGCTGGCGTCCCTCGCGGAGACCCGCGCCGCCTATTACGAGCGCTACCGTTTTGCGGATATCTGGGCACCGGTAAAGCGCGCGCCCGAAGCACTGCTGGAACAGATCGCCGAGCTGCCCGGGGTGCGCCGTGCGGAAACCCGCATCCGTGCCGGAGTGATTCTCGACGTCGAGGGCGCCGCCGCGCCCATCACCGGCGAGATCCAGTCACTGCCGGCGATTCCCGGTCCGCACATCAATGACTTCGTATTGCGCCACGGGCGCTACCCGGACCCGGAGCGCGAGGAGGAAGTGCTCGCGCTGGAGGCCTTTGCCGAGGCCCACCAGCTCGAGCCGGGGGATCACCTGTATGCGATCCTGAATGGCACCAAGAAAAAACTCATCATCACGGGCCTGGTGCTTTCGCCGGAATATGTGTACGCCATTTCACCGGGTGAAATCGTTCCGGACAAAAAGCGCTTCGGTGTTCTGTGGATGAACCTGGAAGCACTGGCGAATGCCTTCGACCTGGATGGCGCCTTCAACGAGGCGGTGCTGCTGGCGTCCCCCGGTGAAAATACCGATGCGCTGCTGGAACAACTGGACCTGTTGCTGAAGCGCTATGGCGCCACCGGTGCCTACGGCCGCGATCAGCAGATCTCCGACCAGTTCCTCACCAATGAAATCCAGCAGCTGGAAACCATGGGCCGCCTACTGCCACCCATTTTCCTGCTGGTGGCGGCGTTTCTGCTCAATGTGGTGATCGGCCGACTGGTGGATACCGAACGTGAACAGATCGGGCTGCTGAAAGCGTTCGGCTACAGCAACGGCGCCGTAGCCCGGCACTATCTGAAAATGATCGGCCTGGTGACGCTGCTCGGCATAGCGATCGGCATTGCGCTCGGAATGTGGCTCGGCCACGGGCTCGCGCATATGTACATGGACTATTTCAAATTCCCGTTTCTGCTATTTCGCGCACCGCCGGAGGTCTATCTTGTGGGCATAGGCTTCAGCCTGCTGGTGGCGGCTGTGGGAACGTTCGGGGCGGTACTCAGGGTCGTACGCCTCGATCCCGCCGTGGCGATGGTGCCGCCACCCCCGCCGGATTACAGCCGCTCCGCGTACTGGCTGGAGCGACTGGCGCGCTGGATTGACCAGCCCTCGCGGATGATTCTGCGGCACCTATATCGCTGGCCGCGGCGCGCGGCGATGACCACCATTGGCATCGCCATGTCCATGGGCTTGCTGATCGGCTCGAGTTTTTCCCTGGACGCGATGATGTATATGGTGGATATCAGTTTCAATGTGATCGACCGCCAGGATGTGACCGTCAATTTTGTCGAGCCGCGCAATGTGCGCGCGGTTCAGGATGTACTGCACGCGCCGGGAGCCATGCATGCGGAGCCCTTCCGCGCGATTCCGGTGGTGCTGCGCAATGGCACTCACAGCCGCCGCGAAGCCATCATCGGCCTGCAACCCAACGCAGAACTGAGCCGCGTGGTGGATACCGAACTGCGCCCGGTACCACTGCCGGGCTACGGTATCGTGCTGTCCGACAAGCTGGCGGAATTACTGGATATACGCAGTGGTGAATTCCTGCGCCTCGAGGTGCGCACCGGGCGGCGCCCGGAACTGGATATGGAAGTCAGCGGCATAGTAAAAACCTATATGGGCACCGCGGCCTACATGGATCTGGAAGTGATGAACCGGATGTTGAAAGACGATATCGCGATTTCCGGCACCTATTTACTGGTAGACCCGGACCTTACCGACGCGTTTTATCAGTCTCTGAAAAATACGCCCGTCGTCGCCGGTGTCAGTTTGCAGGAACAAGCCCAGGATGCCTTTTATGAAACCCTGCAGGAAAGCCTCGGTACCTTTGTGTTTTTCAATACCCTGTTTGCCGGACTGATTGCGCTGGGGGTGGTGTACAACAGCGCGCGCATTTCGCTGTCGGAGCGAGGGCGTGAACTGGCCAGCCTGCGCGTGCTCGGTCTTACCCGCGGCGAGGTGTCCTACATTCTGCTGGGTGAGCTCGCATTACTCACACTGCTGGCCCTGCCGCTCGGTGCTTTCCTTGGCTTCCTGCTGGCGTGGACACTGGTGCAGTCGTTCAATACCGAGTTGTTCCGCATTCCACTGATCATCAGCTCCTCCACCTACGGCTACGCCGCGTTGGTGGTACTGCTCTCGGCCGCTGCCTCCGGCCTGTTGGTGCACCGGCGCATCCAGCAGCTGGACCTGATCGCCGTACTCAAGACGCGGGAGTGATATGGGGCGGAAACTGTTTAAGCGCATCGTCGGAATATTATTACTCGCTGGTCTACTGGCATTTCTCGTGTATGCGTTTATGCCGAAACCGGTGCCGGTGGACTTGGCCCAGGTGAGCCGCGGCCCCATGCAGCTGGCGGTCAGTGATGAAGGCTACACCCGCGTGCACGATGTGTTTGTGGTTTCGGCACCGGTCACCGGGTATCTGCTGCGTATCCAGAGTGACGTGGGCGATACCGTCGAGGCAGGCACTACCACGCTCGCCGAATTGCTTCCCACCCATCCGCAGTTTCTCGACGAGCGCAGTCGCAATCAGGCAGAAGCCGCCATCAGCAGCGCCCAGGCCGCTTTGAAACTTTCCGAAGCAGAACGGCGCGATGCCGAAGCCAAACTGGCATTTGCCGAGGCCGATGCCAAACGCGCGCGGAAACTCGCGGGAAAAGGCTATATCTCCAAAGTGGAACTGGAGCGCACCGAACTCACCCTCGATAGCGCCAAGGCCGCATTGGATACCGCGCGTGCCGCGGAACGTGTCAGCGCAGGAGAACTGGACAACGCCCGTGCGGCCCTGATAGCCCCCCAGCGCGGCGCCCCCAAGCTGGACCACGGCAACCTGGTGAAGGTCACCGCACCCGTGGGCGGCCGGGTTCTGCAGCTACTGCAGGAAAGCGAGCGGGTAGTAGCCGTCGGCACACCACTGCTGGAAATCGGCAACCCGGGGCAACTGGAAATCGTCATTGATCTGCTGTCCCGCGACGCCGTACGCGTGCAGCAAGGGGCGCCGGTCGCCCTCACCGCCTGGGGTGGCGACAAAACCCTGCACGGACGCGTGCGCTTGGTGGAGCCCTACGGTTTTACCAAGATTTCCGCACTGGGGATCGAGGAACAGCGGGTGAATGTAATCGTCGACTTTACCGATCCCCGGGAAGAATGGTCTCGGCTCGGCCACGGTTATCGCGTCGATGCCGCCATCGAAATCTGGCGCGGCGACGATGTGATACAGGTGCCGACCGGCGCCCTGTTCCGTCACCAGAAAGCGTGGGCGGTGTTCAAAGTGGTTGGCGATCGCGCAGTGCGCACAGAGGTTGAAGTCGGCCACAACAACGGGCGTGTTGCGGAAATTTTATCCGGCATCAGCCCGGGGGAAACCATTGTGCTGCACCCGAGTGAGCGGATTACCGATGGCGTGAAACTGACAGAACGCACGCTCTAGATGCGTCAGATAAATCGCTTATGCCAGCTCCGCCGATTCCACTGTGTGCACTCCCGATTTGTGACCGAGTGCCGCGCATAGCATTGCCCGCGCGATGTTCTCTGCCGGGTTTATCTGCCAGCGCCGTGGTAATAACGGCCCGCCAATCTTGAGAAGTACGGTCGCAAGACGCTCGCCAGGACGAAACTCGTCCCTGTGCCCGCCGATGAGTCCCGGACGCACAAACGTCAAGGATTCAAATCCCATCGTTTGCAGCGCTCTTTCCAGCTGACCCTTGGTGCGGTTATAGAAAAAGCGCGAATCCGCATCGGCGCCGAGCGCCGAATTCAGCACGTAAGTCTTAGTGCCGTGCCGGTGGGCCAGCTCGGCGATCGCCAGCGGGTAATCGTGATCCACCCGGAAAAACGCCTCCCGTGAACCCGCAGTGCGCATGGTGGTTCCCAGTGCACAGATCACCGCATCCACCCGCCACCAGTCGGCTTCCGCCGGCAACCGATCGAAATCCACCTGAGGCGAAATCAACTTGGGGTGTGTCGCTAGTGGCCGGCGTGCCGGTGCAATCACCTGCCCCACCGCCCTGTCCGCAAGCGCGAGCTCCAGTACATGGCGGCCCACCAACCCGGTGGCACCGACAATCATCAATTTCATGCTTCTACTTCAGCCAAAGATTCAAAATTGTTGTTATGGGCGTTCCGCTAGACCAGATGCAGGGTGAAAAACGCCATCAGCGCAAACATGCTGCAGACCAGGGCGAGTAGCAACAGGTCGAAAGACCGCTCCTCGTCGGCATATTCCGTGGGTCTGTCAATCTGCCGCTGCTTGGCACGCATTCGCAGGTAGGAAAGTAACACGACCAGCCCACCGGTCACGAACAGCGCGACTTCCGTCCATGGGGAGGGAGCATGATTGCCCAGGCGCCCGATCGCAACTCCGAAACCCACCACGGCGATGGCCGTCCGCACCCAGGCGAGAAAGGTGCGCTCGTTGGCGGCATGTTCCCTGAAATTGCGAATCATAGGTGACTCCCCTCAAACGCCTTCGCGATGCTTTTGCCAGATTGCCGGGCTGGTCCCTGCCGTCGAAGTCTAGACCGGGGCGCTCGCGGCATTCCGATCCGTCATTCCTCACGAGGACGCGAATCGTGGGTCGCGTTCCTGTTTGTTCCGCTCGCCGATGTGCTGTATAACCATCCAGCCTTATCTACACAACATCGAACGACGCGCCGTAAGCCATGCCCGCCCCCGTTGAACTGGCACCAGACTATTACCTGACGAACTTCCTCGCCCTCGTTGACTTCGTGATGTCCCGTTACGAGGGCCTGCTGTCGGCGGGTGAGCGCCGGTTTTACGCCGATTTCCGCACCCTGGATGTGGACAGCCAGCGGCTGTATGTCAGGCTACTGCCCCGCAAAGGGGTGCCCTCCAGTGCCGGTTCACTTTTTCGCCAGCGTAAACTTGCCTATGCCGAGATTGGCGACCTGGCCACTGCCGCTGATCGGCTGGTGGAAACCGGATTACTGCAGCGCAACCCGCCACTGGAAGCGGCAGAAGTGCTGCCGCTATACAGCAAGGCGGAGCTGGTGCCACTGAGTAGCGCCCCCCTGCCCCGCTCCCTGAAGCGCCCGGAACTGGCACAAGCACTGTTACAACAGGGTATCGATACCTCCGTGCTCAGCGCCGAAGACCCGCTGCTCGCCGTGCAGGCGGCAGAGCACTTCGAGACCTTCAAACTGTGCTTTTTCGGCAACCTGAACCAGGATCTCACCGACTGGGTGCTGCGTGACCTGGGACTTTTCCAATACGAACAATACGCGCTCGATTGCCACCATCTCCCGTTCCAGAACCGCGCGCAGATCGAACAACACCTGAGGTACTACGACTGTCTGTCAGTACTGGACGACATCCTGGATTCCGGCGCCGAGGCGATTCTGACACTGGCACAGCAATTACCGCCCGCGGACGCAGCAGACGCGACCCTGCAGCGCCGCCTCGACCGGGTGCGACTGACCATGGCCCGGCAGCTGGAACGACTGGAAGTACTGGACGCCGCAGACCAACTGTATCGGCTGTGCGCTCGCCCACCCGCGCGGGAGCGCCGTGCGCGCATTGCGGTAGCACGTGGCGATATCGATGGCAGCCTGTCACTGTGCCGGGAAATTCTCGCAGCACCGCTGAGTGAAGCCGAAGAAGTGTTTGCCGAGAGCTTTGGCTACCGCACCGCCAAGCGTGAACAACGCCCGCACGGCTGGGCGGCGCCCTCGTGCTACCAGGCCCCAACCGAAACCGTGGCGCTACCGTCGGCCGCAGTGTGCGTGGAGCTGATTGCCGCGGCCTGGCTGGAAGTGGATGCCGGCGGGCCCTGTCACTACGTGGAAAACACCCTGTTCAACGGGATACTGGGGCTCTATGTGTGGGATATCGTGTTCGCGCCACTGCCCGGCGCCTTCTTCAATCCTTTCCAGGCCGCGCCCAGTGATTTCCGCACACCGGACTTTTACCCGTCACGCCGCCAAGCGTTCGAACAGCGTCTCGCGGAACTCGACTGCGAAAATCTCGCCGTTCGCGTATGGCAGAACTTTGACCAGAAATACGGCATTGCCAACCCGCTGGTTGCCTGGGACGCGCTCTCGGCGCCATTGCTGAGGCTCGCCCTGGAGCGCATACCCGCCGCACACTGGCAGGCGCTGTTCCGGCGTTTGCTGGCGGATATCGCCAACCACCGCAGCGGCCTGCCGGACCTGATCCGCTTCCCCGATGCCGGCGGCTATGAGCTGGTGGAAGTGAAAGGCCCCGGAGACCGGCTGCAGCAGAACCAGCAGCGCTGGCTGGCCTTTTTTGCCCGGCACGAGATTCCCCACCGGGTGCTGCATGTGGAATGGCAGGCAACGTGAGCGAACGGCAAATCTTGCGATTGTCGGTGGGTGAACTGGTCGCCTTTTCATGCCGGACAGGAGACCTGATCGCCGATACCCCCAGTGGTCCCACTGCGCTTGAGGGCATTCGCGCCCACCAGAAGCTGCAGAAAAAACGCCCGCCCGGCAGCGAGGCGGAATACCGGCTGGAAGTGGAGTACCCGTTTCTTGGCGAAACGATTGTGCTTAGCGGCCGTGTGGACATCGTGCACCCGCAGTCGGATCTGCATCGCCCCGCACAGCTGGACGAAATCAAGACCACCTACTGCCATCCCGAGCAGCTAGCGGATTCCGTGCGCGAGCTGCACTGGGCGCAACTGAAGATCTACGGTTTCTGCTATCTGCTGCAGCGCCAGGAGGGCACCGGAGCGGCACCGGATCGGGCGGATTGCCTGCGCCTGCAGATGCAGTGGTACAACCTCAAGCAGAAAAAATCCCACCCTGAATTGCGTGAATTTGCCTGGCCGGAGCTGGAAGACTTTGCCCACAAGGCGCTGCGCAGTTACCTCGAATGGCACCGGGCGTGGCAACAGCAGCGCAACAGCGTACGCACAAGCGCACACGCCCTTGAATTCCCCTTCCCCAACTTCCGGCCGGGCCAGCGCGAGCTGGCGATTTCCGCGTACCGCTGCCTGCGCGACGGCGGTGAACTGGTGGCGGAGGCGCCTACCGGCATAGGCAAGACCGTCAGCACCCTGTTCCCGGCGATCAAGGCACTGGGGGAAAACCACCTGGACCAGCTGGTATACCTGACCGCGAAAAACTCCGGTCGCCAGGTGGTGCGGGAAACCGCCACGCGGTTACACGAGCAGGGCCTCAAGCTGAGCCTGCTGGAGATCCAGGCCAAGGACAAAACCTGTGCCTGCCGACTCGGCCTGTGCAGCCCCGATGCCGATGGCATCTGCCCGCGCACGCGGGGTTTTTTCGACCGTTTACCCGAAGCCCGCCAGCAGCTGCTCGGACAGCCACTACTGACACCGGAAAAAGTCGCCGCGGTGGCAGATGCACTGCAGTTGTGTCCGTTTGAGCTATCGCTACAGATGCTGCCGTGGGTCGATCTGGTGGTGTGCGACTTCAACTATGTATTCGATCCTCTGGTGCGCCTGAACAGCCTGCAAAGTGACCAGCAACGGCGTGCGCTGCTGGTGGACGAGGCACACAACCTGGGCGATCGCGCGCGCGGCATGTACAGCGCACAGCTGTCCCGCCGCGGTAGCCGACAGGCCGCCAAAGACTGCCGGGGCTACCCGGCGTTAAAACGCGCGATCAATGCACTGGTGCGGGCACTGGATCAGTGGGTTGACGAAAGACCCCGGGATGAACGCTTCCACCCGGGACCGGCGGACGCAGCCGCCGAAGCCTGGCTGACACCCATGGATACAAAGACAACCAGCGATGCTAACCATGGCCCGGATGCGGTCATTACCGCCGCACACAAAATCATGGCCGTGGTAAGCCAGATGTGGGAACAGTCGCAATCACCGCCCGAGGAAATTGGCGAGTGGCTGAATGGCCTGTACCGGTTCCTGACCATCGTCGGCCTATTGAACGATCAGCACCGCTGCCTCACCCGGCGGGAGAATCGGGACGCGCCCTGGCAGGAGCAACAACTCAAGCTGATGTGCATCAGCGCTGCAGACTTTCTGCAACAGTGCTTCCGGCAGTTCCACGGGGTGATCCTGTTTTCCGCCACATTGCGCCCGGCCCCCTACATACAGCGGCAACTGGGCGTGGCAGCGGAAGCCCCCTACCTGTCACTGCCCTCGCCCTTCGCGTCCAATCAGCTCGGTGTATTTCTGTGCCCTTACCTGGACACACGCTACCGGGCGCGGGAGAGTGCCGCGGATGCGCTGGTGGAGTTGATCGCGCGGGTGTACCACAGCCGCCCCGGCAACTATCTGGTGTTTTTCCCCTCCTACCGGTTTTTGCAGCAAGTCGCCGAGCGCTTTGCCGCGCAACATCCTGCAATCGACCTGATCCAGCAAACCGCGGGCGCCAGTGAACAGGAACGCGCAGCGTTTCTCGACCGTTTCAGCGACAATCGGCGCAGTCTTGGCTTTGCCATCATGGGCGGCATATTCGGCGAGGGCATCGACTATGTGGGAGAACAACTGGTGGGATGCATACTCGCCGGTGTCGGACTGCCGCAAGTCAGCGAGGAGCAGGAGTTGTTGCGACAGGCCGCAGCAACTGGTGGCGACAAGGTTTTCTCCAATGGTTTCGATATCGCCTATCGCTATCCCGGACTCACCCGGGTGCTGCAGGCCGCGGGCCGTGTGATCCGCACCGAGACAGACCGCGGCGTGGTCATCCTCGCGGACGCGCGCTTCGCCGACCCTTTTTATCGGCCGCTGTTCCCGCAGCACTGGCAACTACAGCACTGCGCCAACGGCGAGGTACTGTCGACTGCGCTCGGTAATTTCTGGGACACACAGAAGTAGTCAGAGAATCATGGTTTCAAAACGACAGTTCTACCGCCGCGGCCCGATACAGCGCGACAGCGCCAGCGTGAGCTTTGTGGATGTGCGGCGAAAATTCGGTTTCCGCGCCATCAGTATCGGCCGCTGGGTGACCGAAGCGGAACGCGACAGGGCCGCCGGCCTGTTCTACGACGCCCTCGCGGATCTGATGTCGATCCTGCGCGGGCCGGAAATTCTTATTTCCCTGCGCGAGACGCTGGCATTCCAGTACGGCATCGGCGGGCGCCCTGGCACCATGGCGTTTTACGAACCCGCCACCCGTACTTTTTCCCTGGCGAAAAATGCGGGCCCAGGGTCCATCGCCCACGAGTGGTTTCACGCGCTGGATCACTACCTCGCCGACAAGGTATTCAGTGACGTCGGCGACCGCGCTTACGCTTCGGAAGCCTGGCTGCGCGACGCGACACCGATACCACACCCGCTCAATGATCGCCTGTTCGCCTGCTTCAGGGCGATCATGCTGGATGAAACTGGCGAAAATCCCAGCGAGCTCTTCCGCGTCTCGGTCGCCGCGGATAAGGCCAACGGCGCTATCTATTTCAGCGACCCGGCGGAAATCTGCGCCAGGGCGTTCGAAGCCTTCGTGCAGGACGCCAGTATCAGCAACAATTTTCTGGTTTCTGGCACCAAAGCCACCGAGGAAGCGCGCATGGGGCTCTATCCGACTGGAGCCCATCGACAGCGCATCAATGCCGCATTCAGTGAATATTTTTCTCTGCTCGGCTACGCGCTGCGTGCGCAAAGCGAACGGGCGGCGACAAAATCATCCAAAGCCACTGCAGACTAATTGGCATACCTGTTGTCAGAAAATGTGAAATGCGCCTGTGAATCGCTATATGCGGGTTCATTTACCGAATCAATCCGACTATCCTTGCCACGCCGGAATAACCGCATCACCGGTCTTCAACGTTGGATTGTCCATGCCCGCCGATTTACTCGCCAAGCTCATTCATAACAAGTTCGTTATCAGCCTATTGACGGTCGCTGCCATATTGGTCGTGCGTTATATCCTGACCACGCTGTTTCGGAAATCGAGCTGGCCACGACAGGACATCCGTCGCCGCATTCACACGGTGCACAACATCGGTAATCTCGCCATTGTCTTCGCCCTGTTTGGCATCTGGCTGCCAGAGCTGCGGAATTTTGCGCTATCCATTGCCGCCTTCTCCGTTGCCATCGTGGTGGCCCTGCGCGATGCGGTGCAGTGCCTGGTTGGCGGCATTTACCAGGCCAGCATGCGCTCCTTCACCATTGGCGACTGGGTGAAAATTGGCGATCAGTTTGGTGAAGTAATCGACAACAACTGGTTGAGCACCACCCTGCTGGAAATCGACCCACACGGCCTTGGCAACGGCTACACCGGCACCACGCTGTATGTTCCAAACAGTGTGTTCTTTTCCCAGCCGGTGAAAAACCTCAACTTCATGCGCCGCTATATCGAGCACACCTTTGTCATCGTGCGCGAGAACAAGGGGCAGAATCCGTTTGCCATCAAAAAGTTCATCACCGATTGTGTATTGCAGTACTGCGAGTCCTTTAAGGATGTTGCCGAACGCTACTGCAAGTTGATCGAAAACCGCATGGGCGTGGAGCTCGCCAGCGTCGAGCCAAAAATCCAGTTCAGCACCAGCGAACTTGGCCATGATGTACTGACCATCACCTTGTTCTGCCCCCGTGAATCCGCCACAGAGATCGAACAGAAGGTGACCGAGGACTTCTACCATTTCTGGTACGGCAACGCCGGTAGCAAAGCCGACCCCGGCCACCCAGCAGTGCCACAGCTCAACTAGTTCCCTGCCCCCTTCGCTTCTTTGCCTCCGGGTACGGGAATTTGAACTTGCCCTGAAGCGCTATATGCCCAACTATACGGCGATAAAAAAAGCGACTTCCCGGGAGGCGTTGGTGCAAGGTTCGGATGTCAGGGCGGTACTTGGGCGCGTATTGCTGCTTTTCCCGCTTTTTTTCTCAATTCCTTCTCAGGCAGACGAGCTGACCCTCGCGGTGGCCTCGAACTTCACCGCCCCCATGCAGGAAATTGCCAGGCGATTCGAACAGCGCAGTGGCCACAGGGTAAAGCTGGCGTTTGGCTCGTCGGGAAAGTTTTTCGCCCAGATCAGCCATGGCGCCCCCTATCACGCATTCTTTTCCGCAGACCAGGCGAAGCCCGCACAACTGGTGAAGCTTGGGCTGGCAGACGCTGGCAGCCGCTTCACCTACGCCGAAGGCAGGCTGGCGCTCTGGTCCAGTAAACCGGGATTTGTAGACGCGGCAGGCGAAGTACTGAAACACGGGGACTACAACAAACTCGCGATCGCCAATCCGAAACTCGCGCCATATGGCGCGGCGGCAGTGGAACTGCTGCAGCAGTTACAGCTGGAAGAGCAAACCCGCGCACGCCGGGTACAGGGTGAGAATATTTCCCAGACCTATCAATTTGTGGCGACCGGAAACGCCGACCTGGGGTTGGTGGCACTGTCACAGATTCTGAAAGATGGAAAGGTTGAAGAAGGATCCGCGTGGATTGTACCGGTGCAGCTCTACAGCCCGATCCGCCAGGACGCGGTGGTGCTCAAGCGCGGGGAACATGTACCCGCACTGGAGCAACTCTGGGCGTATATGCATAGCGCCGAGGTGAGCGCACTCATTCGCAGCTACGGCTACGGTACCCCTTCTACGCTCGGGGGCGACAATGCTAAGTGACGCCGATTGGGCCGCCATCTGGCTGACATTGCGTCTGGCCACTACCGTAACGGTTTTGCTGTTATTGCTGGGTACACCGCTGGCGCTGTGGCTGGCAAAGACCCGCTCGGCGATGAAGGGTCCCGTCAGCGCACTGGTGGCAATGCCGCTAGTTCTGCCTCCCACGGTACTCGGTTTTTACCTGCTGATTTTCATGGGCCCGTCAGGTCCCATGGGCAAATTCACCGAGTTGCTCGGACTGGGGACCCTGCCCTTTACCTTCTGGGGTTTGGTGGTGGCCTCGCTACTCTATTCGCTGCCGTTCGTGGTGCAGCCGATCCAGAATGCCATCGAGGCACAGGGCGCGCGCCCGTCCGAGGTGGCGGCAACCCTGCATTCCGGCCCCTGGGACCGCTTCTGGCATGTGACGCTACCACTCGCCAAGCCCGGCATCCTCACCGCAACCGTGCTGGGATTTGCGCACACCGTGGGTGAATTCGGTGTGGTGCTGATGATCGGTGGCAATATTCCCGGTGAGACCCGCGTGGTTTCGGTACAGATTTACGACCACGTGGAGGCCCTTGAATACACCCAGGCCCACTGGCTATCGGCAGTAATGATCGGATTTTCCTTTCTAGTGCTGCTTCTGCTGTACCTTCTGCAGCAGCGCAAATCGGCGGTGGGGATGCGCTATGGCAACTGATCGAGAATTTCCCGGCTCTCAATCTCACGTTCCCATGCATGGCATCGTCGGGCATTTTCACCTGCCCCTGCAGAGCAGCACCGGCGACCGTCAATTTGCCCTGAATGTGAAACTCGACCTGCCGGGACGCGGGGTAACCGGTATTTTCGGCCCGTCCGGTTCCGGCAAAACCACCCTGCTCCGCTGCATGGCGGGTCTGCAGCCCTGTGACAACGGCAGCCTCTCTGTCAACGGTGAGCCGTGGCAGCTCGCGCACAACCCGCGCAAAACACTGGCGGTACACCGGCGCCCGCTCGGATTTGTATTCCAGCAACCGAGTCTGTTTCCGCACCTGAGTGCGGAGCAAAATCTGGCGTTTGCACGCAAGCGTGCCTGGCAAGAGGTCGCGCCGGCGGAATACGAACGGGTCATCGACCTGATGGGGATTGAGCATCTGCTGGGCCAATTCCCGGCGAACCTCTCCGGTGGGGAACAGCAGCGCGTGGCCATCGCCCGCGCCCTGCTGGTCAAACCCCGCCTGCTGCTGATGGATGAGCCACTCGCCTCTTTGGACCAGATGCGCAAGCGGGAAATCCTGCCCTATCTGGAAAAGCTCCACCGCGCGCTGGATATCCCGATTATCTACGTCACTCACTCGGTGGAGGAAATTGCCCGCCTCGCGGACCATCTGTTGCTGATGGACAGCGGCAAAATCCAGCGCGAGGGACCGGCGGCAAGTATCCTTTCCCGCACGGATTTTCCGGTACAACTGGGTGACGATCTGGGGGTTTTGATTCAGGCGCGGATTGCCGAGCGCAACAGTGAATGGCATCTGGCGCGTGCGGAGTTTGACGGCGGGCACTTGTGGCTGCGCGACAGCGGTGAGGCAGCCGGAGAGTCCATCCGCGTGCGTATCCTGGCCCGCGACATCAGCCTCACCCTCAATGAGGACACCCGAACCAGCATCCTGAACCGCCTGCCGGTAAGGGTGCAGGAAATCAGTGCAGATCGCGATCCGGCGATGGTGTTACTGCGCCTGCAACCATCGGGTGATCAAACAATGGCGCACGGCGAGTCGCACCTGATTGCACGCATCACCCGCCGATCACTGCAGGAACTGGCGATAACTACGGGGAGTGAACTCTGGGCGCAGATCAAATCCGTGGCGATCGTTCGATAGCCAACTTCACTAAAGTTTTTGGCACGCGCGAAATCCGTCCGACAGCAGGCGAACCAGCAAATCCCACACACAAAAAAGGCCGGGCTGCACATGCATTACCCGGCCAAGGTTTACAGTCTGTTCAATTCCGTTGCGGCGGATTCCCGTTACGCGGGTTCGGTGCGCCGCTCGGATGAATTGCTTTCCAAGGCACGCTTGTCGGCGAAATGTTCTGCATTCGCCGCGGCCTTTTTGCCACCGAACATTTTCTGCACCACCACAAAGAACAGCGGGATGAAGAAGATACCCAGCAGTGTGCCCACAATCATGCCGCCCAGAACACCGGTACCGATGGCCTGCTGCGCGCCGGAACCGGCACCAGAGGCAATCGCCAGCGGCAGGACCCCGAGACCGAAGGCCAGCGAGGTCATGATGATCGGACGCAGGCGGTCGCGTACCGCATGCATGGTGGCCTGAATCAGCTCCATGCCCGCTTCCAGGTTCTGCTTGGCAAACTCCACGATCAGGATCGCGTTCTTGCTGGTCAGACCCACGGTGGTGAGCATGGCGACCTGGAAGTAGATGTCACGATCAAAACCGCGCAGGTTACTGGCCAGTACCGCGCCGAGAATACCCAGCGGGGCTACCAGCAGTACCGCGGTGGGTACGGTCCAGCTCTCGTACAGTGCCGCCAGGCACAGGAACACGATCAGAATCGACAGTGCATACAGCAGCGTGGTCTGGGAACCTGCCTGCTGCTCCTGGTATGACAGCGCGGTCCACTCCAGGCCGAAACCTTCCGGCAGCTGGCTAACCAGACGTTCCATTTCCGCCATGGATTCACCGGAGCTGACACCCGGAG
The DNA here is from genome assembly GCF_033723955.1 of Microbulbifer pacificus. Classification (NCBI taxonomy): domain Bacteria; kingdom Pseudomonadati; phylum Pseudomonadota; class Gammaproteobacteria; order Cellvibrionales; family Microbulbiferaceae; genus Microbulbifer; species Microbulbifer pacificus. The sequence continues at coordinate 29,307 of NZ_CP137555.1, read as the reverse complement.
CGCCCTGCCCCTGGATCTGCACTGCGGGCACACCGTTGTAGCGCTCGAGACGCGGCGAGCCGTACTCCCAGTCAAAGGAGGCAAAGGAAGACACCGGCACCATTTCACCATTGCTGTTGCGCACGGACCACAGGCGGAAATCTTCCGGGTTCATACGGAACGGCGCATCCGCCTGCATGTACACGCGCTTGATGCGGCCGCGGTCGATAAAGTCATCAATGTACTGGCCGCCCCAGGCAACGCCGAGGGTGCTGTTGATGCTGCCGATGGACACGCCCAGTGCCGCCGCCTTGGCATTGTTCACCTTCAGCTTGAACTGTGGCGTATCTTCCTGGCCATTCGGGCGCACACCGGTCAGCAGCGGGCTCTGGGCTGCCATGCCCAGCAGCTGGTTGCGCGCATTGATCAGTGCCTCGTGCCCGCGGTTGGCATTGTCTTTCAGGTACATGGAGAAACCGGCAGAGGTACCCAGTTCCGGCAGTGCCGGCGGCGAAAACGCGTAGGCGATGGCATCCTTGATCTGGCTCAGGGCGCCCATGCCACGCATGGCAACGGCCTTGGCCTGTTCGGATTCCTCTTCACGTTCGTCCCAGTCCTTCAGTTTGATAAACGCCATGGCGTTGTTCTGGCCGCTACCGGCAAAGCTGAAGCCCTGCACCGAGAATACCGACTCTACCAGTTCGTTTTCATTGTTGAGGAAGTGATCTTCCAGTTTCTGCACCGATTCCATGGTGCGCTCCTGGGTAGCCCCTACCGGCGTCTGCACCAGAGAGAAGAGCACACCCTGATCCTCTTCCGGCAGGAAGGAACTCGGCGAACGCACGAACAGGAACACCATCACCGCGGTCAGCAGCACAAACAGCAGCATGAAGCGACCGCTGCGCGCGAGAATGCCGCGCACGCCGCGCTGATAGGTTGCCGCACTGCGATCGAAATTACGGTTGAACCAGCCGAAGAAGCCTTTCTGGCCACCGTGGGAAGCCGGCTTCAACATAGTGGCGCACAACGCCGGTGTCAGCACAATGGCAACCAGAACCGAAAACGCCATAGCGGCAACAATGGTCGCGGAGAACTGGCGGTAGATCACGCCGGTGGAGCCATCCATAAATGCCATGGGCACGAACACCGCCGACAGCACCACACCAATACCAACCAGCGCGCCGGTAATCTGCTTCATGGATTTTTTGGTGGCTTCCTTGGGCGAGAGGTTCTCCTCGTGCATCACCCGCTCCACGTTCTCCACCACCACGATGGCGTCATCCACCAGCAGACCGATGGCGAGCACCATGGCAAACATGGTCAGCATGTTCACGGAGAAACCCAGCAGCGACAGCACTCCAAAGGTACCGAGTAGTACCACCGGCACCGCAATGGTGGGAATGACCGTAGCGCGAATGTTCTGCAGGAACAGCAGCATCACCAGGAAAACCAGGATGACCGCTTCCACCAGCGTCTGCAGCACGCCCTTGATCGATACCTCGACAAACGGCGTGGTGTCGAACGGAATCACGGTTTTGAGGCCGGTGGGGAAATTGGGGCCCATTTCCGCGAGTTTTGCTTTAACCGCGTCGGCGGTTTCCAGTGCGTTTGCACCGGTGGCGAGGGAAATAGCGATACCCGTTGCCGGCGCGCGGTTATAGCGGGTGAGGAAGTCGTAGCTCTCGGTCCCCATTTCCACCCGCGCCACGTCACCCAGCTTCAGCACCGAACCATCGGGATTGGCCCGCAGGATCACATTGCGGAATTCCTCCGGCGTCTGCATACGACTCTGCGCAGTAATGCTCGCGTTGAGCTGCTGCCCCTGGATCGCCGGCGTGCCGCCGAGGCTGCCGATGGCCACCTGCTGGTTCTGGCTGTTCACCGCCGAGATGATGTCGGTGGGGGTAACCTTGTACGCGTCGAGTTTGTTCGGGTCCAGCCAGATACGCATGGCGTACTTGGAGCCGAACACCTGAATGCTGCCGACGCCAGGTACACGGCTCAGCGGGTCGACCACGTTGGACACCACGTAGTCCGCGATATCCTCTTTTTTCATGCTGCCATCGGTGGAGACGAAACCCGCCACCATCAGGAAGCCAGCGCGACCTTTGCCCACGGTCAGCCCCTGGCGCTGTACCGCTTCCGGCAACAACGGCATGGCCAGCTGCAGTTTGTTCTGCACCTGTACCTGGGCGATATCCGGATCGGTACCATTGGCAAATGTCAGGGTGACTTCTGTGGTGCCGATGGACTGGCTGGTGGCAGACATGTACAGCAGGCCGTCGAGCCCTTTCATGTTCTGCTCGATCACCTGGGTAACCGTGTCTTCAATCACCTTGGCAGAGGCACCGGGATAGGCACCGCTGATGGACACCACCGGGGGCGCGATATCCGGGTAGCGCTCTACCGGCAATTTGGTAATCGCGAGGCCACCAAACAGCATCACGACTATGGCAATCACCCACGCAAAGATCGGGCGATCAATAAAAAAACCTGCCATCGCTGTTACCCCTTGCTGGCGTCGCGCTGTACTTTTTCGGATGCGGTGCTTGCGGATTTGTCAGCAGATGGTGCCGGCAGATCGAGCGGCGCCGGCGCGGCCACTTCCCCTGCGTTCACCTCCACGCCAGGGCGCACTTTCTGCAGTCCCTCGACGATCACGCGGTCGCCCGCCTTAAGGCCACTTTCCACCAGCCAGGCGCTGCCCACGGTCTGGGAAACCTGTACCGGGCGCACTTCTACGGTGTTGCCCTCGCCCACCACCATCGCCGTGGTGTTGCCCTTGGGATCGCGGGCGATGCCCTGCTGTGGCACCAAAATGGCGTTTTCCCGCTGGCCACTGCCCACAGAGGCACGAACATACATACCCGGCAGCAGCACGTGGTCCGGATTGGGTACGACCACACGCAGACGAACGCTACCGGTGGTAGGGTCCACACTCACCTCAGAGAATGCGAGTTTGCCAGCGTGGGGATAGGGACTGCCGTCCTCCAGCAGAATGGTCACCGGCAGATCGTCGGTGCTCTCCATGGTGCCCGCTGCCAGCGACTGGCGCAGGCTCAGCAACTCGCTGACCGACTGGGTCAGGTCTACATAAATCGGGTCCAGCTGCTGGACTGTCGCCAGTGCCGTGGCCTGATTGCTGGTCACCAGCGCGCCCTGGGTCACAGAGGAGATGCCGATGCGCCCACTGATCGGCGCACTGATGCGGGCGAACTCCAGTGTCACCTTGCTGCGCTGTACCGCGGCTTTCGCGGCGGCCACATCCGCCTTCGCCTGTTGCAGTGAGGCAACCGCGCTGTCGTTGTCCTGCTTGCTCACTGCACCTGTCTTTACCAGCTCCTGCGTGCGGTCCGCCTGCAGCTTTGCCACATTGAGGGTGGCTTGTGCCCGCTCCAGCGAGGCTCGCGCACTGTCGTAATCCGCGCGATAGCGCGCATCGTCCAGTTGGTACAGCGCACTGCCGGCTTCTACCAGGCCGCCCTCGTTGAACAGCTGATCCTTGACGATGCCGTCCACTTGCGGACGCACTTCCGCCACCTTGAACGGGTTGGTGCGACCGGGTAATTGGCGAGTCAGAGTGACGGGTTCAGTAGCCAGGGTGACGACGGTGACCTGTGGCGTATGTCCTTGCATGGCCTGCTGTTTTTCTCCGCAGGCTGACAACAGCGCTACGGCAAGCAACAAGCTGCCGGAGATCAACGACTTCTTCTTTTGCAACATGACGACCTCGTGATTGCATCCATACCGGCACCTGGAGCGGCACCACTGGCGATTGAATTCTTGAAAAAAACACCACTCCCAGAGACATCTGGAAGCGGTGCACTCAAGGGACTGTGACGGGCTGACTGAATACCCGGTCAGTTGATAAGCAGATGGTGTCAACCAGACAAATCTGTCTTAAGTGTCGACTCGGCCAGAATTTAAATACATTCATGAATGAATATCAACTATTTATTCACCGATGAATGTAAAGTAAAATTAACGCCGTTCTGATCGGCCTGTTCCGGGCCGAATTGAGCCTCCACACCACTGGCCAAGCCGAGTGTGCGGGCAGCCCCACACCGATAACCAGGTAGCGATGATGGCCAAACGTACAAAGGAAGATGCACTGGAAACCCGCGAACGGATTCTCGACGCGGCAATTGAAGTGTTCGACCAGCGCGGCGTGTCCCGCCCTTCCCTGACCGAAATCGCTGAGCTTGCCGGTGTTACCCGTGGCGCGGTGTACGGGCACTTCCAGAACAAGACAGATCTGTTCGGTGCGCTGGCCGACCGTATCCAGCTACCGGATGAATCACTCTGTCAGGCGCCGCAGCATTCGTGCGACCCGCTTGGCGAATTGCGCAAGCGCTGGGTGTTCCTCTACCGCGAGGTGATGTCGAATGAGCAGTGGCGCAGGATCTTCGCCATCATCCTGCTCCGCTGTGAATGGGTCCCAGAAAATGGCGAGATCAACCAGCGCTGTGTGCAAGGGCACTCAGAAGCGACCATGCGCCTGCGCAATCTGATAGAAAATGCCGTGTCCGTGGGCCAACTTCCGGCAGACCTGGACATCGATATCGCCGTACCGCTGGTACACGCGGGCATTGTCGGCTTGCTCCAGGAGTGGTTGATGAACCCCGCGGCATTCAACATCGCTGAGGTCGGCGAGCGCCACGTCGAAGCCATGCTGGAAATGTTGCAGACCTCCCGGCATTTGCGCAAACAGCCCGAAAACGCCGGATGAGCTCGGGGGAATAATGTCTGAGGCGGGCGCCCTGTCGCAGAAGAGCCTCTATTGATCGAATTTCGAGCGAAAAAGAGGGGCAACAGCGGAATGGCTCGCAGCCCCCGCCGGAAAACAGAGCAAATTTCCGTCAATTTTGGGTCAATGGCGGGTAAAACGTTTTACCGATCACCGCAACCGGGACACCTTTCACCTTGTAATGGAAGCATTACATGCCTTTCGGAGCTTTCAGCCTTTATACTTGTCCTAAGCTATAAGTCGCCACTGCCCGGAAGCCCGCTTCCGGCCCATAAAGCCAGTGGGGCGCCTTGAAGTAGGACGTATAAAGAGACTCCTTATGCTTAGCCATCGAATTGCCGCACTCGCTTCCGGCCTTTCCTTTTCACTGCTGGTCCTCCTCTCGCCAATCACCCTGGCAGAAGTTGATGATCTCAAGCCCCACCAGGACCAGGGCGGTACCGCCCGTGAGATCGTCAGCAAGCTAGAGATGCTGCATTACAACAAGCTCAAGGTGGGCGACGAAATGTCTGCCGGGCTGTGGGACGAGTACATCGACAGCCTCGACCCGAGCAAAAGCTACTTCCTGTCATCGGACATCAGTGAATTCCGCCAGTGGCGTACCAAGCTGGACGACGACCTGAAGGCGGGCAATGTGGATCGCGGCTTTGAGATCTACAACCGCTATCGCCTGCGGGTATCTGACCGCCTCAACAACATTATTTCCCAGCTCGACAACGGCCTGCCCAAATACGACTTCAACGTCGATGAATCCCTTGAGCTGGATCGCGAAGACAGCGAGTGGCCGCAGTCCATCAGCGCGGCTGACGACCTCTGGCGCAAGCGCCTGAAAGGCAGCGTGTTGAGCCTGCGCCTCACCGGTAAAAGTGATGAGGAAATCGCCGATTTGCTGCTGCGCCGCTATAAGGGCCAGCTCAAGCGCCTCGGCCAGCAGAACTCAGACGACGTGTTCGAGCTCTACATGAACTCCCTCACCCGTCTGTACGACCCGCACAGCAACTATCTGTCTCCGCGTTCACTGGAAAACTTCAACATGAGCATGTCGCTGTCCCTGGAGGGCATCGGCGCCGTGCTACAGATGGAAGATGAATACACCAAGGTCGCGCGCCTGGTCGCTGGCGGCCCGGCCGACCGCACCGGCAAGGTCAAACCGAACGACAAGATTGTCGCCGTGGGCCAGGACAAGGAAGGTGAAATGGTGGACGTGGTCGGCTGGCGCCTGGACGATGTAGTGGACCTGATCCGCGGCACCGCCGGCAGCTATGTTCGCCTGGAAACCATTCCTACCGGTGGCGACGGCTCACACCGCACCATCACCATCCAGCGCAGCAAGGTGAAACTGGAAGATCAGGCGGCGAAGAAAGCCGTGTTTGAATTCACCGAAGGCGACCAGACCTACAAAGTCGGCGTGATCAACCTGCCTACCTTCTATATCGACTTCGAGGCCTACCGCCGGCGCGACCCGAACTACAAGAGCACCACCCGCGATGTGGCGAACCTGCTGGAAGAGCTGCAGAAAGAAGGCGTTGACGGTGTCATCCTCGACCTGCGCAATAATGGCGGCGGCTCCCTGCAGGAAGCCACCATGCTCACCGACCTGTTCATCGATCAGGGTCCGGTAGTGCAGATCCGCCATGCCAATGAGCAGATCTCTCGCCACAACCGTTCGCGCTCCCGCGCTATGTACCGCGGACCGCTTATGGTACTGATCAACCGCCTGTCTGCGTCCGCGTCGGAAATTTTTGCCGGCGCCATCCAGGACTACAACCGCGGCCTGGTGGTGGGCAACCAGTCCTTCGGCAAGGGCACCGTGCAGACCATGGCACCACTCAAAGAGGGCCAGCTGAAAATCACCCAGTCCAAGTTCTATCGCGTTTCCGGCGACAGTACCCAGCACGCGGGCGTATCACCGGACATCAGCATGCCGCAGCTGATCGACAGCGAAACCGTAGGCGAGAGCGCCTACGATACCGCCCTGCCCTGGGATCGCATCCACGCTGTGCGCCATGCGAAGTACTTCAATCTGAAAGAGATGGTACCGGAGCTCTCTCGCAAGCATGAAAAACGCACCGAAACTGATCCGGACTTCGTTTTCCTGCGCGAGCAGTTCAAATACCAGACCGATCACGCCAAGCAGAAAATGGTGTCCCTGAATGAAGCGGTACGCGAGCAAGAGCGCGTACAGATGAATCAGGAAGTACTGACCATGGAGAATAAGCGTCGCCAGGCCAAGGGACTGGAACCTTACGCCAGCTTCGAGGCTCTGGAGAAGAGTGAATCGGAAGATACCGAGCCGGTCGGCGGCGCGGTGGAAATCACCCTTGAAGACGATCCGGTCTTGAATGAAGCGGGATTCATCATGGCGGACTTCATCGGCATCAACAAACGCACCAGCCCGCCTCAGGTCGCCAATTTTGATTGAGCACTGAGCGATAATTAAAAAATTTGGGCCGGGTTGAACCGGCCACCGACGACACCTGGCCCGGCATTCGCGCGACGAATCCCGGGCCTTGGTTTTTTATGAATTCCGGGGAGGGAAAATGAAAGTCATCTCGTTTAACGTCAACAGTATCCGCGCGCGCTTGCACCAGATGGAAGCGCTGGTGCAAAGCCACGCACCGGATATCATCGGCCTGCAGGAAACCAAGGTCACCGACGATGATTTTCCGTTGGATGTGGTGCGCGACCTGGGTTATGAAGTCATCTACTTCGGCCAGAAAACCCATTACGGCGTCGCTCTGCTCTCACGCTACCCATTCCTGAAAAAGCAATACGGCTTCCCGACCGACGCCGACGATGCGCAGCGCCGCCTGGTCGCCGGCCAGTTCGATATCGGCGCGGACAAGCCGCTTACCGTGATCAACGGCTATTTCCCCCAGGGAGAAAACCGTGAGCATCCGGTCAAGTTTCCTGCCAAACGCAAATACTACGCAGATCTGGATGTCTACCTGAATAGCGCGTGCGACAAGGACGCGCCGGTACTGGTGGTGGGCGACATGAACATTTCCCCCACCGATCTCGATATCGGAATTGGTGAACCCAATCGCAAACGCTGGTTGAAAGATGGCAAGTGTAGTTTTCTGCCGGAAGAGCGGGAGTGGCTGGAAAAGCTGCAGGGCTGGGGTCTGGTGGACACCTTCCGCGCACAGAATCCGGAAACCAACGACCTGTTCAGCTGGTTTGATTACCGCAGCCGTGGTTTTGAACGGGAGCCGCGCCGCGGGCTGCGCATCGACCTGATTCTCGCCAGTCAGTGCCTCGCGGAGAAATGTGTCGCCACCGGTATCGACTACGATATTCGCGGTATGGAACGTCCTTCCGATCACGCGCCGGTTTGGGCCGAATTCAAAATCTAATCGTTTTTTAGAAAGGATCGGCGCTATCGCAGCTTGTGCGATAGCGCTCTCTTTATTGCCGGTACGTTTTCGATCAGCAAACGGGAACTGCGCGCCGATATTATCGGTAACCCAGTGCGAAACTCTGGCGAACGGATCCACATCGCGGCGACGGCTAATTTCGTCTCAACGGAAAAGTCGAAAATACCTGAAACGACAATCTCTAAGGAAAACACGCTTTTGACACCTTGCGTGTCAATCGCGTCGAATATTCCGAAAGTCTCAATGGCCTGTCATCGACAGGCCATTTTTTTAACCGACAAGAGGTAGGTTACTCGCCGAGCCAGCGTTCCAGCGTTTCTGCCAGACTATCTTTGCTCAGCGGCTTGGTAAGGAAGTCATCCATTCCCGCGGCAAGGCAGCGACCTTCAAACTGCTCTTCCGTGGTGCTGGTCAAGGCGATGACCGGCAAGCGATCATCAGGGGAGAATTCACTTTCCCAGTGGCGCAGCCGCTCGATGATCTCTGCGCTGTGGGCGGTATTCTGCTGGCAGTCCACCAGCAGTAAATCGTAACTGTTGTTGGGCAGCAGACTGAGCGCAGCCTCCACCGATGGCACCACCTCGACCTGATAGCCAAGCGCCTGCAACATTTCCTCAGTAACGCCCTGATGCTGGCGCGACTCCTCGATCAACAACAGTTTGCGCTTGCGGTTAATGTCCACGCTGGTGCCGACCACGCGACGGCTGGTTTTCTTGATACCACCGAACAGGCGCACCACCAATGCGTCGTGGAATTCCTTCCGCGTCAGTGGGCGCGCCAGGTACTGGGCCTCCAGATCTAACGCCGCGAGGGGTGCAAAATGTTTCTTGTGCCCGAGACTACCCACACAGAGCAGCGGAAACTTCGCCGGCGTATGGCGCGCGGCGGAATTGATCACCTGAGTCACGCCACCCAGCAGCCGTGCATCGCCCATGGCTGGCGCGAGGATTACCAACTGACCACGGCCTATGGATTGCAGCAGCTCATCGGTGGGCTCGGTACTGCCGTCTGCCCAGTTCTTGCTGGTCACGTTCATGCCGAATGATTCCAGCACCTGTACGATACCGCTGACGAACAGCCCCTTCTGGTGCAGCACCAGTACATCGGTATCTTGCAGACGGCGATCCGGCTGCAGGTGGATACGCTGGTTCGGCTCGATTTCGAATTTGATCACCGCCAGATAACGGTTGCCATCGTCCGAGGAGTGCAGCTGCAGGAAGCCACCCATGGCTTCGGCCAGCCCCTTGGCAATATTCAGGCTGAGCCCTGTGGTTACCTGCGTGGTATCCCGACGCGAGAAGGCACCGAACAACTCGGATTCGTCCGGCAATATTTCACCACAGCCGTTGTCACTCAGCTTGATCGTCAGCTGCCCTTCCCCGGCGCCGATTTCCTCAAAAATGACATCCCCCCAAAGCTCACCGTTCTGGGCGATAACGGTCGCGGAATCCACCAGGTTGCGAATCAGTTGTGCGGTCTTACGGTTGTCGCCCGTCACCATGACCGGGAGATCTTCGTTGATCTGGAAGTTGAACTCGAGGCGCTGGCGCTGGGCGGCACGAGCCGCTACCTTGAACGCTTTTTCCAATGTGCGCACCAGGTTGAACGGTGCCCGGCGCAGGTGAATATCCTTGCGCGCCACCCGGGTAAACATGCCCACGTTATCCACCAGCTTCAACTGCTGGTTGTTGGCATACTTCGCCAGTTTCAGCCACTCCCGCTGGCGTTCCGTCAGGCGATCGCCCTCCAGTAGGGCAAGTGCACCCAGGGAATCGGATAGCTGACTGCGGAATTCCTGCCCCACATTGGCCAGGAACTCGTTGGTGACTTCCACCGCTGCATCGGAGCTCTTGCGCGCAGCCGCAAGTTTGCTGGCCTTTTGTTGCAGCTCCTGCATGGCCGCCACACGGTCCCAGTAATTTTCAGATTCGCGACGGGCCTGATGTGACATCAACCACACGAACGCCAGGGTCAGCGCGCCGTAAATCGCTCCCAGAATTTCTCCGGTCAAAAAGCCTTCTACGGCCGCCGGCAATAGGGATGCGGCAAAAAACCAGGTGAGGAAGCGGTAATAGGGTGCGAATACCGAGGCCACACTGGCACAGAATACGACGGTGTACAGCCACAGGAACTGTGAGGAGGGAGAAAAGCCCAGCAGGAATACGTGACAGAACAGAATCACGCCCCACCAGATGGCACCGATGGTGGACGCGAGGAAATAGCGATGCCGCCAGCGCTTGGGGCCGGTGGCATAGATATGCTCGAAACGGAAAACATAGTAACCCCGCACCAGGGTTACCAGCACCAGCACGATGGCCAGCACCAGCACAAGCCGTGGCGCCATAGTGCGAAGTTCACCAATGGCAATGGCAATGGCAAATGCCGCCAGGCTGAACAGAAGTCCGCGCCTGCTGTATTTCGCGATACGGGTATCGGTATTGCGGCAGACGCGACGGTCTTTCTGGACCTTCAGCTCGGGGTGATCAAATAACGGCATAAGACGATTCCGGCGAACGCTCCCTGTATCCGACTCGCGTTAGCAGCGGGCCAGGAGTCACTGAGACCTTACTGGCCCACACCCATGACTTCAACCAGTACGGTTTTCACCACAAAGCCCAGCAAACCCAGGCCGAGGGCAATAAACAAGATAAAAGTGCCAAAACGCCCGGCTTTGGACTCCTTGGCCAGATTCCACACGATAAACATCATGAACAGGATCAGACCGCCAATTCCCAATAACAGGGAGTACTCTTCAAACAGCTCAAAGCTCATGGCACAAATTTTCCGCTTCGATTCTCGGGCCCAACATCACACCCCGACGTCGAGCAGCCGGAGAAAAATTGGCGCGTATTGTATAGGAGCTATTGGTACGAAACCACGAGTTAGCGGCAGATGGGGTTAGAACCTCCCTTTCTATTTACGCGCCTTGATAGTAGTCGCTGTCGTCGATCCGGGTGCCACACTTGATACGGCGAACTTCCCGGTCCCGGTAACGACTGTCGTGCCAGCAGCGCGGTAATGCCTCACCTGACAGGAAAAGCAATTGCGATTTGTCGAACACCTCAGGGTCTTGTACCTCTTCCCCCCAGAGGTAACGACCGACCACGGTCAGCTCATAGGGGTTGGAGAGAGTGACGATATCGGCGACATCGATAAGGTGGTTGGATCCAGCATCTCTTAACAGCATTATCGGCCCCTGCTTCTCATCAATACCCTAGAGTATAGGGAGAATCTGACGCCATCTCCGACGTAATTTCAGCCCAATTTTCCGCATCTTCAGCGCCATACCCAAGGCCAAAAAAGGGTCACAATTCCAATATACCGAACAAAATTAGAATATAAGCCGAAGACCCAGCGAAAAAAACGAACGCTGGGACAAAAAACATCCTCACGCATCCAGAAACGAACAATCAACTACCGCCACGCAGACCGGCTTTCTATTCATGCTCGGCACTGCGAGAAAAACCCTTTCGTAACCGTCGCTGCAGCCTCATGAAGCGGCCACCCGGCCGCGGAAAAAACGGATTGCCGTCGACTGAATTACCGCTCCAGCGTCAATCGTGCCGAGACCATCCCCTCCTCCGCCAGTGCGTCGACACTGACCGATCGGATGATAAAACGCTGCTGCAGCAGGGTATTGAGCCAGGGCTGCAAATCCTGATAGCGGGCTTCGTCGATCCACAGGCGGATGCGGCCGTCACCCTCAGGCTCAAACCGCTTGATGGTGACCTTGTGATTGTTGGCTGCAGCGGTCACCCGCTGCAACAAGGTCCCCTGGGCCTGAGACTGGCCGCCACTGGTGCGCTGAATTCGCTCGAGCTGAGGGCGCTGTTTTTCAATCCACGCCACCAGCTCCCGCGACTGCTCGGCTTCAACACGGGCATTGTCAAAGAACGACTGCGCCGGCTTGAACAGGCCAAACACAACGAAAATCACACCGAGGAACAACCCCAGCATTCCCAGCGCACGCTGGTCATTTGCTGGCAGAGCCGCCCATTTCCGGCGCCACTGCTCTATCGTCTGTTTCATATCTGGTCGATGATCTATCTGATTATTTTCTAAACGGACACTCAGCCCACTGATGATCCTGCGCGCGGGTTTCAGCGCAGCCGAATTCGTCCGGAAACACCGTCTTCCAATTCATTGGCGGCGAGCAGCTCGGCCTTGAACTGGGATCCATCATTGAGTTTGCCAACCACAGCATCAAGCTGCCCCAGGTTGGCCGCGCGCAACTGCAGCACCAATTCGCCGCGATTGCCGTCGAAACGCAGAGACTGCAGTTTCAACTCGCCCTGCTTGCCGGTAGCCCAGACCGCACTCAATTGTTGTAATTGGCTGGCAAATTCACCGCCACCGCCAGAGGACTGATTAAGGTAGCCGTTGATCTGACGGCGAATATCGATGCCCGGCGAGTCGCCCGGGAAGATTTCACTGAACAGACTGCGTGCCGCGTCATCTGCCCTGCCCGCCTGAATCTTGTAATAGGTACCGGCGCCGGCGAAAAACACCAACTGCAACACAAAGCAGGCAGCAGCGGCGATTGCTGGCTTCTTCCACCAGGGACCCGCGTCTGTTTTCAGGGAAATCTGGTAATCCCCGGTCAGTAAGTTGCCCAAGATATGAGCGCCCTGCACCTTCAACCAAGCGGCCTCGGGACCGGCTTCGGCAACCTCGACACTGCCTAGCTGTTGGAAAGTGGCAAGTTCCAGCTCGGAAATATCCCCATACAAGCGTAAGGAGGCCTCCCCTTCGCCAGCTTCGGCATCGCCCTCTTCGTCATCACCCGCAAAAAGACTTCCGGCAATGATGCCCGCAAGCGGACGACTGACGGTAAGACCACGCCCGGCACCCTGCCAGAAATGTGCTTTATCCCGCTCCAGCCAGACCGATGAGCCCGCGCCGTCCGCGAGTACGCGGTATTCGGGAATCGCGGCAATTACCGGCCAACCCAGGCGCTCGATCTGCTGCTTGAGTATCTCCAGCTTGGCGCTGGCAACGGCCATCACACAACAGAGGTCACCCGCCACCGGGTCGCATACAAAATGAAGATCTTCCACATCTTCGGCCAGCTGGTCTTCAACCATATAGCCGAGCGCACTGCTCTGGCGCCGCGCGGCACGAGGCACCGTTTCCAGCCCACTCCACACCCAGCTGCCGGGGAGGAGGAGCACAGCGCGCTCGCCGGGCTCGAATGCGAGAAGCCCAGTTTCAGCTGACGCCGAGCTGGCGGTTTCCATGTCGTCATCGCCAGCGAATGCAGTCTCTTCGGCGACTTCCGCCGTGCCCAATGCCGTTCCTGCTTCCTGGCTATGCATCGACCCGGACGCATCCGCCGCAAACGCGCGTTGGAATTTGCTGTCGGTGACGACAGTATGCCAACCGTCCGGTTGCCAGTGCTGCAGGAGTACGCTGCCGGCAGGTAGCTCCTGGTCTCCGGCATACGCACCGGCACCCGGCTCCCACAGGCGCAATAATTTCAGTTCCTGGCTCAATTAATCCCCCAGTAATTCCTGCAATAACTGCCCGGAAAATTCACGCCGTTGGCGTTGTATTACTTTTACTCTACCGGTTCTGGAATCCAGCTTGAGAATCGACTCCCAATACTGGCGATGCTCCAGACCCAGCTGCACGGCGATATGCGCGACATAATACGCGCTGTTGAATTCCACTTCTCCCCCGGCACTGATCCCGAACCCAGACAGGTCCGCCATCTGCGCAAAAGGGGTACCGCTCTCCCGCTGTGTGATCAATCCGGGAATATTCGCGCTCGGGAACACCGCGCTAAGCAGCTCCTGGGAAGCGGTATTCACATTGATTCTGGTGCCGACCTCCGGCAGTGCACACAACTGCGGCTCTATACGCTGCCACTCTTCTGCATCAATGCCCTGCACGGCACTCAGCTCAGATACATCGGTAATCAGGGTGTCTGGAGTCCGGTGTGCCAGCTCCCGCCCAAGATAGCCACTGTCTTCGGTGTCCGACGCAAGGGGGGTATCGCCCGGATCGACCCAATCTTCGATAGCGAGCGCGCTCTCCTGGTTACCGCCGAGATTGCGCACAAGCCGTTTAAGGATTTCACTGTTTGCGTTGGCGCCGCCGCCAGCTCGAACCTGGGCTAAATTATTCACATTAAAACAGGACTGCAAGTCGTTGATTTGTATGCGAATTTTCCCATTTCCGGGATTGAATTCCGTCAGTCGCTGGGCCCAACGTTCCATCAGGTTGTCACTGGCGTTACCCGCGGCCCGATCTTCCTCAAAGTCCTTTTCCAACGCGATGATCGCCCAGGCCTCGGCCCCCTGAACGAACTCGGCCAACTGGGTATTGGCCAGAATGGCGCTGGTACGGGAAATTGCCAGGCGATTGCGGGTCACCGCATGGGTGACCGCCGCAATCGCTATCACCATTACCAGCAGCACAGTGATCAACGCAACACCGCGCTGTTGCCTGAGACCGGCGCGGATCACTGTGTGGCCTCCGAATCACCATTGCCGCCATCACTGCTGTCGTCGCGGCTGCCAGCGTCATCACTATTGCGCCCTTCACCTTCGTCAGAGCCATCATCCTCGCCACCACTGTCGCCGCCGTTATCGACGCCATCGCCTCCGGAACCAGAGCCACCGCCGAACTCGATGGTGTATTCAGGTAGCGAAAACACGCGCCGCATCTCGCCGGCGCTGCGGGTTACCAGGGTTATCTCGATCGCCTCCGGCAGGCGCAGATCCGCCTCACCCGGTGTTGTGGACGTTGACGCTGGCGGCCACTGGGCCAACCAGACCTCGGTATCTCGATCGTAATAGCGCACATTCAGATCGACGATGCCGTCGAGTATGGGTTCCGCGATCGGTTCGGAATCCGGGCCACGATCGAGGATGCGCCAACGGCTGCGTAATAACAGCGTGGTGTCGTCATCCTGATCCTGTTCCCGATCTCGCCCCCGCCCGCGCACCGAATCTTCTTCCGGGTAGCCGATGCCGTAATGCAGGCGCAGCAGGTTGCCCCGGGGCTCGCCGGTCAGGTTGGCCGCCCCCAGGCGGGTAAACTCGAATTCATTGGATACGCCCTGGAATACCGGCTCATAGCCGCTGTAGGCATTTTTGACCGGGCGTACCGTCAGCTGGCGCAGGTCGTCATCCAACCGGTACATGGCCATCGACAGCCGACGCATTTCATCGGCACGGGCGGTGAGCACACGGTCGGTGGTGAAAAAGGATTCCAGCAGCGAATAGGAGCCGATGCCGATGATCGATACGATCACCAGCACCACCATAATTTCTATAAGAGTGAAGCCGCGGCTGCGGCTGAATTGCGAGCTACTCATGGACTCACCGCAGTGGCATCGGGCTGTGCAACCCAGGAATCTATGGTGAGGATTGGCGGCTTGTCCGGCCAGCCCACCTGCACGACGATATGGCGCATTCTGGGCTCACTGGTGCCCGTGACCTCGGCGGCCACCTGCCACTCACGCTCGGACAGGGTCACCTTTTCAGTCTTCTTCCCCAGTGGCGGCCACTCGGTGCGCAGGCGAATTTCCGCAAGCGCCTGTTGCGCGACCCAGTTGGCAGCAAGGCGCTCTTCCAAGGCAGTCTGCTGCCGCACGCTGTCCTGCATGGTCTTTAATACGCTGGCGGCAATTACGCCGAAAATCACCAGCGCGACCAGAACCTCCACCAGGGTAAAGCCATGCTGTCTGGCCGCATTCCGCCGTCGGGCAATTCGGCACTCAGTAATCATCGGCCTGCCACTCCAATTCCATACCATGCAAAGTGCTGTAAGAGATGATTGCCCCGCGGCCGTCTTTGCCGTCCTTCAGCAAAAAAAAGCCAATTTCCACCGGCAGCACCTCACCGCTGGAGAGCGCTGCAAACTGGGGTAACAGCTCCTCTTTGCCTTTGTCGCCACGTGAACCACCGCCACTGCGGTTACCGCCAAAGCTTGATTGCTCACTGGTGGCACCCGGCAGCTCAGTCTGTGAAAGCACCTCGATGCGCATATTGGGTGGAAGCTGGTGGGCGGCAAAACGGCGGGCATTGGCGACATTGGGCGCCGCGGAAAAATCGATCTCCTGCCATTTCATGGCGCTGGAGTCGTAGCGAACCACCTGATAACTGCGCTCCTCAAAAACCACCCCGTAATGGGCTTTATCGATGAGCGCGCGGTCTGCCACCAGCTGCAGGAGGTTACCGAGCCGCTGGACCTCCCCGGTCCAGTGGCGGCTGTCGGTATTATTCAGGGAGAGCGTTGCCATACCCGCAAGAGAAGCGATGATGACAATCACCACCAGAAGTTCGATCAGGGTAAAACCCCGTTGGCAGTGGGCTGCAACGCGCATGGTGGGCTCAGGTCAGTGTCAGAGTTCAGACGCGACCAGGTCGGCGGCTTCGCCCTCACCACCGGGTTTGCCATCGGCACCCAGGCTGAGCAGGTCATAGGGGCCAGAACTGCCGGGGCTGATGTACTGGTACTGGTTGCCCCAGGGGTCTTTCGGAGCCTTCTTCAGGTAGGGCTCGGTCCAGTTCTTGGCTTCTGGAAAACCGGAAGGTTTACTCACCAGAGCTTCCAGCCCCTGGTCAGAACTCGGGTAAACGAAATTGTCCATACGGTACATATCCAACGCGGTGGAGATGGCACGCAGATCCACAGTGGCAGCCTTGACCCGTGCCTCGCCGGTGCGGCCCATAATGTTCGGCACCACAAGTGCACCCAGCACACCAAGAATCACGATCACCACCATGATCTCGATCAGGGTAAAGCCCCCGCTCTTACGCATGTTTCTCATTTTTCACCTCTTACTTTAAGCGATTGTGCGGCCAGCAAGCTTCGTACTTTGCCGCATTGTTCATCTATTGAACAGGTCTGGCGGTGGTCACACCACCAACTGATTCATGCTCATGATGGGCATCATGATGGCCATCACGATAAACAGCACGATTCCAGCCATTACCAGCAACATGATTGGCTCAAACAGACTGACAAAGGCGGTGACCGCACCCTGCAGATCCCGCTCCTGGTTCTCCGCCGCCCGCACCAGCATCTGATCAAGGGTCCCGGAGGACTCGCCGCTGGCAATCATGTAGGTCATCATCGGCGGGAAGTATTCCACATCTTCTAGTGCCCGCCGCAGACTACCGCCCTCACGCACGAATTTCTGCGCAACCTGCAGCCGCTCTTTCAAATAGTCATTTCCCATAACGCCACTGGCGATGCCCATGGCCTGTACCAATGGCACACTGCTCCCGGTAAGGATGGCCAGCGTACCCACGTAACGCGCACTCTGGCCCCCGCGCACCAGCCAGCCAATGACCGGCATATCGAGCAGCCGGTGGTGGAAGCGATAGCGGAATCCAGGCTGGCGCAACAGGAGAATCCAGCACACCACCAACAGCACGATTGCCGGTGGAATGATCCAGCCCCAGGCGGAAATAAAGTCGCTGATGGAGACAAGAATACGGGTGGCGAGGGGTAACTGCTGGCCGGTACCGGTGAACACTTCGATCACGTCCGGCACCACGTATACCATCAGACCGGTCACTACCAGCACACAGATGACCACCAGCACCAGCGGGTAAATCAGCGCCAGCTGTACCTTTTGGCGGAACACCTGCTGGTTCTCGGTGTAATCACCCAGGCGTTCGAGCACATCGTCCAGATGCCCGGAGTGCTCGCCCGCCTCTACGGTGGCACGGTAGAGCTTGGGGAATGCACGGGGGAAACTGCCCAGCGCCTGCGCAAAACTGTGCCCTTCCAGTACCTTGGCACGTACCGCGAGCACGATGCGTCGTACCTTCTGGTTGCGGCTCTGGTTGGCGATGGCGCCGAGGGTTTCTTCAAGGGGAATACCGGCACGTAATAGCGTGGCAATCTGCCGCGTCAGTAGCGCCAGCGCCTTGATACCGAGACCCGGACTGCCGGAAAGCAAATTGCCAGATGAGGTGGCGGCAGTGGATTCTACCGCCGGAGTCACTTCCAGCGGGATAAGACCTTTAGCCCGCAACTGCTGACGCGCCGCTTTTGCGCTGTCCGCCTCGAGCGTACCGCGATTTTTACGTCCGCCATTATTGAGGGCGGTGTACTCGAATGCACCCATCTCAGGACTCCTGGGTTACCCGCAGTACTTCTTCCAGTGAAGTGATTCCCGCCAGCACCTTTGCCATGCCGTCGTCGCGAATGCTCGGCCCCAGTTTGCGGGCTTCCTGAACCAGCGAACTTTCAGAGGCGCGATCGTGGATCATCTGCCGCAGTCTCTCATTTACCGGCACCAGCTCATAGATGCCAACGCGACCGAGATAACCGCTGTGGTTACATTTTTCGCAGCCACCGGGGCGGTGGATGGTGGCACGAGCCCCCTCCTCCAGTCCCAGCATACGGCACTCGAAGGCGTCCGCTTCGTGAGGCTGGCGGCACTCCGGACAGAGCACCCGCACCAACCGCTGTGCCAGCACACCGATGATACTGGACGACAACAGGAAGGGTTCAATCCCCATATCCACAAGACGGGTAACCGCGCCGAGTGCGGTGTTCGTGTGCAGCGTGGACAGCACCAGGTGACCGGTCAAACTCGCCTGAATGGCGATCTGCATGGTTTCCAGGTCGCGAATCTCCCCCACCATCACCACATCCGGATCCTGACGCAGGATGGCACGCAGACCGCGGGCGAACGTCATATCCGCCTTGGTGTTTACCTGGGTCTGGCCGACGCCCTCCAGGTTGTACTCCACCGGATCTTCCACCGTGAGGATATTCTTCTCACGGTTATTGATGCTGGCGAGGCCTGCGTAAAGGGTGGTGGTTTTACCGGAACCGGTAGGGCCGGTCACCAGCAGGATACCGTGGGGCCGCCCCAGCAGATCCATCATGACCTTGAGATCGCGCTCGGACATACCGAGATTGCGCATGTCCATCTTGCCGGCCTGCTTGTCCAGCAGACGCATCACCACACGCTCGCCGGCGGAAGACGGCATGGTGGATACCCGCACATCCACTTCGCGCCCGCCCATCAGCAGCGAAATCCGGCCGTCCTGGGGTACGCGCTTTTCGGCGATATCCAGCTTTGCCATAACCTTGATACGCGACACCAATAGCGGTGCCAGCGCACGGCGCGGCTGCAGCACTTCGCGCAGCACACCGTCCACCCGAAAGCGCACCACAAGGCGCTTTTCGAAGGTTTCGATATGGATATCCGAAGCCCCCTGCTTCAGGGACTCGGCAAAAATGGCATTGATCAGTTTGACGATGGGCGCGTCGTCTTCCTGCTCCAGCAGGTCTTCGGTTTCCGGCAGCGAATCGGCCACCGCGGCCAGATCCAGATCCTCACCGAGGCTTTCCACGTCGGAAAGATTGCCACCCTCGCGGTTTTCATACTGCCGTTGCAGGGATTGCTGGAAGCTACCCTGATCCACCGCGGCAATACCCAGCGGCAGCTCGCACAACCGCTGTACCTCAGCCAGTACAGAGGGATTCAGCGGCGCCACATATTGCAGCACCGGCGTGCCCTCCACTTCCGCCAGCAGCACCTGATGGCGCTTGGCGAAGGCGTAAGGCAGACGTTTTACCGCTAGCACCGTCATTATTTGAAGTCCTCAGGCTCCAAAGGCGGCACTTCTTCCTGCTGCTCATAGATCGCGGCTGGCGGCAGCAGATCCGGCAGGACCTCACCGCGGTTCCAGTCCCAGACACGACTGGTGTTGTCGCGCAGCTGGAGTTGTTTCTCCTGCATGTCGCGGTAGCGGCGGCGGGTTTCCTCGTAACCTGCGACCTGATTGCTCAGGATGCGCGGGCGCAGGAATACCATCAGGTTGGTTTTGTCGACGGATTTGTCCGAGTTGCGGAACAGGCGGCCGATCCCCGGGATATCGCCGAGCAGCGGTACCTTCTGATTGATTTCGGTGACCTTGTCTTCGATCAAACCGCCCAGCACCAGAATGGCGCCATCGTCGATCAGCACCTTGGTACGGATTTCGCGCTTGCTGGTGATGATATCCGCAGCCTGCCCGGTGACTGGCAAAACGTTCTCGACCTTCTGCTCGATCTCAAGGGTAACGGAGTTGTTGTTGTTGACCCGCGGCGTGACCTTCAGGGTGGTACCCACGTCCTGACGCTGAATGGTGGTGAAAGGATCGTTATTGCTGCCAGACAGCAATTGCTCGCCGGTGATGAACGGCACGTTCTGGCCGACGAGAATTTCCGCCTCCTCGTTATCCAGCGCCATGATGGTGGGCGTGGACAGGATATTGGCGTTGTTCTCACTGGCCATGGCGTTGATCGCTACCCGCACGTCTGTGCCGGTAAGGAATCCGAGATTGAGACCCGAGCGCGCAAGGTTCAGCGGAGAGAGGGAAAACGGGTTGTATTCAGAGAGCACATTGCCGTCATCGTCGATGATCGGTGTTTCCGCAAAATCATTTTCAAAACCGGCAAATACATCGTCGTTGTTACCGGCAATCCATTTGACACCCAGCTTGTTACCGGTGCCTTCGGTTACCTCAACAATAATTGCTTCAATCAGGACCTGGGCACGGCGCACGTCCAGCTTGGCAATGACACCCTTCATGGTTTCCAGCAGCGACGGCGGCGCAGTGAGAACCAGCGCGTTCAGCTCTTCGTTGACCTGAATGCTCACCTCGACGTCCGCAACCTGCTGGTCCTTTTCCGTCTTCTGGATGCTGCCACTCATACCCTCGAGGATCGGCTTCAGATCCGCGGCGCTGGCATACTGCACGTAAACCACGGCGGTGTTGCCTTCACCGGAGAGCGGCTGGTCCAGACGCTCGATGACCTTTTTCAGCTGCTGGCGCACAACCGGGTCGCCGGTCAGCAGGATCGCATTGGAGCGCTCGTCTACGGCAATACGCAGTGGCTGGACATCACTGCCCGCCTGCTTGCCGCCGCCTTGCAGCAATTCGTTGATCACCTGTTTGACCTCTTTGGCAGAGGCGAACTCCAGCGGTACCAGTTCGATATCGATGGCTCCGGCGCGATCGAGCTGCTTGATCAGACGCACGATCTGCTCAATGTTCGCTGCGCGATCGGCCACGATCAGGGTGTTGGTATCCGCATAGGCGGCCAGGTGGCCGGTCTGGGGGATAAGGGGGCGCAGCATGGCGATCAGCTGCGCTGCAGAAATGTTCTCGATTTTTACGGTGCGCACCACGAGCGCTTCGCCCGGTGCGCGAGTCAGGTCATCCACCACCGGGATCGCCTGCTGCTTGGCGAGCGCATCCGGCACCACCTTCCAGGCATCGCCCTGCTCCACCAGGCTGAAACCGTTGACCTGCAGCACCGACATGAACACGTCAAATGCCTGCTCATGGGTCATCGGGTCACCGGCAACGACGGTCACCTTACCCTTTACGTTGGGGTGGACAATGATGTTTTTGCCGGTGAAGTCCGCCGCCCAATTGATCAGGTCGCGGATATCGGCGTTATCCAGTGAAAGCGTTACCCGCTCGGGCACGCCACGCACCCTTTCCGCGGACGTCTGAGCCAGCACCGAAAACGACAACAAAAAACTCAGGGCGACTGGTACCAGTCGTCGGTGAAACACGCGAATCATTATAAATCTGGCTCTAATTCTTATCTGTTCAGTTGTAATGGTCTTGAAAGTCGCACCCGATCCCCCTCGGGCGCCTTAAGCCGGCTCAGTTCGCAGATCGCGCCCCCTGCCGGTCTCGCGCCATTTCACGCAACTGCTCAAGGCGTTCGCGAATTGACTGTTGCTTGTCCGTCCGGTCAGACGCCGCATTGGCACTGATGACCTCAGCGGCCTGTTGTGCGTAACTGGCGTACTGTTTTGGCACTGCAGGACGTCCCTCAGCATCTGGATAGGTCAATTTTTCCATCTGCCCGTTGCGGCGAAGGATAATATGATCGACCTCTACAGAGTAGACTTCGGCGCCACCAGGCAGCTTGTGCCCTACGTAAACACGCTCTGCAGGCTTACCGCGCTCGGATACCAGAGCACTGGCGCGATCATTGACGCTGCTACTGAGCACGCCGGAAAGTACCAGATTCAACTGCGTAATGGGAATGTTGGCGAGGTCAATTTCGGGCGCAGCTTCGGTTTTTACCGCGGCAACACCGAAAAAAGCGGTGGCCGGCAGAGAAACCGCTGTATTAGTGCCGACACTGCGGGTGCTGCGCTCCGCGAGCAAGCCGCTATCGGTATCAGACGGAACGGCGAGATGCCCATAGGCCAGCAGATTCACCGCAAACCAGCCGCCGATGACCCCGGCAGTCGCCAACAGACTGCGTTTTGCCGTGTTGCCCCCCACTGTGGCGGAGGAACCCTGCAGAGCGGATGTTATTGTGCGCTTCACTAAAGACATGACTAAACCCGCCTCTAATAGATGGCTGCCATACTACAGACAGCTCTTATTCTTTATTGGGCGCCTATTCTCGGGGCTTGAACCGAGAAAGGCAACGTTACCGCCCACATAAGAACAAAACTTAACCACTTCCAAACTATTGCAGCACAAGCCCCAATACTTCGCATCAATAAAAAAGGCGGCTTGCGCCGCCCTTCCACTGATCCCAGTATATTTCTTACCGGTTACAGTTTTGTTTCAAGCTCAGGTACCGCATCAAACAGATCCGCTACCAGGCCGTAGTCCGCCACGGAGAAGATGGGCGCTTCTTCATCCTTGTTGATGGCTACGATCACTTTGGAGTCCTTCATACCTGCCAGGTGCTGGATGGCACCGGAAATACCGACTGCAATATACAGATCCGGGGCAACGATCTTGCCGGTCTGACCCACCTGCATGTCGTTGGGTACGAAGCCGGCATCAACCGCAGCGCGGGATGCGCCAACCGCTGCACCCAGCTTATCGGCAACCTTGTACAGCAGTTCAAAGTTGTCGCCGTTCTGCATACCGCGACCACCAGAAATGACCACGCGCGCGGCAGTGAGTTCCGGACGGTCAGATTTCGCCAGCTCTTCGCCCACGAATTTGGAGAGGCCGGCGTCATCAACAATGCTCACCTGCTCCACTGCCGCACTGCCACCTTCGGCCGCTACCGGGTCAAACGCGGTAGTACGCACAGACGCCACCTTGATGGCGTCAGAGCTCTGAACAGTCGCAATCACGTTACCGGCATAGATCGGACGCTTGAACGTATCCGGGCTTTCCACCGCGATGATGTCGGACAGCGGCTGCACATCCAGCAGGGCCGCCGCGCGCGGCAGCATGTTCTTGCCTGTGGTCGTGGCCGGAGCGAGTACATGGCTGTAGTTCTTGCCCAGGTCCGCAACCAGCTTGGCGACATTTTCTGCCAGCTGGTGTTCGTAAGCGGCGCTGTCCGCCACCAGAACCTTGCTCACGCCGTCCGCCTTGGCCGCAGCTTCAGCTACTGCGCCGCAACCGCTACCGGCAACCAGCACGTCGATATCACCACCAATGGCCTTGGCCGCAGCGATAGTATTCAGAGTTGCGCCTTTCAGCTCGGCGTTATCGTGCTCTGCAATTACAAGAATGCTCATCAGATTACTTTCGCCTCGCTTTTCAGTTTTTCCACCAGTTCTGCCACATCGGCAACCTTGATGCCTGCCTGACGCTCGGCCGGCGGCTCGACTTTCAGGGTTTTGGTGCGCGGGGCAATGTCCACACCCAGCTCATCCGGGGTGGTGGTATCAAGCGGCTTTTTCTTGGCCTTCATGATATTGGGGAGAGAGGCGTAACGCGGCTCGTTCAGGCGCAGGTCGGTGGTAACTACCGCGGGCAGCTTCAGCTCAACGGTCTGCAGGCCGCCGTCGACTTCACGGGTAACCTTGACTGACGCGTCTTCTACATTCACCTCGGAGGCAAAGGTGCCCTGCCCCATGCCGGTGAGCGCCGCCAGCATCTGGCCGGTCTGATTGTTGTCACCGTCGATGGATTGCTTGCCGAGAATTACCAACTGGGGTGCTTCTTTTTCCACCAGCGCGCTCAGGCACTTGGCCACCGCAAGCGGCTGGAGTTCGGCATCGGTCTCCACCAGGATACCGCGATCGGCACCCAGTGCCAGCGCAGTGCGAATCTGTTCCTGACACTGTTTTGGGCCCATGGAAACAGCGACGATCTCGCTGACCACACCCTTCTCTTTCAGGCGAACCGCTTCTTCAACCGCGATTTCGCAGAAGGGGTTGATGGACATCTTCACATTAGCGATATCCACATCCGAACCGTCCGCCTTGGGGCGGACTTTCACGTTGTAATCCACAACGCGTTTCACAGCTACAAGAACTTTCATGAAAATCCCGTCTCAGTAGTCTACTTGGAAGTTGCGAGCCGGCAGCCATCACAGCGCTGACGCAACATGGGTAACTCGGGCAGCCTCCCGGCCGAGTACTTGGCGGCCCAGCCTATCCCGCCCGAAGCGGAAGAAATCAGGCACCTGCGGGCCCCCCGCAAGTTCAAACAGTTGTTTGAGCGGCGTGTATGTTGGCCCTTTCAAAAGGCAAAATCAATAGTTGAATACTAAGCCTAGCAGCCATTCACAAGATCAATTTCAGGCCATAATTCAGGCATATTTTCATGACCGAAACGCCCCGGATTGCACTGCTTTTGCCAGCGGATTTGAAAAATCCTGCAATTGGTAGGGTTGTTCGATGCTCTATATAATGCATCGGTTTAAAAAGCGCCTGCCATAATTCGGCGGCTGAATAACTACATATGCTGAGGAGTGACCTGTGGAACGCGAGTCAATGGAATACGACGTAGTGATCGTGGGCGCCGGCCCCGCCGGACTTGCCGCCGCGTGCAAACTGCGTCAGATCAACGAAGACATTTCCGTTTGCGTAGTGGAAAAAGGCTCCGAGGTGGGCGCGCACATCCTGTCAGGCGCCGTGTTTGAACCGACCGCCCTGAACGAACTCTTCCCGGACTGGAAAGAACGCGGCGCGCCACTGGAAACCGCCGTAAAGGGCGACGATATCTACGTACTGCGCGGCCCTGATTCATCCCTCAAAGTCCCCAATGCACTGGTGCCGAGCACCATGCACAACGAGGGCAACTACATCATCAGCCTCGGCAACCTGTGCCGCTGGCTGGCTGAACAGGCAGAAGCACTGGGCGTTGAAATCTTCCCGGGCTTTGCCGCTGCTGAAGTTTTGTACAACGACGACGGCTCAGTGAAAGGTATTGCCACCGGTGACATGGGCGTCGGCGCAAATGGCGAGCAAAAAGACAGCTACATGCCCGGCATGGAGCTGCACGCCAAATACACCCTGTTTGCCGAAGGTTGCCGCGGCCACTTGGGCAAGCAGCTGATCGCCAAGTTCTCTCTGGATGCCAACCGCGATCCCCAACACTACGGTATTGGCATCAAGGAAATCTGGAAAGTCGACAGCGCGAAACACCAGCAGGGCCTGGTAGTGCACACTGCCGGCTGGCCGCTGGATGAATCCGGCTCTGCCGGTGGTGGCTTCCTCTATCACCTGGAAGACAACCAGGTAGTGGTCGGCCTGATCACCGACCTCTCCTACAGCAACCCGCACGTGAGCCCGTTTGACGAATTCCAGCGCTACAAGCACCACCCGGTGATCAAGCAGTACCTGGAAGGCGGCCAGCGCATTGCCTACGGTGCGCGCGCCATCGTCAAGGGCGGCCTGCAGTCACAGCCGAAGATGACCTTCCCAGGCGGCCTGCTGATCGGCGACGACGCCGGCACCCTGAACTTTGCCAAGATCAAGGGCAACCACACCGCGATGAAGTCTGGCATGCTGGCCGCGGAATCCGTAGCCGAAGCACTGGCGGCTGAACGCGGAAGCGACGAGCTCACCGATTACAGCGAGCGCTACAAAAACAGCTGGGCCTGGAAAGAGCTGCACATGCAGCGCAACTTCGGTCCCGCGCAGCACAAGTGGGGCAACATCATCGGCTCCGCCTATGCCTTCATCGACATCAACCTGTTCAAGGGCAAGCTGCCCTGGACCCTGAGCGACAGCAAGGCGGATCACGCCCAGCTGAAGCCAGCCGCTGACTGCAAAAAAATCAATTATCCGAAGCCGGATGGCAAACTGAGCTTCGACAAGCTCTCCTCGGTGTTTATTTCCAACACCAACCACGAGGAAGACCAGCCCTGTCACCTGACCTTAAAGGACAGTGACATCCCGCTAAACCACAACCTGCCGATCTACGACGAACCCGCTCAGCGCTACTGCCCTGCCGGTGTATACGAAGTGATTGAAGAAGCCGGCAGCAAGCGCTTCCAGATCAATGCGCAGAACTGCGTACACTGCAAAACCTGCGATATCAAAGATCCCACCCAGAATATTATTTGGGTGGCTCCGGAGGGCGGCGGCGGCCCCAACTACCCCAACATGTAAATTACTGAAGCAGTCAGTTTTTCAGGGCACCAATGGTGCCCTTTTTTATGCCCAATCTTTATCACCGGATTCAGAGCCGGGTGACAGACCAATAAAAAAGCCAGGTACCTTACCGGCACCTGGCTTATCAAGCAATCCCTGTTGGTGTAGAACTTCCAGGAATGTTCTTAATATTTTTAGAATTGGTATTGCGCACTCAGAGCGAAAGTCTGACCGGGCTTTTCTTCAAACACGATCACACCAGCGCGCTCGATTTCAATGGCCTCATCCAGCAGATTCTGCATCTTCGCCTTGATGGTAATTTCCGACGTCGGATACCAGGAGTAAGTCAGATCCAGCGAGTGGAACGGCTGCTCGTACGCATCCGGCGCGCCATTACGGCCTGCCAGGTACAGACGATCACCAAACACGTTATAACCCAGGGTGGCGGAATGGTTGCCATCCGGTGAATCGAAGCCAATCAGCATGTTCACCACATAATCGGAGGCACCGGTCATCTCGCGAATCGGATTGGTTGGCGCGTCGGCTTCGGTACCTGCTACCAGCTCGGTTTCCTGCACAGTCAGGTTGCCCTGCAGGAAGAAGTTATCCATGAATTCACCCATAAAGCCGAGCGTCTTCAGACCCTCGATTTCAATACCAGTGATTTCTCCGGATTCCGCGTTGATGATTTCACGCGCTACGTTGGTATCACTGGAAGCCAATTCGAAGAACTCGATCGGGTCCATGATGTCCTTGTAGTAAGCGGAAACCGTCAGGTTATCGCCATTGTCAAAGAACCACTCAGCGCGAATATCAAAGTTGGTGATCTCAGACGGACGCGCGTTGGGGTTACCCTTGATCTGCTCGTCGGTGATCGGATCGATGTAGATCGCGTCGGTAATTTCGCGCAGGTCAGGACGAACGGAAGTCTTACTGGCACCAAAGCGCAGTTGGAAGGTTTCCGCCCACAGGGAGCCCATGTAGGTCAGGGACAGCGACGGGTACACCGCATCTTCTACATAAGTGGCTTCACGCAGCTCTTCCGGATCGTTGGTGATCTGCGGGTCGTCCAAAGTGAAACCGTAGGGGTTCCAGTCCAGCGCAACCTGGTTGTACTCTTCCCAGCGGGCGCCGGCAGACACGCGCCAAGTCTCGTTCAGCGTCCAATCCACCTTACCGAAAGCAGCGTCGGTAAGGGTTGCTGCGATGTAGCTCTGGTTGTCGGAACCCGCACGATCGAACACGTAGTTATTGTCGGTACTGGTGATTTGCTCATCGCTAAACACTTCGTCCAGGCTGCCACCGAGAGAGCTGGAATCCCCGACAGTCAGGGCACCCAGACGGAATTCAGTCTGCTTGTACCAACGCCCTTTTTCAGTACGCGCGTAGCCACCGCTCAACTCGAGTGTGGAGCTTGAGAATTCAAGCGGCAGAGTAGCACTCCAGCCGTAGTTGATAACCTGATCTTCCAGCTCGGTAAAACGGAACGCAGAGCTGTTAACACCGGTGCTCACCGCAGAGGAGACCACTTCTCCACTGGCATTGGTGGTGGTGTCGGCCAGAATGCTCACTTCGTTGGGGATATCGGTTTGCGCGGTTGCATCGGAGTAGAACCAATCAACCACGAGGTCATCCGGAGTCCAGTTCAGCAGACCGCCTGGTACCAATGCCTTACTGGCAGGCCCCATTTGATGGCTGCCTTTCACCTGGTTCAGCATCAGGTCACGCTCTTCATACTTGAGCGTGTATTCACGAAATCCGCGACCATCGGATACTTCACGGTTTTCGTTAAAGTAGTCACGGATAGACGCATCGTCATCAGTGTTGCGCAGATACAGGCTGGTGAACATCACTTCCTGCTCGTCGGCGTAACGGATACCGAGGTTCACGTTCGCGCTCAAATCCACGGAATTAGTGGAAGTGTTCTCGGTATCGATGCGCTCTTCCGGAGACCCGTAAGAACGCTTGATGGTTTCCTCTTCACGCCAGCGATTCTTGTAAGAACCGCCCGCCAGGAAACCCACTTCCCAGTCGTCGTTCAGGACAAAACTGTTGCCGACGCTCGCCTTTACATCCATATCGGGTTTGCTGGACTCTTCTTCCAGGTTCACATCACGATTCAGATTCAACGCCAAGTCACGGTTGACCTGCTGGGCTGCGGCGATCGCTTCGGAGGCAGAACCATAAACATTACCTTCGGCCTCGAGAACCTTGCGAATATCCTGGACACCGAGACGGCCCTTAAAGCGCTGCAGCGCTGCTTGCAGTTCCGCCGGCATTGCGCGGGTACCATCATCGGTGCCCAGACTGTCGTCACCACCGCCGCTATAGGTGAGTACGTCGCCGTCCGTTTCGGTATTCATACCGCTACCCAGCTCGATGGAATAGGTCAGCGAGTCCGGGATACTCTTGGTGCGGATATCAACATTACCGCCACCAAAAGTGGCTGCCTGATCGGCAGAGTAGGATTTTTGTACCGCCAGAGAATCGACTACAGAAGTCGGAAAAATATCCAGCGGAATCACGTTCCGGGTCAAATCCGGTGAAGGTACCGTGGCACCGTTCAGGGTAGTACTGGAGTAACGCTCACCGAGACCGCGGACATATACGAATTTGTCGTTGACCAGAGACAGGCCCGATACCCGGCGCAAAGCTGCAGCAACGGTAGAATCGCCCACGCGGCCAATCATTTCGGAACCGAGAATATCGGTTACCACTTCTTCATCCAGACGCTCCATGACCAACGTTTCCGCAGAGTCTTTCAGGCGCCCTTGAACCATGACCTCTTCAATCTGCTGTGCTTGCGGGCCAGCGACGCTGTCCATCGCCACTTGCGCAAATACGTTAGGAGCAATGACGGAGGCCGTGGCGATAGCCAGTACCAGCGGCGCTCGTTGAAATTTTTCGTGCTTAATCAT